>NZ_JAWRYI010000225.1:0-319 GCF_046534705.1 Pseudomonas sp. SIMBA_068
GTGATATTGTTCATGCCGGGAATGGCTTCAACCACATTCGGCATATCCACCAGACGCTGCGCCAGTCGCCAGATCCGTTTCTGGCTAGCCAGCGTCACCGGCGGTTCCAGTTCCAGCACTACCGCCGTTTCACCTATCAGATAACAACGCGCTCGTTGCACTTTCGATCCCTCTGATTATTCGTTATGCAGGATTAGGAATATCAATAAAGGTCACATCAAGATCGGTATTTTCATTCAGCCACTCGCTCAATGCGCGAATACCACCACGTTCAGTGGCATGGTGACCTGCAGCATAAAAATGCAATCCCTGCTCGCGG
>NZ_JAWRYI010000226.1:0-319 GCF_046534705.1 Pseudomonas sp. SIMBA_068
CGAATCAGTAGTTCAATACCTTCGTCCGCGCCACGGCTGACCAGCACCTGCTCCGGTTTTATGCCTGCATACTGCGCGTAATTGTCAATCACCGCTTTCGGCTGACATTCCGGGTAGCGGTTGAGCGTTTGCTGAGTAAGCTGAAACTCCACGGCTGTGGGGTATTCGTTGGCGTTCAGCCAGACGTCGCCGTTACCGCCCAGACGACGCGCCGACTGATACGGCGTCAGGTTGCGGACGTTTTCACGCGCTAAATCGGTAATAGTCACGGTGCTCATGCTTGCTCCTTAAGGGCGTTAACACGCAAAGTAACGGCATT
>NZ_JAWRYI010000227.1:0-319 GCF_046534705.1 Pseudomonas sp. SIMBA_068
GGCGTCGGTACCGATGCCGCTGATGGCGATGATCTCCAGCGCGGGCAGCTGATCCATCAGCGCATTGGACAGCCCTTTGGCACCGCCAGTGACCACACCGCGAATGCGTGGGCCAACGTCGTTGATCAGCTGTTGCGGGTCGCGCTGTTGATACAGGCGATGCACCTGATAAGCGCTGACCAGCTGGGCATCGATGGCCTCGGGGACTGGCTGGGTCAGCAGCACTTCGATGGCATTTTCGTTCATGTCGAGCATCCGGCAGTTCGAAGACATGACTCGATGCTAGGCCTGCAATTGATACAGGTCTAATATAGATACT
>NZ_JAWRYI010000228.1:0-318 GCF_046534705.1 Pseudomonas sp. SIMBA_068
CGTCAGGTGGGTTCCAACATCAAACCGTTCCTCTACACCGCGGCGATGGATAAAGGTCTGACGCTGGCAAGTATGTTGAACGATGTGCCAATTTCTCGCTGGGATGCAGGTGCCGGTTCTGACTGGCAGCCGAAGAACTCACCACCGCAGTATGCTGGTCCAATTCGCTTACGTCAGGGGCTGGGTCAGTCGAAAAACGTGGTGATGGTACGCGCAATGCGGGCGATGGGCGTCGACTACGCTGCAGAATATCTGCAACGCTTCGGCTTCCCGGCGCAAAACATTGTCCACACCGAATCGCTGGCGCTGGGTTCAGCG
>NZ_JAWRYI010000229.1:0-318 GCF_046534705.1 Pseudomonas sp. SIMBA_068
GATCCTTTTCTTTATGCGCGCCGGTTCTACCGGTAGCCAGAAATACTCCACCATGATGTGGGCGGGCGACCAGAACGTCGACTGGAGTCTCGACGATGGCCTGGCGTCGGTTGTCCCGGCGGCGCTGTCGCTGGCAATGACCGGACATGGCCTGCACCACAGCGACATTGGCGGTTACACCACCCTGTTTGAGATGAAGCGCAGCAAAGAGCTGCTGCTGCGCTGGTGCGATTTCAGCGCCTTCACGCCGATGATGCGCACCCACGAAGGTAACCGTCCTGGCGACAACTGGCAGTTTGACGGCGACGCAGAAACCAT
>NZ_JAWRYI010000230.1:0-318 GCF_046534705.1 Pseudomonas sp. SIMBA_068
TGAAGCGGTATTAATTGGTCAGTTAGAGTGTAAATCGATGGTCAGGATGTGTGCGCCACTGGGCAGTCGTCTGCCACTGCATGCTTCCGGTGCGGGCAAAGCGCTGCTTTATCCGCTGGCGGAAGAGGAGTTGATGAGCATCATTCTGCAAACCGGTTTGCAGCAGTTTACGCCAACTACGCTTGTGGATATGCCCACCGTGCTGAAGGACCTGTAACAAGCGCGTGAACTTGGCTATACCGTAGATAAAGAAGAGCATGTTGTAGGTCTGAATTGCATAGCTTCAGCAATTTACGATGATGTCGGTAGTGTTGTTGC
>NZ_JAWRYI010000231.1:0-317 GCF_046534705.1 Pseudomonas sp. SIMBA_068
GCTATCGCGGTATTTTCCCCGGCCCATGCGCCCTCCTCGCGCCGCGCGCTGCGCTTTGCCGAGGCGGTGCTGGCCGGCGGGCATGAGATTGCCCGGCTGTTCTTCTACCAGGACGGGGTACACAGTGCCTCGGCCAATGTGGTCACCCCTCAGGATGAGCTGGATGTCGCCGCCCAATGGCGCACCTTCATCGACAGCCACCAACTGGACGCTGTGGTGTGCATTGCCGCCGCCCTGCGCCGTGGCGTGCTCGACGAAGCCGAGGCCAGCCGCTATCAACGCCCGGCCGCGAACCTGCCCAAGCCCTGGGAGCTGTC
>NZ_JAWRYI010000030.1:0-1971 GCF_046534705.1 Pseudomonas sp. SIMBA_068
GTGGCCAAGCTGACCGCGACCCCTTCGGTTACCGAAGGCGGCGAGATCACCTACACCATCACCCTGACCAACAAAGATGGTCTGCCGATCAATAACCACGGCGCCCTGACCTTTACGCTGAGCGACGGCAAGACCGTCATCACCGTGCCGGCCAATGGCACCAGCGGTTCGATCTCCGTGACTGCCCCGGACAACGTTTACGTTGGCAGCAACCCAGCGGTGGTCAACTCCATCGCGACCGTTGCGGGCGCTGACGTCGGCAAGTTCGAGCAACTGACCCTCGACAAAACCCCGGTCAGCACCACCGTTACTGACGAGCCGGGCACCCCAGGCAACGAAGGTGACTTGGTCAAAGTCACCATCACCGCCGACCAGACCTCGGTGGCGGAAAACGTCAAACCGACGTTCACCGTGCACATCAACCAGCTGTTGGACCACGACCTGGTCGTGACCCTGAGCAACAATGCCCAAGTCACCATCAAGGCCGGCGACACCAGCGCGCCATATGAGCACGCGGCACAAGGCGATGACGTCTACAACGACGCTGGCCAGATCAGCTTGGGTATCAATTCCGCGGTAGACGCCACTGGTGCCACCTTCGAGAACCTGCAACTGGGCGGTGCCGCCACCGTTCAAGTGACCGACACCACTGATGAAGTGGTGGCGAAACTGACCGCGACCCCTTCGGTTACCGAAGGCGGCGAGATCACCTACACCATCACGCTGACCAACAAAGACGGTCTGCCGATCAACAACCATGGCGCGCTGACCTTCACGCTGAGCGACGGCAAGACCGTCATCACCGTACCGGCCAATGGCACCAGCGGTTCGATCACCGTCACGGCTCCGGACAACGTCTACGTCGGCAGCAACCCAGCGGTGGTCAACTCCATCGCGACCGTTGCGGGCGCTGACGTCGGCAAGTTCGAGCAACTGACCCTCGACAAGACCCCGGTCAGCACCATCGTCACTGACGAGCCAGGCACTCCGGGCAACCCAGGCGGCAACAACGAAGGCGACCTGGTCAAGGTCACCATCACGGCTGACCAGAACTCGGTCGCCGAGAACGTCAAACCGACGTTCACCGTGCACATCAACCAGCCACTGGACCACGACCTGGTCGTGACCCTGAGCAACAACGCTCAGGTCACCATCAAGGCCGGCGACACCAGCGCGCCGTACGAGCACGCTGCACAAGGTGATGACGTTTACAACGACGCTGGCCAGATCAGCCTGGGCATCAATTCGGCGGTAGACGCCACCGGCGCTACCTTCGAGAACCTGCAACTGGGCGGTGCCGCTACCGTTCAAGTGACCGACACCACCGACGAAGTTGTGGCCAAGCTGACCGCCACCCCTTCGGTCACCGAAGGCGGCGAGATCACCTACACCATCACGCTGACCAACAAAGACGGTCTGCCGATCAATAACCACGGCGCGCTGACCTTCACGCTGAGCGATGGCAAGACCGTCATCACCGTACCGGCCAATGGCACCAGCGGTTCGATCACCGTGACTGCCCCGGACAACGTCTACGTTGGCAGCAACACCCCGGTAGTGCAGTCGATCGCGACTGTTGCGGGCGCGGATGTCGGCAAGTTCGAGCAGCTGACCCTGGACAAGACTCCTGTCAGCACCACTGTCACCGATGAGCCAGGTACCCCGGGCAACCCAGGCGGCACCAACGAAGGTGACCTGGTTAAGGTCACCATCACTGCCGACCAGACTTCGGTGGCCGAGAACGTCAAACCGACCTTCACCGTGCACATCAACACCGCCCTGGCCAACGACCTGGTCGTGACCCTGAGCAACAACGCTCAAGTCACCATCAAGGCCGGCCAAACCAGCGCGCCCTACGAGCACGCTGCCCAAGGCGACGACGTCTACAAAGACTCCGGTGAAATCAGCCTGGGTATCAAGTCGGCAGCCGACATCGGCGGCCGTACCTTCGAGAACCTGCAGCTGGGCGAC
>NZ_JAWRYI010000232.1:0-317 GCF_046534705.1 Pseudomonas sp. SIMBA_068
CGTAGAGGTCGCCCAGCACTTCACCGGTACGGATCAGGTCGCCCAGCACTTCGTAGGCCAGGAACGGATAGACCGCCGAGGCGCCGAACCCGATCAGCACCGCGAAGTGGTGCGGATCGCGGGCGGTGGCGGATTCCACGAGGATGTTGGAGTCGCAGCGCAGGCCCTTTTCAGTCAGGCGGTGGTGCACCGCGCCCGTGGCCAGGGAGGCGTGGATCGGCAACTTGCCCGGCGCGATATGACGGTCGCTGAGGACGATCTGGGTGCGGCCGGCGCGCGCGGCTTCTTCAGCCTGGTCGGCGACGTTGCGGATCGCC
>NZ_JAWRYI010000233.1:0-317 GCF_046534705.1 Pseudomonas sp. SIMBA_068
ACCCCATCGCCGCTGTACAACGCCCTGGGGCTGGGAGCCGGGCTGGTTCTGCTGGTGCCGGTATTCGCTATGGAGAACCGCGACGGCGCGCGCTTGTTGCCGCGCAATAGCCTGAAGGCCGGGAGTGCCTTTCTGGCGCTGTACATTTCCATGGCCCTGCTGGTGGTGGGCATGACCAGCGAGGTCTTCGTACCGTTGTTTCTGCAGGTGCTGCATCAGCAGACGCCGTTGCTGGCAGGTTATATCGCCGCGCTGATGGCCGCCGGCTGGACCCTGGGGGCGCTCTTCAGCTCAGGCCTTGGCCCGCGGGGCGCGGC
>NZ_JAWRYI010000234.1:0-316 GCF_046534705.1 Pseudomonas sp. SIMBA_068
CTTTCGCCTGTTCGATCTCGTCCAGCTCTTCGCGCAGCTCCAACTGTTCCATCAGGAACGCGGTGTCGCGCACAGTATGCTGCTCGCTGGCGAGATCAAAGCCGTGCAAAGAAAGCAAATATTCCGCGCGCATTAACGGATGACGCAGCGTTTGCCAGGCCTGGTTAATGGTTGCAGATTGCTGTACGGCGGCGAGTTGTTCCGCCTGGCTTCCGCTGGCGAATTTATCAGGATGATACTGACGTTGTAGATCCTGAAAACGCAGGCTCAGCGCCTGGGTATCGAGTTGATAGCGGGCAGGCAAGCCAAAGAGGGT
>NZ_JAWRYI010000235.1:0-316 GCF_046534705.1 Pseudomonas sp. SIMBA_068
CCAGGTGCGCAGTCTACCCAGGACAGCGAGCTGCCGTCGGGCCTGCAGGTCGGTACCGGTGTGCGCATTGTCGGCACGCAGAAAAACTTCCAGACCGGCAGCTTGCAGACCACGGAAAACCCGTTGGACATGGCCGTCAATGGCCGTGGCTTCTTCCAGATCCTGCAACCTGACGGCACCGTCTCCTACACCCGCGACGGTACGTTCCACCTGAACTCCGACGGCCAGATCGTCAACGCCGATGGCCTGGCGCTGGAGCCTGCCATCGTGGTCCCGAACGACGCCCAGACCTTCACGGTCGGCCAGGACGGCACCG
>NZ_JAWRYI010000236.1:0-316 GCF_046534705.1 Pseudomonas sp. SIMBA_068
TGTTAAGGTATATCTGGCGGTTAAACGCCGTATCCAGCCTGGTGACAAGATGGCAGGTCGTCACGGTAACAAGGGTGTAATTTCTAAGATCAACCCGATCGAAGATATGCCTTACGATGAAAACGGTACGCCGGTAGACATCGTACTGAACCCGCTGGGCGTACCGTCTCGTATGAACATCGGTCAGATCCTCGAAACCCACCTGGGTATGGCTGCGAAAGGTATCGGCGACAAGATCAACGCCATGCTGAAACAGCAGCAAGAAGTCGCGAAACTGCGCGAATTCATCCAGCGTGCGTACGATCTGGGCGCTGAC
>NZ_JAWRYI010000237.1:0-316 GCF_046534705.1 Pseudomonas sp. SIMBA_068
GGTATCAACAGCCCGTGGGGCAAGCTGCTGCGCGAGTCCAGCCAGCGTGTTCCTGTGGTGGAGCAGAACCTGCGTATGCAGGGCCAGTACCTGGACCGGGAAACCGGACTGCACTACAATCTGTTTGGTTATTATGACCCGGACAGCGGACGGTTTACCCAGCAGGATCCTATAGGGCTGGCGGGCGGGATCAACCTTTACCAGTATGCCCCGAATGCGCTGGGTTGGGTGGATCCGTGGGGGCTGAGTAAGTGTAAAAACGAATGGAATGATTTCCAGAAAAAGTCGAATAAAAAACAATTCACTTCAAGGAAAC
>NZ_JAWRYI010000238.1:0-315 GCF_046534705.1 Pseudomonas sp. SIMBA_068
GGCGGCCGGCAGCGCCTGATAAAAATGCTCCAGGCCGGCGCTGACCTCCTGCTGGCGGGCATGACGTTCGGCGCTGAACAGCGCTCCGTCAGAGCAGATCCAGAGATTGTTTGCGCCACGTTCCCGCTGCAACCGATGGACCAGTTCACTGACGGCAGCCATCAGCTCGCCGGTTTCCAGAAGACGTTGCAGGCTGGCGATATCGCTCGCGCGTGATGCCTGCAGCCAGGTCAGGGCGTCCCTCATTGCTCACCTCAGTGCGGTTAAAACCTTTCAGAAGCAAAAGGCGTGCCGCTTTCCTGAAAAAAGAGGGTC
>NZ_JAWRYI010000031.1:0-1763 GCF_046534705.1 Pseudomonas sp. SIMBA_068
GCAGCGTGCTCGTACGGCGCGCTGGTTTCGCCGGCCTTGATGGTGACCTGAGCGTTGTTGCTCAGGGTCACGACCAGATCGTGGTCCAGCGGCTGGTTCACATGCACGGTGAAGGTCGGTTTGACGTTCTCGGCCACCGAAGTCTGGTCGGCCGTGATGGTGACTTTGACCAGGTCGCCTTCGTTGCCCGGAGTGCCTGGCTCGTCAGTAACGGTGGTGCTGACCGGGGTTTTGTCCAGGGTCAGTTGCTCGAACTTGCCGACGTCAGCGCCCGCAACGGTCGCAATGGAGTTGACCACTGCAGGGTTGCTGCCGACATAGACGTTGTCCGGAGCAGTCACGGTGATCGAACCGCTGGTGCCATTGGCCGGTACGGTGATGACGGTCTTGCCGTCGCTCAGCGTGAAGGTCAGCGCGCCGTGGTTGTTGATCGGCAGACCGTCTTTGTTGGTCAGCGTGATGGTGTAGGTGATCTCGCCGCCTTCGGTGACCGAAGGGGTCGCGGTCAGCTTGGCCACGACTTCGTCGGTGGTGTCGGTGACATCCACTTTCGCAGCGCCACCCAACTCCAGGTTTTCGAAAGTCGCACCGGTGGCGTCCACAGCCGATTTGATGCCAACGCTGATTTCACCGGCGTCGTTGTAGACGTCGTCGCCCTGCGCATCGTGGGTATACGGCGCGCTGGTGTCACCGGCTTTGATGGTGACCTGAGCGTTGTTGCTCAGGGTCACGACCAGGTCGTGGTCCAGCGGCTGGTTGATGTGCACGGTGAACGTCGGTTTGACGTTTTCCGCTACCGAAGTCTGGTCGGCCGTGATGGTGACTTTGACCAGATCGCCTTCGTTGTTGCCACCTGGGTTGCCCGGGGTACCTGGCTCATCGGTAACGGTGGTGCTGACTGGAGTCTTGTCGAGGGTCAGTTGCTCGAACTTGCCGACATCCGCGCCCGCAACGGTCGCAATGGAGTTGACCACTGCAGGGTTGCTGCCGACGTAGACGTTATCCGGAGCAGTCACGCTGATCGAACCGCTGGTGCCATTGGCCGGTACGGTGATGACGGTCTTGCCGTCGCTCAGCGTGAAGGTCAAGGCACCGTGGTTGTTGATCGGCAGACCATCTTTGTTGGTCAGGGTGATGGTGTAGGTGATCTCACCGCCTTCGGTGACCGAAGGTGTTGCGGTCAGCTTGGCCACGACTTCGTCGGTGGTGTCGGTGACATCCACTTTCGCAGCGCCGCCCAACTCCAGGTTCTCGAAGGTCGCACCGGTAGCGTCTACCGCCGACTTGATGCCAACGCTGATCTCACCGGCATCGTTGTAAACGTCGTCGCCTTGCGCATCGTGGGTGTACGGCACGCTGGTCTCACCGGCCTTGATGGTGACCTGAGCATTGTTGCTCAGGGTCACGACCAGATCGTGGTCCAGCGGCTGGTTGACGTGCACAGTGAACGTTGGTTTGACGTTTTCCGCCACCGAGGTCTGGTCAGCGGTGATGGTGACCTTGACGATATCGCCTTCGTTGCCTGGGGTACCTGGCTCGTCAGTAACCTGGGTGCTGACAGGGGTCTTGTCCAGGTTCAGGTTTTCAAACTTCCACGCGTCCGCGCCGCTGACGGCGTCGATAGCGTTAACTACCGGCTGGTTAGTCCCGACATAGACGTTATCCGGCGCAGTTGCAGTGGCCGAGCCGGTGGTGCTGTTGGCAGCCACAACAACCGTCGTGCCATCGGTCAGCTTGAAGTACAGCTCCGAATGGTTGTTGAT
>NZ_JAWRYI010000239.1:0-315 GCF_046534705.1 Pseudomonas sp. SIMBA_068
CGCGGCCTTCATCGCTGTGAGGCCCTGTAGCTAGCTCAGGAAACGCGGCCAGATCGGAAAGACGCAAAAGCCGTCATCCATGACACGCTCGGCCCACGCGATTACGCACCTCATCCCTGAGGTGCGCCCGTTTCCGGGCCAACGCTTTGCGTTGTTCAAAAACGCTCCCGGCGTTTTTGTCCCTGGCGTGGGACGCTTTCCTCTTCTGGCCGTGTTCCCTGCGCTTTGAATTTATTCATTGCGGTGAGATTCACAGGATTTGGCTTTATCAGCACTCTGAAGGCGCCACTGGCGCCTTTTTTTATGGCATAAAGC
>NZ_JAWRYI010000240.1:0-314 GCF_046534705.1 Pseudomonas sp. SIMBA_068
TTTGGCGTATTGATACGCCACCAGATACAGCAACGGCCCGCTGCCGCAAACCGCCACGCGCTCACCGATGGCACAGCCTTGAAACTTCAAGGCGATTTGCGCAGCGCCAAGGCTGTACACCCCAGGCAGGGTCCAGCCCGGCACCGGCAGGATACGATCGGTGGCGCCGGTGGCAACGATGATGCGCGAGTATGCAAGGCTTTCGGCGCGGCCGTGATGGAGCAGGTCCAGGCGACCGCCTTCGGCATTCCACACCAGGGTTTCGGGCCGGTAGTCGAGCAACGGCGCCAATTCATCCATCGTGCGGTGTACCG
>NZ_JAWRYI010000241.1:0-314 GCF_046534705.1 Pseudomonas sp. SIMBA_068
CCGTATATATATTACGGATGCTGCGGGAATCGTTGTTGTTGATTCTTGGCAGCAAGATATAGGAAAAGATTTTTCACAATGGAATGATGTTTATCTCACATTACGGGGAGAGTACGGTGCTCGCTCAACCGCAACTGCTCAAGATGACCCACTTTCAACCGTCATGCATGTTGCTGCGCCCATAATCGATAATGGTAATATTATTGGGTCAGTCACTGTGGCTAAGCCTAATCGCTCTGTACAACCTTTTATAAATATGTCTAAGTACCGTGTATTAAGTTGGTTAGTCGTGATGAGTATTTTGGCATTAATGG
>NZ_JAWRYI010000242.1:0-314 GCF_046534705.1 Pseudomonas sp. SIMBA_068
CGGCGGAAATGTTGGTTCGAAGCGTCAGGCAGAACGGTTCGATAATGTGGAAGGGCAAGCTGGTATTTGTTAGCGAAGCGCTAGCTGGAGAGCGAATAGGGCTGAAAGAGACTGAAGATGATGTTTGGGATCTTTACCTGTGTGACTATCCCTTGGGGAGGCTTGGACGGGGAATGACTCGCGTCCAAGCTTCAAATGTGTAAACGATGTCCCCGGTTTGTACCGGGTCAAGCCCGCTCACTACAAGTTTCGCTTAAACTTCTTGCACTTTGACCCAGCGTTCTTCCTTTGCCGCCACACGGATCGCCGTCGCC
>NZ_JAWRYI010000243.1:0-313 GCF_046534705.1 Pseudomonas sp. SIMBA_068
GCGGCCTGATCGAATCGCCGTTCGAAGAACTGACCATGTACTCGGAAGTGTTACAGGATTCGACGTTCGACCTGATCGACGCCGGCAAGCTGAGTTTTGCATCCGGCAGCTCGATCACGCTGTCGGAACGGCGCAATGCCGATGTATTCGGCAACCTGGAACACTATAAAGACAAGCTGGTACTGCGCCCGCAGGAGATCTCCAACCATCCGGAAGTGGTGCGTCGCCTGGGCATTATCGGTATCAATACCGCGCTGGAATTCGACATCTACGGCAACGTCAACTCCACCCACGTCTGCGGTACGCGGATGAT
>NZ_JAWRYI010000244.1:0-313 GCF_046534705.1 Pseudomonas sp. SIMBA_068
CTTCCTGTTAAGCAACACTCCAATGTTGCACTCCTGTGTGCATCTTCCTGATGCTGTCCGTTTATTAACACTCCGTTGCGATACTCATCCTGAGCCTGTCCTAACTCCGTGTTATCCTTAATAACCAGTCACTGGTTTGCGAGTAATCAATCCCTGTCCTTTTACTCGTTAAGCGTCATTGCTTAGTTGATGTATTAATTATAGGTGGATGGTCCAACTAAAGTAGGACAAAAACGCTAAATAGTTTATGTATTATTATTGTTAAATACTATGTAGTTATTTAATATCAATGGTTTATGTTTTTTTTGGTAGG
>NZ_JAWRYI010000245.1:0-313 GCF_046534705.1 Pseudomonas sp. SIMBA_068
CTGGATGTTCGCCGAGTGGATCGGCCACGGTAAGCCAAGTGCCCTGGGCATTGCCTCGGGTGTGGTTGCCGGCCTGGTCGCCATCACCCCGGCTGCAGGCACCGTGGGCCCGATGGGCGCCTTGGTGATTGGCCTGGCTTCGGGGGTGATCTGCTACTTCTGCGCGACTACCCTCAAGCGCAAGCTGGGTTATGACGACTCGCTGGACGCCTTCGGCGTGCACGGTATCGGCGGCATCATCGGTGCCATTCTCACCGGCGTGTTCGCAGCCCCGGCGCTGGGCGGCTTCGGCGCCGTCACCGACATCGGCATG
>NZ_JAWRYI010000246.1:0-313 GCF_046534705.1 Pseudomonas sp. SIMBA_068
GCCGTAGACACGCTGGTTACCCAGTTTCAGTACTACAGCGCGCCAGAGGGGCCTTTCGACTTCTTCGAGGCATCCCCGCAGGTTGTCGGCGACGACGGCAGCAACTGGTACCAGGTCAACGTACGCGTTCCATACCGGGCCTACTGAGCCCTCAACATCCACCGCCACATGGCGGTTTTTTTACGCCTATCGATAGGAGAAACCGCATGTCGAGCGGAGCCAAGGTCCAGCTGGCCTGGATCAAAGAAGTAACACCTGGCGTAACGCCGGCAGGCAACTGGAACGTGCTGACTCGTATCAGCAACGGCCTGAT
>NZ_JAWRYI010000247.1:0-312 GCF_046534705.1 Pseudomonas sp. SIMBA_068
TGGATGATTCGGAACAGCTTCAGCCTGCACATCTGCAGCGCAGCAAAAAGGGCCGCTTCATGCCGCGGGTTCCGCTGAAAAAGTGATCCCGCTCCAGCAACCCCGCCGAACGGCGGGGTTTTTGTTGATATTCGTTGACGCTGCTCATGGCATCGCCGGGTTGCACTCGCCGGATAGCCGTGGATGTGGTTTTCTGGCGCGGCATTTCAGCAAAGGGAGATTGAATGCTCATGCGAGTCAGGGAAGAGACCTATTGGCAGTGGGCGGACGCTCAGCTGCACAGCCGCAGCCACGATGAAGCGCTCAGTGACG
>NZ_JAWRYI010000248.1:0-312 GCF_046534705.1 Pseudomonas sp. SIMBA_068
TAATGATGTTGAGGGGCTGGCTGATTTTGTGGTGGAGTGGATGCAAAAGCAGAACGGATAAGCAAGAGTAGGCTGGATAAGACGCGCCAGCGTCGCATCCGGCATTTTTTTCTGCGCCAATGCAAAAAGGCCATCCGTCAGGATGGCCTTCTGCTTAATTTGATGCCTGGCAGTTCCCTACTCTCGCATGGGGAGACCCCACACTACCATCGGCGCTACGGCGTTTCACTTCTGAGTTCGGCATGGGGTCAGGTGGGATCACCGCGCTACGGCCGCCAGGCAAATTCCTGTGCTCTGTCCTGTGTCTTTTGT
>NZ_JAWRYI010000249.1:0-311 GCF_046534705.1 Pseudomonas sp. SIMBA_068
TGGTCATTCCGGCATAGCGACCGACGCCGTGCTCCAGATGGACCACCGGCTGGCCAATATGCAGCTCCGCAAGGTTACGGATCAGTGTATCGGGGTTGATGGTGCGGCGAGAATCCTGACGACGGCGGGCAACACGTTCACCGAGCAGATCGCTTTCGCAAATCAGCGCTAGGTTACGCACCTTATCGACAAAACCATGTTCGGCAGCGCCAATCATCAGATAACGCCCACGGTCGCTGGCTTCATCAAGACGCATAATGCGTTGCGGAGCAATTTTAATTCGTGCGAGCAGTTCACCCAGCGCTTCACGG
>NZ_JAWRYI010000250.1:0-311 GCF_046534705.1 Pseudomonas sp. SIMBA_068
GGCCGGAGTACACCCTATAATGTTCAATCGCGTGTGGTGCTGTGCAGGTTAAAGCCTGGCACGGAGAGCGACACGGCCTTCAATGAGGTTTCCCATGAAACAAGGTATTCACCCGAAATACGAAGCAGTTACTATCAAATGTACCTGCGGCAACGAGATCCACACCCGTTCAACACTGACTCACGAACTGAACCTGGACGTTTGTGGCAAATGCCACCCGTTCTATACCGGTAAGCAGCGTGAAGTGGCAACTGGTGGCCGTGTTGACCGCTTTAACAAGCGTTTCAGCGTGCCAGGCGCTAAAAAATAAG
>NZ_JAWRYI010000251.1:0-311 GCF_046534705.1 Pseudomonas sp. SIMBA_068
CTTCCATCACCTGCTCCTGAGTCAGGTTATCGTTAATCAAATCGGCTTTGATCTGCCCTTCATGCATCACCAGCACCCGATCGCTCAGGCCCAGCACTTCCGGAAGCTCAGAGGAAATCACAATCACCGCGATACCCTGCTGAACCAGCGCATTGATCAGCAGGTAGATCTCCTGACGTGCGCCCACATCAATGCCGCGCGTCGGTTCATCGAGGATCAGGATTTTTGGATTGAGCAGCAGACATTTCGCCAGAATTGCTTTCTGCTGGTTGCCGCCGCTTAAACGGCCAATCGGCAGTTCTGATGAGGAG
>NZ_JAWRYI010000252.1:0-310 GCF_046534705.1 Pseudomonas sp. SIMBA_068
GGGGCAGGCATCAGTTGCATGCACTACACCGGTATGGCCGCGCTGCGCATGCTACCGGGCATCGACTATGACCCAACGCTGTTCGGCGCTTCGCTGTTGATCGCCGTTGGCGCCTCGGCGGCGGCGCTGTGGATCGCGTTTCGCTTGCGCAGGCACACCCCTTACGTGCGCCAGATCCGGGGCCTGGCGGCCGTGATCATGGGGGTTGCCATAGTGGGCATGCACTACACCGGCATGGCGGCGGCCAATTTCCCTGCGGGTAGCTTCTGTGGTGCGCTGGGCGGCGGGCTGCAAGGCGACGGGCTGGTCT
>NZ_JAWRYI010000253.1:0-310 GCF_046534705.1 Pseudomonas sp. SIMBA_068
GTGGCGAAGGTTGCCAGCGAAGCGATCACCAGGAAGACGTTTTCCGGCATGATGTAGTTCAGATACACCGCAAACAGCAGCGCGGTAGTCATCACCAGCACCGTAACCCACGGAATACCGCGACGCGACGTTTTGCTGAAAATTTTCGGCGCGCTGCCCTGCTCTGCCATACCGTGGAGCATACGGCCTACGCCAAATACATCACTGTTAATTGCCGACAGCGAAGCAGTCAGCACAACAAAGTTAAGAATGCTGGCGGCAAAGGTAATGCCCATATGCTGGAACGTCAGCACGAACGGGCTACCGGCAG
>NZ_JAWRYI010000033.1:0-878 GCF_046534705.1 Pseudomonas sp. SIMBA_068
GGCGCGATCCTGGTTTGCTCGGCCGCCGATGGTCCGATGCCACAAACCCGTGAGCACATCCTGCTGTCCCGTCAGGTTGGCGTTCCGTACATCGTGGTCTTCCTGAACAAGGCTGACCTGGTAGACGACGCTGAGCTGCTGGAACTGGTCGAGATGGAAGTTCGCGACCTGCTGTCCACCTATGACTTCCCAGGCGACGACACCCCGATCATCATCGGTTCGGCTCGTATGGCGCTGGAAGGCAAAGACGACAACGAGATGGGCACCACTGCCGTCAAGAAGCTGGTTGAAACTCTGGACAGCTACATCCCAGAGCCAGAGCGCGCTATCGACAAGCCGTTCCTGATGCCAATCGAAGACGTATTCTCGATCTCGGGTCGTGGTACCGTTGTTACTGGCCGTATCGAGCGTGGTATCGTCCGCGTTCAGGATCCGCTGGAAATCGTTGGTCTGCGTGACACCACCACCACCACCTGCACCGGTGTTGAGATGTTCCGCAAGCTGCTGGACGAAGGTCGTGCTGGCGAGAACTGCGGCGTTCTGCTGCGTGGTACCAAGCGTGACGACGTTGAGCGTGGCCAGGTTCTGGTCAAGCCAGGTTCGGTCAAGCCGCACACCAAGTTCACCGCAGAAGTCTACGTCCTGTCGAAGGAAGAAGGCGGCCGTCACACTCCGTTCTTCAAAGGCTACCGTCCTCAGTTCTACTTCCGTACCACTGACGTGACCGGTAACTGCGAACTGCCGGAAGGCGTTGAAATGGTAATGCCAGGTGACAACATTCAGATGACTGTTACCCTGATCAAGACCATCGCAATGGAAGACGGTCTGCGCTTCGCTATCCGTGAAGGCGGTCGTACCGTCGGCGCCGGCGTCGTAGC
>NZ_JAWRYI010000254.1:0-310 GCF_046534705.1 Pseudomonas sp. SIMBA_068
GGGGAGTCGGGCGCATTCATGGTATGGCGAGCGATGGGGACGATTATTTTGCGAAACTCTGGCGACGCGTGGAGTGACAATTACGAGTGGACTGGCGCGTGGAATCGATGGTGTAGCGCATAAAGCAGCCTTACAGGTAAATGGCGTCAGCATTGCTGTATTGGGGAATGGACTTAATACCATTCATCCCCGCCGTCATGCCCGACTGGCTGCCAGTCTGCTTGAACAGGGGGGCGCTCTCGTCTCGGAATTTCCCCTCGATGTTCCACCCCTTGCTTACAATTTCCCACGAAGAAATCGCATTATCAGT
>NZ_JAWRYI010000255.1:0-309 GCF_046534705.1 Pseudomonas sp. SIMBA_068
AGTAGTTCGCCGGTTCTCGCTTCCTCCAGCGCCACCGAGACGCCAACAAAGGTTTCGCGAAACAGCCGCAATACACTGGGTACAAACGGGTGCAGGGCGGCCGAACTGGTAAATCCGATCGCCAGGCGGCCACGTTCACCTCGCGCGGCACGGCGCACGACGTCGGCCAGCCCCTCTGCCTGAGCCAGTATTTCCCGCGCCTCATCCAACAAGGCCAGGCCGGCAGTGGTCGGGCGCACGCCACGCGGCAAACGCTCCATCAAGCTCACCCCCAGCTGGGCTTCAAGGCTTTGCAGCATCCGCGTCAAG
>NZ_JAWRYI010000256.1:0-308 GCF_046534705.1 Pseudomonas sp. SIMBA_068
CTGGAAGCTCAACGTGCACAGTTACAGGCGGGTCAGCCTTGCCCACTTTGTGGTTCCACCAGCCACCCGGCGGTCGAGGCGTATCAGGCGCTGGAGCCTGGCGTTAATCAGTCTCGATTACTGGCGCTGGAAAACGAAGTTAAAAAGCTCGGTGAAGAAGGTGCGACGCTACGTGGGCAACTGGACGCCATAACAAAGCAGCTTCAGCGTGATGAAAACGAAGCGCAAAGCCTCCGACAAGATGAGCAAGCACTTACTCAACAATGGCAAGCCGTCACGGCCAGCCTCAATATCACCTTGCAGCCACT
>NZ_JAWRYI010000257.1:0-308 GCF_046534705.1 Pseudomonas sp. SIMBA_068
GTTTATCGCAAAAGGTAATGAGCAACTACACTAACCACATAGCAAATACGCCAGTGGACGAACCATTTAAAAAATTCGCAAAATAATCGCGTTATAATTAACAAAAAAGGCAGCGAAAGCTGCCTTTTTTGTGCCGTAAGCACCGGGAGCTATTTGAATTTTACGGCTTGATTGCTACGCGTATAAATGCGTGACTCTGGTTTGGTCCATTCACCTTTTTTTAAATAGGAGGTAGACACAACCAATTTCCCATCTTTTAAATCGCTGGTCGACTTCACTTTAGTAATACCTTCTTTACTACCTGTAAC
>NZ_JAWRYI010000258.1:0-307 GCF_046534705.1 Pseudomonas sp. SIMBA_068
TGCGCCACCGCCGCCATGAAACCCAGGGCGTCCCAGCGCGCCAGCAGCACCAGGCGGCAGCCGGCGTAGATGGGAAACAGCAGGCCGGCGTTTTCCCCGGCGATCCAGAACTCGGGAAGGAAATTGAGCAGCACGCTGTCCTGCCTCAGGCCCAAGGCCACCGGCACGAAGCTGGCGCAGGTGTAGAGCATGTCGCCGTGGCTATGAATGCAGCCCTTGGGCATGCCGGTGGTGCCACCGGTGTAGTTCAGTGCGGCCATATCGCCCAGGGCAGGACGGTGGGCCGGGGTGGCGGCGCGACAGGCCT
>NZ_JAWRYI010000259.1:0-306 GCF_046534705.1 Pseudomonas sp. SIMBA_068
TTTCAGTTTTTGATAAAGCCCGGCGTCCATTCCCTGTACCACGCGCATCTCACTGATATCGGCCAGCGGTTGATTGGCGGCGTAGAACGGCACCGAGCGGGCGAGATACTCGCTGTCTTCACGCCCCAGACGCGTCTGCACGCTGCGGTCTTCGTCAATAAACTCCCACAGGCTTTCGGCTATCAGTTCGGCCCGATAAGCAGGCACATCCAGGCGCGTGATCAGGGCAATCAGTTGTTGTACCGCGATAGGACGCGACGCCGTCGTCGGCTGAGCGAGAGCATTCAGGTTAAAGCAGGCCTGTGC
>NZ_JAWRYI010000260.1:0-306 GCF_046534705.1 Pseudomonas sp. SIMBA_068
TGGGGTTGTCGGTAGCAGACGGTCTGAAAACCTGGACAGTGTTAACGACCATTCTCGGTTTTACCGGATTCTTAATTACCTGGTGCGTATGGGCGGTAATTTGACCTTAATAAAAAGGTCCGATGGGCATCGGACCTTTTATTGTGCACAGAAAAGGCCAGCCTCGCTTGAGACTGGCCTTTCTGACAGATGCTTACTTACTCGCGGAACAGCGCTTCGATATTCAGCCCCTGCGTTTGCAGGATTTCACGCAAACGGCGCAGGCCTTCAACCTGAATCTGGCGAACACGTTCACGGGTGAGGCCA
>NZ_JAWRYI010000261.1:0-306 GCF_046534705.1 Pseudomonas sp. SIMBA_068
CGAGGTGGTTTGTGCACCCGTGCCGGTTACCAGTTCAGTACTGGCACCGCCTATATCCACCACCAGGCGCTGATCGGCACCGCCAGTTGTGTGAGCAACGCCCTGATAAATCAGACGTGCTTCCTCTTCACCGCTGATCACCTGTACCGGACAACCGAGGATTTCCTGCGCTTTGGCAATAAAATCACCCGCATTGACGGCAAGACGTAATGTCGCCGTAGCGACAACGCGAATTTGCGAGGGAGGGATATCTTGCAGACGTTCAGCAAACAGGCGCAGACATTGCCAACCGCGCTCCATTGCTTC
>NZ_JAWRYI010000262.1:0-306 GCF_046534705.1 Pseudomonas sp. SIMBA_068
CAGTGTAGTAGACAAAGTAAACGCAACCCTTAAAAAACATAACGTAGCAGTTAAATCAACCAAGCTTGAAGGCGGTCAAATACTTGTTCGTTTTAAAAATGTTGAAGAGCAATTAAAAGCACAAGATTTACTGCGTGACTCGCTAAGTGACGATTACATTTCAGCCATTAATATGGCGCCGGCTCAACCTCTTTGGTTAAAATCCCTTGGCGGAAATCCAATGAAGTTAGGTCTAGATTTAAGTGGTGGCGTACATTTCACCATGGAAATCGACATGGCAACAGCGGTTGATAACCAGCTTGAGCA
>NZ_JAWRYI010000263.1:0-306 GCF_046534705.1 Pseudomonas sp. SIMBA_068
TGTGTAAATAAGTAACCGTTGTATTGACGTTCTTTGCAACTGTTGACAAATTGATGCGTCAATAAACGCACAGTTACGGAATTTTCTGAATGCACCATCTGCATAAGAAAAAACAAAAAAAACGTAGCGTGCTTTAACCACCTGTTCGGTGGTACGCCTGAACCGCATAAAAAAATCAGAGGTCGGGCAATACACACAACATCACATCACAATGGAGCAAAAGCATGATCAACTCCCTGGCTAAATCCGGGATGCTGAAGGTCGGTCTGAGCCTGATTGCTATGACTGTCGCCGCCGGTGTTCAGG
>NZ_JAWRYI010000264.1:0-305 GCF_046534705.1 Pseudomonas sp. SIMBA_068
GAACATGACAGCGTGATCATTATGGGCGGACAGTACAACAAAAGTCAATCCATCACTTTAAGCCCGCAGGGCAGCGAAAACAGTCTCTATGCCGGGCACTGGATGTTTACCAGCGGCAAAGGACTGACAGCAGAAGGGTTGTATAAAACCGATATGCTGACGGCAATGGCAGAGCAGAAGATGCTGAGCGTGGTAGGGAAACTGGTGGTACTGGTTGATAGCAGTAAGATTGGCGAACGCGCGGGAATGCTTTTTAGCCGTGCCGATCAAATTGATATGCTGATCACCGGCAAAAATGCTAACCC
>NZ_JAWRYI010000265.1:0-305 GCF_046534705.1 Pseudomonas sp. SIMBA_068
TCTTCAAGTACTAAACAAGTGGCTGAACGCCAATCTTGTGAAGAATCAACAGGTGAACAAGGGAAGTAGCCGCCTTTAACACCTGGACGGTGACCAGTGTTACCGCCTTCATAATCTTTATCTGAGTTCCATGCCGCTTCTACAGCGTCAACTTTGTACATTGAACCAGACATGTCTGATTTGTATTTAACATCGTCAAAAAGGAAGAACTCTGGCTCTGGGCCAAATAATACTGTATCAGCAATACCTGTAGAGCGCATGTAATCTTCAGCACGTTTAGCAACTGAACGCGGGTCGCGCTCGTA
>NZ_JAWRYI010000266.1:0-305 GCF_046534705.1 Pseudomonas sp. SIMBA_068
GGGGCCGTCGCAGTCCCATACGCTCTGCCCGCGCTTGATGGCGATCAGGCCACGTCGCTCGCGTTCGGCCGCCAGCCAGATCTGATTGCCTTCGGCATTCACCGCCAGGCCCTCAAACAAGGCATTGAAGTGCAGCAACATGCCACTGGCCCGGGCTTCACGCACCATGCCAGGGGCGATTTTCAACCACTCGGCCGTCCCCGTTACCGGCACCTGCAGCACCGCCGCATGGGCTTCGCTGACAATGTAACGATTGCCTGCGGCATCGCCGGTGATGCCTTCAAAATCCAGGTCGCCACCGCGAA
>NZ_JAWRYI010000267.1:0-304 GCF_046534705.1 Pseudomonas sp. SIMBA_068
GCACAAGGTCACGAAGGAGGAACTGGCCGCGATGAACCGGGAGGGCCTGCGCTGTGCCGCCGAACTGGCCGACGCCCGCGTGGACGTGATGAGCACCGCGTGCCTCGTCGCGATCATGGCCATGGGCCTCGGCTATCACCGCGAGACCGAACTGGAACTGACCGAGGTCGCGCGCGCCAACCATTGCCTCGCACCGGTCATGACGTCGGCCGGCGCGCTGGTGGACGGGTTGAAGACGCTGGGCGCCCGCCGTATCGCGCTGATGGCGCCGTACATGAAACCGCTGACCGACCTGGTCGTCCAG
>NZ_JAWRYI010000034.1:0-696 GCF_046534705.1 Pseudomonas sp. SIMBA_068
GTATTTAGACAGTTTCTGGGTAACTTCTTTAACGATACGAACCGCTTCTTCAACGTTACCGTGTTTCAGGATCGCTTCCAGAACACGCGCCTGGGTTTCTTTCGCGATTTCAGACCAGTCACGACGAACGATTTCCAGACCACGGGTGATGATTTTACCTTCTTCGTCGATCAGCGCGTATTTTTTTTTGGTAACGAAGAAACCACGTTTGTAGAAACCTTCGTATTCCAGTTCCAGCAGACCCGGCAGTTTCGCGTTGATGTAGTCAACGAATTCCAGCGCTTTTTTTTTGATTTCTTCAGATTTACCACCCGGGATGGTCGCGTACAGACCGTCGGTGTCGATGTACAGAACTTTGAAACCGAATTTTTCTTCCAGTTCTTTCCAAACGAATTCGATGTATTCACGACCCCACGCGGTAACAGATTCCGCGCATTCTTTGCAGTACCAACGCGCTTTCGCGTAACCGTAGTAACCGTAGTAAGAGTTCGCCAGGATTTTGATCGCACGCTGACGGTAGTCCAGCATGATTTTTTCGATCGGGTCCTGAGACGCTTTCATTTTGGTTTTGATTTTCTGACGTTCGTCCAGCAGACGTTTCAGCAGAGACGGGATGAAACCCGGGAAGTCTTTGCAGAATTTGTGACCAACTTCCGGCGCAACGTCGTAGTTACGGCAACCTTCACGGTTCAGGGT
>NZ_JAWRYI010000268.1:0-304 GCF_046534705.1 Pseudomonas sp. SIMBA_068
GGATTCAGCCGTGAGGCGATTACCGCTATCCGCAATGCGTATAAGCTGATTTATCGTAGCGGTAAAACGCTCGATGAAGTGAAACCGGAAATTGCTGAACTGGCGGAAACATATCCGGAAGTGAAAGCCTTTACCGATTTCTTTGCACGCTCAACGCGCGGTCTGATTCGTTAATGACTGAACATCGTCCATTAACGATTGCCCTGGTCGCCGGAGAAACCTCCGGCGATATTCTTGGTGCAGGTCTGATCCGTGCCCTGAAAGCCCGTCATCCGGATGCACGCTTTGTCGGCGTGGCGGGTCC
>NZ_JAWRYI010000269.1:0-303 GCF_046534705.1 Pseudomonas sp. SIMBA_068
GCCCACCGCGCTGTCATCCTCTTTCGCCAGCGCCATTTTCACACCGGTGAACAGCAGGAAGGCACCGAACACATAGAGGATCCAGCTGAACTGCGTGACCAGCCAGCTACCGGCGAAGATCATGATGGTACGCAGCACGATAGCGCCTAATACCCCATAGATCAGCACCCGGCGCTGCAGATTGGCCGGAATAGAGAAGTAACTGAACAGCATCAGCCAGACGAAGACGTTATCCACCGCCAGCGCTTTTTCCAGCACGTAACCGGTCAGGAAGGCGAGCGTCTGCGTGTTAGCGACTTCACG
>NZ_JAWRYI010000270.1:0-303 GCF_046534705.1 Pseudomonas sp. SIMBA_068
GGGTTCCAGTTTTAATCCGCTGCGCGCCGGAGGCTGAGAGTACTGGATATTTATTCAGTCTATTTTTTGTGCCATAATGACACGTTTATTCTGGCCGTGTCGGCAAGGCGCGGTGAGTGCTGCTAATCCGGGAAAGGTGAATGGATAAGATCGAAGTTCGGGGCGCCCGCACCCATAATCTCAAAAACATCAACCTCGTTATCCCCCGCGACAAGCTCATTGTCGTGACCGGGCTTTCGGGTTCTGGCAAATCCTCGCTCGCTTTCGACACCTTATATGCCGAAGGGCAGCGCCGTTACGTTG
>NZ_JAWRYI010000271.1:0-302 GCF_046534705.1 Pseudomonas sp. SIMBA_068
GGCAGCCTCGTGTCAGCTACCGAAAACAGTGGGCGCGCTGGCGGGTGATGATTCTGCCGATATTGCTGATTCTGGTTGCGCTGGTAGTGGAACGGGGCGTGACGTTATGGAGCGTCAGCGAACAGGTGGCGCAAAGCCGCACCCAGGCGGAGAAACAGTTCTTAACGCTATTCCCGGAGCAGAAGCGGATTGTGAATTTACGCTCTCAGGTGACGATGGCGCTGAAAAAATATCGCCCACAGGCCGACGATACCCGGCTGCTCGCAGAATTGTCAGCGATCGCCAGTACCCTGAAATCAGCG
>NZ_JAWRYI010000272.1:0-301 GCF_046534705.1 Pseudomonas sp. SIMBA_068
TATGCCAATCATCTCTTGCCAGTAAAAGTGACGATTCAGGATCGCATCTGGCATCCGCATACCGTGACGCAATAAGGAGCAACAATGAGCGTATCCATTTTCTGGTTCCTGCCGACGCATGGCGACGGTCACTATCTTGGTACCGCCGAAGGGGCGCGACCGGTTGATCACGCCTATCTGCAACAGGTGGCGCAGGCCGCTGACCGCCTCGGTTTTGGTGGCGTACTGATCCCGACCGGCCGCTCCTGTGAAGATGCCTGGCTGGTTGCCGCCTCGCTGATTCCGGTGACGCAGCGCCTGC
>NZ_JAWRYI010000273.1:0-301 GCF_046534705.1 Pseudomonas sp. SIMBA_068
GCGAGGATCATTTTGTCGAGGGTGGCGGAAAATATTTTTATTTTTGCGGATTCAGCCGCCCCAGCAGCCAATCGTTCACCCAGCAGCCGTTCAGCAGATAATTATCCCGTAGCGTGCCCTCCAGCTGAAAGCCGTTTTTCTCCAGAATACGGCGTGACGCCCAGTTCCCTTCAATCACCATCGCTTTGAGTTTGTGGAAATCGGCTTCAAGCAAAAACTGACACAGCGCCGCCAGGGCTTCGCTGCCATACCCCTGACCGCAGTGACGATGCAGCAGCATATAGCCCACCTCCGCCTGACG
>NZ_JAWRYI010000274.1:0-300 GCF_046534705.1 Pseudomonas sp. SIMBA_068
CCGCCGTACTCAGGATCCACTCAGGAGAGAACGAAGTTTTGACTACAGGGCTGTTACCTTCTATGGCGGGCCTTTCCAGACCTCTTCATCTACCTCGTTCCTTTGTAACTCCGTACAGAGTGTCCTACAACCCCAAGAGGCAAGCCTCTTGGTTTGGGCTGGTCCCGTTTCGCTCGCCGCTACTCAGGGAATCGCATTTGCTTTCTCTTCCTCCGGGTACTTAGATGTTTCAGTTCCCCGGGTCTGCCTTCTCATATCCTATGTATTCAGATATGGATACCACTCCATTACGAGTGGTGG
>NZ_JAWRYI010000275.1:0-299 GCF_046534705.1 Pseudomonas sp. SIMBA_068
GCAGCTAACCGCTTGGATCTCAACGCGCAGCAGTTTGCCAAGGTCAAGGACAACCGGATCAAACAGTGGCGGGACCAGGAATACCGCTACGATCCGTGGGGCAACCTGATCGAGAAACGCTCTGGGCACAGCAAGCTGCAGAGCTTTAGCTATGACTGTGAGAACCGGCTGGTGCGGGCCGAGACGTTGGTTAACGGCAAGCTGGAAAGCCAAGGTGAGTATCGGTACGACAGCCTTGGGCGGCGGGTGGCCAAGCAGGCGGAAATCAACGGCGAACTCGAACAGAAGCGCTTCCTCTG
>NZ_JAWRYI010000276.1:0-299 GCF_046534705.1 Pseudomonas sp. SIMBA_068
GTTTCGCATCCTGCGCGAATACGAGCGCGGCGTGGTATTCCAGCTGGGCCGCTTTTGGCAGGTCAAGGGGCCGGGGCTGATCCTGTTGATCCCGGTGATCCAGCAAATGGTGCGGGTCGACCTGCGTACCGTGGTGCTGGATGTACCGCCACAGGATGTGATCACCCGCGACAACGTCTCGGTCAAGGTCAATGCGGTGCTCTACTTCCGTGTACTTGACCCGCAGAAAGCAATCATCCAGGTCGAGGATTTTCTGGTGGCGACCAGCCAGCTGGCCCAGACAACCCTGCGTGCGGTGC
>NZ_JAWRYI010000035.1:0-693 GCF_046534705.1 Pseudomonas sp. SIMBA_068
AAATTGATCCTTTCCAGGCTTAGACCAGGATGGCGGGATGGGCAATCTCCATTCTCACAGTGAAACGTAACGTACTGAAAACGGGGTGATGCTGCCAACTTACTGATTTAGTGTATGATGGTGTTTTTGAGGTGCTCCAGTGGCTTCTGTTTCTATCAGCTGTCCCTCCTGTTCAGCTACTGACGGGGTGGTGCGTAACGGCAAAAGCACCGCCGGACATCAGCGCTATCTCTGCTCTCACTGCCGTAAAACATGGCAACTGCAGTTCACTTACACCGCTTCTCAACCCGGTACGCACCAGAAAATCATTGATATGGCCATGAATGGCGTTGGATGCCGGGCAACAGCCCGCATTATGGGCGTTGGCCTCAACACGATTTTACGTCACTTAAAAAACTCAGGCCGCAGTCGGTAACCTCGCGCATACAGCCGGGCAGTGACGTCATCGTCTGCGCGGAAATGGACGAACAGTGGGGCTATGTCGGGGCTAAATCGCGCCAGCGCTGGCTGTTTTTACGCGTATGACAGTCTCCGGAAGACGGTTGTTGCGCACGTATTCGGTGAACGCACTATGGCGACGCTGGGGCGTCTTATGAGCCTGCTGTCACCCTTTGACGTGGTGATATGGATGACGGATGGCTGGCCGCTGTATGAATCCCGCCTGAAGGGAAAGCTGCACGTAATCAGCAAGCG
>NZ_JAWRYI010000277.1:0-299 GCF_046534705.1 Pseudomonas sp. SIMBA_068
ATTCACTCATGCTTCAACGCGTTGATCGCGCTCTCAATCTCTATGGGCTGTAATAAGCCTGAAGGCGGCGATTTCAGTAGCTGTGGGCAAAGCCGTTCAAGCTCTGCCAGCAGGTTGATCGCCTGTGAGTGATTCCAGTCGGAGGACTCTGTATCCTGACGCCGCGCCAGCCACTGGGCCAGTTGCGTCGCAGAGATCTCCTGCTGCCGGGCGAGATAGCCTAACAGCTCAGGAATCAAGATTTGTAAATTTTGTGTTCGTAACGGTAAAGGCACCGCGCGTAAGGTCACGTGGTCGCC
>NZ_JAWRYI010000278.1:0-299 GCF_046534705.1 Pseudomonas sp. SIMBA_068
ATGCCGGGTTCGAGAAAGCCACCACGGGCCGCCGCGTGCTCGGCGTAGCCGGTGATGAACAGGACCTTGAGCTCCGGGCGGATCTGCCGCCCGATTTCCGCCAGTTGCCGGCCGTTCAGGCCCGGCAGGCCGACGTCGGTCACCAGCAGGTCGACACGCAGGTCCGACTCCAGCAACGGTAGCGCCGTGCGTGCATCGCCAGCCTGGTGCGCGGTGTAACCCAGTTCACCGAGCACGTTGACCACCAGCATCCGCACGGCGGGGTCGTCCTCGACCACCACGACGGACTCACCGGCCAG
>NZ_JAWRYI010000279.1:0-299 GCF_046534705.1 Pseudomonas sp. SIMBA_068
ACCATGTGCTGATCCTGGTCATGCACCATATCGTCTCCGATGGCTGGTCGATGCCGATACTGCTGGACGAGTGGATCCGCAGCTACGAGGGGCATCGCCTTGGCCAGCCGGCGTCGTTGCCGGAACTGCCGATCCAGTATGCCGACTATGCCATCTGGCAACGCCGGTGCATGGAAGCGGGCGAGCTGGCGCGTCAGCTGGCGTACGGGGAGGCCGAGCTGGGGGGGGAGCAGCCAGTGCTGGAACTACCGATCGACCGTCCTCGCCCGGCCGTGCAGAGCCCGGCCGGTGCAAGCCTG
>NZ_JAWRYI010000280.1:0-298 GCF_046534705.1 Pseudomonas sp. SIMBA_068
GAGAGTAGGTCATCGTCAAGATTCATTTCGCAAAACCCCTATCTGCGCATGCAGGTAGGGGTTTTGTCTTTAAGTAGAAGCTCATGCTTCTTCCTGGTAGACCGCAAGGTTAGCCAGCCGCAGTAAAAAAGGTGGTTGACAGCGTTTTTGAATGCTGTATTATTCACCTCCCGCTACGAGAGATCGCAGCGAGTTAAGTGTTTGAAGTTAAACGAGTTTTCCGCAAAAAACTTCAAAATAAACGCTTGACAGGCTCTGAGGAAAGCGTAGAATGCGCGCCTCGGTTGAGACGAAAAGC
>NZ_JAWRYI010000281.1:0-298 GCF_046534705.1 Pseudomonas sp. SIMBA_068
GTTTTTTACTTTAATCTGTTTGTCCATCGAAGTTCCTCAACACCGCTTGGAAAATAAAAGCTGAGCACTAATCAAATGCTCTATACTCGTAGTGTAGCAAGTAACTTGCTAAGTAAGACTTGTTTAATGAATCATAAATTAAATACTTTCAGATATTTCAGAAATATCTAACTTTTGTTAGTTATTATACCAATATTGGCTAAAATTACTGGTATAGATTACAACTAATTTATTCATCTCAGTTACTTGCTTTTAAAAGGCAGTTTATTACACTGCTTGATAATTCAACCCTATTTAG
>NZ_JAWRYI010000282.1:0-298 GCF_046534705.1 Pseudomonas sp. SIMBA_068
GTCACCACCCAGCTGCTTCGCCAGGGATTTGGTAAAGGCGACGATGGCCGCTTTGGTCTGCGCATAGTCGAGCAGAATATCGCTGGGTTTAAACGCCTGTACGGACGAGGTATTAATAATGGACGCACCGCGTGGCAGATATTCCAGCGCCGCTTTGGTGATCCAGAACATCGCATAAACGTTGGTTTTAAACGTTGCGTCAAAATCTTCCGTACTCAGGGTCCGGATGGACTCATTAAATTGCTGACGACCGGCGTTATTAACCAGAATATCCAGGCCACCTAATTTATCGGCTGCC
>NZ_JAWRYI010000283.1:0-297 GCF_046534705.1 Pseudomonas sp. SIMBA_068
GTGGCCGACGGCCATTTCCAGTTCTGCACCTCCGGCACATCTTCACCGTGTTCACGCACATAGCGATGATGCTCAGCGATGCGCTCCTGCAGATCGTCCAGCAGCTCAGGATGCGCATCGGCCAGGCCCGGCACGCGCAGAATCGCCTCCTGCGCCAGATGATAGCGGTCAAGCTCGTTCAGCACCGTCATATCAAATGGCGTAGTGGTGGTTCCCTCTTCATTGAAGCCGCGCACATGGAAGTTGCGGTGGTTGGTACGCGAATAGGTCAGGCGATGTATCAGCGTCGGATAACCG
>NZ_JAWRYI010000284.1:0-297 GCF_046534705.1 Pseudomonas sp. SIMBA_068
CTGGCCTGAACCTGATTGCGGTACTGCGCCGAACTGATGGGGTGATCTTCCAGCGCCAAGGGCTCACATACTGAAGGCACCGCACCTTCCAGATCTTTGGCGACCTGCTCCAGCGCATCCAGATGCGTCACCAGTTTTTCCCGCTGCGCCCCGGCCACGCGCCCGCTGAGGGCTGCAATATCGGCCCGGATCGGGTCGAACACATGGGCGTTGCGCGATTGACGGTCCCGCACTTCACGGGCCGTCGCGCCGAACACTGACTCGTACAGGCGCACCGGGTTCTGCTGGGGTGCCCTG
>NZ_JAWRYI010000285.1:0-297 GCF_046534705.1 Pseudomonas sp. SIMBA_068
GCAGGCAAAGCAGCCACGGCAGCTAAAGCGGTAGCTAAAGCGAGCGTTGCTGCCGCGACGAAGGGAGGCGCGCATCTGCAAGGGCTTAATCGGCTGATGTCGGCGCCGACTCAGGCAAGCTTGGACGACATGCAGATAACCTCCACAGGCGGCATGGGCCTACAGTCAAACCCCTCCCGCAGTGTTGTTAATAGTGCTACGCAAACAACGCCTTCAAGTTCGAGTAGCGCTTCTAGCGCCAATCCACCCCTGAGGCAAGTAAATCTAGAGGCCACTGTTTTCAGCAGCGGCAGGGGG
>NZ_JAWRYI010000036.1:0-692 GCF_046534705.1 Pseudomonas sp. SIMBA_068
GCGATCAGCACCGAAGACCTGATGAAGGGCTTGAAACAATCGGGCCTGGCCGAAGGCGAGATCTTCCAGCGTGCCACCCTTGAAGGTGTGCGTAACGAGCTGCAGCGCCAGTACGTGGCCCAGGGCCGCTATTCGGCCGAGGTCGACGCCGAAGTCGTGCCGCAGCCGCGCAACCGCGTGGCGCTGAAGATCAAGATCAACGAAGGCACCGTCGCTGCCATCCAGCATATCAACATCGTTGGCAACAACGTGTTCGATGATGACACCCTGGGCCAGCTGTTCGAGCTGAAGACCACCAACTGGCTGTCGTTCTTCAAGAACGACGACAAGTACGCCCGCGAAAAACTGTCCGGTGACCTGGAGCGGCTGCGTTCCTACTACCTCGACCGCGGCTACATCAACATGGACATCGCCTCCACCCAGGTGTCCATCACGCCAGACAAGAAACACGTCTACATCACCGTCAACATCAACGAAGGCGAGAAGTACACCGTTCGCGACGTGAAGCTGTCCGGTGACCTGAAAGTGCCGGAAGACCAGGTCAAGTCGCTGCTGCTGGTGCAGCCGGGCCAGGTGTTCTCGCGCAAGGTGATGACCACCACCTCCGAGCTGATCACCCGTCGTCTGGGCAACGAAGGCTACACCTTCGCCAACGTCAACGGCGTGCCACAGCCGAACGACCAGGACCACAC
>NZ_JAWRYI010000286.1:0-297 GCF_046534705.1 Pseudomonas sp. SIMBA_068
CTAATAAAAGGTTATTAGGCCGATATAGCAAACTGGGGAGTCGCTAACAATTTGTTGCATCTTTACAGACGCATCATCAACAGGATGTCCTACAGAGTAGGACGGGCGGGACTTTAACAAAAGCGCGCATAAAAATACAATCATATTCTGCATTAATAGTTAGAATTGACGAACATGTAACCATTTGGCATAAATAATTACCTATTTTAACCAATTATTAACTAAATTCTGTATATATAAAATTGACCGTTAAGGTACTACTATTTTTAATACACATAAAAAAAGCGCCTATTGGCG
>NZ_JAWRYI010000287.1:0-297 GCF_046534705.1 Pseudomonas sp. SIMBA_068
GCTTATCGTTCATTGAGTAAAAAGGCCCTTGTGGGCCTTTTTAGTGTTTAAAGTAACCGTTTCGATGAAAATATGCGCGAAAGACACGTTTTTTTAAGTTTTCTTCAAAAAAGGGTTGATCTGTTTTCGGATCTCCCTATAATGCGACCCCACTGAGACGGCAGAGCAGGCAACGCTTAGCGAGGCAAGCAAGTCACTTAGTGAGTCGAGTAAAACTTGAGTTTAGATTTTTATAAAATTTAAAATTAAGTGTTGACAAAAACACAGGAAAGCGTAAGATTCGCTTCCCTTGAGTCG
>NZ_JAWRYI010000288.1:0-296 GCF_046534705.1 Pseudomonas sp. SIMBA_068
GGATCGCCTGTAAACTCATGTTTATTACCATTAACGGTAAGCGTGATCATATTTAACTCCTTGGCAAAGCGCTTTAAAGGAATTCCTTGTTGCGCGAGAACGGTTTGAATACTTGCTACTTTTTTAGCCTACCACTTAGATCAATTTTATTGAAATTTTTATCGGTAAGTGGCTGTAATAAGCTTTGATAAGTCGCTAAACGCAAAAACCGCCCTATGGCGGTTTTATGCATAAACTAAATGCTAGTTATTTAGTTAGTGCTAATTTAACCGCGGCCTGTGCATGAATTGGGGTGG
>NZ_JAWRYI010000289.1:0-296 GCF_046534705.1 Pseudomonas sp. SIMBA_068
GAGCCCGTGGTGCCGGTCGTCGCGCAAGCTGTGCCGGCCCCGGTCGCGCCGGCCGTCGAGCAGGTGCCTGCGGTTGCTCAGCCCGCGCCTGTCGTTGAGGCGCCCGTAGAGACCGCAGCACCGGCGCCGCAGCCCGCCGCCGAGGTCATCGACCTGCCTTGGGAAGAGCCTGTAGCGCCTATAGCGCCTGTGCAGCCGGTTGCTGCCGCCCCCGAGCCCGTTGTTGCGCCGCAGCCTGCCGTGGCCGAGCCACAGCGTGATCAGCCGGCCTACGACGAGCCGCCGTTCGACCCGTC
>NZ_JAWRYI010000290.1:0-296 GCF_046534705.1 Pseudomonas sp. SIMBA_068
CTGCACATTTCCGCCTACGGCATGTTCGGCCTGACCCTGCTGACCAGCGCCACCCTGCGCGAAGGCTGGTCCCTGGCGCTGCGCTACCCCTTGCTGCTGGGCACCTTCTTCCGCCTCGACCTTGAGGTCCGCGACGGCCTGGCCTGGCTCACCGCCGACCAGTACAGCGAAAGCGAACTTGAGGTGTTCAACACCGATTTCTGCATGTCGTCCTACCGGGTCACCTGCCAGGACCTGCTGGGCTGCTCCCTGCCCCTGCGCCAGGTGCAACTGATGCATGGCCCCCAGCCCTATAT
>NZ_JAWRYI010000291.1:0-296 GCF_046534705.1 Pseudomonas sp. SIMBA_068
GAGTCGGCACGCACGCTGGGCTGCAGCCGCTGGGGGGTGTTCGTCAAGGTGACCCTGCCGCTGCTGTGGCCATCGATGCTGGGCGGCGCGCTGCTGATTGCCCTGCACATGCTGGTGGAATTTGGCGCCTTGTCGATTCTTGGCCTGCAGACCTTCACCACGGCTATCTACCAGCAGTTCGAGCTGGAGTTCAGCAACGCCAACGCTGCCATGCTCTCGGCCGTGCTGCTGGCGCTGTGCCTGATCATGCTGTGGCTGGAGCTGCGGGTGCGCGGCAAGGCCCGCCATGTGCGCAT
>NZ_JAWRYI010000292.1:0-296 GCF_046534705.1 Pseudomonas sp. SIMBA_068
GCGCAGCGAGCTGTTCATCACCACCAAGATCTGGGTCGACAACTATGCAGCCGACAAACTGATCCCCAGCCTGCGCGAAAGCCTGGCCAAACTGCGCACCGACTATGTCGACTTGTTGCTGATCCACTGGCCCGCACCGGGCAATGGCATCGAGCTGCCCGAATACATGACTGCACTGGCTGAGGCCAAGGCGCTGGGCCTGACCCGCCAGATCGGTGTGTCCAACTTCAACATCGACCTGGCCCGCCAGGCCATCGAAGTGGTGGGCAAGGGCGAAATCGCCACCAACCAGATCG
>NZ_JAWRYI010000037.1:0-681 GCF_046534705.1 Pseudomonas sp. SIMBA_068
AGGGCACCAATAACTGCCTTAAAAAAATTACGCCCCGCCCTGCCACTCATCGCAGTACTGTTGTAATTCATTAAGCATTCTGCCGACATGGAAGCCATCACAAACGGCATGATGAACCTGAATCGCCAGCGGCATCAGCACCTTGTCGCCTTGCGTATAATATTTGCCCATGGTGAAAACGGGGGCGAAGAAGTTGTCCATATTGGCCACGTTTAAATCAAAACTGGTGAAACTCACCCAGGGATTGGCTGAGACGAAAAACATATTCTCAATAAACCCTTTAGGGAAATAGGCCAGGTTTTCACCGTAACACGCCACATCTTGCGAATATATGTGTAGAAACTGCCGGAAATCGTCGTGGTATTCACTCCAGAGCGATGAAAACGTTTCAGTTTGCTCATGGAAAACGGTGTAACAAGGGTGAACACTATCCCATATCACCAGCTCACCGTCTTTCATTGCCATACGGAATTCCGGATGAGCATTCATCAGGCGGGCAAGAATGTGAATAAAGGCCGGATAAAACTTGTGCTTATTTTTCTTTACGGTCTTTAAAAAGGCCGTAATATCCAGCTGAACGGTCTGGTTATAGGTACATTGAGCAACTGACTGAAATGCCTCAAAATGTTCTTTACGATGCCATTGGGATATATCAACGGTGGTATATCCAGTGATTTTTTT
>NZ_JAWRYI010000293.1:0-296 GCF_046534705.1 Pseudomonas sp. SIMBA_068
CGCGCCAGATCGACGTCACGATGCAACAGCGCGTACAGCACCGTGACAAGCACGAGCACCGCATACGGCCACGCGGCGAGCAATGCGCGCGAAAACGTGCGGGGCCGGCGCACGAGCAGGAATAATCCGCCGGTCGCGTTCGCGAACACGAAGATGAGCCCGTGCGAGAAAAACAGCGCAAGATTCACGAGCGCGAGCACGACGCCGCGGCGAAAGGTTTGCCGCTCGGCATAGTCGAGCGCGAGCGCGAGGAAGACCATCGCGACCGGCGTGGCGACGAGGTACGAATAAAGGCC
>NZ_JAWRYI010000294.1:0-295 GCF_046534705.1 Pseudomonas sp. SIMBA_068
GCGATCTTGAGGCACTTTACGGTGAGATGGACGGCTATAGCGCGGAGTCTCGTGCCGGTGAGTTATTACTCGGCGTCGGCATTCCGGTTGAGCAGCATTATGGCCCGATGAGCGAAATTGCGCCGGGCTTTAAATTACGTGTGCTGCTGGCGCAGGCGCTGTTTTCTAATCCCGATATTCTGTTACTCGATGAACCGACGAACAACCTGGACATCGATACTATTCGCTGGCTGGAGCAGGTGCTGAACGAGCGTGACAGCACCATGATTATCATTTCGCATGACCGTCACTTCCT
>NZ_JAWRYI010000295.1:0-295 GCF_046534705.1 Pseudomonas sp. SIMBA_068
GTGCCAGCCCGTGGCTGTTCGGCAGCGTGCTGGAGCGGGTCTGTGGCCGCCTTGTGGCGCTGAACAGTTTCACGGAGTTCACCCTGAACAGCCAGCAGCGCGGAGAAGTAGGCTACTGGCCGCCGCGCATGGGCCGGAAAGCGCTGATATGAGTGGCGAAAAGGTGATTTCGCTGCCCCGGCTCACCCGTCTGCCGGATGATTTCTGGCAGCGGGTGATGGCCGCGCCGTGGCGTTACGATCTGTTCCAGCTGCTGCGGCGGCTGGATGCGCAGGGCGGTCAGCGCTATCCGCTG
>NZ_JAWRYI010000296.1:0-295 GCF_046534705.1 Pseudomonas sp. SIMBA_068
GTTGAGGAGAAGCGGGTGGGCGCCATTGGCCTGGCACTGTCGGGACTGGTCGATGCCGAAAACGGCTACTGTATCCGCTCCAAAGTGCTCGACTGGGACAACGTCCCGATTGCGCGCCTGCTGGAAGAGCGTTTCTCGCTGCCGGTGTTTATCGAGAATGACGCCAACGCCATGGCAATGGCGGCGCTGGTGTTTGGTCAGCTCGGCAACGCGCAGTCGGCGGTGATCGCCACCTACGGCAAAGGGATCGGGGCAGGCATCATCCTGAATCGTCAGCTCTACCGCGGTCGTCACG
>NZ_JAWRYI010000297.1:0-294 GCF_046534705.1 Pseudomonas sp. SIMBA_068
CCTACCTCTCCTCTGTAAGAGCGGTATCGCTTGACCTTAATCGCTGCTTTAAGTGAGAGGGTTCCCATCAGGCGCTGAACAGCTTTATGGTTAATCTGTTTCCCTTCTCGATGAAGAGACAGCGTTACCCTACGGTATCCGTATCGGCCTCTATTCTCGTGATAAATCTCACTAATACGCTTTTTAACGTCCGCATACTTGTCAGGCTTGCTGAGAGCCTTTAGATGATAATAAAACGTACTGCGCGGTATCTCCGCAGCCCTGAGAAGCTCATCAAGAGGATAAAACTGCCTT
>NZ_JAWRYI010000298.1:0-293 GCF_046534705.1 Pseudomonas sp. SIMBA_068
ACCCCGGTCAGCACCACCGTTACTGACGAGCCAGGCACTCCGGGCAACGAAGGCGACCTGGTCAAGGTCACCATCACTGCCGACCAGACTTCGGTAGCCGAGAACGTCAAACCAACGTTCACCGTGCACGTCAACCAACCGCTGGACCACGACCTGGTCGTGACCTTGAGCAACAACGCTCAAGTCACAATCAAGGCCGGTGAGACCAGCGCGCCGTACGAGCACGCTGCACAAGGCGATGACGTTTACAATGACGCTGGCCAGATCAGCCTGGGCATCAATTCGGCTGTAGA
>NZ_JAWRYI010000038.1:0-629 GCF_046534705.1 Pseudomonas sp. SIMBA_068
TGCCGTACGTTGAAGTTGTTTCTTCTGAACGTGAAATGATCAAACGTTTCCTGAAAATCATCCGTGAAAAAGACCCGGACATCATCATCACCTACAACGGTGACTCTTTCGACCTGCCGTACCTGGCGAAACGTGCGGAAAAACTGGGTATCAAACTGACCATCGGTCGTGACGGTTCTGAACCGAAAATGCAGCGTATCGGTGACATGACCGCGGTTGAAGTTAAAGGTCGTATCCACTTCGACCTGTACCACGTTATCCGTCGTACCATCAACCTGCCGACCTACACCCTGGAAGCGGTTTACGAAGCGATCTTCGGTAAACCGAAAGAAAAAGTTTACGCGGACGAAATCGCGAAAGCGTGGGAAACCGGTGAAGGTCTGGAACGTGTTGCGAAATACTCTATGGAAGACGCGAAAGCGACCTACGAACTGGGTAAAGAATTCTTCCCGATGGAAGCGCAGCTGTCTCGTCTGGTTGGTCAGCCGCTGTGGGACGTTTCTCGTTCTTCTACCGGTAACCTGGTTGAATGGTTCCTGCTGCGTAAAGCGTACGAACGTAACGAACTGGCGCCGAACAAACCGGACGAACGTGAATACGAACGTCGTCTGCGTGAATCTTACGCGGGT
>NZ_JAWRYI010000003.1:0-548668 GCF_046534705.1 Pseudomonas sp. SIMBA_068
TCGCCGATGGTAGTGTGGGGTTTCCCCATGTGAGAGTAGGTCATCGTCAAGATTCATTTCGCAAAACCCCTATCTGCGCATGCAGGTAGGGGTTTTGTCTTTTCAGCGAAAATACCCCAGTCCTGCCCGACTCCCTGTAGGAGCAGCCTTGTGCTGCGAAGAGGCCGGTAAGGCTAAAGATTATCTTCGGCTGCAATGGCCTCTTTGCAGCACAAGGCTGCTCCTACAGGGATCTGTGGTAAGTCGCCTCCCACAATTCGAGCCAGAACACTAGAATAGGCCCACGCACCTATCCAGAAGCGCTATATGCCCAATCCTGTCGAACCCGAAGCACTGGCCCAATTGCCGTTGGACGAGCTTGTCGCCTGCCACGAATGCGACCTGCTGCTGCGCAAGCCTGTGCTGCAGTGCGATGAAAAAGCCGAATGCCCCCGCTGCGGCTACGAGCTCTATGCCCACCGGCACAATGTAGTCAACCGCAGCCTGGCCCTGGTACTGACCGCGCTGTTGCTGTTCGTACCTGCCAATTTTCTACCGATCATGCAACTGCACCTGCTTGGCCAGACCTCGGACGATACTGTCTGGAGCGGCGTACTGGGCCTGTACAATTCGCAGATGCGCGGTGTGGCGGTAGTCGTGTTCCTGTGCAGCATGGCCATCCCTCTGGCAAAACTGCTTTGCCAGCTGGCGGTATTGCTGAGTATCCGCTTGAACGTGGGGCGCAACTTCGGCCTGCTGTTCTACCGCATCTATCACCACTTGCGTGACTGGGGCATGCTCGAGGTCTATTTCATGGGTGTGCTGGTGGCTATCGTCAAGTTGGTGGACCTGGCAGAACTGACCGTGGGCTTGGGGCTGTTCTGCTTCATCAGCCTGTTATTGGTCCAGGTATGGCTGGAGGTGGTGATGTCGCCGCACCAGATCTGGAGTGCGCTATCGGGGGAGGACCTGCATGCGGGCGATTGATGCAGGCATTGTTGTCTGCAATGAATGTCATGAACTGAACCGGCAAGTGCCAGATGGCACTTCGCAGACCTGCACACGTTGCGGCGCCATTGTGCATGCCCGGCGCCCGAACAGTATCGTACGTACCTGGGCTCTGCTGATTGCCGCGTCGATCCTGTACATCCCGGCCAACCTGCTGCCGATCATGACCGTGAGTACCCTCGGCCAGGGCAGCCCCGACACGATCATGTCCGGCGTCATCACCCTGCTCAAGCACGGCATGGTGCCGATTGCCGCGGTGGTGTTCATTGCCAGTATCCTGGTGCCCACCTTCAAGCTCGTGGGCATCGGCTTGCTGTTGTACTCCGTTCAGCGTCACCAGCCGCTTTCAGCGCGGCAACGGATATTGATGTACCGCTTCATCGAATTCATTGGGCGCTGGTCCATGCTCGATATCTTCGTCATCGCCATCCTGGTGGCAGTGGTGAATTTCGGCCGAATAGCCAGTGTCGAAGCCAATCTGGGCGCTGTCGCCTTTGCAACTGTGGTGATCCTGACAATGCTTGCCGCTTTAACTTTCGATCCCCGACTGATTTGGGATAACACGGAGTCGGATGACGACCATGAGTGATCTGCCAACGGCTAAAACCCGGCCAGCCTCGAACTGGTCGGCCATCTGGATCCTGCCTTTGATCGCCCTGATGATCGGTGGCTGGCTCGCGTGGCAGGCCTATAGCAAGGCCGGCGTGGAAATTGAAGTCCGCTTCGAGTCGGGTGAAGGTATAGTCGCCAACAAGACCGAAGTCATCTACAAGGGCATGCCGGTAGGCAAAGTGAAGAGCTTGTTGCTCGACGCCAAGGGTGACAACCAAGGTGTGATCGCCACCATCGAGATGAACAAGGACGCCGAACCACACCTGACCAAAGGCACGCGTTTCTGGCTGGTGAAGCCGAGTGTCAGCCTGGCGGGTATTACCGGCCTTGAAACACTGGTGTCGGGTAACTACATTGCCGTCAGCCCGGGGGAGGGTGAGCGTACCAAGCGCTTTACCGCCCTGAAGGTTGCGCCGCCGCTCTCGGATTCGGAGCCTGGCCTGCATCTGACCCTTAAAGCCGACAGGCTGGGTTCGCTCAACCGTGACAGCCCGATCTTCTACAAGCAGATCCAGGTGGGTCGGGTGAAAAGCTATCGCCTGTCCGAGGATCAGAGCACCGTCGAGATCAAGGTGTTCATCGAGCCCGCCTACGCCAGCCTGGTGCGCAAGCACACGCGTTTCTGGAACGCCAGCGGCGTCAGCATCGATGCTTCGCTGTCAGGTGTGAAGGTGCGCAGCGAGTCGCTGTCGAGCATCGTGGCCGGTGGTATTGCCTTTGCCACGCCGGAATACCGCAAGGACAGCCCGGCTACCGACCCTAGCCTGCCGTTCCGCCTTTATGAAGACTTCGACGCCGCCCAGGCGGGTATACGGGTCAAGGTAAAGCTGAGCGATTACGAGGGCCTGCAGGCAGGCCGCACGCCGGTCATGTACAAGGGCATTCAAGTGGGCTCGTTGAAAGCCCTGAAGATGGAAGACAACCTGTCCAGCGCATCGGCCGAGCTGACGCTGGACCCGCTCACCGAAGACTATCTGGTCGAGGGCACGCAGTTCTGGGTGGTCAAGCCGTCGATTTCCCTGGCAGGTATCACCGGCCTGGAGGCGCTGGTCAAAGGTAACTACATCGCCATCCGCCCGGGTGAGAAGGGTGAACGGCCCGAGCGTGAGTTCGAGGCCCGCGCCAAGGCGCCGCCGCTCGACCTCAAGGCGCCAGGCCTGCACATGGTGTTGTTCGCCGATACCCTGGGTTCTCTGGAAATCGGCAGCCCGGTGATGTACCGCCAAGTCAAAGTGGGTAGCGTGCAGAGCTACCAGTTTGCTCGTAACAGCAACCGTATCCTGATCGGTGTGCATATCGAGAAGGAATACGAAAAGCTGGTCAACGGCTCGTCGCGCTTCTGGAACGTCAGTGGCATTACCCTGACCGGGGGGCTGTCGGGCATCAAGATCAAGAGTGAATCGCTGCAAACGCTGATGGCCGGCGGTATTGCGTTCGACACGCCACGGCCCGATGTGGCGCTGAAACGCCACATTCCACGCTTCCGTCTGCATGACAGCCAGGAAGCGGTAAACCGCGCGGGTACCTTGATCACCGTCCGTGTAGACCGTGCAGATGGCCTGAAGCCGGGTACGCCAATCCGCTTCCGTGGCCTGGATGTGGGCAGTATCGAGAGCGTCGACCTGACCGATGACTTGCAGGCAGTGCTGCTGCGGGCACGTATCACCGAGGCGGCGGGCCGTATTGCTCGTGCCGGTACGCAGTTCTGGGTGGTCAAGCCAGCCTTGGGCCTGGTACGCACCGAGAACCTCGACACGCTGATTGGCGGGCAGTACCTGGAGGTGCAGCCGGCAGCCAAGGACCGTGGCCCGCAGCGCGACTTCATCGCTTTGGCCGATGCCCCGCAAGTGGCTGGGCCTGAGGTGGGCTTGCCATTGACGCTCAGTGCGCCACGGCGTGGTTCGATCAAGCCCGGTGTGCCAGTGACCTATCGAGAGGTTGCGGTTGGCAAGGTGACGGGTTTCGAGTTGGGCCAGAGCGCTGACCGCGTGCTGATCCATATCCTCATCGAGCCGCGCTATGCAGCCCTGGTCCGTAGTGGCAGCCGCTTCTGGAACAGCAGTGGCTTCGGTTTCGACTGGGGGCTGTTCAAGGGGGCTACCGTGCGTACCGAGTCGGTGGAGACTCTGATCGATGGCGGTATCGCCTTTGCAACGCCGGATGGCGAGCAGATGGGCAACCCGGCGCGGCCGCAGCAGACCTTCGCGTTGTTCGACAAGGCAGAGGATGACTGGCTGCAGTGGGCGCCGAAGATTCAGATAGCCAAGTAATGTAAAAAAAAGTAGGGCCGCCAACCGCGGCCCCGCTTTTTTGTGGGAGCGGCCTTGCGTCGCGAAAGGGGCGCGTAGCGGCCCCTCGGTCTTGGCGCAGAAGCTGAGATTGCCGGAGCTGCTCCGCAGCCCTTTCGCGGCGCAAGGCCGCTCCCACAGAGACCGAGTTTCATATGGGGCCGTGCCAGCAAGCATAAATCGCAGGCAACAAAAAACCGACCCTAGGGTCGGTTTTTCGAATAGCGCGTCGCTTAGGCAGCTGCAGCTTCTTTCAGCGCCTTGATGTGGCCATTCAGACGGCCTTTGTGACGAGCAGCTTTGTTCTTGTGGATGATACCTTTGTCGGCCATACGGTCGATTACAGGTACAGCCAGAACGTAAGCGGCTTGCGCTTTTTCGGCGTCTTTTGCGTCAATGGCTTTAACTACATTCTTGATGTAGGTGCGGACCATGGAACGCAGGCTGGCGTTGTGGCTGCGACGCTTCTCAGCCTGTTTTGCACGTTTCTTGGCGGAAGGTGTGTTGGCCACCGTCGAGCTCCTCGAAAGACTTTAGGTAAATAGCAAACAAAATAGGCCGCGAATCATGCCGATCAAGAGATCGATTGTCAAGGCCACCTGCAAGGTTCCGCCGAGCGGTGCGCCAACAAGAGGGAAAGATTCCTTTCTGCTGCGCGACCTGTACACTCGGGAATTTTTGGCTCCCCTGCGAAGGCGCGGGAGTATCGCACATTCGGACGCTGTCTGGCAGCGTCCTCTGCCATTGGCGTGAATCTTTTCGATGAACCTGCTCAAATCCCTGGCCGCAGTAAGCTCGATCACCATGATTTCGCGGGTGCTGGGCTTCGTTCGCGACACCATCCTGGCGCGCATCTTTGGTGCCGGCGTCGCCACCGACGCCTTTTTCATCGCGTTCAAACTGCCCAACCTGTTGCGGCGCATTTTTGCCGAGGGTGCGTTTTCCCAGGCCTTTGTTCCGATCCTGGCCGAATACAAGACCCAGCAGGGCGAGGAGGCGACACGTACCTTCATCGCTTATGTCAGCGGCCTGCTGACCCTGGTCCTCGCCCTGGTGACTGCCATCGGCATCCTCGCGGCGCCGTGGGTGGTGTGGGCAACAGCCCCAGGCTTTGTCGACAACGCAGAAAAATACGAGCTGACCACCTCCCTGTTGCGGGTGACCTTTCCTTATATATTGCTGATCTCGCTGTCTTCCCTGGCCGGTGCGATCCTCAATACCTGGAACCGCTTCTCGGTACCGGCCTTCACCCCGACCCTGTTGAACGTGGCGATGATTGCCTTCGCCGTGCTGCTGACGCCGTACTTCAACCCGCCAATCATGGCCCTGGCCTGGGGCGTGCTGGCGGGTGGCCTGGCGCAGTTGCTGTACCAGCTGCCAGCGTTGAAGAAGATCGGCATGCTCGTACTGCCGCGCCTGAACCTCAAGGACGCGGGTGTGTGGCGTGTACTTAAACAGATGCTGCCGGCGATTCTCGGGGTGTCGGTGAGCCAGATTTCGTTGATCATCAACACCATCTTCGCCTCGTTCCTGGTGGCCGGCTCGGTGTCGTGGATGTATTACGCCGACCGCCTCATGGAGCTGCCTTCAGGCGTACTGGGCGTGGCCCTGGGCACCATCCTGCTGCCCACCCTGGCCAAGACCTACGCCAACAAGGACCGCGAGGAATACTCGCGGATCCTCGACTGGGGCCTGCGCCTATGCTTCCTGCTGGTGCTGCCGTGCACCTTGGCCTTGGCCATCCTTGCCGAGCCGCTGACCGTTGCGCTCTTTCAATATGGCAAGTTCAGTGCGTTTGATGCGGCCATGACACAGCGGGCGCTGATGGCCTATTCGGTAGGTTTGCTGGCGATCATTCTGGTCAAGGTGCTGGCACCCGGCTTCTATGCGCAGCAGAATATCCGCACGCCGGTAAAGATTGCGATTTTCACCCTGGTCTGTACCCAGTTGTTCAACCTCGCCCTGGTCGGCCCGCTTGCACATGCCGGCCTGGCATTGGCAATCAGCCTGGGTGCCTGCCTGAATGCCGGCTTGCTGTTCTGGAAGCTGCGCAGCCAGCAGTTGTTCGAGCCACAGCCAGGCTGGGCAATGTTCCTGCTCAAGCTTGTCTTGGCAGTGGTGCTGATGTCGGCGGTACTGTTGGCGGGCATGCACTATATGCCGGCCTGGGAGCAGGGCATCATGCTTGAGCGCTTCCTGCGGCTTGGGGCGTTGATTGTGGCAGGTGTCGTGACGTATTTCGGCTGCCTGTACCTGTGCGGCTTCCGGCCCCGGCACTTCGCTCGCAAGGCCCTGCACTGAGGCGTCAGGCGGGTCAGGCGTCGGTTTTTCATATTCCACGCCGCCCTTGGGCGCTGCTGCCTGTCACCGGCGCCCGGGTGTGGTTATAATCGGCCACTTTATGAGCAAGAAGCGCGTTATGCAGCTGGTTCGAGGTCTTCACAACCTGCGCCCCGAGCACCGGGGCTGTGTCGCCACCATTGGCAACTTCGACGGGGTTCACCGCGGCCACCAGGCTATCCTGGCGCGCCTGCGCGAGCGTGGTCAGGCCTTGGGCCTGCCGACCTGCGTGGTGATCTTCGAACCGCAACCACGCGAGTACTTCGCCCCCGATACCGCACCGGCGCGCCTGGCCCGCCTGCGCGACAAGGTCGAACTGCTGGCCGCCGAGGGCATCGACCGGGTGCTGTGCCTGGCGTTCAATCAGCGCCTGAGCAAGCTCAGCGCCGATGCCTTCGTCAAAGCCATCCTGGTCGACGGCCTGGGCGTGCGCCACCTCGAAGTGGGTGATGACTTCCGCTTTGGCTGCGACCGCGCCGGCGACTTCGCCTTCCTGATCGAGGCCGGCAAGCAGTACGGCTTCACCGTCGAGGCCGCCAACACGGTAATCCAGGACGGCCTGCGGGTCAGCAGCACCGAAGTGCGCAAGGCCCTGTGCGAAGGTAACTTCGAGCTGGCCGAGCACCTGCTGGGCCGCCCGTACAGCATCACCGGCCGTGTGCTGCATGGCCAGAAGCTGGCCCGCCAGCTCGGCACACCTACCGCCAACATCCAGCTCAAGCGCCGCCGCGTGCCGCTGTCCGGGGTCTACCTGGCCAGCATCGAAATCGACGGCAAGGCCTGGCCGGGTGTAGGCAATATTGGCGTGCGTCCCACCGTTGCCGGTGATGGGCGCCCGCACCTGGAGATTCATCTTCTTGATTTTGCCGGCGACCTGTATGGCCGGCGTCTGACGGTGGAGTTCCACCACAAGCTGCGTGAAGAGCAGCGATTCGCCTCCCTGGAGGCGCTGAAGTCGGCGATCGATGCGGATATCGCCGCCGCACGTGCACATTGGCACGCTCAACCGCTAACGAAGAGCCTGAAATGACCGACTACAAAGCCACGCTTAACCTTCCGGACACCGCCTTCCCCATGAAGGCCGGCCTGCCTCAGCGCGAACCGCAGATCCTGCAGCGCTGGGACAGCATTGGCCTGTACCAGAAGCTGCGCGAAATTGGCAAGGATCGTCCCAAGTTCGTCCTGCACGACGGCCCGCCCTATGCCAACGGCAAGATTCACATCGGTCATGCGCTGAACAAGATCCTCAAGGACATGATCGTCCGCTCCAAGACCCTGGCCGGCTACGATGCGCCGTATGTACCGGGTTGGGACTGCCATGGCCTGCCGATCGAGCACAAGGTCGAGGTTACCCACGGCAAGCACCTGTCTGCCGACCGCACCCGCGAGCTGTGCCGCGAGTACGCCGCCGAGCAGATCGAAGGGCAGAAGACCGAGTTCATTCGCCTGGGTGTACTGGGTGACTGGGACAACCCGTACAAGACCATGAACTTCGCCAACGAGGCCGGTGAAATCCGTGCCCTGGCCGAGATGGTCAAGCAAGGCTTCGTGTTCAAGGGCCTCAAGCCTGTGAACTGGTGCTTCGATTGCGGTTCGGCCCTGGCTGAAGCGGAAGTCGAATACGCTGACAAGAAATCCCAGACCATCGACGTGGCCTTCCCGGTTGCCGACGAGGCCAAGCTGGCTGCCGCCTTCGGGCTGGAGGCGCTGGCCAAGCCGGCCGCCATCGTGATCTGGACCACCACTGCGTGGACCATCCCCGCCAACCAGGCGCTGAACATCCACCCGGAGTTCAAGTACGCCCTGGTCGATACCGGCGAGCGTCTGCTGGTGCTGGCCGAAGAGCTGGTCGAGTCGTGCCTGAAGCGCTACAGCCTGGAAGGCTCGGTCGTCGCCACTGCCCAGGGTTCGGCCCTGGAGCTGATCAACTTCCGCCACCCGTTCTACGACCGCCTGTCGCCCGTCTACCTGGCCGACTATGTCGAACTGGGCGCCGGTACCGGTGTGGTTCACTCCGCGCCTGCCTACGGTGAAGACGACTTCGTCACCTGCAAGCGCTACGGCATGGTCAACGACGACATTCTCACCCCGGTGCAGAGCAATGGCGTGTATGTCGAGTCGCTGGAGTTCTTCGGCGGCCAGTTCATCTGGAAGGCCAACCCGGCCATCGTCGAGAAGCTGAGCGAAGCCGGTGCGCTGATGCACACCGAAACCATCAGCCACAGCTACATGCACTGCTGGCGCCACAAGACCCCGCTGATCTACCGCGCCACCGCGCAGTGGTTCGTCGGCATGGACAAGCAGCCAAGCGCTGGCGAGCCGCTGCGTGAGCGCGCCCTCAAAGCCATCGAAGAAACCAAGTTCGTACCGGCCTGGGGCCAGGCGCGCCTGCACTCGATGATCGCCAACCGCCCTGACTGGTGCATTTCGCGTCAGCGCAACTGGGGCGTGCCGATCCCGTTCTTCCTGCACAAGCAGACCGGCGAGCTGCACCCACGTACCGTCGAACTGATGGAAGCGGTGGCCAAGCGCGTTGAACAGGAAGGTATCGAAGCGTGGTTCAAGCTGGATGCCGTCGAACTGCTGGGTGAAGAAGCCGGCCAGTACGACAAGATCACCGATACCCTGGACGTGTGGTTCGACTCCGGCACCACCCACTGGCACGTGCTGCGTGGCTCGCACGATATCGGCCACGCCACCGGCCCGGTCGCCGACCTGTACCTGGAAGGCTCCGACCAGCATCGTGGCTGGTTCCACTCGTCGTTGCTCACCGGTTGCGCCATCGACAACCACGCGCCGTACCGCGAACTGCTGACCCACGGCTTCACCGTGGACGAGAACGGCCGCAAGATGTCCAAGTCGCTGGGTAACACCATCGAGCCGGAGAAGGTCAACAACACCCTGGGTGCCGACATCCTGCGCCTGTGGGTTTCGGCCACTGACTATTCCGGTGAAATGGCGGTTTCCGAGCAGATCCTGCAGCGTAGCGCCGACGCCTACCGCCGTATCCGCAATACCGCACGCTTCCTGCTGTCCAACCTGTCCGGTTTCGACCCGTCCCGCGACCTGCTGGCCCCGGAAGACATGCTGGCACTGGACCGCTGGGCCGTAGACCGTACCCTGCTGCTGCAACGCGAGCTTGAAGAGCACTACAGCGAGTACCGTTTCTGGAACGTCTACTCCAAGGTGCACAACTTCTGCGTGCAGGAGTTGGGCGGCTTCTACCTCGACATCATCAAGGACCGCCAGTACACCACCGGCGCCAACAGTGTCGCCCGCCGTTCCTGCCAGACCGCGCTGTACCACATCAGCGAAGCGCTGGTGCGCTGGATTGCGCCGATCCTGGCGTTCACCGCTGACGAAATCTGGCAATACCTGCCGGGCGAGCGCAACGAGTCGGTGATGCTCAACGGCTGGTACCAGGGCCTGAGCGAGCTGCCGGAAGGCACCGAGCTGGACCGCGCCTACTGGGACCGTGTAATGGCGGTGAAGGCATCGGTCAACAAGGAGCTGGAAAACCAGCGTACCGCCAAGGTCATCGGCGGCAACCTGCAGGCCGAAGTCACCCTGTATGCCGACGAAGGCCTGAGCGCCGACCTGGGCAAGCTGGGCGACGAGCTGCGCTTCGTGCTGATCACCTCGGCCGCCAGCGTGGTGCCGTTCGTGCAGGCACCGGCGGACGCCGTGGCCACCGAAGTCGAAGGCCTCAAGCTGAAAGTGGTCAAGTCCGGCCATGCCAAGTGCGGCCGTTGCTGGCACTTCCGCGCCGACGTAGGCAGCCACCCGGAGCACCCGGAAATCTGCAGCCGTTGCGTCGATAACCTGACCGGTTCGGGCGAGGTGCGTCACTATGCCTAACCCGGCAGTGGGGCGCTTCGGGCGCCTTGCATGGCTTTGGCTGAGCTTGCTGGTGCTGGTCGTCGACCAGGCCACCAAGCTGTATTTCAACAACGCCCTGACCATGTACCAGCAGATTGTTGTCATCCCTGACTACTTCAGCTGGACCTTGGCCTACAACACCGGCGCCGCTTTCAGCTTCCTCGCTGATGGCGCTGGCTGGCAGCGCTGGCTGTTCGCCCTGATCGCAGTGGTGGTCAGTGCCGTGCTGGTGGTGTGGCTCAAGCGCCTGGGGCGCAACGAAACCTGGCTGGCCGTGGCGCTGGCGCTGGTGCTGGGTGGCGCCATTGGCAACTTGTACGACCGTGTCGTGCTGGGCCATGTGGTCGACTTCATCCTGGTGCACTGGCAAAACCGCCATTACTTCCCGGCCTTCAACGTGGCCGACAGCGCCATCACCGTTGGTGCGGTGATGCTGGCGCTGGATATGTTCAAGAGCAAGAAGTCCGAGGATCCGGTCCATGACTGACACCCGTATCGGCCAGAACACCGAAGTCACCCTGCACTTCGCGCTGCACCTGGAAAACGGCGACACCGTCGACAGCACGTTCGACAAAGCCCCGGCCACCTTCAAGGTTGGCGATGGCAACCTGTTGCCGGGCTTCGAAAACGCGCTGTTCGGCTTCAAGGCCGGTGACAAGCGCACCGTGGTAGTGGCCCCGGAGAACGCCTTCGGCCAGCCGAACCCGCAAAACGTGCAAGTCATGCCGCGGTCCAACTTCGAGGGCATGGAGCTGTCCGACGGGCTGCTGATCATCTTCAACGATGCCGCCAACGCCGAGCTGCCGGGTGTGGTCAAAGCGTTCGATGACGACCAGGTGACCATCGACTTCAATCACCCACTGGCTGGCAAGACCCTGACCTTCGAGGTGGAGATCCTCGAGGTGAAGGCCCTGTAAGCCTGGAGCCGATCATGCAAATCAAACTCGCCAACCCTCGCGGCTTTTGCGCGGGGGTCGACCGGGCGATCGAGATCGTCAACCGCGCGCTGGAAGTCTTCGGCCCGCCGATCTATGTGCGTCACGAAGTGGTGCACAACAAGTTCGTGGTAGAAGACCTGCGCAACCGCGGTGCCATCTTCGTCGAAGAGCTGGACCAGGTGCCGGACGATGTCATCGTCATCTTCAGTGCTCACGGTGTTTCCCAGGCAGTGCGCCAGGAAGCCGCTGGCCGTGGCCTGAAAGTGTTCGATGCCACCTGCCCGCTGGTGACCAAGGTGCACATCGAGGTGGCCAAGTACAGCCGCGACGGCCGTGAGTGCATTCTCATCGGCCACGAAGGGCACCCGGAAGTCGAAGGCACCATGGGCCAGTACGACGCCAGCAACGGTGGTTCCATCTACCTCGTCGAAGACGAAGATGATGTAGCCAGGCTGCAGGTGCGCGACCCTGACCACCTGGCCTTCGTGACCCAGACCACCTTGTCGATGGACGACACCAGCCGCGTCATCGACGCCCTGCGTGCGCGCTTCCCGAACATCGGTGGCCCGCGCAAGGACGACATCTGCTACGCCACCCAGAACCGCCAGGACGCCGTCAAGCAACTGGCGGGCGAGTGCGACGTGGTGCTGGTAGTGGGCAGCCCGAACAGCTCCAACTCAAACCGCCTGCGTGAGCTGGCCGAGCGCATGGGCACCCCGGCCTACCTGATCGACGGTGCCGAGGACATGCAACAGGGCTGGTTCGAACAGTCGGCGCGTATTGGCATCACTGCGGGTGCTTCGGCCCCCGAAGTGCTGGTACGTGGCGTGATCGAACAGCTCAAGGCCTGGGGCGCTACCGGTGCTGAAGAGCTGGACGGGCGTGAAGAGAACATCACCTTCTCGATGCCCAAAGAGCTGCGGGTTCGCTCGCTGATCTGACTGAAGCCTGTGCTGGCCTCATCGCCGGCAAGCCAGCTCCTACAGGTACTGCACAAGCCTTGAAGGCAGTGATATCCCTGTGGGAGCTGGCTTGCCGGCGATAGGGCCGGCAAGGTCGGCTCAAGGCTATGTGCTTGCACAGCGAGTATTGTTTCGGTCCTCTGCAAGCAATCTGACTCTCCCGGTCGATGCCAGCACCACTTGATATCGGCTGCTGGCAGATGAGCGTTCACACACTTCCAGCGTTGCTCCCAACCAGCTGTTGTTCAGCGTCATTGGAACGCCCAGCGCACTGAACTTGAACTGCTCCCCGCGATTGCTCCTAATGTTGAGCGGCCTCGAAAGGCGCTGCTCGCGCAGCAGCTGCTGGTTATGCTCCAGCACCACCCGCCAACCATTCCCCCAATTACCGTCCAGCGCCTGCACCAGCACCGGCTGGCTTTGCAGCATCGCGTGGCTGCGTGCGCTGCGCAGTGCCTGTGCCAAATCACGCGCCGCGGCTGCCCTGTGTAGGTCGTCGCTCATCCTGGCGTAGGCCGGCATACCGAGCTGTGTCAGCAAGACAGCTATGGCCAAGGCCGACAACATTTGTATCAGTGTTACGCCTCGTTGCTTCACCGTGCATTCCTCCCTGGAAGTGCTTGGCTATAGCTTCACGTTCGCTGGCCAGGCGGTCTAGTCGGCCAGGTTCAGGGCTATTGCAGGAAAAGTCGCAGGAGGTGCAGGGATGCACGCGAGGCAACGGGGCATGACGCTCATGGAAGTGTTGTTGGCGGTCGTGGTTGTGGCCGTGGGCATGTTCGCAACGGCATCAATACAGTTGCAGGCATTGCAGGCTGCGGACAGCGCGCGTCGCGATGGGCAGGCGGCAATGGCGGCGCACAGTGAGCTTGAGAGGCGGCGATGAAGGCCCGTCAGAGCGGGTTCGGTTTACTTGAGGTGGTGATGGCGCTGGCCATCGGGTTGATGCTGCTGGCCGCAGCCAGCCAGCTCTTCGCTTCGGCACACCAGACGTGGCGCCTGCAAAGTACCGCGGTGCGCATGCAGGATGAGGCACGTCAGGCGTTGCTGCGTATGGCTCAGGATATTCGCATGGCCGGAATGTTCGGCTGCCTGCGCCTGCGACCTGACGACTTCAAGAGCGCCACTGCACAGCAGGCCTTCGCCCGTCCTCTGGAGGTGGCACCGTCCATGCTGAGCCTCGTGGTAGCAGAGCTGCCCGGGCAGGCAGGAGCACCTGACTGGTTCTTGCAGACAGACTGCCTTGAAAAGGTATCTGTGGAGGATGGGCAAAGCGCGAGCAAGCCCCACCCACTGGCGTATCCCGTTAGCAAGTACGTCTACCAGCTTAACGGCGATACCCTGAGCTTTAGACGACGAACCAGCTTCCAGCCGCTGGTGGAGAATGTGCGAGAAGTGCATTTCGAGCGTGTGCAAACGCCCCGGGGAGAGCGGGTAGATATCGCACTCACGTTGTACGAGCCCACGCTCAAACTCGAACAGCGCCATGAACTGAGCGTGGCACTGCGCAACCCGGTGCCGGGGCCATGAAGCGTCAACGCGGTGTTGTGCTGCTGTTGGCGTTGGTACTGAGCTTGCTGCTCGGCTTGTTGGCGGCCTCGGCCCTGCGCGAGGCCTTGGTGGAGACGCGAATGGCTGGCTACATGCGCGATGGTCTGCTGGCGTTCGAAGAGGCCGAGGCCGCGTTGCAAGCAGGTGAGGGTGAGCTCAAGCGGGCACCTCCCGATCGGTGTACCGCGTGCTTGCCGCCAGCTCGACCGCACGATCTGGCCGGGCAGTGGCAGGGCACACAGAGCGGTTACTTCCATGTACAGAACCTGGGCACGAGCACCTGCGCTGCGCATATGCCGGATGAGCTGCTTGTCACCTTGTTCCGTATAACGGCCGTCAGCAAGCAAACCCAGTCCCGGCATGTGCTGGAGGCCGTCTACGCCGTGGCCGGCGACACAACCCGGCGCATCACCTGGCGGCAAAGACTCAGGGGAGACTGACATGCAGCAAGGCTTGAGCCTGATCGAGTTGTTGATTGTGCTGGCCGTGACCGGCATTCTGGCAGCCATTGCCTACCCCAGTTACAGCGACCAGCTTCGGCGAGCCGCACGCAGCGAAGTGGTTGGCCTGCTGCATGATGCCGCCCTGCGCCTGGAGCGCCACCGCGTACGCACCGGCCAATATGCCCAGGGCGACCCGGCCTTGCCCGACGGTACCCGCTATTACAGCCTGCAGGCCCAGCGCGACAGCGACACCTTCACGCTGCGCGCCCGGCGGCTGCCCCATGGGCTGATGGCGCAGGATGGCTGTGGCGACTTCCAGCTCGACCAGGCCGGTGTGCAGCGCAACCTCGGTGCCGTTGACGGCAGCGAGCACTGCTGGGGAAGCTGAAGGTTGAATGGTGCCCGGTGCATCGCGGTTTTACTTCAGGTGTTGGATCGACAGATGAGCAAGCAAGTAGTGGTGGTCGGCGGCGGGGTGATCGGCCTGCTGACGGCGTTCAACCTGGCGGCCAAGGTCGGGCAGGTGGTGGTGTGTGATCAGGGCGAAGTCGGCCGTGAGTCGTCGTGGGCCGGGGGCGGCATTGTTTCGCCGCTGTACCCGTGGCGCTACAGCCCGGCAGTCACCGCCCTGGCGCACTGGTCGCAGGACTTTTATCCACAGCTGGGCGAGCGCTTGTTCGCCAGCACCGGCGTCGACCCCGAAGTGCACACCACGGGCTTGTACTGGCTCGACCTGGATGACGAAGCCGAAGCGCTGGCTTGGGCCGAACGTGAGCAGCGGCCGCTCAGTGCCGTGGATATCTCGGCGGCCTACGACGCGGTGCCGGTGCTGGGCCCGGGTTTCAAGCGCGCCATCTACATGGCCGGTGTAGCCAACGTGCGCAACCCGCGCCTGGTGAAATCGCTGAAGGCGGCGCTGCTGGCGTTGCCCAACGTAACCCTGCGAGAGAACTGCCAGATCACCGGCTTTGTTCAGCAGGGCGGGCGCGTCACCGGTGTGCAGACCGCTGAAGGCGTGCTGGCGGCGGATGAGGTGGTGCTCAGTGCTGGCGCCTGGAGTGGCGACCTGCTGCGTACCCTTGGCCTTGAACTGCCGGTAGAGCCGGTGAAGGGCCAGATGATCCTGTTCAAGTGCGCCGAGGACTTTTTGCCGAGCATGGTGCTGGCCAAGGGGCGCTATGCGATCCCGCGGCGGGATGGGCACATTCTGGTGGGCAGCACGCTGGAGCATGCCGGGTACGACAAGACCCCGACCGAAGATGCACTGGAAAGCCTTAAGGCATCGGCGGTGGAGTTGCTGCCAGGGCTCGAAGGGGCCACGGTGGTGGGGCACTGGGCCGGGTTGCGGCCGGGCTCGCCCGAGGGTATTCCCTACATCGGGCCGGTGCCAGGGTACGAGGGGTTGTGGCTGAACTGCGGTCACTACCGCAACGGGCTGGTGCTGGCGCCGGCTTCCTGCCAGCTGTTTACCGACTTGTTGACCGGGGCCAAGCCAATCATCGACCCGGCGCCGTATGCACCAGCAGGGCGTCTGGGTTGAGATCGCCGGGGCTACAGAGAGTACACGATGCTTTGTAGGCGCGGCCCTATCGCGAGGCAAGGCCGCTCCTGCAGCGGTTTGGTGTTCAGCCTTGTTGGCCAGGCCCCTGTTGCAGGTGCGCCTGGCTGCAATACCACTCTTTGCCCTGCTGCAGCGCCCGGTCGTTGGGCAGGTGCACGCCGCAATGGGCGCAGCGCACCATCTGCAGGGGCGCATCCAGCTTCGCCTCGGGGTGCGACTGTTGGCTGACTTTGAACTTGCGCCACAGCCAGAACGCGGCGGCGATCAGGGCGATCCAGAAAAGTAGGCGAACCATGGTGTCCAGCTTGTCGATTGAAGAAGCTGACAGTCTAGGGCGCGGCCAATAAAAAAGGGAGGCCCAAGGCCTCCCTTTCATTTACCGCTGTGTGTCAGTCGAACAGACCAAAGGTCATGTAGCTGAACCAGGAACGGTCTTTTTCGGCTGCTTTCGGGCCTTCCGGCACGATCGGATCGCCGTTTTCGTCTTTCGGTAGCAGCTCTTGCGGCATCTCGTCACGCGCGTCCTGGAACTGCTTGACCACGTCCTGGTTGGCGCGGGTTTCGCCCGGCGGCAGCGGCGTATCGGTTTCGATCAGGCCCAGGGTGGCCTTGGACAGCCAGCCGCGCCCGTCAGACTCGGTCTGCTTGGGCTGGAACTCGCCATCGGCCAGGCTCGGGTGGTCCGGGTAGTTGAGCTTGAGGGTTTCCAGGCTGCTGGCGGCCAGTTCGTCCAGGTGCATCTTCTGGTACGACTCGACCATCACCGCCAGGCCGTCGCCGACCGATGGGGTTTCCTGGAAGTTTTCTACCACGTAGCGGCCACGGTTGGCGGCGGCCACATAGGCCTGGCGGCTCAGGTAGTAGTCGGCCACATGAATTTCATACGAGGCCAGCAGGTTGCGCAGGTAGATCATGCGCTGCTTGGCGTCGGGCGAGTAGCGGCTGTTGGGGAAGCGGCTGGTCAGCTGGGCGAACTCGTTGTACGAGTCGCGGGCGGCACCCGGGTCACGCTTGGTCATGTCCAGCGGCAGGAAGCGCGCCAGCAGGCCACGGTCCTGGTCGAACGAGGTCAGGCCTTTGAGGTAGTAGGCGTAGTCGACGTTCGGGTGCTGCGGGTGCAGGCGGATGAAGCGCTCGGCGGCCGACTTGGCAGCCTCGGGCTCGGAGTTCTTGTAGTTGGCGTAGATCAGCTCGAGCTGCGCCTGGTCGGCATAGCGACCGAACGGGTAGCGGGACTCCAGGGCCTTGAGTTTGTTCACGGCGCTGGTGTAGCTGGAGTTGTCCAGGTCAGCTTGCGCCTGCTGGTACAGCTCGGCTTCGCTGAGGTTCTCGTCAATGACCTCTTTATTAGAGGAACAGGCCGCGGTAAGCCCGAGGATGGCGATCAGCAGCAGGTGTTTCACTTGCATGGCGGCTTGCGTCCCTTTGACGGCCGCTGTCTTGGGCGGTGCCGTCCTGTTATGATGAGCGCCCCGGCCAACCCCGGGACAAAAGAAGCCGTATTTAACCACAAGCTCGCAGCCGAAACCAAAGGCTGTGCGCCCGCCGAATCGAGCATGTCCGAGATCATTCAACTTAGCGCAGAGGTACCGTCCGAACTGGGCGGCCAACGCCTCGACCAGGTCGCCGCCCAATTGTTCGCTGAGTACTCGCGTTCGCGGCTTACTTCGTGGATCAAAGAGGGCCGCCTGACGGTCGATGGCGCCGTTGTGCGCCCTCGAGACACCGTCTATGGTGGCTCGCTGCTAGCACTGCAGGCCGAACAAGAGGCCCAGGGCGAGTGGATCCCAGAAGATATCGAACTGGATATCGTCTACGAAGACGACCATATCATGGTAATCAACAAGCCTGCCGGGCTGGTTGTGCACCCGGCTGCCGGTCATGCCAGTGGTACGCTGCTCAATGCGCTGCTGCACCACGTGCCAGACATCGTCAACGTACCGCGCGCCGGCATCGTTCACCGGCTGGATAAAGACACCACCGGCTTGATGGTGGTGGCCAAGACCTTGCAAGCGCAGACCAGGCTGGTCGAGCAGATGCAGGCGCGCAAGGTCAGCCGCATTTATGAATGCATCGTGATCGGCGTGGTAACTTCCGGTGGCAAGATCGATGCCCCGATCGGCCGCCACGGCGGCATGCGCCAGCGCATGGCAGTCACCGACGGCGGCAAGCCGGCGGTCAGCCACTACCGCGTGCTCAAGCGCTTCCGCTCGCACACCCACGTGCGGGTAAAGCTGGAAACCGGCCGTACCCACCAGATTCGTGTGCACATGGCCCACGTTGGCTTCCCGCTGGTCGGTGACCAGACGTACGGTGGGCGCTTCCGCATTCCACCGGCTGCCAGCCCGACCATGGTCGAGGCGGTGAAAACCTTCCCGCGCCAGGCGCTGCATGCGCGCTTCCTGGCATTGGCTCACCCGATCACCGGTGAAATCATGAAGTGGGAATCGCCACTGCCCGATGACTTCCTCTGGTTGCTGTCGCTGCTGAGCGAAGACCGCGAGAGCTTTATCGGATGAGTGGCCTGACGCAGTCGCTGCTGTTTCCCGACTGGCCGGCCCCGGCTTCGGTTCGCGCCTGTGTCACCACCCGTCAGGGCGGCGTCAGCCTGCCGCCCTACGAAACCTTCAACCTTGGCGACCACGTAGGGGATGACCCTGCTGCCGTTGCCGAGAACCGCCGTCGCCTCAGCGACACGTTCGCCATCCGGCCGGCCTGGCTCAAGCAGGTGCATGGGCTGGTGGTGGCGGATGCCGACCCGGCCGTGGTGGCCGAGGCCGACGCCAGCTGGACCGACCAGCCTGGCATTGCCTGTACGGTGATGACCGCCGATTGCCTGCCTGCGCTGTTCTGCGACCGGGCCGGTACTCGCGTGGCGGCGGCGCATGCGGGCTGGCGCGGGTTGGCGGGCGGCGTGCTGGAAGCCACCTTGGACCGCCTGGCACTGCCACCTGAAGAAGTGCTGGTGTGGTTGGGGCCGGCCATTGGCCCACAGGCTTTCGAAGTGGGGCTGGAAGTGCGTGATGCCTTTACCGCCGTCCACCCGCAAGCCGCTCGGGCATTCGTCGAGGGCGAACGGCCTGGCAAGCTTATGGCGAATATCTACCAGCTGGCGCGCATTCGTCTGGCTGCCCGTGGCGTAACTGCCGTGTATGGCGGCGGCTTGTGCACGGTCAGTGATGCGCGGTTCTTCTCCTATCGCCGTACCCCGCAGGGCGGGCGGTTTGCATCACTGGTGTGGCTGCAACCCCGCTAGCCTGTACTGGCCTCTTCGCGGGCTCGCCCGCGAATGGCCTCCGTTAATCCAACAGGTTGACTTCGGTCAACCCCGCTACGCTTGAATCTTCCAGAATCAGCCTTATCTATAAGGTCATCTCAGGCAGGTTTCTTCATAAACAGGCGCTGTCCATCGCTCCGACCTGCCCTTTAAAGGAAGGTACACCATGCGAATAGACCGTTTGACCAGCAAGCTGCAATTAGCGATATCCGATGCTCAATCCCTGGCCGTTGGCATGGACCACCCAGCCATCGAGCCCGTGCACCTGATGCAGGCACTGCTTGAACAGCAGGGCGGTTCGATCAAGCCGCTGCTGATGCAGGTTGGCTTCGACATCAACAGCCTGCGCCAGGCACTGGTGAAAGAGCTCGACCAGCTACCGAAAATCCAGAACCCCACCGGCGACGTGAACATGTCGCAGGACCTGGCACGCCTGCTTAACCAGGCCGACCGCCTCGCCCAGCAGAAGGGCGACCAGTTCATTTCCAGCGAACTGGTGTTGCTGGCTGCCATGGACGAGAACAGCAAGCTCGGCAAGCTGCTGCTGAGCCAGGGCGTGAGCAAGAAAGCCCTGGAAAACGCCATCAACAACCTGCGTGGCGGCGCGGCAGTGAATGATGCCAACGCCGAAGAGTCGCGCCAGGCGCTGGACAAGTACACCGTCGACCTCACCAAGCGTGCCGAAGAAGGCAAGCTGGACCCGGTGATTGGCCGTGACGACGAAATCCGCCGTACCGTGCAGGTGCTGCAACGCCGTACCAAGAACAACCCGGTGTTGATCGGTGAGCCTGGTGTGGGTAAAACCGCCATCGCCGAAGGCCTGGCCCAGCGCATCATCAATGGTGAAGTGCCTGATGGCCTCAAGGGCAAGCGCCTGCTGGCGCTGGACATGGGCGCGCTGATTGCCGGTGCCAAGTACCGCGGCGAGTTCGAAGAGCGCCTCAAATCGCTTTTGAACGAGCTGTCCAAGCAGGAAGGCCAGATCATCCTGTTCATCGATGAACTGCACACCATGGTCGGCGCCGGTAAAGGCGAAGGCGCCATGGACGCCGGCAACATGCTCAAGCCAGCCTTGGCGCGCGGTGAGCTGCACTGCGTCGGCGCCACCACGCTGAACGAGTACCGCCAGTACATCGAGAAGGACGCCGCCTTGGAACGCCGCTTCCAGAAGGTGTTGGTAGAGGAGCCAAGCGAGGAAGACACCATCGCGATTCTGCGTGGCCTGAAAGAGCGCTATGAAGTGCACCACAAGGTGGCCATCACCGACGGTGCCATTATCGCAGCCGCCAAGCTCAGCCACCGCTATATCACTGACCGCCAGCTGCCGGACAAGGCGATTGACCTGATTGACGAAGCGGCCAGCCGCATCCGCATGGAGATCGACTCCAAGCCGGAAGTGCTCGACCGCCTTGATCGCCGCCTGATCCAGTTGAAGGTGGAATCGCAGGCGCTGAAGAAGGAAGAAGACGAAGCGGCGAAAAAACGCCTCGAGAAGCTGACCGAAGAAATCGAGCGGTTGGAGCGTGAATATTCCGACCTGGAAGAAATCTGGGCATCGGAAAAGGCCGAAGTGCAGGGCTCTGCGCAGATCCAGCAAAAGATCGAACAGGCCCGCCAGGAACTGGAAGCCGCCCGCCGCAAAGGTGACCTGAGCCGCATGGCCGAGCTGCAGTACGGGGTAATCCCCGACCTGGAGCGCAGCCTGCAGATGGTCGACCAGCACGGCAAGACCGAAAACCAGTTGCTGCGCAACAAGGTGACTGAGGAAGAAATTGCCGAAGTGGTGTCGAAGTGGACCGGCATCCCTGTGTCCAAGATGCTGGAAGGCGAGCGCGAGAAGCTGCTGAAAATGGAAGCGCTGCTGCACCAGCGCGTGATCGGCCAGAACGAGGCGGTGACCGCCGTGGCCAACGCCGTGCGCCGCTCGCGTGCCGGGCTGTCCGACCCGAGCCGGCCAAGCGGTTCGTTCCTGTTCCTCGGCCCCACCGGTGTGGGCAAGACCGAGCTGTGCAAGGCGCTGGCCGAGTTCCTGTTCGACACCGAAGAGGCGATGGTGCGTATCGACATGTCCGAGTTCATGGAGAAACACTCCGTGGCTCGCCTGATCGGTGCACCACCAGGGTATGTAGGGTATGAAGAGGGCGGTTACCTGACCGAGGCCGTACGGCGCAAGCCATACTCGGTGGTGCTGCTGGATGAGGTGGAGAAAGCCCACCCGGATGTGTTCAACGTGCTGCTGCAGGTGCTGGAAGACGGCCGCCTGACCGACAGCCACGGGCGCACCGTGGACTTCCGCAACACGGTGATCGTGATGACCTCCAACCTGGGCTCGGCGCAGATCCAGGAACTGGTAGGCGACCGCGAGGCACAGCGTGCGGCGGTGATGGATGCAGTGGGCGCGCATTTCCGTCCGGAGTTCATCAACCGTATCGACGAAGTGGTGGTGTTCGAGCCACTGGGCCGCGAGCAGATCGCCGGCATTACCGAGATCCAGCTGGGCCGCCTGCGCAGCCGTCTGCTGGAGCGCGAACTGTCGCTGAGCCTGAGCCCGGAGGCCCTGGACAAGCTGATTGCCGTGGGTTACGACCCGGTGTACGGCGCACGGCCGCTGAAGCGGGCTATCCAGCGCTGGATCGAAAACCCGCTGGCGCAGCTGATTTTGGCTGGCCAGTTTGTGCCGGGTACGTCGATTACCGCCACAGTGGAAGGCGACGAAATCGTCTTTGGGTAATGTGTTTCACCATCAGCCCCGCTTTTGCGGGGCTTTTTTTTGCTTTCTCACAGGCGTTGTGGGGCCCCTGTGGCAGCGGGTTTACCCGCGAAGAGGCCGGCACAGCCCAGTAAAATCGGGGCTTTCGGGGAATTCAGGATAACTTGCTGAAATTTTTGAAATTTTTGCTTGCATCAAAATTCGAGTGACCCTAATATACGCCGCGTTGTCAGGCACTAAGCGAATCACCAGCAACATCGGTGACCGCAAAACAACTTACAAATCAGTAAGTTGAATGAAAAAAAGTGGTTGACAAGCAAAACGAAGAATGTAGAATAGCCGGCCTCAGCAGCGACAAAGCGAAAGCTAAGAAGCTAAAGAGTCCGAAGCGAACACAGCCTTCGAAGTAGCAAATCGGTAAGTTGTACCGAAGTTCAGTTCCGCGATAGCTCAGTCGGTAGAGCAAATGACTGTTAATCATTGGGTCCCTGGTTCGAGTCCAGGTCGCGGAGCCATCTCGGGGTGTAGCGCAGTCCGGTAGCGCGCCTGCTTTGGGAGCAGGATGTCAGGAGTTCGAATCCCCTCACCCCGACCATTTTCCGGGTCGTTAGCTCAGTTGGTAGAGCAGTTGGCTTTTAACCAATTGGTCGTAGGTTCGAATCCTACACGACCCACCATGTAAAGAAGGGCATCTCCAAGAGATGCCCTTTTTTTTGAAAGACCCGGGGTGTAGCGCAGTCCGGTAGCGCGCCTGCTTTGGGAGCAGGATGTCAGGAGTTCGAATCCCCTCACCCCGACCATTTTAGGGTCGTTAGCTCAGTTGGTAGAGCAGTTGGCTTTTAACCAATTGGTCGTAGGTTCGAATCCTACACGACCCACCATGAATAAAGGGCATCTCGAAAGAGATGCCCTTTTTCTTTTGCCTCAATTTAACCCACCTCTTACCGCAACACGGGCCCTTGTGGGAGCAGCCTTGTGCTGCGAAAGGGCCGGTACGGCAAAAGATTTTCTCTGCTGGTAATGGCCTCTTCGCAGCACAAGGCTGCTCCTACAGGTCAGTGCATTGCCTGCAGGAGCGAGTGCCTGTCAGTGCAGCTTCAGGCGCGGCTCGGTACCCCGGCCTATCTTGCTACCCAGCATCATCAACGCCGTGCGGAAGAACCCGTACAACGCCATCTGGTGCATGCGGTACAGCGACACGTAGAACATCCGCGCCAGCCAGCCTTCCAGCTTCACGCTGCCCATCAGGTTACCCATCAGGTTGCCCACCGCAGAGAACCGCGACAGCGACACCAGCGAGCCGTAGTCCTTGTACTCGTAGGTCGGCAGCGTCTTGTTCTCCAGGCGCGCCTTCAGGCTTTGCGCCAGCATCGAAGCCTGCTGGTGTGCCGCCTGGGCACGCGGCGGCACATTGCGGTCGCTGCCCGGTTGCGGGCAGGCAGCGCAGTCACCGAAGGCGAAGATGTTGTCGTCGCGGGTGGTCTGCAGGGTAGGGCGCACCACCAGCTGGTTGATGCGGTTGGTTTCCAGCCCATCGATGTCCTTCAGGAAGCCCGGCGCACGGATACCCGCCGCCCACACTTTCAGGCTGGCCTGGATCACCTCGCCGTCCTTGGTTTTCAGGCCGTCCTCGGTCACTTCACTGACAGCCGCGTTGGTCATCACCTTCACCCCGAGTTTTTCCAGGGTCTTGTGCACCGGCACGCTGATGCGCTCCGGCAGCGCCGGCAGCACGCGTGGGCCTGCCTCGATGATGGTGATGTGCATGTCCTTGGGCTGGATGCGGTCCAGGCCATAGGCCGCCAGTTCGTGGGCGGCGTGGTGCAGCTCGGCCGCCAGTTCCACACCGGTGGCACCGGCGCCGACGATCGCTACGCTGATCTGCTCGCTAGCCACGTCGCCGGCATGGGCGCGCAGGTAGTGGTTGAGCAACTGCTGGTGGAAGCGCTCAGCCTGCTTGCGCGTGTCGAGGAACAGGCAGTGCTGCGCCGCGCCCAAGGTGCCGAAGTCGTTGGTGTTGGAACCCACGGCAATGACCAGCGTGTCGTAGCCCAGGGTGCGCGCAGGCAACAGCTCGCGGCCCTCGTCATCGAGGGTGGCGGCCAGTTGAATCTGCTTGCCCTCACGGTCCAGGCCGCTCATGCGCCCCAGCTGGAAGTTGAAGTGGTTCCACTTGGCCTGGGCCACGTAGTTCAGTTCGTCTTCCGAAGAGTTCAGCGAGCCGGCGGCCACTTCGTGCAGCAGTGGCTTCCAGATGTGCGTGAGGTTGGCGTCGACCAGGGTGATTTCGGCCTGCTTGCGCTTGCCCAGGCTTTTACCCAGGCGGGTCGCCAGTTCCAGGCCGCCGGCGCCGCCGCCGACAATCACGATGCGATGAGTCATGGGGATATCTCATAAGGTTTACGGAATTCGTGGCCCTTTGGGCCGGCCGCAAACTGCACGAGGGGAGGGCGAGCGCGAAGCAGCTCATAGCACCAGTCCACTCAGCAGGCGGCTGATGAGACCCAACCCGATGGTCACGGCCACCACCAGCACAAGGAGCAGCCACGGCCGGAATGGCCTGCGCTCGACTTGGTGCTGGGGGGCTCGCAGATACTCATCGACACGACGCTGATCTTCCGGGTTCAGGCGGCTGGTCATGGTGGGCCTCGTCAGGTAGACGTTTGTGACTGCGCAAACGCTACAGCGTTCGTGCAGGCGCTTTGAAACAAATGATAATGCTTTCTATCTCTGGCGCCGAGTGTACGCCATCGCAAACACTCGCTGCACTGGATCAAAGACTGATGCCCACATCAAAAACAATGCTGCGCCCCAGGTTGCCACGCAGGAAGTCTGGCGCGTCGGGGTGGGCGAACAGCACCCGGGCAAACGTCGGCCCCACCAGCGACAACGAGCGCCAGCCTTGGCGCAGGTATTCGGTGGGCGGCGGGAAGTGGGTGTTGAGGTCGAGCACTTCGCGCTTGAGGCTGGAGAAGGCGATGATGTCCAGCTCGTTCAGCTCCAGCCCGCGTTCCCGGTAGTTGTGCGCTTTCTTGCGCAAGGTCGGCGCCAGGCGCGCCAGCAGCTCGGTGGCACTGATGCGCCGCGGACGCGCTTCACGGCGCACCAGTTGTGCCAGGGAAAACGCACTGCGCCGGCGCTGCAGCTCTTCGCGCCACTCATCGTTCAGCCGACGCCCCTCGTCGAGCACGAAAAACACCTCGAAGGCCGCATCGCGGAACAGCACATCGGGCGGCTCTTGCCCGGCCGGGGTGAAGTCCTCGCTGCGGTAGGGGATGTTCAACCCCTGCAACAGACGCTGGCACACCCAACGCTCCCGCTCCCACTTGCGGGCGTTGGAGAGAAAGGCGTTAGCTTGTTCGGCCTGGATGGTAAGCAGGCGCAGGTAGTCTGAGTCATCCATGCAGACAAGCTTAGCCGCTAATCGATGACGGTAAGATGCTGTTTAAGCGTGGGAATCAGCCCAGTACCGACAACGCTTGCACAGGTGCGCCCGATTTCTTCGGGCTTGACCGATGCTTCCTGGATCGAATGAGGGCACTAATCCACCGCAGCCGAAGGAAAGGGAGAATGGGTGTAGACTCGATCTTATCCACATGGCTGCAAAGGGTATTGTTCAGGTGATCAGCGCGCAGGTGTTGTCCGGCACCACCCTTACTCTTGGCTGGCTGGGTTTTGTGCCGTTGCTGATCTGGGCGGTAAGCCGGGTTCGCTGGGTTGAACTGTTCACCGACCGGCGCCGCCAGCATTTGCTGTTTGGCACGGTGTTCTGCCTGTTCGCGCTGTGGCTGGTGAGGCGCGATTTTGATACCGGGGTGTCGTACCACTTTATTGGCATGACCGCAGTCACCCTGTTGCTGGACTGGCCGCTGGCGGTGCTGGGCGGGTTCATGGCCCAGCTTGGCTTGCTGGCGCTAGGGCGACAGGACCTGGCGGCGCTGGGGGTGAACGGCTTGTTGCTGATTGGTTTGCCGGTGCTCATTACCGAGGTGTGCGCGATAGTGGTCGAGCGCGCCCAGCCGCGAAACCTGTTCGTTTATATCTTCTGTTCGGGGTTCTTCCCGGCAGCGCTCACCGTGCTGGTTTGCGTACCGGCGGCGCTAGGGTTGTTGTGGCTGGACGGGCGTTTTGCCCTGCCGGAGTGGCTCAGCGACTTTGTCGGCTACCTGTGGCTGATGATGTTCCCCGAGGCGTTCATCAACGGCATGGTGATCAGTGCGCTGGTGGTGTTTTGCCCGGAATGGCTGGAAACCTTCAACCGCACACGGTATCTGCAGGCGCCCTGGAAGGACGATGAGCGGTGATCATACGGCGGCTCTGCCATCATATCTAAAACCTGACGCGGTCTCTGTGGGAGGGCCCTTTCGCGACACAAGGCCCCTCCCGCAGGCCGGCACAGCCGCCTTGCAATCAGCTCAGTGCCGCGGCTCCAGGTCCCCCGAATACAGCTCATCTTCGGACTCTTCCGACCCCGCAATCTTGTGCTCCTCGGCTGCCCAGGCCCCCAGGTCGATCAGTTTGCAGCGGTCCGAACAAAACGGCCGGAACGCGCTTTTCTCGGCCCATTCCACAGGTGCGCCACAAGTAGGGCAATCGACGGTCAACGGCTGGCTCATGGCTGGCCTCCTTTCAAAGTCAGGTAAAAGTGGTGCAGGCGGTCAATCTGCTCATGCAGCGCGGCCAAATCGCCGTCGTTGACCACCACATCATCGGCATGGCGCAGGCGGTCTTCACGGGCCAGCTGGGCCTGCAGAATCGCCTGCACCTGTTCGGCACTGGTGTTGTCCCGCGCCAAGGTACGGGCTATTTGCAGTTCCTGCGGCGCATCGATCACCAGCACGCGCTGGGTCTTGTGGTACTGGCCCGATTCGATCAGCAGCGGCGACACGTACACCGCATACGGCGACTGCGCCTTGGCCAGGTAGCTGAAAATCTCTTGCCCGATCAGCGGGTGCAGCAGTTGCTCCAGCCATTTGCGCTGCGCCGGGTCGGCGAAGATCAGCTGGCGCAGGGCGGCGCGATCAAGCTGGCCGTCCGCCTGCAACACACCCGGGCCGAAGCGCTCGACGATGTTGGCCAGGGCCGGGCGGCCAGGTTCGACAACCCAGCGCGCCGCCTGGTCGGCGTCGACCAGGTGCACGCCAAGCTCGACAAAGCGCTCGGCAGCAGCGCTCTTGCCGCTACCAATGCCGCCGGTCAGGCCGAGAATCCAGGGGGTAAAGGCTGCAGTGGCCATCAGTATCCAAGCAGTTGCATGTAAGAGGCGTATATTTCATCACCCCAGAGCACAGCAATCCACCCCGCAATCGCCAGATAAGGGCCAAACGGTATCGCCGTGCCCATCGCATGCCGGCGCAAACGCAGCAGGCACAGGCCAACCAGCGCCCCCACCACCGACGACAGCAGCAGCGTCAACGGCAGCACCTGCCAACCGCCCCAGGCCCCGATCAGCGCCATCAGCTTGAAGTCGCCGTAGCCCATGCCTTCCTTGCCGGTGACCAGCTTGAACACCCAGTACACCGCCCACAGGCTGAGGTACCCGGCCACCGCACCCCACAACGCGTCGGCCAGTGGCACATACAGGCCAAAGGCGTTCACGATCAGCCCAAGCCACAGCATCGGCAGCACCAGCACATCCGGCAACAGCTGGTGGTCCGCATCGATCAGGCTCAGGGCCAGCAGGCACCACGTGAGCGGCAGTGCCAGCAACGCCTCGACCGAAGCGCCAAAACGCCAGGCCACCACCAGCGACAGCAGCGCGCTAGCTATCTCGACCAGCGGGTAGCGCGGGCTGATACGCGCTTTGCAGGCTGAGCACCGCCCGCGCAACGCCAGGTAGCTGAGCACCGGAATGTTCTCCCACGCACGAATCTGATGCGCGCATTGCGGGCAGCGGGATGCCGGCAGGCACAGGTCGAACCGTTCGTGTTGCGCAAGCGGCAGCCCCAATACCTCCTGCGCCTCACGCTGCCACTGGCGCTCCAGCATGATCGGCAGGCGATACACCAGCACGTTGAGAAAGCTGCCCACCAGCAAGCCGAGCACCGTGGCCAAGGTGAGGAAGTACGCCGGCTGCTCAGCCAGCAAAGTCCATAAAGTCATGTTCAGATCAAACTACCCAACTGGAAGATTGGCAGGTACATCGCCACCACCAGGCCACCCACCAGCAGGCCCAGGATCAGCACGATGGCCGGCTCCAGCAGGCTGGTCAACTGGTCCAGCGCCTGGCTGACCTGTTCCTCGTAATGGCTGGCGGCTTTTTCCAGCATCTGGTCCAGCGTGCCACTGGACTCTCCGATGGCGGTCAGCTGCACCAGCAGCGGTGGGAACAGCAACTCGCCCGCCATCGCCTGGTTCAGCCCTTGCCCATTGGCCATGCCCTGGCGCAGCCGCAACACCGCCTGCTCATGCAGCTCGCCCCCCATCACCCTGGCCACCGTGCCCAGCGCATCCAGCAACGGCACCCCGGCGCCGTACGACGTTGCCAGGCTACGCGCAAACCGCGCCAGCGCCGCCTCCCTCAGCAACTTGCCGAACACCGGCAAGCCCAGCACCCGCCGAGATATCCACAGGCGCGCTGGCGCATGCTGCCGATACAGCTGGCGCACGGCCAAACCCAGCACCACCCCCATCACCAGCAACAGCGGCGCAAACCGGCTCAGCCCTGTGGACAAGTCGATCACCCACTGGGTAAATGCCGGCAACGCCGCGCCCATGCCCGAGAATATGCTCTCGAATTTCGGGATCACCTCCAGCAACAATATCGCCGACACCCCCAACCCCGTCAGCAACAGCAGCAGCGGATAGACCATCGCCTTGCGCACCTTCTTGTGCAGCGCCCGGTGCTGTTCCAGCATGCCCGCCAGCTGCTCCAGCTGCCGGTCCAGCGTGCCGGACTGCTCACCTACCCGCACCAGGTTGCAGTACAACGCATCAAACCATGCCGGGTGACGCTGCAACGCATCCGCCAGCCCCAGGCCCGAGGCCACATCCTGCTTCAATCTACTCAGCAACGCCGCCTGCGCCGCATCGCAACCACTGCGCCCCATCACCTCGAACGCCTGCAACAGCGGCACCCCGGCCTTGAGCAAGGTCGCCAACTGCCGGCTGAACCCCGCCGGGTCCGCCTTCACCCGCCGCTTCGGCAAACTGAACGCCAGCCCGCTGGCCGGCCGCAGACTGGCCACTGTTATGCCTTGGCGAATCAGCCCGGCGCGCACATAAGCCGGGCTGCGCCCAGGCGTTTGGCCGCTGACCGGCGTGCCGTTGGCGTCGGTGCCGTGCCAGCGGTAAAGCAGTGAAGTTGAAGTCATTCAAAGGTCCTTTTTCTGCCCCGGCGACAAGCCTGGAAACAGCTTGCCGCGTCCATGCAAGGGCGCGCGTCCGTGATGCTCACTAGAGTAGTTCAGCGAAGATGACGCCCAAGCGGGCAGGGGTGACAAAAGGTGTCTGTTCAGGCCTACTGCGCCGCTGCCGGTTGGGGCGCAACCCACCTCAATGTGTAAGCGAATCAAAAAGGAAAGATGTTCATGAAAGGGCAACGCGGTATCACCCTGATCGAACTGATGATCGTTGTCGCGATCATCGGCATTCTGGCGACCATCGCCTTACCGATGTACACCAACCACCAGGCACGCTCCAAGGCCGCGGCCGGGCTGCTGGAGATCAGCGCGCTGAAGACGGCGATGGACCTGCGGTTGAATGACGGGAAAGACGTAGCGGCCGTGGCCGAACTGGGTGGCCAGCCGGCGACCGCGCATTGTGCGATCACCGCTAGCGGCAAGGCGGCAGATGGCAGCGGCAGCATTGCTTGCACGCTGGTGGATGCGCCGGCCAACGTGCTGGGCAAGGCACTGACCCTGACCCGTTCGGCCAGCGGCTGGGCGTGCACCACCGACATCGAGGAAGACCTGGCGCCCAAGGGGTGCAAGGGGGCTTGAGGGCAGGGCAATAAACCAGCGGAAACAGGGGTTTGCGTTGCGGGTGTGAGCAGTGGTACGTTGCGCTACACGCCGGTGTAGCTCAGTCGGTAGAGCAGCGCACTCGTAACGCGAAGGTCGCAGGTTCGATTCCTGTCTCCGGCACCAGAATCAGTTGGCCTATGGCGATTTCTCGCTACGTGGCACCAATAGAAGCCCGCCTTGTGCGGGCTTTTTTGTTCCCGCTTTTTTCCCGCGGATCTGCGTGTTTTTGACTTAATGGTTCGCAGTTTTCCACTTAGGGGTGTACGTGTTTTTAGATAATGGTTAGCTGTCGATCAGGTTTTGGCCAGTGTTTACGGGGTTAGAGCCGAAATTTTTCTAGATAATGATTTTCCCGTTTAGAGATAATTTTGAGATGCCCCAGTTTTCTCACCACGACCTGCAGCTACTGAACCCATCCTTCGACTCGCCGCTGGTTGACGTTCTGGCCGAGGTCGAATTTCTGCGCAGGCGGAGGCTGGAAGGGGACACTCCACCTCGCTACGCCTGGATCCTCGAACTGCTAGGCGAGGCCCTGGTCCAGCGCGATGAAATGCTGGAATGCGAACACAACCCGCAATTGAGCTTTCGCAACACGGCCGGTATCCATCAGGCAATTCGGATTATCAGCCGGCTGGCCAGTGAGCAGTGTGGGAAGGTGATGGAGCAGAACGGCCATGAGTTGGAGGGATAGGGGAGGTCGTTGATGAGTGGTGGGCCAGATGTCGGGGTGGCAACTGGCTCCTTCTGTTGAAGGCCGATGGTGGGTAATTCCTGCCAGGCCGGGGTATGGGGCTGCTGCGCAGCCCATCGCAGGCAAGCCAGCTCCCACACCGGCCGCATTGAACTCATGCCTTGTGTACTACCGGGGGTATGGGGTAGCAAGAGGCGGTCGTTTCCCCGTCATGGTCAAGAAAAGGAAATCACCCTGTCCAACCACCACTGGAATGACTGGGCCGGCGGGTTGACGCTAGTCCTTCAGGCAATCGTTTATATCCCGCTGCTTTACATCCTCCTGATGCCATGGCTTTGCCTGGCGCTGGTCAAGCTTGGGAGGATTCCTTTCTTGCCGGGGTTTTCCAGTCAATGGCCTCGACCGGGTGGCTGGTTGCTTCTGGGCTTGCGGGCCTGGTAGTACTGTTTGTTGTGGTTCGTAGCTTGCCCCGATGATTTACCGGTAGCTAGCTGCTCCCAGTTCCATCCAACATCGAGAATACATCGCTATGGAAAGCACTTTCGCCCAAGTCAAAGACCGGCTGCACAATCGTCGTTTTGCAGTCGCCAACAATTCCCAGGGCCTGTCTGGCACTGGCACGGTTTTCCATTACCAGGTCGATGGTGTTGCGATCACCAGCACCTACCAGGGTGGCCGGATTCGGACCGGCCATCAGGTGGGTCGAGTAACTGGCCCCGATACCATCGAGCTGCTTTACCACTGCATCACTAACGACGGCGAAATGCTCGCCGGTTGGTCACGTGGCAGGGTCATGGTCGATGATGCGGGGCGTACTACGCTCCATTTCGTATGGGGTTGGTTGTCGGGGGCTCAGGGTGGTGGGGAGTCAAACTACGTTGAAATCGAAGCGGCGGACGCTCTGATCAATTAAGGGAGGGTCGGTCATGAGCCCAGGCATGTAAGTAGAAATGCAGAAGTCGTCCGTATGGTTAGCAGCTGCTTCGGCGCCGTTCGTACATTATTCAGAGAAGTTTCCTACAACTTCCATAGTTGCCCGGCCAAGCAATGTGAGGCTAAATCTCTGCGTCACGGTAAATCCCGTGACCGGGCGTAGGAACCCGTTGGTAAACTTGGCGCATGCACTAGGCGCCCCTGCACCACAGCTGGCGCTTTTTTTGTGTCTGCCGTGCTGTGTCATGGCGGCTGTGTGTGGGCAGGCTTCGGCCTGGCCGGGTTTCCAAGTTTCCCGGTATTCCTACCCCGCACACAGCTGCCACCCAATCCCGTAGGAAGGATCGTGGCAGCTCCAACTAAAACTTGGAGCCTCATGCATGCTTACCTCAAGTCCAAGCAGGACCCTCGCATCCGTTCTCCTCCGTCGTTCCTCGACGACCCTCAGCTATTTCACCGTTAGCCAATCCCGCTTCGTCTCCGCCCAACCGGAGGCACGCCATGACTGATCAAGAACGCCTCTCCACCATCCAAAGCTACGCCTGGACCCTCGAACTACTAGGCGAGGCCCTGGTCCAGCATGACGAAATGCTGGAATGCGAACACAACCCGCAACTGAGCTTCCGCAACACTGCCGGCATTCACCAAGCGATCCGGATCATCAGTCGATTGGCCAGTGAGCAGTGTGGGAAGGTGATGGAGCAGAGTGGTCAGGCCCCGGCTGATTAGGCTGGGCCTTTACTGATCGGCGCTTCCTGCGCAGTGCGCCGCCGGCTAGCCGTTGAGCAGGCATCACGGTGGGTGGCACGGGCTGCGCCCGCTCCCACAGGGATCGTGTCAGGTCTCAGGAGTTGAGCTGGGCAGCTGTCGTACACCCGGTGTTCGGTGTGGAGGTATAGATTACTGGGGCTGCTTTGCAGCCCTTTCGCGACACAAGGCCGCTCCTGGAAATGACCACTTTGGGGCGGGTTGGGATATCTTTACAGGCATGGTAAATGGGGCTCATGCCTTGTGTACTAACGGCGGTATGGGGTACCAAGAGGCGGATGACTCCCCGTCACGTTCAAGATAAGGAAATCACCATGTCCAACCACCACTGGAATGACTGGGCCGGCGGATTGACGCTAGTCCTTCAGGCAATCGTTTATATCCCGCTGCTTTACATCCTCCTGATGCCATGGCTTTGCCTGGCGCTGGTCAAGCTTGGGAGGGTTCCTTTCTTCCCGGGGTTTTTCCAGGCAATGGCCTCGACCGGGTGGCTGGTTGCTTCTGGGCTTGTGGGCCTGGTAGTACTGTTTGTTGTGGTTCGTCCCTTGGTCCGTTGATTTACCGGTACGAGGAAGGTGCTTTTGGAACCGTGTTGTTCACTGTTCGTAAGTCTTCAGGGCGAGGGTAAGCATTTGATGAATGTGCGCCCGCAAGGCAAGCGGCTCCAGCACCTCGATGTCGGCAGCATTTGCCATCAGAAACAACCGTAGCCCCTGGGTATCGCGAACCTTGCAGGTCAGCAGCCATTTGTCGCCGTCCTGCAGCAGCTTCTGGTTTTTATCCAGCGGGTTTTCAGCAAGGCGGTTGTACAGGTTCTGGCTAAGCCGAAGGCGGGTTTTTTGCGCAGGGGAGTGGATGGTCACCAGGTCTTTCTGGGCTTCGTCTGCGTGAATATCGTAACCCTCCGGGTCGTCGATAATCCGCTTGCCCGGCTCTACCTTGGTAATCCTGTGCAGCATCAGCGCGCAGAGTGTATTGGGCCCGTTGCTGCTGTACTTGCCTCGTGGCACGTCGGGCGCGGGTGCCTTACCCAGCCAGTGCTCTTCGGTGACATAGGCAGACAGGTAGATATTGGAATCCTGGTGGGACAGGCCCAGTGGTTTGAGCTGGTAGACACACTCGACCCCGTCGGCATTACGCGGGCGGTACCAGACTTCAAGGGCTTCGTTATCGAGGATGGCCATCTGTATCTGCTTGAGGTGTTGGGCTTTGTACTTGCCCGGCTGTAGCTGGGTAAACCGCGTACCTGAAGTAATACGCTTGGTGAAGTTCAGCTTGCGCACCGAGCCGTCCTGCATCACCAGTTCCGTATAGTCGCGCAAGCCCTTCAACTCATCGGTGGCTGATTGCAGGCCGAACCGTTCGGCATGCTGGAAAACCGCCCAGAGTGACATGGCGTCTGAAGGTGAAAGCACCAGCGAGTGGCTGCGGCCCACCGCAGACCAGAGCAACCCTCGTTTATCTTCTGGGTCCGTTTGCGACTGAACGTAGTTCAGCTCCTCCAGCGCCTTCAAATCCCTGATGGTGGTTTTATCACGTTGGTCATCAGCAGCATCCCCATGGCGCCCAACCCAGGCAACCAGCTTCGCGTGCACGTCTGCGGTGGAGAGAGGCTTACCCGCTGCATGAAGGATTTGCCGCAGATAGTCACGGCGATGGGCAAGATTGATCATTTTTTTTGAATCCGGACAAGAAGTGTCCCTATTGGAGTTCAAGATGTTCTTCGTTGGCAAGGCAACGACCTTGATCACGGTATTCCCGCGTCCTGCGTCGAGGATGCAGCAGAGATAAAGAGGGCATCGCGATGAGCGACATCGATAAGGTGAAAGCACTGATTGTTCAACACGCGGCCGGCGGCATCAGTGCTCCGGAACTGTTCCTGCGGCTAATGCCACAGGGTGCCCATCTGGCGGGAATTGAAATTCAGATGACCCTGTTCGCACTCCAGGAAGAGGGCCGCCTTTACGGCCAGGAAGTAGAAGGCCAATGGTGGTACACGAGCATCGATCAGAACGACCCTGCCAGCGCAACGCCGGAATACAGCCCTCAGTTTGCAGAACGCATCATTGCTGCATCCTGTGGAGCGTTTCAAGAGATCGACGCAGACGATCTGATCAAACAACTTGATGACATGATCGCTCAAGCGCGACGTGGCCAAACCGATACCCAGTAAGCGCCTGTCACCGGGCAACTGTCAGCCAACCAAGGAAGTACACACTATGGTCAGCACTGATGTGACCTCTGCCATTATCAACGCCAAGCCTGGCATCCAGAAATACCTGGCCCTGATGGACCAAGTGGAAACGGTGGATGTTTCGACCGACGCAGTGTTCCAGCGCATGTACAACGGGTTTTACCGCGTGCAGCGGCGTGAACGCTCCTGGTATGGCGCCTACTACCAGTTGATGCAGCAAATGAAGGGCGCGCAGCCTACGTTTGGCGACGTGCTCGATCAGATGTACGAAGCCACCGGCCGTTACGAGCCTTCGTTCTCCAGCAAGCTGGTTGCGACGTTGAACCCTGGCAAACCGGTCTGGGATATTCATGTGCTGCGCAACATCAACCAGAAGGCGCCGGCCTACTATTCGCGCAAAAAAATCGAGGACGCCAAGGGCTGCTACGCAAAGATGGAAGACTGGTACCAGGCCTTCCTCGCATCCAGCCAGGGCGCCAGCTGGATTGACCAGTTCAACCAACTGACCCCAGAGCACAACAAGCTGACCGACCTGAAGAAAGTGGATTTCATTCTCTGGCAGATGCGCGGTTAATACCCCGTTTGATCCCCGGGCAGGGCAGGCCAGTGTCCCGTTAGTTGCCGGCCATCAGCCTTTGGGTGGCCTTTTCGCCTCGGCAGGCAATACTTCTCTCTATACGCAGGCGTGTTCCTGGTGGCGCGCGCCGCTGGGAGGTGTCAGGTGAACAAACTTTCAATCGTGGGCGCCGGCTTGGTCGGCGAGGCGGCGGCGCAGATCATCGCGCGGGACGAGTTGTGCCGTGAGCTGGTGCTGATGGACGTGCAGGGTGAGCTGGCGCAGGGCAAGGCGCTGGACGTGTGGCAGGCAGCCGTGGAATCAGGCTCCGATACCCGGGTTTACGGCGGGGGCAAAGCCGACATGCTGGACGGCTCCGAGCTGGTGGTAATTACCGCAGGCGTGCCGCGCAAGCCCGGCCAGTCTCGCCAGGATGTACTGAGCATCAACCTGCCAATCCTCGACAGCATCATGGCCGACATCCAGCACCATGCGCCGGCAGCCACGGTGCTGGTGGTGTCCAACCCGGTCGACGTGCTCACCTACCGCGCCTGGAGCGTCAGCGGCCTTGGGCGGGACAAGGTGTTCGGGCAAGCGGGGGTGCTGGATACCGCGCGCATGAAGTGTTTCATCGCCGAACAAACCGGGTTTTCTGCCCGGGATATCACCGCGCTGGTGCTGGGCGGCCATGGCGACAGCATGGTGCCGCTGATGCGCTACTGCCAGATCGGCTCGGTGCCGCTGTCGCACTTCCTGTCCAGCGAGCAGATCGAACAGATTGTCGAGCGCACCCGTAAGGGCGGCGGTGAGATTCTGGGGTTGAAGAAGACGGGGAGCGCCTGCGATGCACCGGGCGTGGCCATTGCGCAGATGGTCGATGCGATCGCCAATGGGCGGAACCGTATTTTGCCGGCGGTGGCGATTCTCGAGGGCGAGTATGGGCGAACGGATATCGCCATGGGTGTGCCCTGCGTACTGGCAGAGAAGGGGCTTGAGCGGATTATCGAGTTGCCGCTGGATGCGCAGGAACAGGCGATGTTCGACCACTCTGCAGACCAGGTGGTGAGGGATATTGCCGAGATGAAAGCTTTGTGAGCAGCAAAGCGGCTTCAGTTAACGCAGTAGATGCGGGAGCGCCCTGGTGGCGCTCCTGCGCGTCGTGCCTGCGTAGATGATTTCGCAGGGGCCGTGTGCAGCCCTCAGCGCTGATAAGCCTTGCCAAAATGCCGTTCCAGCCGCGCCTGCAGCAGTTCCAGCAGTATCGACAGCACCCAGTAGATCACGGCGGCGGTGGTCAGCATTTCCAGGTAGCGATAGCTCGAACGCCCATACGACTGCGCCAGAAACATCACCTCCCAAACCCCCATCACGGAAATCAGCGACGAGTCCTTGAGCATCGAGATGAACTGGTTGGCGGTGGGCGGAATGATCATCCGCATGGCCTGGGGCAGGATGATGTGGCAGAAGATCTGCGGCGTGCGCATGCCCAGCGCCAATGCTGCTTCACGTTGCCCACGGGCCACGCCGAGGATGCCGGCGCGGAAGATCTCGCTCAGGTAGGCCCCGTAGTTCAGCGACAAGGCAATGATGCCGGCGCTGATGGCGCCGGGTACCAGGCCCACCTGCGGCAGCCCCAGGTAGATCAGCAGAATCTGGATCAGCAGCGGCGTGCCACGGAAGAACGAGGTGTAGAAGCTGGCCACACCCACCAGTACCGCGCTGTTGGATAACCGTGCCAGCGCGGCGGCAAAGCCGAGCAGCACGGATACCACCATCGAGCACAGGCACAGGAACAGGGTCAGTGCGGCGCCTTGCAGAAAACCATTGGGCCCCAGCTTGAAACCGGCCAGGTTGGGAAACTTCTCCAGAATGATGGCGAACTTCAGGTCAAAGCTGAGGAAGAAGGCGACAAACAGCCCGAACAGCGCCAGCCAGGTCAGCAGTAACCGGGTGCGAAAGCCGAACAGGCCGGCGCCCGCAGGCTTTGCCACGGGCTTGGGGGAGGGGGGGAAGGTGCTCATTTGCTGATGTCGGCGCCAATCCATTTCTGCGACAGCTTGGCCAAGGTGCCATCAGCCTTCAGCTCGGCGAACACCTGGCGTACCTTGGCATCCCACTCAGGGTCGCCTTTTTCGATGGCTACCGCGTTGGGCTCTTCATACAGCGGCGCGCCGGCCAGCTTGAAGCGCTTGTCTTGCTGCAGGCGCGGCTGCGCGGTCACCAGGTTGGTAATGATGGCGTCCAGGCGCACGCCAGTGCCCAGGCCCAAGTCCTGGAAGGCGACGTTGTCAGTGTCGTAGGGCGCAGCCTGCACGAAGTCGAACGGGTAATCGATCTTCTGGTCTTCCTTGCCTTCAATGACCAGGTTCTTGTTCAGGTAGCTTTCGTAGCTCGATGCACTGATCGAACCCACCTTGCGGCCTTCCAGGTCTTTGGCGCCATGGATGCGCTCATCCGAGGCATTGACCACGATCACGGCGGGCGATGCGTAGTACTCCACGGGGAAGTCGAACACCTCGGCGCGCGCCTTGCTTGGGGTCATCGAGCAAATGCAGATGTCGTAGCGCCCGCTCCAGCGGCCAGCGGCAATCACGTCCCAGGACGGTGTTTCCAGGCGCAGTTTGACGCCGAGCTTGTCGGCCACTGCCTTGGCCACGTCCACGTCGTAACCGTCGAGCTGGTTGTGGTCATTGAGGAAGGAAAACGGCGGGTAGCTTTCCATCAGCACGTTGACCATTTCCTTGCGCGATTCAACCCGCTCCAACGTGGCGCCAGCAAAGGCTTGGGTGGCAGTTGCGAGCAGTACAAGGCCCGCACCCAGCAGAGAAGAAAATCGCATGTACATACCTGATATGTTGGGCAAATGGGTGATAGGGTATTTAATAGTTATAACCCTAATCCCCATAATGAATTTTATTCATAAGAACCTTCAGAGAAGTTATATGGCAGAGCGAACGATGGTAATTCTGGACGGTGGTATGGGCCGAGAGCTGCAGCGCAGCGGTGCACCGTTTCGCCAGCCCGAGTGGTCGGCGCTGGCGCTGAGCGAGGCGCCGGAGGCGGTCGTGGGCGTGCATGCAGCCTTCATCGATGCGGGTGCGCAGGTCATCACCAGCAACAGCTATGCGGTAGTACCATTCCACATCGGTGAAGAACGCTTTGCCGCCGAAGGGCGACAGCTGGCCCATATCGCAGGCCAGCTTGCGCGGCACGCGGCAGATAGCGGCGCGCACCCGGTCAGGGTGGCGGGTTCGTTGCCGCCGCTGTTCGGGTCCTACCGCCCCGACCTGTTCCAGCCCGAGCGTGTGGCAGAGGTGCTGACCCCGCTGCTCCAGGGCCTGTCCCCGCATGTTGACCTGTGGCTGGCCGAAACCCAGAGTTCCGTGGCCGAAGTGCGGGCCATTCGTAGCCATTTGCCAGCAGACGGCAGGCCGTTCTGGGTGTCCTTCACCCTGCAGGACGAGGACGTCGACGAGGTTCCGCGCCTGCGCTCCGGTGAACCGGTGGCCGACGCCATCGAAGCCGCAGTCAGCCTGGGGGTGGCTGCGGTGTTGTTCAACTGCAGCCAGCCGGAGGTGATCGGCGCCGCCATCGATGTCGCGCGCTCGGTCATCGAGCGACACAACGCCGAGATTGCCATCGGTGCCTATGCCAACGCCTTCCCGCCGCAGCCCAAAGAAGCCACTGCCAACGATGGCCTGGACGAACTACGCGAAGACCTCGATCCGCCGGGTTACCTGGCATGGGCCAAGGACTGGCGTGCGCGTGGTGCCAGCATGGTCGGCGGTTGCTGTGGCATCGGCCCGGAGCATATCGCCGAGCTGAAGCGCAACCTGGCCTAAGCGCCCACGTGGCCGGGCGGCTTTTGCAGCGCCCGGTCCGCAGCCATTAAAAAAAACGCCAGTCAGACCCGGATTCCATCGTTTTTCAGGCCCCCGCCATCTCCCTATAGTCCGCTCAAGGCCGATGCTGCATCGGTGTACACAACTCAGCTGGGCGGGAACCGGATATGAACAACAACGAAAAATTCGAGGGCAATGCTGCGGCCGGTGTGGGGACGCGGGTCGTGTGGAGCGGGGAGCAGGTACAGCACCCGTACAACGCCACGCAGACCCCGATCGTGGTCAGCGCCGCTTATGGCTATAACGATATCGATGCCTGGTACGACGTGGCGCAGGGCAAGCAGCCGGGCTTCATCTATAGCCGCATGAGCAATCCCACGGTCGCCACGCTGGAAGCAAAACTGGCCGAGCTGGAGCAAGCCGAGTCGGCAGTCGCGTTCAGCAGCGGCATGGCGGCCATCAGTGCCGTGCTGCATACCTTCCTGTCCAACGGCAAACGCGTGGTGTCGACCCGCGACAGCTATGGCGGCACCAACAAGATCTTCGAAGAGTTCCTGCCGCGCATGGGCGTGCAAGTGTGCCTGTGCGATACCTTGGACACTGAAGCGCTGGAGCGCGAGATTGCCGCCGGCTGCGACCTGCTGTACCTGGAAACCCCCACCAACCCGACGCTGAAGGTGTTGGACATTCGTCGGCTGAGCGCCGCTGCGCACAAGGTGGGGGCGCTGGTGGTGGCCGACAACACCTTTGCCACGCCACTGAACCAGAACCCGCTGGCGCTGGGCGTTGATGTAGTGGTGCACAGCGCAACCAAGTTTCTGTCCGGGCATGGTGACGTGCTGGGTGGCGTGGTGTGCGGCGCGGAGGCGTTGATGGCTCAGGTGCGGCACTACCGGGAAATCAACGGTGCGGCGCTGGACCCGTTCTCGGCCTACCTGATCATCCGCGGTATCAAGACCCTGGCAGTGCGCCTGCGCCAGCAGCAAGCCAGTGCCATGGCGTTGGCCCTTTACCTGAGCACCGAGCCGCTGGTTGAAGCTGTCAACTACCCAGGTTTGCCGACGCATGCCGGGCATGCCATTGCCAAGGCGCAAATGCGCGGGTTTGGCGCCATTGTCAGCTTCGTGCTGAAGGGCGGCATGCCGACCGTGGCCCGTTTGCTGCCGCGGCTGAAGTATGCCCATCGGGCCGGCAACCTCGGCGCGGTAGAAACCATCTATGGCCCGGCGCGCACCACCAGCCATGTCGAGAACACTTTGGAAGAGCGCCTGGCGCTGGGCATTTCCGAAGGGCTGGTGCGCATTTCAGTGGGCATCGAGGAAACCGATGACCTGCTGGCGGACCTGGCACAGGCCTGTGCATCGGTGCGTGAGGAACTGGCCGTCGCAAAGGAATTGCACGCTGACGCAGACGCCTGCCAGCGCCCGGTGCAGGCCTGAGGCTGGCGCGTAGCACTCACCCGTGCGGTGGGTGCCACTTCATGAAGTCGAACAAAAACAATATGCAAGGCAACTCGATTCGCTCTGCCAAGACGAGGTCGTTGCTACGTCCTTGCCCGCCAACTTTCATGAGTAACCCACAATGTCCGTGCAGACAACCACAACTAGAAATGCCTCGGCGCATACCTTCAAGCAGGATATGCAAACCCGCCACATCGTCATGCTGGCACTGGGCGGTGTGATAGGCACCGGCCTGTTTCTCACGTCGGGCTACACCGTTAACCAGGCCGGCCCGTTGGGCGCGGTTATCGCCTACATACTCGGCGCAATCATGGTGTACCTGGTCATGATGTGCCTGGGCGAGCTGGCGGTACACATGCCGGAAGTCGGCTCGTTCAGCAGTTATGCCACGCGTTACCTCGGCCCGGGTACCGGCTACATGGTGGCCTGGATGTACTGGCTGACCTGGACGGTGGCCATCGGCTCCGAATTCACCGCCGCGGGCATCCTGATGGTGCGCTGGTTCCCCGACACGCCGGTATGGATGTGGAGTGCGCTGTTCGGCGCTGCGGTGTTCATCAGCAATATCATTTCGGTGCGATCGTTCGCCGAAACCGAATTCTGGTTGTCACTGGTCAAGGTGTTGGCCGTCATCGCCTTTCTGGTGGTGGGCGGCGGAGCCATTCTGGGTGGCTTCGAGATCCAGCAGGCGCACAGTGCAGGGCTGGGCAATTTTACCCGTGAAGGGTTGTTCCCCACCGGTTTCTGGTCAATTGCCATGACCCTGCTGGCAGTGGCCTTCGCGTTCTCGGGTACCGAGCTGATCGGCATCGCTGCCGGCGAAACCAAAGACCCGGAAAAGAACGTGCCCAAGGCCATTCGCACCACGGTGCTGCGCCTGGCGCTGTTCTTCATCGGCACCATCTTTGTGCTGGCCACCTTGCTGCCGCGTGAACAGGCCGGGGTTATTGAAAGCCCGTTCGTGATGGTCTTTGCGATGATTGGTATCCCGTATGCGGCCGATATCATGAACTTCGTCATCATCACCGCGCTGCTGTCTGCCGCCAACTCCGGCCTCTACGCCGCTTCGCGCATGCTCTGGACCCTCAGCGACCAAGGCAACATGCCCCGCCGTTACGCCACGCTGTCGCGCCGCGGCACACCCTTCAATGCAATCGTGCTGAGCATGGCTGGCGGCATGGCTTCGCTGTTGAGCAGTGTGTTTGCCCCCGACACCATCTACCTGGCGCTGGTGTCGATTTCAGGGTTGGCCGTGGTGGTGGTGTGGATCAGCATCGCGGCGAGCCAAATCGCATTCCGCCGTCATTACATCGCCAGCGGCGGCAAGCTCGAGGACCTCAAGTTCCGGGTGCGTGGCTATCCGTTCGTACCACTGGGGGCCATATTCTGCTGCGTACTGGCCTGCGTCGGCATTGCCTTCGACCCTGCTCAGCGGGTTGCCTTGTACTTCGGCTTGCCCTTCATTGCCTGGTGCTACCTGGCCTACTGGCTGACGTGCAAGTACCGCAGCCGCCGTACGGCCCCGCTGGAAATCGTCGCCCCAGGTTCCGAGGCCGCCTGAGCAGGTGATACTAGGCCACCGGAACCTAGCCACGAGAAGCCGCCGATGACCCAGAAAACTTTGCCCCCCCTGAACTGGCTGAGAGCCTTCGAAGTGTCGGCGCGTTACTTGAACTTCACCCATGCGGCAGAAGAGCTGCACCTTACCCAAGGGGCGGTGAGCCAACAGATTCGTCACCTGGAAAGCCAATTGGGTGTGGCGCTGTTCAAGCGCCTGCCGCGCGGGCTGGGGCTGACCGAAGAAGGGCAGTCCTACCTGCCGGTGGTGCAGGACGCCATCAGCCGCCTTGCGGTCGGCACCAATGAAATCTTCGGGCAACGCCAACGTCGGCCCCTGAAAGTACGGGGCAGCCTGTCGTTCCTGCACTTCTGGCTGGCCCCGCGGCTGGCCGACTTTCGGCGTTCGCACCCGCAGGTGGACATCCGCTACATCAGCAACCTGTGGGTCAAGGAGCTGGATGCCGAAGATGATCTGGAAATCCGCTGGGGCAGCGGGCAGTGGGCCGGGGTAGAGGCGCAGCGCCTGACCCGCGACATGCTGGTGCCGGTGTGCGCACCCGCGCTGCTGGCCGGTTGCCCGCTGCGCGACCCGCGCGACCTGGCCCGTGTGCCGTTGCTGCATGTGCTGGGTTACGAGGAGGGGTGGGGCTACTGGCTGGAGCGGGTCGGCGCCGATCAGGTCGACTCTTCCAGTGGCCTGCAGTTCGACACCCTGGTGTCGACCCTGCGCATGGCGGAGCTGGGGCTCGGGGTGGCGCTGGCACGCTCGTCGCTGGTCGAGGATCTGCTGCAGGAGGGGCGGCTGGTCGCTCCCTTTGCCCAGCGTATCGAGGCAAGCGAGTCGTTTTTCCTGGTACGCGGCCTGGGTGAAGCGTTGTCCCCCGATGCCCAGGCGTTCAGCCATTGGCTGGTGGCCATGGCGCATCGTTAATTTACGTAGCTATCTGGAGCACCGATGCAGTACACATCCACGCGCGGCAACGAGACACGGGTCGATTTCCGCACGGCATTGCTTTCTGGCCTGGCCGACGATGGCGGGCTTTATGTGCCCATCTCGGTGCCGGTGTTCAGCCCACAGGAAATTGCCAGCTGGTCGTGGTTGCCCTTCGACGAACTGGCCTGGCGGGTAATGGCACCGTTTGTCGGCGATACCCTCGACGAGCCTACCCTCAGGGCGCTGGTCAGCGACAGCTATCGCGGGTTCCGCCACCGCGGCATTGCGCCGTTGCAGCAGCTTGGCCATAACGAATGGATCCTGCAGCTTTTCCATGGGCCTACCCGGTCCTCCAAGGACTTTGCCGCGCAGTTGCAGGCGCGTTTTGTCCGGCACTTTCTGGGGGCGGAGTGCGAGCGGGTCATGCTGGTCGGTGCCAGCAACGGCGATACCGCAGTAGCGGCTATCGAAGCGTTGCGGCATTGCCCTGCAGCAGGCTTGCTGGCGCTATACCCCAGCGCAGGCACGCCCGCCGACCGTGCTGCAGTGATGCGCAGCGCCGCGTCTGACAGCGTGAGCTGCGTGGCCGTGGATGGCAGCTTTGACGATTGCCAGTCGCTGGTGTCGGCGCTGCTGCGTGATTGGCCATGCCCCGGGCTGATTCCGGTCAGCTTCAACTCCACCAACTGGGTCGGTGTGCTGGCGCAGATCGTGTTCTATTTCCATGCAGCGCTGCAGCTCGGTGGCGGAATACGCCCGGTCGGGTTCAGCATCCCCACGGCCAGTTTTGCCGAGATCTACGCAGGGTTCATTGCCCAGAAAATGGGCCTGCCGATCAACCAGATCATCGTCTCCACCAACCGCAACGATGCCTTGCACCGGTTCATCCACTGCAACCGCTACAGCCGTGGCTCAACCAGCCAGACCTTGTCACCGGTCATGGACTTTTCGCTGTTCTCCAACCTGGAGCGCTTCGTCTGGGAACTGTATGACCGCGATGGTGGGGCGACCCGGGCACTGATGGAGCACTTCGAGGCGTGTGGCGAGCTGAGCATCGGCAACCGCCAGTGGTTGCATGCGCGCATGCTGTTCGACTCCTATGCCGTGGACGACGTGCTGATTCGCGAAGAAATTGTCACGCTGTTCCACGAAACGGGCAGCGCAGTAGACCCCCATGCCGCGACAGGGGTATTCGCCGGGCGCCTGCACCGGCGCAACATCGGTGCGCCCATCGTTACGCTGGGGCAGTTTGCCCCCGAAAAGTCTGCCGGGCTGCTGGCGGAGCTGGGGGCCTGGCACGGTGAGGTGCCGGCCAGCGCGGTCGGCACAGCGGGTGATGGGCCGCTGTTGGCACCTGACGACCTGGCCGGTGTTCATGCCTTGTTAACCCGGTTGCAGGCTGGGCGATGAAGCGCATCCTCGATCCCCTGGACGAGCGCATTCTCGCCGAGCTCACCGCCAATGCGCGTATTGCCCACGCCGAGTTGGGGTTGAAGGTGAACCTGTCGCGCAATGCGGTACGCCAGCGCATCGAGCGCCTGGAGCGCGACGGCGCCATTCAGGGTTATACCCTGCGCATCGGTGAGGGCAGACGGCCGGCGTCGTTGATCAACGCGGTGATCTTCGTCTACCGCTATGACCGCATGCGCGGTGAGGCGGTACTCGATGCACTGCGCCAGATCCCCGAGGTGATCCAGTGTGAAGTGCTCAGCGGCGAGTTCGACCTGATGTTGCGCGTCGAGGCCTCCAGCCCGGAGCGGGTGCATCATGTGTGGAAGGAAATCGCTGCCATGCCCGGGGTGGAGAACACGGTGACTTCGTTCGTCCTGGCTGCGGTGGTCTGAACCGCGTCTTTGCATTGGCTAGCACAACGCCGCCTGGGTTCGCGCCCAGGCGGCGTTGTGCGTTTTGCCCCGGCGCAGGTGCGCGCTTTGCACTGGCCAAATTGGCCAATAAATACAGCGGATTGCCATATTCAACTGGCAGTGCACGGCTCTTACGCTAGTCCTCATCGACCCACTGCCTGAGCAGGACAGCAAACCATGACCGAATACAAAATTGCACTCGTTGGCTTTGGTGGCGTTAACCGCGCTCTTGCCCAACTGATCGCCGAACGCAATGCGCGCTGGCAGCAAGAGTTGGGCTTTGGCCTGAAAATCGTTGGTGTCACCGACTTGTTCCTGGGGTCGGTGATCGACCACGACGGCCTGGATGCCGCCATGCTGGCCGCGCTGCCGGCCCAGAAGGGCGCGCTGGCGCAAATCCCTCAAGGTTCGGCCGAGGCGTTCAATGAGGCGGTGATCAAGCAATCAGGCGCCGACATCATCGCCGAGGCCACATTCACCAACCCCAAGGACGGTGAGCCGGCGGCAACCTTCTGCCGCTGGGCGCTGGAGGCGGGCAAGCACGTGGTCACCACCAACAAGGGGCCGATTGCCTTGCATGCCCAGGCGCTCAAGGCCTTGGCCCAGGCCAACAATGTGTCGTTCGAATACGAAGGCGCCGTAATGAGCGGCACACCGGTGCTGCGCATGGCGCGCCAGACCCTGGCGGGCGCGAGCCTGGTGGGTTTCGAGGGCATTCTCAACGGGACTTCGAACTATGTGCTAACGCGCATGGAGGAAGGGCTTGGCTTCGACGAGGCGGTGGCCCAGGCACAAGCGCTTGGCTTTGCCGAGGCTGACCCGACCGCCGATGTGGAAGGCCATGACGTACGCCTGAAGGTGGTGATCCTCGCCAATGAGTTGCTCGGCGCCTGTCTGCAGGTGGGTGATGTGGCGTGCAGCGGTATCAGTGCCATCGACAGCGCGGCTATCGAGCGGGCACGGGCGGCGGGCGAGCGTTGGAAGCTGATCGGCAGTGCCCGCCGTGAGGCCGATGGCTCGGTGCGAGCCAGCGTCGAAGCGAAGCTGCTGCCTGGCCATCACCCCTTGGCAGGTATTTCAGGCGCCACCAATGCGCTGGCGTTCGACACCGAGTTGCTGGGGGCTGTAACCGTGTCCGGCCCGGGGGCGGGGCGTATCGAAACGGCTTTTGCCCTGCTGTCGGACATCATCGCCATTCACACGGCCGGCCATTCGGCCTGAGGAGCAACGTTCATGAGCCTGACTTCCGTTTCCCGGGCGCTTGTTCAGCAACCCGCCTTGATCGATGTGTACAACCCCTTCGATGGCAGCCTGGTCGGCAGCGTCGACAATCTCGGGGCAGAAGCGGTGCCTGCCTTGCTCGCCCGTGCCCGTCAGGGTGTGCGTGAAAGTGCGGCGCTGCCCCGGCACCGCCGGGCCAGAATTCTGGAACACGCCGCTCAGCTCATTGAACGGGATGCGGCAGACTTTGCCGGCCTGATCGTCGATGAAGCGGGCAAGACCCTGCGGCAGGCCGAAAAAGAGGTCAAACGCTGCATCAACACGCTCAAGCTGTCTGCCGAAGAGGCGCGGCGTAACGCCGGTGAGGTGGTGCCTTTCGATGCCTATGAAGGCTCCGAATCGCGTCAGGGCTGGTTCACCCGCGAGCCGTTGGGGCTGATCCTTGCCATCACGCCTTACAACGACCCGCTCAACTTGGTGGCGCACAAGCTGGGGCCAGCACTTGCAGGGGGCAATGCAGTCATTCTGAAACCCTCGGAACTGGCCCCTCTTTCTGCCCTGAAACTGGTGCAGTACCTGGTGGATGCAGGGTTGCCGGAGGCCGTCGTCACCGTAGCCACAGGGGGCGCCGAACTGGGCAAGGCGCTGGTGGCCGTGCGTGAGGTGCGCATGGTTTCCTTTACGGGCGGTTTCGCGACGGGCGAACAGATTGCGCACGGGGCTGGCTTGAAAAAGCTTGCCATGGACCTTGGCGGCAACGCCCCGGTGCTGGTGCTCAAGGACTGCGATCTTGAAGCCACGGTCGAGTCGTGTGTGTCGGGCGCGTTCTGGGCGGCCGGGCAGAACTGCATCGGCACCCAGCGCATTCTCGTAGATGCCTCGATCTACGAGGCGTTTCGTGCACGCTTCGTGGCATTGACCCAGGCGATGGTCTGGGGCGATCCGGGCCGGCGCGAAACCGATATGGGGCCGATGATCACCGAAGCGGCTGCACGGCAGATCGAAGCACGCGTCAACCAGGCGCTTGAGGGCGGTGCCCGCCTGCTCTGCGGCCACCAGCGTCAGGGGGCGGTCTATGCGCCGACAGTGCTCGAAAGCGTTGACCCCGTCAGCCGGCTGTGGCTTGAGGAGGTTTTCGCACCGGTGGTGATGCTGGCGCCTTTCGAGACTGTCGAGCAGGCGATAGCGCTGGCCAATGCCCCGGAGTACAGCTTGCATGCCGGTGTGTTCACCCGCGACCTGTCGCTGGCGTTGAACCTGGCCCGGCGTATCGAGGCCGGCGGTGTAATGATCAACGACTCTTCCGACTACCGCTTCGATGCCATGCCATTTGGTGGTGCCAAGTATGGGAGCCTTGGGCGTGAGGGGGTGCGGTTCGCCTACGAGGACATGACCCAACCTAAAGTCGTCTGCTTCAACCAGATGGGTTGAGGGGGAGGGTACCTCGATGATCACTCGCTACGGATCAAGCGCGCGGATGTCACTGGCGGTCAGTTACAGGGGCCTGTTTGAAACGGCAGGCATCGTGGCGGATGACCTGCAACAGGATGTGCAGGGGCAGTTGCTTCAGGCGCTGAGCGTGATCGACGGCCTGATGGTGCAGGCCAACGTCGGCAAGGCGCAGCTGACGCGGGTTCAGATGTGGCTTGCCAACTACCGCCACTTCGACCTGGTCAACGAAGTGTACGACGCCTGGTTGCAAGGCTGTGCAAAACCGGTGCGGGCCTGCGTGGGCGCAGCCCTGGGGGATGGCTACCTGGTAGAGGTGCAGGTGTTCGCTGTGTGCCCTGGGTGCCCGGATTCACTGTGACCGCTAGGCTGAAAGCGCAGACCAGTTGCTTGATATGGGCAGGCCTCGGCCTGATCGCAAAATCATCCCTGCCATGACCAAACCGGGCAGCGTTGCTTATCGCAATTGCCCGGCGTCATTCATCCACGCTACCATTGTGAATAATTCCTATTAGCATAATGGCCGGCCCCATGAATGCCTCTCCCAGTGCTCCAGCCCCTGGTTTCGACCTGGAGGAACTCTACCGTTCCCACCATGGCTGGATTCGCCAGTGGCTCCAGCGCAAGCTCGGCAATGCCCATGATGCGGCGGAACTGGCCCAGGATGTGTTCGTGCGGCTGTTGTCCAAACCCCGTGTGTTCAATGACCACGAGCATGCCCGTGCGTACCTGGGACGTATGTCGCGCAATGCGTGTGTGGACTTCTGGCGACGGCGGCGGGTGGAGCAGGCTTATCTGGAAGTGCTGGCCGCCCAGCCCGAGCAACTTGCGCCTTCGCTGGAACATCAGGCCGTTATCCTCGAAACCCTCGAGCAACTGCAGGCAATGTTCGAGCGCATGCCCCAGCGCGTGGCCGAGGCATTTTCCATGGCGCAGTTGCAGGGCATGAAGCAACGCGAGATCGCCGAGCAGTTGGGCGTGAGCGAGCGCAGTGTGAACAGTTACCTGGCTCAGGCTATGTACCAATGCCTGCTGCTGGAAGCCGAACTGGATGGCTCGCTGGCATGAGCAGGGCGCCACTCGACCATGGCGTACTGCAAGCGGCTGCCGGTTGGTTCGCACGGCTGCACGCGGCGCAGAATGACGCTGCGATCCAGGCGCAGTGGCATGCGTGGCTGAACGAGGATGCGCGGCATCGCCTGGCCTGGTCGTACGTAGAGAACATCAATCAGCGCTTTGGTGGCCTTGGCGGCCAGGCAGAGCAGGCTCGGCAAGTGTTCGACAGCGTGCGCCGTGACCGGCATTCGCGCAGGGCCGTGCTCGGTAGCCTCTGTGTGGCGGGTGTGGCGGGTGTGTTGGGTTGGGGCGGATGGCAGCGTGGTTGGGTCGATTCGCCACGTGCCTGGTTCGCCACTTACCGCACCGGCCTGGGTGAGGTGCGGCCGGTCACCCTGGCCGATGGCAGCCAGCTGTGGCTGAACGGCGGGACGGCGCTGGATCTGCAGTTCGATGAGGGATCAAGGCAATTGCGCCTGTATCGCGGAGAAATCCTGATCGAGTCCGGCCAGGACCCACGTCCACTTTCCGTGGTGACGAGGGCAGGGCGGGTGCAACCGCTTGGCACGCGCTTCAGTGTCCGGGACCAGGGGTTGCAGACCACCTTGAGCGTATTTGCCGGCGCCGTGCAGGCAACTTGCTCCGGCAGCGGCAGGCAAACCACGCTGCAAGCCGGGCAAATGATGGTGTTCGACGCGCAGCAAGTCGGCGCCCCATCAACTGCACAACGCTTGCGCGAGGATTGGAGCCGCGGTGTGTTGGTGGCGGAGGACATGCCGCTGGCTCAGATGATCGGCATTCTGCGCGATTACCGCCTTGGCCACTTGGGCATCGACCCGGCGATTGGAAGCCTGCGTGCGGTCGGCACCTTCCCGTTGCTCGACACCGACCGTGCGTTGGCCATGCTCGAGCGTGCGTTGCCCATCCGGGTTGTGCGTACATTGCCTTGGTGGGTCTCCATCGAGGCGGTCTGAAGTTTTTTCAAAATTCTTTTTCCGGTTTTGCGACGCTCATTCGCTTGGTGGGATGACGCTACTTCATCCTCTTTGCGAAAGGATTCTTCCATGCTGCTTCGCGACTCTGCTTCCGCGCACCGTCATCCGTTGGCCCTGGCCATTTTCCTGGCCCTTGGCGGCCACGTTGCCGTCGCCGAGGCCGACAGCAGTGCTGCAGCCCAAAGCGTGGTATTCGACATTCCAGCCGGGCCATTGGCGCGCCAACTGAACCTGTTGGCCAGCCAGGCCGGGCTGTTGATCGGCGGTGATGCGGCGCTGACGGCCAACAAGCAGAGCCAGGCGGTGCACGCCTTGAGCGTAGAGGTGGCGCTGGCGCAGATGCTGGCCGGCACCGGTGTGGCGGCCGTGCGCACGGGTGAGCGGGAGTTCCAGCTGGTGAGCCAGGCCGAAGATGCGGCAGGCGTGATGACCTTGGGCGCCACCACCATCTCGGGCCAGGGCCTGGGTGCTGTGACGGAGGCTACAGGGGCTTATGCGACGGGCCGTTCGTCCACTGCCACCAAGCTGCCGATGAGCCTGCGTGAAACGCCCCAGTCGGTCACGGTGGTCACCCGTCAGCGCATGAACGACCAGAATATGAAGAACCTTGACGACGTAATGCGTAACGCCACCGGCGTCACCATCATCAAGAACGGCAGCGAGCGCTCGCTGTACCAGGCTCGCGGGCAGACGGTCGACAACCTGCAGATTGATGGCGTGCCGACCAACATTGGCAACCCGTACTCGATGGATACCATTTCCAAGCCCAACACCGACATCTACGACCGCGTGGAAGTGGTGCGGGGCGCCACCGGCCTGATGGAAGGCGCGGGTAATCCGTCGGCCTCCATCAACCTGGTCCGCAAGCGGCCCACGGCCGAGCACCAGGCGTTGATCGAAACATCGGTCGGCTCCTGGGACGACTACAAGACCATGGTCGACCTGTCTGCGCCGCTGAACGAAGCAGGCACCCTGCGCGGCCGCTCGGTCATCACATACAACAATGCCAACAGCTACCTGGACACTGCCCAGAAAGAAAACCAGCTGTTCTACGGGATTATCGAGGCCGACCTGGATGAGTCGACCCTGGCCACCTTCGGTTTTACCTACCAGAAGGACCGCAACTCAGGTTATGACTGGTCGGGCCTGCCCAGCAAGCAGAGCGGCGCGTTCTACCCAGTTTCGCGCTCTACCTCGCTGACCGGCGAGTGGAACCACCTGGACAAGCGCAATACCACCGTGTTCGCCGACATCCAGCACACCTTTGCCAACGGCTGGAAGGGCGTGGTGGCCGTGAACCAGATGTGGGCCAAGTCGGACTTCCTGGGTAACTACACCTACCCGGGTGGTGGTACCGACCTGTTCACCCTCAACCCCCGCCACTTTCACTTCGATGATACCCAGACCAGCATCGACGGTTATTTCACCGGCCCGTTCCAGCTGCTGGGCCGCCAGCATGAGCTGATCGTTGGCGGCAACTGGAACAAGGACGACTTCGACTATCACGGCGGGCGCGACGCAACCTATCGCTACATCGTCGACATGAACAACCTGGCAGCCTTCGATCCACCCAGCCCGACTGCCCTCAACGTCAACCAGTGGCAATACAACCGCACCCAGGAGCAGAAGGGCGTGTACGTGGCCAGCCGGTTCAGCCTCACCGACAGCACCACATTCATCCTCGGCAGCCGCCTGAGCTGGTACAGCCACGATTCGCTGGACGATACCAATGGCGTGCGTGAAGCCTCCGACCGCAAGCACTTCTCCAAGAGTGGCGAAGTCACCCCTTATGCGGGCCTGGTGCAGGACCTGAACGAAAACTGGTCGGCCTACGCCAGCTACACCGAAATCTTCAAGCCGCAGAGCGCGCAGGATGTGAATGGCACCACGCTCCTGCCAATGACCGGCAGCAACTACGAGATCGGCTTGAAGGGTGAGTTCCTGGACAAGCGCTTGCAAACTGCCATCGCGCTGTTCCAGTCTGACCAGACCGGCCGTGCCGAGCGGGTAACCTGTGCGCAGACCTGGGCTTGCTACCGCGCGTCCGACAAGGTGCGCAACAAAGGCATCGAGCTGGAACTGACCGGTGAGGTACTGCCGAACTGGAATGTATCGGCGGGGTATACCTATACCCAGTCCAAGTACATCGGCGGCCAGCAGAAAGGCGACGACTTCAACGGCGCCTCGCCACGCCACCTGTTCAAAGTTGCGACCGACTATCGTCTGCCCGGTGCGCTTGACCAGCTGCGGGTAGGTGGCAGCTTCTATGCGCAGAGCAAGATGACCCAGACCGAGGTTGGGGCAGACTACAAGCTCCAGCAGGACGCTTACCACCTGACCAACCTGCATGCGATCTACGAGATCAACAAGAACCTTGAGGTGCAGTACAACCTGGATAACGTGTTCGACAAGAAGTACTACCAGACCTTGGGCAACCCCAATTACTGGAACTTCTATGGCGAACCACGCAACTTCAACGTGGCGTTGCGGGCACGGTTCTAACCGGCCGACTTGACTCCCGCAACGCTGACATCGCCGCATCTGCTACATGCAGCACGCGCGCGGCGATTAACCGGCTACTAGAAACTGTACCGGGCAGTCAGTTTCACGTTACGTGGGTCACCGTAGATGTCGTATGGGCTCCACCCACCGTTGGCGACGCTACTGTAGTAGGTGCGGTCGAACAGGTTGTTGACGTTGACCTGCAGGTCTAGCTGCTCGCTAGCCTTGTAGCCTGCCACCAGCCCGACCACCGTGTACGAGCCCTGCTGGTTTTGCCATGCAGTAGCACCGGCGCCCCCAGAGGTACGGATGCGGCTCTGTTGGTAGATATCACCGCCAATGCGCCAGCGCTGCAGCTCGCCGGGCAGGTTGTAGATCGTGGACAGTTTGAATAGCTGGCGCGGTTTGGCACGGTCGAAGTCTTCGCCTTCGCGGGCCTTGTTGGCGTCGTTGACGTATTTTGTCTGGGTGTAGGTGTAGCCGGCAGCCAGCTGCCAGTTGTCGGTCAGGGCGCCTTGAATTTCCAGGTCGATGCCCTTGCTGCGTACCAGGCCGGCCGCCTCGTAGCAGGCACTGGCGGCGCCCGAACCGCAACCCTTGTTGTCAGGTAACTCCTGGGCGCGGTTCTTCTGGTCAATTTGAAAAACAGCCAGGCTGGCGTTCAGTGCGCCACCAAAGTACTCCCCCTTGATGCCCGCCTCGTAGTTTTCACCCACCACAGGGTCGAGCACTTTTCTGTCCATGCCTTTGCTGGTCTGCGGCTTGAAAATATCTGTGTAGCTGACATAGACCGAGTGATGGGCGTCCAGGTCGTAGATCAGGCCGGCATAGCGGGTCAGGTTACGCGTGATCTTGTAGTTGCCTTCACTGTTTTCGCTGTCATCGAATTCATACCAGTCGAGACGGCCGCCGAGAATCAGCGACAGTGGTTCAGTCAGGCGCAGGCGGCTGCTGGCATAAACGCTGTCCTGTGTGGTGGTCTCGGGCAGGCCGTCAGGGCCGGTAACGTAATCCGGTTTGGCATGACCACGGGGGTTCCATTCGAAGGGGTTGCTGCCGGTGTCGATGAAATCGCTCCAAGCCTTGCCAGAACGATAATCCAGCTGGCGCTTGCTGACGCCCAGGGTCAGGTCATGTGTCTGGCCGAGCAACTGGAAGGGGCCGCTGAGTGCCAGGTCGTAGCCTTTTTCCTTTTGCTCCATGGCTTCTGTCCATAGATAGTGGCGATCATATTCCCATACCGAAGAGGCCAATACGTCGGTGTCGGTTTTCGTCTGCATGGCCGCGAGGCGAAGCGACCAGTCATTGGCGAAGGCATGCTCCAGGGTGGCGAAATAGCCGGTGGTGCGATTGTCCGAATATTCCCAGTCATGGCCCAGGAAGGTGTCGCGCGGTAGCCCGAGGTGGCCGCCGCCCCGGGCCATGGGCAACCCGCCCCAGATATAGTTGGTGTGGTTCTTCTGGCGGTAGGCCCCCAGCGTGAGGGTGGTGCTTTCGCTAAGGTCGGCGTCGACTACGCCGTAGAACAGGTCGTGATCACTCTCTACCGAATCACGGAAGCTTTTGGCGTCCTGCCGGGAGACCACGGTGCGGGCACGCAGGGTGCCGTTTTCATTGAGCGGGCCGCCGACATCCAGCGTGCCGGTGTAATCGTCCCAACTACCAGCACTGCCGGTGAGCGTGCCCTGAAATTCATGGGTGGGGCGCTTGCGAATCAGGTTGATTGCACCACCGGGGTTGCCGGCGCCTTGGGCCAGCCCGGTGGCCCCGCGTACGATCTCCACCCGGTCATACATGGCCAGGTTTGCTTCCCCACTGGGCAGGTAGGTCAGGAAGCTGGTGGAAAACCCGTCGTACATGATGTTGTCGACGTCAAAACCGCGGGCGCTGAAAGATGGCCGCCCAGCGCCACCGGAGTTACTGAGAAAAATCCCCGGCGCACTTTTGACCACATCGCTGATAGTCGTCATGGCCTTGTCGTCCATGCGCTTGCGCGTAACCACGCTGACCGACTGCGGCGTTTCGCGCAGACTCAAGGGTAGCTTGGTGGCAGTCTGCATCGTGCCGGTGGTGTAGGAACCGCTGTTCTCGGTAGTTGCCGACAGGCCCTGCCCGGTAATGCTGGTAGCGCCCAGCTCCATGCCTGTGCCCATTGCCTGCGGGGTCAGCAGGTACAGACCATTGCCTTGTGGTGAAGCTTGCAGGCCTGTGCCTTGCAGCAGTTGGTGCAGGCCGTCTTGCACGCTGGTGGCGGCGTTCAGGCCAGGGCTGCGCAAACCTTCCACCAGCCCCGGTTCGATGGGAAGGGTGATATCCGCCTGGCTGGCGAACTCGGCGAGGACGCTGCTCAGGTTACCGGCTGGTACCTGAAAGGTACGGCTCTGCTGCGCGGTCTGCCCGGCGGCTTGCGACCCAACTGCCGCCAGGCTGCCACCGGTGATGATCAGGCCCAGTGCAGCAGCATGCACTGCCCGCGCCAATGGTTGCATGCCCTGTGTCGTCGCCATGTGTTCGTCCCCGCCCTGTGAAAGTGATGTGCTTACGGAAGGGACACGCAGCTTGAGGAAAACACGACAACGATTCTTTCTACGCGTTGGCACGCGCAGTGAGGGTGACCCAGTAAGGCGTCCGGTAGTGGACATCCACCGGCAATGTCTGGCTTAGGGCGCGCAGAATCTGATCGGTGTCGCGCAACTGGAAGGTGCCGGAAATCAGCAGCCCGGCCACGGCCGGATCGCACCGCAACAGGCCGGGGCGATAGCGCCCCAGCTCGCTGATGAAGTCATCCAGGCGCGTCTTTTCTACCCGCAGCACATGGCTGAGCCAGTCGAGATGATGCTGGGCCAGCGGCATGGGGGGCTGTGCAGCCTGGATGCTGACATGGGTTTGCTGGCCGGCAGCCAGGCGCACCAGGCCATCATCACCCGGTGACAACCGCGGGCGCACTTCGACAGCGCCCTCCAGTGCGGCGAGGAACGTGCTGCCTGGGTAATGACGCACTAGCAAACGGCTACCGAGCGTGGTGATTTGCGCTTCGGCGGTATCGACGATGAATGGGCGCCTTGCAGGCTCGCTCAGCACCTCGACCAGCATCTCACCGGTGATAAGGTGCACGCGGCGAGCACTGTCGTCGTAGGCGATATCGACGGCGCTGCCGGTATTCAGACGAATCTGCCCGCCATCCGGCAGGTGCACGGTGCGTAGCTCCCCGGCGGCGGTACGCGCGTCCGCACGCCATTCGCGCCACGGCAGCCCTCGGTAGGCTGCGAGGCCAAGCGGAGCGGCGGCGATCAGCAGCGCAAGGGTCTTGAGCGCATTCCGGCGTTCCTGGCTGCGCGGGCGCTCCAGGGCCGCCCGTGCGGGTTCACCGGTAAGCTGCTGTGCCCGGCTGCTGAAGCGCACGGCCAGTTGCCAGGCGCGTTCGTGGTCAGTGTGCCGCGCTCGCCACTCGGCACCGGCCGCATGCTCTGCGGCGCCGGCGCTGCTGTTCTGCAAGCGCACGAACCAATTGGCCGCTTCACGGGCAATGCGCCGGTCGATGGGCGTATTACTCATGTTGCACGCACAGGCTGGCGAGCACTATGCATTCCTCAAACGCCCGCGCAAGGTGGCGTTGTACCGTGCGTACGCTGAGCTTGAGCCGGCTGGCGATCTCCTCTTGTGTATAACCTTCCAGTTGCGCCATCAGAAACGCCTGCCGGCTTTGGGCTGGCAGCAGCGCAAGTACCTGGTCAACTTCGTCGAGGGCTTCGAGCACCAGCGCCTGATGTTCCAACGACGGTGCCAGTGCTTCCGGTGTTTCCGCCAGCGCGGCCAGATAGGCTTGCTCCAGTGACCGGCGGCGGTAGAAGTTGATGGTCAGGCGATTGGCAATGGTGGCCAGATAGGCGCGTGGAGCCGAGCAGTTCAGTGGTTCGCCAGCCGCACTGCAGAGAAGCCGCACGAACGTGTCCTGGGCCAGGTCTGCGGCATCGGCGGCACTGCCCAAGCGCTTGCGCAACCAGCTCTGCAGCCAACTGTGATGGTGGCTGTAGAGCTGGTCGATGGCCTGATGCTGGTGGTGGTTTACCGATGAAGTAGATTGCACGGGATAGAATGAATGTTAATGAGAATTCATCGCATTCTATCAGGGTAGGGGCGCGCGCGTACAAGCAAAAGGTTCAGCTTCCCTCAATCTGCCTTAATTCATCAGCCTCGCACTAATGCGGGGAATACGCGCACATAAACCAGCTCACTCAACAGTTCCACCAGCGTCTGGGTAATCACTGCCGCTGCGGCCAGGCCGCGAATGTCCTCCGGCAAAGCTAACGCCAGCGGCAACACCACCAGCGAATTACGCGTGGCGGCGCTGAAGGTTACCGAACGTGCTTCGGTGGCCGGCAGGCGCAGCAGCCGCGCCGCGATGAAGCCGAGCGCTGGCGCCAGCAGCATGAAGCCGATGTACACCGGAATCACCGGCAGCAAGCGGTCGAAATCACGCAGCACCACGTCAATCTGCGAAGCGATCACGACCACCAGCACCAAGGCCATGGCTGGCACTGGCAACCACGCCCAGGCGTCATTCCAGGCCGCGACTGTGCGCGAGCGGCGGGCACCGGCGCTGGTCAGCACCGCAAGCAGCATGGGCACCACGATCAGCAGTACGAAGGCTTCCACGAACGGGGTGATGGAAATGGCCACGTTGTTGCTGTCTCCCAGCATCAGGGCGAGGTAGATCGGCAGCAGTGCCAATTGCACCAGCAATAGCACGGGTGTGGCGGCCAAGGTCAGGCGCGAGTCGCCTTTGCCGATGTGGGTGAACACCACCACGTAGTCGATGCAGGGTGTAAGCAGTACCAGCAGCGCGCCAACAAGGATCGCCGTGTGCTCGACCAGCCCACGGGTAATTGCCCAGACCAGCAGCGGGACGAGGATGAAATTGGCCAGCAGCAGGGCAGCGATGAAACGCCGATTGCCCAGGCCCTGGCGCAGGTCGAGGAAGGGTATTTGCAGAAACATCGCGTACATCAGCACGGCAATAGCGGGGGTGACCAGGGCTTCCAGGTGGCGCGCGCTGTCACTGGCCATCAAGCCGAAGGCAACGGCTGCGAGCACGGCAGCGAAGTAGATCGGGATCTGGTGGGTCTCGAGTTGTTCTCTGGTCAAGGTGCGGCCTGTGTGGGGTGATGAACTGGGAACGCGGTCTTTGTGGGGGCGGCGGTGCGTGTGAAGCAACCGAAATCAAACAAAAAAGCCCGGCACTGGGCCGGGCTTTTTTACTTCAGGCTGGCGCCAATCAGTTGCCGTAAACCGGCAGCTTCTTGCAGATGGCCTTGACCTTCTCACGAACGGCGTCGATCACCGCTTCGTTGTTCAGGTCAGCCAGAATATCGCAGATCCAGCCGGCCAGTTCCTTGCACTCGGCTTCCTTGAAACCACGGGTGGTAACGGCTGGGGTGCCGAAACGCAGGCCCGAGGTGACGAACGGCGAACGTGGGTCGTTCGGTACCGAGTTCTTGTTGACGGTGATGAAGGCTTTGCCCAAAGCGGCGTCAGCGTCCTTACCGGAGATTTCCTGCTTGATCAGCGACAGCAGGAACAGGTGGTTCTGGGTGCCACCGGACACCACGTCGAAGCCACGCTCGATGAATACGCTGGCCATGGCCTGGGCGTTTTTCACGACCTGCTGCTGGTAAGCCTTGAACTCAGGCTGCAGGGCTTCCTTGAAGCAGATGGCCTTGGCGGCGATGACGTGCTCCAGCGGGCCGCCCTGGGCGCCTGGGAAGACAGCGGAGTTCAGCTTCTTCTCGATGTCGGCGTTGGCACGGGCCAGGATCAGGCCGCCACGTGGACCGCGCAGGGTCTTGTGGGTGGTGGTGGTGACCACGTCGGCGAACGGAACAGGGTTCGGGTACACGCCAGCGGCAACCAGGCCGGCAACGTGGGCCATGTCGACGAACAGGTAGGCACCGACCTTGTCGGCAATGGCGCGGAAGCGGGCGAAGTCCAGAACCTGCGAGTAGGCCGAGAAGCCGGCAACGATCATCTTCGGCTTGTGCTCGACAGCCAGGCGCTCGACTTCGTCGTAGTCGATCAGGCCGTTGCCGTCGATGCCGTACTGGATGGCGTTGTACAGCTTGCCCGACGAGCTTACCGAAGCACCGTGGGTCAGGTGGCCACCGTGGGCCAGGCTCATGCCCAGGATGGTGTCACCGGCCGACAGCAGGGCCAGGTAGACAGCGGCGTTGGCCTGGGAGCCAGCGTGCGGCTGGACGTTGGCGTAATCGGCGCCGAACAGTTCCTTGGCACGGTCGATGGCCAGTTGCTCGACGATGTCGACGTACTCGCAACCACCGTAGTAACGCTTGCCTGGGTAGCCTTCGGCGTACTTGTTGGTCAGGACCGAGCCCTGAGCTTCCATGACTGCCGGGCTGGTGTAGTTTTCCGAAGCGATCAGCTCGATATGCTCTTCCTGGCGCAGGGCTTCTTGCTGCATGGCTTCGAAGAGCTCGGCGTCGTACTTGGCAATGGTCAAATCACGGCTGAACATGGCGGTCCTCAAGGATCGGGGTAGTTTGGGGGGGCATTCTAACCGATTGATTCGCGGCTGGCATATGAAGTGGCATCAAGTCGCGGACCAATGGGGCTCATGTTGCATCCCGCGCCGTATCTGGGCTGGGTGGGTGCCGGAGCTGACTCTCAGGTCCATTTTTTGGGGCGCATATGCCCGGCGATGAGGCCAGTGCAGGTACCGCATCAATGGAACATGAACAGTGTCTCGTTGGAGAACTGCGCCTCGAACTGGTGTGCCGGCATCGGCCGCCCGAACAGGTAGCCCTGCACTTCGTCGCAGCCATGCTCGCGCAGGAACTCCAGCTGCTCGTGGGTTTCCACGCCCTCGGCGATTACAGCCAGGTTGAGGCTGTGGGCCATGGCGATGATCGCCCGGGCTATCTGCGCGTCCTGCTCGCCCTCGGGCAGGCCGTCGACAAAGGTGCGGTCGATCTTCAGCACGTCGATGGGGAACTGCTTGAGGTAGTTGAGCGATGAGTAGCCGGTGCCGAAGTCGTCAACCGCAATGCTCAGGCCGAGGTTTTTCAGGCTGGCCAGAATCTGCAGCGCCTCGTTCACTTCGCGCATCAGGATACTTTCGGTCAGCTCCAGCTCAAGGCAGGCCGGCGGCAGGCCGCTTTCTTCAAGAATGTTGGCAATCCGCGTGCCCAGCTGGCCGTCGGAGAACTGCCGTGCCGAAATGTTCACCGACACCTTCGGCACCCGCACCTTCGCCTTGTGCCAGGCCTTGAGCTGGCGGCTGGCCTCGCGCAGCACCCAGTCACCCACGTCCACCACCAGGCCCAGTTCCTCGATCACCGGGATAAAGTCGCCCGGCGGCACCAGGCCCCGGGTGGGGTGGCGCCAGCGCAGCAGTGCTTCGGCGCCGGTCAGGCGCTTGCCGTCGCCGCTGAATTGCGGCTGGTAGTAAAGAATGAACTCGTTCTGCTCCATGGCGTGGCGCAGGTCGCTTTCCAGCTCCAGGCGCTCCAGGGCGCTGGCGTTCATCTCGGCCTGGTAGAACTGGAAGTTGTTCTTGCCGCGTTCCTTGGCGTGGTACATGGCGGTGTCGGCGTTTTTCATCAGCTGGCTCAGCTCACTGCCATCCTGCGGGCTGAGGGCGATGCCGATACTGGCCGTCACGAAGAACTCGCGGTTTTCCAGTACAAACGGCCGCACCAGGCTGCCGAGGATGTTCTCGGCCACGTGGATGGCGCGGTTCAGCGCCAGTTCGCGGCTGGCGCGCGGTTGCAGCAACAGGGTGAACTCGTCGCCGCCCATGCGCGCCACCGTGTCGTCGTCATCCACGCAGGCCAGCAGGCGCAGGGCCATGTCCTTGAGCATGCGGTCGCCGGCGGCATGGCCGAGGGAGTCGTTGATCGGCTTGAAACGGTCGAGGTCGAGGAACATCAGCACCACCCACGCCTTCTGCCGCTCGGCCTGCTGCAGCGCGTTGTACAGGCGGTCCTGGAACAGCGTGCGGTTGGGCAGGTGGGTGAGGGCGTCGTAGTAGGCCAGGCGGTGGATGCGCTGTTCGCTGGCCTTGCGTTCGCTGATGTCGGTGAAGAAGCACACGTAGCTGGCCAGGTCGCCTTCGTCGTCCAGTACCGCAGTAATGCCGACCCATGCCGGGTAGTGGTCGCCGTCACGGCGCTTGAGCCACACCTCGCCCTCCCAACTGCCGCGCTGGTGCAGTTGCTTTACCACATAGCGCAGGTGGCCTTCCTGCTGTTCGTCGACGGTGAGCATGCCCGGCAATTGGTCGAGCACTTCACTGACGGCGTAACCGCTGACGCGGCTGAACGCCTCGTTGGCCTGCACGATATAACCGGCCGGGTCGGTGATGAGAATGGCCGAAGTGGAATGCTCGAACACCGTCGCGGCCATGCGCAGGTCTTTTTCGGCGCGGCGTTGCTGGCTGATGTCACGGCCTACCCCAAGCACACCCTCGAAGCGCTGGTCGTCGTCCCACACCAGCACCAGGCGCAGCTCGATTGGGATCTTGCGGCCATCGCCGCGCAGGCAGTCGAACACGAACAGCTGGGTCGGCAGCTGGCTGCGCAGTTGGGCCAGCTGAACCGGGTCGCTCATGGCCTTGCTCACGCGCTCCATCAGGCTGTAGATGCCGGTGAGTTGGGCCGGGTTGGCGATGATCGACTGCCAGCCGTTGGCAAAAATCCAGTCGGCCTGGTAGCCCAGCACGCTCTGCACCGAAGGGCTGACATAGTTGAGCTTGAGCAGGCTGTCGGTGGAGAAGATCACGTCGCTGATGCTTTCGGCGAGCATGCGGTAGCGCTGTTCGCTGTCGCGCAGCGACTGGCTGGCCTCTATCTGCACCGTCACGTCCTTGCCCACGCCGATGATGCGCGTTACCAAGCCTTCGGCGTCTCGGGTCAGCACCTGCTCGCGGATGTCATAGCAGCGCCAGCCGCCATCACGGTGGCGAAAGCGTAACTGGCAGTGCAGCGGGTGGTCATGGCCGCTATCGCGCTGTTGCTGGCGCAGGGCCTGATAGTGCGCGGCGTCTTCGGGGTGCAGCAGCAATTCCCAGAAGCGGTCGCCCATTTGTGCAAGCTCGGTGCGGTCGTAACCCAGGGTCTGGCCCAGGTGGCGATTGCTGAAGATCATCCGCTGGCTGAGCACGTCCTGCACGTACAGTTGGTCGGGGACGGTGCGCACCACGTCCGACCAGAAGCTTTCGCGCTCCAGCAGCGACAGCTCTACCTGCTTGCGGCTGGTGATGTCGCTGATGCTGAGAATGACCGCCTGGTAGTCGCGGCGCTGCTGCGGCAGGCGTGCCATCAGCCACAGGTGCAGCTCGCCGCCCAGCGGCGCCGGCAGGCGTACTTCCAGCTCCAGCAGTGGCCGTTGTTCGATCAGCGCGTCGATCAGTTGCATGCCGATGCTGTCGCGGGCATCGCCCGTGCCGTCGATCAGCCGCTGCCAGGCACCTTCGTGGCAGTTGATGTTCAGCAACTGGCGCGCAACCTGGTTGACCTCGGTGATTTTCAGCTCCAGCAGCAGCGAGCGGCGCAGGTTCGGGTCCAGGGCCAGGCTGTGCTTGAGCGCGGCGCGGTTGCGCAGGTGGTAGCGGTCGAGCTGGCTGGGCAAGCTGGACAGGTCGAGCACACACAAGGCCACGCCGGTGCCTTCGAAAATTTCCTGGTAGCGCCGGCGGTCCTCCTGCAGCGCGCGCTGGCGGCGGCGCATGTTTATCAGGGCCAGCACTGGCAGCAGGGCGCAGAACAGCACCAGCAGGCATTTGCCGATCAGTGCAGGCAGCAGTTTCTGCTGGGTCAGCTGGGCGTCGAACAGGCCGCGCAGCTGCCAGGTGCTGTTGTCGATAAAGGCCAGCATCACGCTCTGTAGCGGCTCGCTGCCGGTGTCGGCCGGCGCGTGGCGTTGCAGTACCTCGCCGCTGCGGCTGTTTTCCAGCAGCCACAGGGGGTGGCCGGCGCCATCGAGGTGGACGGTGAGGGTGCGGTAGTAGTCCGGCGAAAGGCGCAGCAGCCAGAAGCCACGGTCCTGCTCGGGGGACTGACGCAGTAGCAGATAGAGGGTGCGGTTGTCGGCGGAATTGGTGAAGAAGTACGGGCGGCCCTGGTTCAGTGTGAGCAACTCGTCAAGCAACTTCCGGTCAGGGCTGCCGGCCAGGCTGTCGCCGCGCAGTTGCCCTGCGCTGTCCAGCCAAGCCACGCTCTGCAGGGCAGGCAGGCGCTCGCGCAAGGTATGCACAAGGCCCGGCAGGGCGTCGGGCGTCGGCGGATTGACGTAAGGCTGCATCACATTTACCGCCTGCTGCGCCTTGAACGCCATGTTCAGGCTCAGGTGGTCGGCCAGTTCCGCGGTGGCGTCCAGGCTTTGTTTGCGCAGGTCGGCCTGGGTGTGGTTGAACTGGGCAAAAAGCTGCCACAGCAGCAGGCCTAGCAGTATCAGGGCAAGCATCGCCAGCGCACCCTTGACCGACCCGCGCAGGGTAGCGGCGGGCGCCTGTGACGCGGTACGCAATGTCGACGGATGAGTAAGGTTGGTCAAGCGTTGATCCTGCGATTGGGCTGGCGATGGCAGGGAAGCATCATGCACGGTGTATGCCGGTGTCTGGTGGCGCACAACGGTGGCGCACTATAAGGCCGGACACCCGAAACCGGCTAGCATGCCTAGGATTATGGCAAAGTGCCAGCCGTGTTGACCGATGGTGCCGGCCCGGTGGTTCGGCAAGCCCCTGCAACCTGTGCGAGAATAGCGCCCGCTATACATGACAACGCATCGGAGATGTTCGGTTTTGGTTACTCACTTTTCCTCCAATGGCCTCGATTCCGCCTGTGGGCGCAGCAGTCAGACCCTTGTCAGCACTGCCGTGACCGAGGACGTATCCTGCAAGTCTTGCCAGCGCTCGCTGGTCAAACCTGACGCTGGCGCCAGCGCCAAGAGCAAAGCGCCCTCGCTGGCTGAACTGCGCAAGACCGCCAAGGCGGCAGCAGCGCCAACGCCGGCAGAGGCGGCGGTCAAGCCTGCTGCCAAGGTGGTCAGCACTGCGCCTGCGGCTGCCAAACCGGCCAAACCTGCCAATGTGGCCGAGCAGCAACCTGCCCGCAGCGGCGGCTTCAGCGTGAAGTCCGCCTGGGCCGCGCGCCTGGCCGGGCAGGGCGACCGTTGCCGTTTGCCGCGGGGCAAGGCCAAACAGCGCCACGTCTGAGCTATCTCGGCTGCTGTGCCGGCCGTTTCGCGGGCACGCCCGCTCCCACAGGGATCACGGATTGCTCAGGCCCTGTGGTGAACCTGTGGGAGCGGGCGTGCCCGCGAAGAGGCCGGTACAGGCAATAGCATCTTCTCTGGGATCCCCCCACCCTCGACCCCTCCTATGCAACGCCGCGCGTTGGCGTAGAATGGTCGACTTTGTTCAATGACACCCGAACACGCATCCCCCTGGCCATGCTGCCTGGGCGATCGTCGATGTCTTTACCTATCTGAATTAGAGGGCTTGGTTTTGGCTCAATACGTCTACACCATGCATCGGCTGAGCAAGGTCGTGCCGCCGAAGCGGGAAATTCTCAAGAACATTTCCCTGTCGTTCTTCCCGGGCGCCAAGATTGGCGTGCTCGGCCTGAACGGCGCCGGTAAATCGACCCTGCTGCGGATCATGGCGGGCGTCGACAAGGAATTCGACGGCGAAGCCCGTCCGATGCCCGACATCAACGTTGGCTACCTGCCGCAGGAGCCACAACTGGACCCGACCAAGACCGTGCGTGAAGTGGTCGAGGAAGCGGTCAGCGTGATCAAGGACGCCCAGGCCCGCCTGGACGAGGTCTACGCCGCCTACGCCGACCCGGATGCCGACTTCGACAAGCTGGCCGCCGAGCAGGCCAAGCTGGAAGCCATCCTGCAGGCCGCCGACGGCCACAACCTGGAGCGTCAGCTGGACGTGGCCGCCGACGCCCTGCGCCTGCCGGCCTGGGACGCAAAAATCGAACACCTGTCCGGTGGTGAAAAGCGCCGTGTGGCCCTGTGCCGCCTGCTGCTGTCGGCCCCCGACATGCTGCTGCTCGACGAACCGACCAACCACCTGGATGCCGATTCGGTGGCGTGGCTTGAGCGCTTCCTGCACGACTTCCCGGGCACTGTGGTAGCCATTACCCACGACCGTTACTTCCTCGACAACGTCGCTGGCTGGATCCTGGAACTGGACCGCGGCGCCGGCATCCCGTACGAAGGCAACTACTCGGGCTGGCTGGAAGCCAAGTCGGACCGTCTGGCGCAGGAATCCAAGCAGCAGAGCGCCCACGAGAAGGCCATGAAAGAGGAACTGGAGTGGGTGCGCAAAGGCGCCAAGGCTCGCCAGTCCAAATCCAAGGCCCGTCTGCAGCGCTTCGAAGAAATGCAGTCGCAGGAATTCCAGAAACGCAGCGAGACCAACGAGATCTACATCCCGGCTGGTCCGCGCCTGGGCGACAAGGTCATCGAGTTCAAGAACGTCTCCAAAGGCTACGGCGACCGCGTGCTGATCGACAACCTGTCGTTCGCCATGCCTAAAGGCGCCATCGTCGGCGTGATCGGTGGTAACGGTGCCGGTAAGTCGACCCTGTTCCGCATGCTGATGGGCAAGGAACAGCCGGACTCGGGCAGCATCGAGATCGGTGAAACCGTGCAACTGGCCTGCGTGGACCAGAGCCGCGAAGACCTGGACGGCGCCAAGACCGTGTTCCAGCAGATTTCCGACGGTTCCGACCAGATCCGCATCGGCAACTACGAGATCCCGTCGCGTACTTACGTTGGCCGCTTCAACTTCAAAGGTGGCGACCAGCAGAAGTTCGTCAAGGACCTGTCCGGTGGTGAGCGTGGCCGCCTGCACCTGGCCCTGACCCTGAAGGAGGGCGGTAACGTCCTGCTGCTCGACGAACCGTCCAACGACCTCGACGTCGAAACCCTGCGTTCGCTGGAAGAAGCCCTGCTGGACTTCCCGGGCGCTGCGATCGTGATTTCCCACGACCGTTGGTTCCTGGACCGTGTGGCTACCCACATCCTGGCGTACGAAGACGACTCGAACGTGGTGTTCTTCGAAGGCAACTACACCGAGTATGAAGCTGACCGCAAGAAGCGCCTGGGCGATGCTGCTGCCCAGCCGCACCGTGTACGGCACAAGAAACTGGCCCAGTAAGCCGGTTTTTTGATGCACAAGAATGGGGCCCTTGGTGGCCCCATTTTTGTGCCTGGCTCAAGCGGGAAAACAGCTGATCAAGCGCGTGCTTTGTATACATTTATATAAAACGCACCAAATAATTTCAAAAAAACGACATTTCGCCCTATTCCAGTGCGATTGCTTCTTGGTACATTCGAAAAAAAACCAATAAGTCCAATCCTCTTGGTGAGATGTCTACCATGATCGAATCTGTCGACCATTTCCTTGCACGCCTGCAACAGCGTGACCCCGGCCAACCGGAATTCCACCAGGCGGTGGAAGAGGTGCTGCGCACCCTGTGGCCGTTCCTTGAAGCCAACCCTCACTACCTGCAATCGGGCATCCTCGAGCGTATGGTCGAGCCTGAGCGGGCGGTGCTGTTCCGCGTTTCCTGGGTCGATGACCAGGGCAAGGTGCAGGTCAACCGCGGCTACCGCATCCAGATGAGCAGCGCCATCGGCCCGTACAAGGGCGGCCTGCGCTTCCACCCGTCGGTAAACCTCAGCGTGCTGAAGTTCCTGGCTTTCGAGCAGGTGTTCAAGAACTCCCTGACCTCGCTGCCCATGGGCGGCGGCAAGGGCGGCTCGGACTTCGACCCGAAAGGCAAGAGCGACGCCGAAGTGATGCGCTTCTGCCAGGCGTTCATGAGCGAGCTGTACCGCCACATCGGTGCTGACTGCGACGTACCGGCCGGCGACATCGGCGTGGGTGCCCGCGAAATCGGCTTCATGTTTGGCCAGTACAAGCGCCTGGCCAACCAGTTCACGTCGGTGCTGACCGGTAAAGGCATGACCTACGGCGGTAGCCTGATCCGCCCGGAAGCCACCGGCTTCGGCTGCGTGTACTTCGCCGAAGAAATGCTCAAGCGCCAGGACAAGCGTATCGACGGCCGCCGCGTGGCGGTTTCCGGCTCGGGCAACGTGGCCCAGTATGCGGCGCGTAAAGTGATGGACCTGGGCGGCAAGGTGATCTCGCTGTCCGACTCCGAAGGCACCCTGTACGTCGAAGCCGGCCTGTCCGATGCCCAGTGGGACGCCTTGATGGAGCTGAAGAACGTCAAGCGTGGCCGCCTGAGCGAACTGGCCGGGCAGTACGGCCTGGAGTTCCGCAAGGGCCAGACCCCGTGGAGCCTGCCGTGCGACATCGCCCTGCCGTGCGCCACGCAGAACGAGCTGGGCGCCGAAGACGCCCGCACCCTGCTGCGCAACGGCTGCATCTGCGTGGCCGAAGGCGCCAACATGCCGACCACCCTCGAAGCTGTGGATATCTTCCTGGACGCCGGCATCCTGTATGCCCCGGGCAAAGCCTCCAACGCCGGCGGCGTGGCTGTGTCGGGCCTGGAAATGTCGCAGAACGCCATGCGCCTGCTGTGGACTGCCGGGGAAGTGGACAGCAAGCTGCACAACATCATGCAGTCGATTCATCATGCTTGCGTGCACTACGGTGAAGAAGCGGATGGCCGTATCAACTACGTCAAAGGTGCGAACATCGCAGGCTTTGTGAAAGTGGCTGATGCGATGCTGGCCCAAGGCGTAGTCTGACCTGAAGTTTTTGGGGGCCGCACGGCGGCCTCCTCAGGGCTCACCCTCGATCCCGACCACTTCAATCACCTGATCCCCCACCGGCCGCCGCCAAACCACTTCATCCCCAGGCCCCGCGCCCAGCAACGCCCGCCCCAGCGGCGAACCCCAGTTGATCAACCCCCGCCCGGCATCCGCTTCGTCCTCGCCCACCAGTTGCACCACCTGCTCCTGGTCCTTGGCATCGACAAACCGCACCCGGCTACCAATCTGCACCTTGCTGTGTGAGGTGGCTGGCGGCACCACCTGGGCACTCTGCACTCGCGCATTGTAGTAACGCAGGTCCCGTTCGGTATCGGCCAGCCGCTGCTTGTCGCCCCGTTCGCCCTGCGCCTGCAGTTCGCTGCGCAAGGCATTAAGCTCGGCCACGCGGGCCTGGAGCTGGCGCAGGCCGTTTGCGGTGACGTAGTTGGGTTGTTCGCTGACGCGACGCTCGACCGGCTGGTCGGCCTGGGCGGCAGCCTGGTCTTCGTTGACGAATGCTCGGCTCATGCAGGGCCTCCTTGTGCAGGAGACCATCATGGCAGGCCGCCGGTTTCAAGGAATGTCCGTTTGCGACTCAGTTGTGGCGATAAGCCTTGGCGGCGCCACGGTCCTTTTCCTGTTCCCAATCGCGGTCGCGCTGGTCCCAGAAGCGTTCGTGGTACTCACGCTGTTCTTCACTGTTCTGCATGGCATGACACTGGCGGAAGCCGTCGTCCCAGCCGGTTTCGTACTGGCGTTCGTGCAGGTAGCGCGGCACGTTCTTGCTGAAGCCGCCCACCATCAGCCCGGCCGCCTGGCGGCCGCTGCTGCAGCCGTCCTGGAAGCCATCGGCATAGGCAGGGGGATAACCGTGGTTGAGCATTTGCTCGTGGGTGGTTTCGCAACCTGACAGCAATAACGCAATGCACACGCCGAACCAGTACCGCGACATGGCCACCAGACCCTCCCGTAGATAGTGGAAAGTCTAGGTGGCCATTTGTCGAGGAGCTGTCAAAACGGTGTCAAAGAGTCGATTGGATCACTCAGTAGTGGTACCACTTCAATTCGAGCATTACCTCGTTCTGTGCGGTAGCCAGGTGGCTGAACTCGCGCGAAGCGCTCAACCGCAGCCCCAGGTTCTGGCTGATCTCCCACTGCTGGTTCAGGCTCACGCTGCGCCGCACTTCGCCATTGGTGAAGTAATCACCCTTGGCCTCCAGCGTCAGGTTGCCCAAGCCGTTGCGCCACAGCAGCCCGCCATTGAACCCCGCTGCCGGGGCGATGAACTGGGCGAAGTCGTTGTGATGCTCGACCCGCACCGTGCCCAGGGCAAAACCCAGCAACCCGTCGGCCAGTTGCCAGGTGCCACCGGCGCCGCCGTTCACGTGGCTTACCAGCACCTCGTCATCATGTTTGCCCGGCACCCGCTCCAGGCCGCCAGCCACTTGCCACGACCACGGTTTGAGCAGCTCGTTGCGGGGTGTCAGCGAGCGAATGGTGGCCAGGTCCAGGCGCTGCACCTGCCAGTCATTACCCTCGTACTGGCGCACCTTCAGCTGCAGGATCTCGATTTGCGCACCCAGCGGGAAGCCGTAGGCATTGTCGTTCAGGTCGTGGTAAGCCATGCGCAGGCCGTACTCGGCGTAGGCGCGGTCTTCACGGGTGCCCACGCCCAGTTGCCAGGTGCGTGAGTCATGGCCGTCTTCAGGCAGGCCGGGGCGCTCGATCTGCAAGGGCGGCGGCGGGTTGCTGTTGATCGCCCGCAGCAGCTCGAAGCTGCGCTTGGCTTGGCCGGGGTCGCGTTCCTGGCCGTTGGCACGGTAGCGCTCAAGGCGATACGCGGCATCTTGCACCAACGCCTGGCGTTCGCGGGGCAGGGCCTTGAATTCGGGGCTTTGCAGCTGTGCGGTGTTGGCACTCACGGCCAGCACCTGACGCTTTTCGCCATGGTCGAGGGGCTCCGCCCGGGCCAGCAACTCACGTTCGCGGGAAGGGCGGTAGACCTCGCTGGCGACCAGGCCGGACTGTTTCACGGCCTTGACCGTATCGGTCGGGATGGCGGTCAGCGGGAACTGCGAGGTCAGGTCCAGGCTTGGCCGAGCCACTTGCAGCAGCTCCAGCAGCCGATAGGAGCAGTTTTCGTCGAAGAAGAAGTAGTCGAACTGGATCTGCTTCAACTCCCACACATGCTCGACCATGCGCCCGGTTTCTTCGGGGGTGAGGTCCAGCTGGTATTCCCACAGGTCGCGGTTTTCCAGGCTGCGGTATTCGGACAGTTTTTCCTGGTAGGGCATCAGCGCGAACAGCCCTGGGTAGCCGCCCATCAGGCCCTTCCAGGCGTACAGGATGCTGTTGTCGCTGCCTTCGATGTAGGCGCCGAAGTTGATCGCGTAGCTCAGCAGCGTGGTGTCGTCGTTGCGGGTGCTGGACTGGTCGATGCGCAGCAGGGTGTGGCCGAACATTGACGAGGGGCTGTTCAGGTAGGCCGCCGGGAAGATCAACGCGGCGCTGTGCGGGTCTATGGACTGGTACCAGGTCTTGAACTCCTGGCAGTCCGGCTGCGGCAAGCCCTGCAGGTCGAGCTGCTCGCGCAGCCAGCGGGTACGCGCGGGGAACACGCACTGCGCGTGCTTGTCGCCGAGGCTGGCCGGGGCATACAGCGCTTCGACCGTGGCTTGCAGCTCTTGGTCGGGGTGGTGCGCACCGTCCTCGGCGAGGAAGAAGGCATCATCATCCACATAGCTACGCCAGCCGCCGAGCTTGGCGGTTTCGTAGTGACCAATGGCGTGCCAGTAAGGGGTATTGGCCAGTTGCTGGAGACGGCCTTGATCCAGCACGGGCGCGGCATGAACAGGGGCGCAGGCACACAGCGCCAGGGAAGCGAGGCGTTTGAGCATATCGGGCAACTACTTCTTCACGATGCCGAAAAAGGCGAAACCCGCCCCCGTGGGGGGCGGGAACAGCAGTGCTTAGGCCTCGGTAGCGTATTTGGCCAGGCGTGGGTCGCTCTTCAGAACGGCCAGGGTGTTGGTGTGGACAGTTTCGGCAGTGACATCGGCGCTGCTGAAGATCTGGTTGAAGTGCTGGTGGGTAACCGAGTTGAAGTAGACGCGGTCTTCCGGGGCCACGCCAAGCACTACGGCATAGGTGGTCAGTGCTTCGCCCTGGCCCATGGCCATGTCTTCGGACAGCTCGTTCATCATGCCATTCATGGCAAACCAGGACTTGCCGCCGTAGGTCAGCGAAGCCTTGGTCGAGCAGCCGTTGGTGCCGGAGGTCATGCCGAAGGTGGCGTTACCGGATGTGCCGTTGGTGGTAGAAGCCAGGAAGTGTGCCGGAGTGCCACGCTGGCCTTCGAACAGCATGTTGCCCCAACCGCAGTTCGGGCCGCCTGGCGCTTCGGCCATGGCGTTCAGCGAGACCACGGTGAACAGAGTACCCAGAAGAATCCGTTTCATAGCATTTGTTCTCTTTGTCTTAACCAAGGGTCAGGGTTTCTGGCAACTCGGTTGCCAGGTCGGGAAAGCTTTTCACCCACCCGCGCAGCTTGGAGTTTAGGCACGATCTAAAGGTTGCGTTGTTGATTGCGAAAAATTTGCTGTGACATGACCTGCACCGGCTGCGACATAAAGTCCCATGGAGCCTTGCAAGGCGCGCGCGGGCAGCGCCAGAATGCTGCTCATCTGCCCCGCCGAAGTAAGGAAACCCAATGCCCGATCCTGTCGCTGCGCGCCTGCGTCTCGCGCCTGAAGCCCTGACCCGGCGTTTCTCCCCCGAGCAGTTTGCCTTTACCCATACCGACGATCTGGAGCCGTTTCGCGGAGTACTGGGCCAGGAACGTGCTGTCGAGGCCCTGCAGTTCGGCGTGGCCATGCCGCGCCCCGGTTACAACGTGTACGTGATGGGCGAGCCCGGCACTGGGCGCTTCTCGTTCGTCAAGCGCTACCTCAAGGCTGAGGGCAAGCGCCAGCAGACCCCGGCCGACTGGGTCTACGTCAACCACTTCGACGATACCCGGGAACCCCGCGCGCTGGAGCTGCCGTCTGGCAGCGCTGCCGAGTTCATCAGCGACATGGGCGGATTGATCGACAACCTGCTGTCCACCTTCCCGGCAGTGTTCGAGCACCCCTCGTACCAACAGAAGAAAGGCGCTATCGACCGTGCCTTCAACCAGCGCTACGACCGTGCCCTGGATGTAATCGAGCGGGCCTCGCTGGAAAAGGACGTGGCTTTGTACCGCGACGCCAGCAACGTCGCCTTCACGCCGATGGCCGATGGCAAGGCGTTGGATGAAGCCGAGTTCGCCCAGTTGCCGGAAGCGGTGCGCGAGCAGTTCCACCAAGACATTGCCTCGCTCGAGGAACAGCTGAACGAAGAGCTGGCCAGCCTGCCGCAATGGAAGCGCGAGTCGAACAACCAGCTGCGCCAGCTCAACGAAGAAACCATCACCCTGGCCTTGCAGCCGTTGCTCGCGCCGCTGTCGGAAAAGTACGCCGAGAACGCAGCGGTGTGCGCCTACCTGCAGTCGGTGCAGCTGAACCTGCTGCGCACCGTGGTCGAGCAACTGGTCGACGACAGCAAGACCGACGCCGCTGCGCGCAAGCTGCTTGAAGAGCAGTACGCTCCAAGCCTGGTGGTCGGCCACCATGCCGCCGGGGGCGCGCCGGTCGTGTTCGAGCCGCACCCGACGTACGACAACCTGTTCGGCCGTATCGAATACAGCACCGACCAGGGCGCGCTTTACACTTCGTACCGCCAGTTGCGCCCAGGCGCGTTGCACCGTGCCAACGGCGGCTTCCTGATTCTTGAAGCCGAGAAAATGCTCGGCGAGCCGTTCGTGTGGGATGCGCTCAAGCGTGCGCTGCAGTCGCGCAAGCTGAAGATGGAGTCACCCATCGGTGAACTGGGCCGTGTGGCCAGCGTCAGCCTTCAGCCGCAGATGATTCCGCTGAACGTGAAACTGGTGATCATCGGCTCACGCCAGCTGTACTACGCGCTGCAGGACCACGACCCGGACTTCCAGGAGATGTTCCGCGTGCTGGTGGACTTCGACGAAGACATGCCCATGGTCGACGAGAACCTGGAGCAGTTCGCCCAGCTGTTGCGCACCCGTACCAACGAAGAGGGCATGGCGCCGCTGACCAGTGACGCGGTAGCACGCCTGGCCACCTACAGCGCCCGCCTGGCAGAGAACCAGTCACGCCTGTCGGCGCGTATCGGCGACCTGTTCCAGCTGGTCAGCGAAGCCGATTTCATCCGTCAGCTGGCCAGTGACGAAATGACCGACGCCGGGCACATCGAACGTGCGCTCAAGGCCAAGGCCACCCGCACCGGGCGTGTTTCGCAGCGGGTGCTGGACGACATGCTGGCCGGCATCATCCTGATTGATACCGAAGGGGCGGCCATCGGCAAGTGCAACGGCCTGACCGTGCTGGAAGTGGGCGATTCGGCGTTCGGTATGCCGGCCCGTATCTCTGCCACCGTGTACCCGGGCGGCAGCGGCATTGTCGACATCGAACGCGAGGTCAACCTTGGCCAGCCGATCCACTCCAAGGGTGTGATGATCCTCACCGGATACCTGGGCAGCCGCTATGCCCAGGAATTCCCGCTGGCGATTTCCGCGAGTATCGCCCTGGAGCAGTCCTACGGTTATGTGGACGGTGACAGCGCCTCGCTGGGCGAAGCGTGCACGCTGATCTCGGCCTTGTCGCGCACGCCGCTCAAGCAGTGCTTCGCCATCACCGGTTCCATCAACCAGTTCGGTGAAGTGCAGGCCGTGGGCGGGGTCAACGAGAAGATCGAGGGCTTCTTCCGCCTGTGTGAGGCGCGTGGCCTGACCGGCGAGCAGGGGGTGATCATTCCGCGTGCCAACGTAGCCACCCTCATGCTCGACGAGCGCGTGCTGCAGGCTGTGGAGAACGGCATGTTCCACGTTTACGCGGTCAGCCAGGCCGATGAGGCGCTGAGCCTGCTGGTGGGCGAGGAGGCCGGGGTACTTGATGACCAGGGCCTGTTTACCGAGGGCAGCGTCAACGCCCGGGTGGTGGAACGCCTGCGTGAAATCGCCGAAATGATCAGCGAGGAAGATATCGAAAAGGCAGAAAAAGAACGCCTGGAAGAGGTGATTGCCCAGGCCAAACCGGCCTGAGTCAATAAACCGGCGCTGGCGGCGATGTGCTACCGTTCAGCGCCGGTTTTCCATCTTTTTGTGCTGTTATTCTATGCTGGAACTTAAGGACGGTATCAGCGTTCAGGATGGAAACAGCCTGGTGTTCAGGCTGAACAAGGCTTATTGGAGGGGACGCGGCCATGCGCAACCTCAGCCTCACACGCCAGTGCCTGGGCCTGGTGACCCGCATCGAATGCAGCATTCGCCCACTGGCCGGGGATAACGGCATGTGGACGCTGCTGTTCGCCGCCGGCATGGCCGGTGAGCAACCTTCCGCGATCAAGGCTCAAGGGCCGTTTCATGGGCCGTTGGTGGCCGAATCGGTGCTTAACGCCATTGTCGACAGCCTGACCTTGCATGGCTACCAGGTATCCGAAGACCCGCAGATCTGGTGCTTGCACCTGCAGGCCCAGTTGCGCCGGATCAATGGCGAGCGGTGCCGGAATCTGGGGGATTATCAGTTTCATCCTGAGACCTGATTGATGCCGGGGGCCGCTTTGCGGCCCATTCGCAGCACAAGGCTGCTCCTACAGGAAATCGCGGTCGCTTGTAGGGGCCGCTTTGCGGCCCATTCGCAGCACAAGGCTGCTCCTACAGGAAATCGCGGTCGGTTGTAGGAGCAGCCTTGTGCTGCGAATGGGCTGCAAAGCAGCCCCCACTCACCGGGCTTTTGCTGTAACAGGTGGCTGGCTATACTCGCTGTCGTTTTTTTAGTCACCTGACGAGTCCCAAACCCTCCATGGAACGTATTCTCGAAAACGCGATGTATGCCTCGCGCTGGCTGCTCGCCCCCATCTACTTCGGCCTGTCCCTCGGCCTGCTGGCCCTGGCGCTGAAATTCTTTCAGGAAGTGGTCCACGTCCTGCCCAACGTCTTTGCCTTGAGCGAAGCTGACCTGATCCTGGTGATCCTCTCGCTGATCGACATGTCGCTAGTGGGTGGCCTGCTGGTGATGGTGATGATCTCCGGCTACGAGAACTTCGTCTCGCAACTGGACATCGACGACAGCAAGGAAAAGCTCAACTGGCTGGGCAAGATGGACTCCTCGTCGCTGAAGATGAAGGTGGCTGCGTCGATCGTGGCGATTTCTTCCATTCACCTGCTGCGGGTGTTCATGGATGCGCAGAACATCTCCACCGACTACCTGATGTGGTACGTGATCATCCACATGACCTTTGTGGTTTCGGCGTTCTGCATGGGCTACCTGGACAAGCTGACCAAGCACTGAGCCCCGTTGTTGCCTGCACCGCCCGTCTGTTGCAAAACGGACGGGCGGTGTCGTTTCTGGCTTGTGCTTTCGGCCCGCCTGTACGAAAAATGAGCACTCATGCGTGGTTCTCATCGCGAGGTGCTTACATGAACCTGCATCAGCTCAATCTCGAGGCCAGGGCTGGCCATGTCGACGAAGTGAACCTGATCGCCATCGAAGGCGGCGATTACCTCATTGAAGCCCGGCTCAAAGGCCGCGCCCACCCGCTGTCTGACACCCGTGGCGAGCGTTTGCGCGTGCACTCGGTGGAGGATGCCCGCAAGTTGCTGCAAACCATCCCCATGGTCTCGATGAACCTGGTGCACTGGTCGGTGCAGGATGAAATGTGCGGCATGGGTTCGCACCCGGAAGAAGACCTCAAGGTGCCGATTTCCCAGCGTTCGGCCTGGTAGCTGCTCGCAGCTCATCAGTGTGCTAGGCTGCTCGCCCTTTTCATCAAGGGCGCGGCTGCACTGCGCCCTGCAGTGGAGCACGACAATGTCCGAACTCAATCTGTCTACCGACGAAACGCGCGTCAGCTACGGTATCGGCCGTCAGCTGGGCGGCCAGCTGCGCGACAACCCGCCACCAGGCGTAAGCCTGGAAGCCATCCTGGCCGGCCTGACCGACGCCTTCAACGGCGCCGACAGCCGCGTCAGCGAAGCCGACCTGTCGGCCAGCTTCAAAGTGATCCGCGACATCATGCAAGCCGAAGCGGCTGCCAAGGCTGAAGCAGCTGCTGGCGCTGGCAAGGAATTCCTGGCTGAAAACGCCAAGCGTGAAGGCATCACCACCCTGGCTTCGGGCCTGCAGTTCGAAGTACTGACCGCAGGTGAAGGCGCCAAGCCGACTCGCGAAGACAACGTGCGTACGCACTACCACGGCACCCTGATCGACGGCACCGTGTTCGACAGCTCCTACGAGCGTGGCCAGCCGGCTGAATTCCCGGTTGGTGGCGTGATTGCTGGCTGGACCGAAGCCCTGCAGCTGATGAATGCCGGCAGCAAATGGCGCCTGTACGTGCCGAGCGAGCTGGCCTACGGCGCCCAAGGCGTTGGCAGCATCCCGCCGCACAGCGTGCTGGTGTTCGACGTCGAGCTGCTCGACGTTCTGTAATACCGCTTGGGGCCGCGTTGCGGCCCATTCGCGGCACAAGGCCGCTCCTACAGGAATATGCGATCCCTCGGCGGGATGCGTTCCCTGTAGGAGCGGCCTTGCGCCGCGATCGAGGGCGAAGCCCTCGCCAGGGCCCTCAGTTCCAGTCTGTTCCCATCGGGCGCAATGCCCGCGCATAGCAGAACAGAAACAGATTGCGCACCAGCTCCTTGAGCACCCCCGGTTCACTCGAATTCAACCCGCTCATGTCCAGGTCGCCCTGGTCACGCAGTTCGTCCAGCGCTTCTTCTTCGAGCACCGCGCACACTTCGCCGGTTTCGCGATGAAGAATGCGCAGGTAGGGGTGAGGGCGGTCAAGCCAGGCGTCAATCAGATAAGTCATGGCTATTCTCCTTGGATATCAGTCCCAATGAGAATAATTCTTATTATCAGAATAGCAAGCGCCTATTGGCCTTTTTTTCTGTAATCAGACTTTGCGAACGAACTCGGACTTCAGTTTCATGGCGCCGATGCCATCGATCTTGCAGTCGATATCGTGGTCGCCGTCGCACAGGCGGATGTTCTTGACCTTTGTGCCGACCTTCACCACCAGGGACGAACCCTTGACCTTGAGGTCCTTGATCACGGTGACAGTGTCGCCATCCTGCAGGACGTTGCCGACCGAGTCTTTCTTCACCGCCTCGTCGCTGGCCGCTTCGGCGTCGCCACTGGCAGACCACTCGTGGGCGCATTCAGGGCAGATCAGCTGAGTGCCATCCTCATAGGTGTACTCGGAATTGCATTTTGGGCAGGGTGGCAGAGTGCTCACTTCGGTTCCTCAAACAAACAGACGGGCGGTTAAAAACCCACATTGTAAAAGGTATTTTTCCAGAAGTGATTATGTCCGGACAAAAAGCATCGCGGGCAAGTCCGCTCCTCCAGGTGACGCAATCCTGTAGGAGCGGGCTTGCCCGCGAATGAAGACGACTCGGTCTGTCAGTGAGTACGCGCGACCGCAAACTCGCTCAGCTCGACCAGGGCATCCCGGTATTCACTGGCCGGCAGCACTTCGAGGCATGCAATGGCGCGCTTCACATAGTCGCGCGCCAGCTCTGCTGTGTACTTAAGCGCGCCCGACGCTTCGACCGCCACGCGGATCTGTTCCAGATCCTCGAGGCCACCTTTCTGGATCGCCTGGCGTACCAGCGCAGCCTGCTCGGCAGTGCCTTCGCGCATGGTGTAGATCAGCGGCAGGGTAGGCTTGCCCTCGGCCAGGTCGTCACCGACGTTCTTGCCCAGGGTTTGCGAGTCGCCCTTGTAGTCCAGCAGGTCGTCGACCAGCTGGAAGGCCACGCCCAGGTGGTCACCGAAGGTGCGCAAGGCTTCGCGCTGCTCGTCGGTGGCTTCGGCCAGCGCGGCGGCGCTGTGGGTCGAGGCTTCGAACAGCATCGCGGTCTTGCCGCGGATGACCTCCATGTAGATTTCCTCGGTGGTGCTGGCATCGCGTACCCGCGACAACTGCAGCACTTCACCTTCGGCAATCACACGGGTGGCCTTGGACAGGATCTGCATGACCGGCATCGAACCCAGTTCGACCATCATTTCGAACGAGCGCGAATAAAGGAAGTCGCCCACCAGCACGCTCGGCGCGTTGCCCCACAGAGCGTTGGCGGTGGAGCGGCCGCGGCGCATGCCGGACATGTCCACCACGTCGTCGTGCAGCAGGGTGGCGGTGTGCAGGAATTCGATGGTGGCAGCCAGCAGGCGCAGGTCGTCGCCTTCGCGGCCCAGGGCCTTGCCACACAGCAGTACCAGCAGGGGACGCAGGCGCTTGCCACCGGCCGACGTGATATAGTCGCCGATCTTCGATACCAGCGGCACGCGCGAGGTCAGCTGCTTCTTGATGATCTCGTCGACGGCGCTGAAATCATCAGCCACCGCGCGGTAGAAGGTTTGGGGTTGCATCGGCTGCTCCAGTGAGGTTGCGCGGCATGCTAGGTCGCGGGTACCGGTGTGTCAAGGCGCGGTGCCAGCGGGCCGGGGGCGGCACTTGCAAGCAAAACCAGGGTTGCGTACAATCGCGCACCCTAACTTCCTGGGCAGCACCTGCCTTACGCAATTGCGCCGGGCCGTTCCAGCCTTGTGCAGCCATGCCAGCCAATACTCATCATATAAAGCGCTGGGTGAGCAGGATTATCGGAGAAATACCATGTCTTACGCAGTAATCGTTACCGGCGGCAAGCAGTACAAAGTCGCTGAAGGTGAATTCCTCAAGATCGAAAAACTGGAAGTCGCCACTGGCGAATCCGTGACTTTCGATCGCGTTCTGCTGGTCGCCAACGGTGAAGAAGTCACCATCGGTGCTCCAGTTGTTGCTGGCGCTAAAGTAGTGGCCGAAGTCGTTTCGCAAGGCCGCCACGACAAGGTTCGCATCATCAAGTTCCGTCGTCGTAAGCACCACATGAAGCGTATGGGCCACCGCCAGTGGTTCACCGAGATCAAAATCACCGGCATCCAGGCTTAATCCCCTAGATCCCCTGAATTTATTTGGAGAATTGAACCATGGCTCACAAGAAGGCTGGTGGTAGTACTCGTAACGGTCGCGACTCAGAATCTAAACGCCTTGGCGTGAAGATGTATGGCGGCCAGGTTATCAAGCCAGGCAACATCATCGTCCGTCAGCGCGGCACTGAATTCCACGCTGGCTACGGCGTTGGCATGGGCAAGGACCACACCTTGTTCGCCAAGATCGAAGGCGTGATCAAGTTCGAGAAGAAAGGCGAGTTCATGCGCCGTTACGTGAGCATCGTCGCCGCTTAATCGCGACGTCGCTCCAGAAGCCCCGTCATGCGACGGGGCTTTTTCGTTTGTGGTGAGCCTCTTGCAAAGCTGTTTGTCTGGGTTGCCGGCGTTGGTTTCTACGGTCGTACGGGGCCGCCGCGCTCATTTTTGCAAGAGCCTCATGTTTTTGATTCATTCAACTCGTCTACCGACGAGAGGCGGTTTTAATGAAGTTTGTTGACGAAGTATCGATTCGGGTCAAGGCCGGTGACGGCGGCAACGGTTGCATGAGCTTCCGTCGCGAGAAGTTCATCGAGAACGGTGGCCCTAACGGCGGTGACGGCGGTGACGGCGGCTCGGTGTACATGGTCGCCGACGAAAACCTGAACACCCTGGTCGACTACCGCTACACCCGTCACCACGAAGCCCAGCGCGGCTCCAATGGTGGCAGCACCGACTGCACCGGCAAGAAGGGTGAAGACCTGTTCCTGCGCGTGCCGGTCGGTACCACCGTGATTGACGCTTCCACCCAGGAAGTGATCGGTGACCTGGTCACCCCTGGCCAGAAGCTGATGGTCGCCCAAGGCGGCTGGCACGGCCTGGGCAACACCCGTTTCAAGTCCAGCACCAACCGTGCACCGCGCCAGACCACGCCAGGCAAGCCGGGTGACCAGCGCGACCTGAAGATGGAAATGAAGGTGTTGGCTGACGTTGGCCTGCTGGGCCTGCCCAACGCCGGCAAGAGTACCTTCATCCGCTCGGTCTCGGCCGCCAAGCCGAAAGTGGCCGACTACCCGTTCACCACCCTGGTGCCAAACCTGGGCGTGGTCAGCGTCGACCGCTGGAAGAGCTTCGTCATCGCCGACATCCCCGGCCTGATCGAAGGTGCTTCCGACGGTGCCGGCCTGGGTATCCGCTTCCTCAAGCACCTGGCGCGCACCCGCGTGCTGCTGCACCTGGTGGACATTGCGCCGCTGGACGAAAGCAGCCCGGCCGATGCTGCCGAAGTGATCGTCAACGAGCTGACCCGCTTCAGCCCGTCGCTGGCCGAGCGTGAGCGTTGGCTGGTACTGAACAAGTCGGACATGGTCATGGACGACGAGCGCGATGAGCGTGTTCAGGAGGTGATCGATCGCCTGGAGTGGGAAGGCCCGGTCTACGTGATCTCGGCGATCTCCAAGCAGGGTACCGACAAGCTCAGCCACGACCTGATGCGCTACCTCGAAGACCGCGCCGACCGCCTGGCCAACGACCCGGCCTACGCCGCCGAGCTGGCCGACCTCGACCAGCGCATTGAAGACGAAGCCCGTGCCCAGCTGCAGGCCCTGGACGACGCGCGTACCCTGCGCCGTACTGGCGTCAAGAGCGTGCACGACATCGGTGACGATGACGCTTGGGACGATGATTTCGAGGACGACGAAGACGGTCCGGAAATCATTTACGTGCGCGACTGACCGGTTGCAGTACACTAAACGCCGCTCTCTGGAGCGGCGTTTTTGTATCCACGGTATCTACAGATTCGACATAGGTTGGAAGAAGATGCGAAGCAAGGTGACGGGCGCCAAGCGCTGGGTCGTGAAGATTGGCAGTGCTCTGCTGACCGCCGATGGCAAGGGCCTCGACCGCGGTGCCATGGCCGTTTGGGTCGAGCAGATGGTCGCGCTGCGTGAGGCAGGCGTGGAGTTGGTACTGGTCTCCTCCGGGGCCGTGGCTGCCGGCATGAGCCAGCTGGGTTGGACTTCGCGACCGAGCGCGATGAACGAGCTGCAGGCCGCTGCCGCGCTCGGCCAGATGCGCCTGGTGCAGGCCTGGGAGTCGAGCTTCGGCGAACACGGCAAGCACACCGCGCAAATCCTGCTGACCCATGACGACCTGTCCGACCGCAAGCGTTACCTGAACGCCCGCAGCACCCTGCGCACCTTGGTCGACCTGGGCGTGGTGCCGGTGATCAACGAAAACGACACCGTGGTCACCGACGAAATCCGCTTCGGCGACAACGACACCCTGGCAGCGCTGGTGGCCAACCTGGTCGAGGCCGACCTGCTGGTGATCCTCACCGACCGCGATGGCATGTTCGACGCCGACCCGCGCAACAACCCCGAAGCCCAGCTGATCTACGAAGCCCGTGCCGACGACCCGACGCTGGATGCCGTGGCCGGTGGTACCGGTGGTGCCCTGGGCCGTGGCGGCATGCAGACTAAACTGCGCGCCGCGCGCCTGGCCGCCCGTTCCGGTGCCCACACCATCATCATCGGTGGCCGCATCGAGCGCGTGCTGGACCGCCTCAAGGCGGGCGAGCGCCTGGGTACCTTGCTTTCGCCCGAGCGCGGCATGCTCGCTGCGCGCAAGCAGTGGCTGGCCGGCCACCTGCAGACCCGTGGCACCCTGGTGCTGGATGCCGGCGCCGTGCAGGCGCTGCGCCAGGCCAACAAGAGCCTGTTGCCGGTTGGCGTGAAGACCGTGCAGGGCAGCTTCCGCCGTGGCGAGATGGTGGTGTGCGTTGGCCCGGACGGTGTTGAAGTGGCCCGCGGGTTGGCCAACTACAGCGCCCTGGAGGCGCAGAAGATCATCGGTCAGTCGTCCGATGGTATCGAGTCGATCCTTGGCTACAGCGCTGAGCCCGAGCTGGTACACCGTGACAATCTGGTGCTGGTATGAGCCTGTTCAAGCGAGTGATTGCCGTGGTGGCGCTGGCGCTGCCAATGCTGGCCGGGGCCGAGGAAGTCGGCCAGGTGTCCACTGTCTTCAAGTTCCTGGGGCCGAACGACCGCATCGTGGTCGAAGCGTTTGACGACCCCAAGGTGGAGGGCGTGACCTGCTACCTGTCGCGGGCCAAGACTGGCGGCATGAAGGGTGGCCTGGGGCTGGCGGAGGACCGTGCGGAGGCGTCGATTGCCTGTCGTCAGGTCGGGCCGATCAACTTCAAGGGTGAGTTGAAAGACGGCGAGGAAGTGTTCAAGGAACGCACCTCGCTGGTGTTCAAGACCATGCAGGTGGTGCGCTTCCTGGACAAGAAGCGCAATACGCTGGTGTACCTGGTGTACAGCGACCGCATGATCGAAGGCAGCCCGCAGAACGCAGTGACCGCGATCCCGATCCTGCCTTGGGCTCATTGATAGCCCGTTGAATCGCGGGAGGCCTACGGCCTCCGTTCGCGGCACAAGGCCGCTCCTACAGGGATATGCGTCCCCTTGTAGGAGCGGCCTTGTGCCGCGAATGGGCCGCAACGCGGCCCCATACACAAATGTCAGGCCAGTTCCTCGGCCTTATCCTCGCGCACAACCGCCTTTACCTCATCCAGCCGGCTGATGAACTTCCAGTCCGCCTCGTCGATGTAGATGCCGTTCGGGCCGCTGCCGCCTTCCAGGTCGATCGCCACGTGCGCGGATACCTGGGGCTTCACACTCGCCAGAATCGGTACGAAGCCCAGCTGCAAACTGGTCTCCAGCAGTGCGGCCTGGTTGCGTTCGTCGATGTCCGCTGCTTCGTCCAGGTAGTACGGCAGGCGAATGCGCCCGGCCAGGTCGCGGTCCATCAGGTGCAGCAACAAGTACATGTTGGTCAGCGCCTTGATGGTCATGGTGGTGCCGTTGGACGCAGCGCCGTCGATGTCGGCGTGGATGATCGGCTGGCCGTTGACCTTGGTGATCTCGAACGCCAGCTCGAACAGGTCTTTCAGGCCCAGCTGGTTGTGGTTGGCTGCCACAAGGCGTGCCAGGTATTCCTTGGCCTCTTCGTTCTTGTTGTCCTGCTCGGCGCTTTGGGTCAGGTCGAACACCGACAAGGTTTCGCCTTCTTCGTACTGGCCGGCACTGTGGATGATCTGGTCGATGTGCTTGAGCGCTTCCTTGTTCGGCGCCAGCACCACGCGGAAGCTCTCCAGGTTGGAAACCTGGCGCTTGTTGATCTCGCGGTTGAACAGCGCCAGCTGGTGCTCGAGGCTGTCGTAGTCACTGCGGATGTTGCGCAGGGTCCGGGCGATGTCGGTGACCGCGGCGCGGCGTGCCTTGGCGAGGGTCAGGGCTTCTTCGGTACGGTGCGCATAGGCGTTCACCAGCAGCTGCAGACGGCGCTCCATGTCGTCTTCGCTGTCGAATTTGGCCACGCCTTTCAGGCGCACCTGGGCATACAGCGCCTCGATCTGGTTGTCTACCCGTTGCAGGCCTTGCCAGCTGTCCTGGTAATCGTTGAGCAGGGGCAGCAGGTTGTCCATCGAGTCGTCGATGGCTTCCATGAACGGGGTGCCGTAAGGCAGGTCGGCCGGCAGCAGCTGGCGACGGCGCAGGGCGTCTTCCAGGGTGCGCTGCTTGGACTCGAGGTCGCCGATCTGGCGGCCGACCAGCTGCAGCTTGGCCGACAGCTGCTGGACGCGCTCGGTGAAGGCATCACTGGAGCGCTTGAGTTCGTCCTGGGCGGCTTCCAGTTGCGACAGCTGTTCCAGCTTCTCGGGCTCTTCGGCTGCCAGGGTTTCGCTGCGGCGGAAGTCTTCCAGCGCCTTCTGCGCGTCCAGCACTTGCTGGTACAGGGTTTCGGTCTGCGCCTTCGAGGCGGTGCGGTCGGCGGTTACAGCCTGCTGGGTCTTGAGCTGTTTCAGCTCCTTTTCCAGGCGCTCTTTCTGGTCGCGCAGGGCGGCGCGGTCGGCCAGGGCCTGCAGCGCCGGTGGGTCGATGTGGGTGAGGTCGATGGACAGGCCCGGGGCTTCGAAACGCTCGCCCTTGAAACCGTCCAACACCGCTTCCAGCGATTTTACCCAGAGGGCGCTGTCGTCCAGCTCGATGCCACGGTCGCCCAGCGGCAGGCTGAACAGTGCACCGTTGAACAGGCGCATCAGGCGGTCGACGTCCTGCTGCGAGAACTCCTCGCGCAGGCGGGCGTAGCTGTTGTTGTCAGCGTGGTCCAGTTGCTGCTTGACCTGCTTCAGGCGTTTTTCCAGGTCGCGTACGCGCTCGTCCAGGTCTTCGGCACTGAACTGGCGCGACTGCGCCAAGGCGCCGGCCAGTTCGTCGTGGGCGTCCTTGGCCGCCAGCAGCTGCTGCTCCAGTACCTTGACGTCATCGACCAGGGCAAAGCGGTGCTTGAGCACCGACAGCTCGCCCAGCCAGCGCTGGATGCCGGTGATTTCACGCTCCAGGCGCATCAGCTCCTGGGTGCCGCCGCGCTGGTCGTTCTGCAGGCGGTCCTGCTCGCCACGGTAGTGCTCGGACTGGATGACCAGCTCTTCCTTGCGCGCCATGGCGTATTCCTGCCAGGTGCCCAGCAGGGTGTCGAGCACTGGCGAAATGCGGTGCAGCTTGCCACGCAGGATGTCGCGCTGGGCTACACCACCGGCCAGGGCCTCGACCAGCGGGCCGGCGGCGACCAGGGCGTTGTAGTCCTGCTCCATGCGGCGCACGTCGCGGAAGGCTTCCTCGCACGCGGCGATGTAGTCGACGCTGCCCGAACGCAGGCTGTGCTCGAAGGCGTCAAGGAACAGTTGCTTGAGCTTGGCCGCAGTGATTTCGCGCATGTGCAGCAGGTTGATGAACAGCGCGCGGAAGGTTTTCAGGCTTTGCTCGCTGGTGGAGCGCAGCGGGATCATGGTCAGGTCCAGCGGCACCGAGGTGTGGCCGCCAACCAGCAGGCGGCGCAGTTCGTCCGGCTTCAGCTCGTAGGCTTTGATGCCCAGCCGCTCCAGGTTGGTGAACAGCTCTTTCTGGCGCAGGCAGGTGTCGTTCTTCTGGTAATGGGCCAGGTCCAATTCGCCTTTGTAGGCGAAGAACTGGTGACCGAAACCGCCGCCCGGGCCGCGGCCGACCACGCCGATCACGTGCGGGCCGTGGGGCAGGCTCAGCTCACAGAGAATGTACGAGGTGTCGCTGGCGAAGTAGAAGCGGCGCGACTGCTCGAGGCTGTACTTGCCGAAACTCATGTCTGACATGCGTGCCAGGATCGGGAACTGCAGGGCGTTGATCGACGCCGACTTACCCAGGTTGTTGGCACCGTAGACCGACAGCGGGTGTTCCAGGGGGAACAGGCCAAGGCTGTAGCCGGCGGTGTTGAGCAATGCAAAGCGGCGGATGCCGTAGCGTTCCTGGCTCATGCGTCAATCTCCTGTTGCTCTTCGCGGATGGCCCGGGCCAGGGCGTCCTCTTCGCTTTCCTCGCCCTCGAAGGGCGTGAGGTCGAGCGGATCGTCGGTGCGGTTGAGTTCTTCGGGGCTTTCTTCCTCGACCAGCACCGGGGTCGGCAGCGGCAGCACGCTATGCAGGGTGGCGGCCAGGTCGCGGTCCTGCTGCACCGAAAGGCACACATCGAGGAAGCGGTGCATCGGCGGCAGGAAGCGGTAGATGCCGCCTTCTTCATGGGCGAAGCCAAGTTGGGTCATGCGGCGCAGGATTTTTTCTTCCAGCTCGTCCACGGTTTGCACTTCGGCCTGCAGGAACAGGTCGCGGTACTTGTCCAGCAGCGAGGGGAGTTCGTCGCGGCCGATGCTGCCGCCGTCCAGCACGGCCATCGGGTCACGGCCCTGGTCGGCCAGGTGCTCGACCAGGATGAAGGTGAACAGCGACAGGCGCTGCGCGGTCTTGTTGACCTGCGCGGCGGTCATGTCCGGCACGAAGTAATAGAAACCGCGGGTGTCGCACACCAGCTCGAAGCCCAGGGCCTTGAACAGAGTGCGGTACTGGTCCTGGAAGTTTGACAGCTGCGCGTACAACTCGGGATCGCGGCGGCTGACGTGGAAGCCTTTGAACAGCTCGCGGAAGATCGGCGCGAGCTGGGACAGTTCGGAAAGATCAAGATGCATGGGCTGGGCTCGCGTTGGGTTCGGTAGTCGCGCTGGTGGCGTCTTCGCGGCTGGAGGTCAGGGCGTACGAGCGCAGGCTGACCAGGTGTTCCTGGGTGGTGTATTCGCGGCGGTCGAGGCGTTCGCGCTTGAAGCGCTTTTCCCGCGACAGGCGTGAGAACCAGTACAGCAGTTCGTCGGTGGCGCCTTCGGGTTCCTGCTCCAGCAGCCAGACCATCAGGTCGGGCAGCGGCAGGGCCTGTTCGCAGCGTTCGGCCATTTCCTTGACCGTGCGAGGTGCACGGGGCAGGGCGCCGGACTGGGTCTTGTGGGCCTTGGGGAAGCGCGCCGGCTTGGGCTCGAAGCGCGCCAGGGCGTACACATAGGCTTCGACCTGGCTGGCACTGCCGAGGAAGGTGCTCTGCGGGCGGGTGAACATCGGCATGGCCGCCTGCGGCACGGCGTCGATGCCCTTGCGCCGGATCACCGACAGGGCCAGCGCGGCGCCACGGGTCACGGCGTTGTGACGGCGGGCTTCTTCGCGCAGCGGCAGCAGCAGTTCACGGGCGTGGCGCAGGGTCAGCTGGGCGCTGGTCTGCATTTCCAGGATACGTGCGTGGGTGCGCAGCAGCATGTCGTCGTCGACCAGGTGGCCCAGGCGGGCCTGTTCGCCCAGCAGCTTCAGCAGCACGGTCTCGACCTTGCGCACGCCTTGTTCGAAGGCGCCGTCGGCGTTCACCAGCTGGATCATCGGCTCGACGTATTCATCCCAGGTGGCCAGTACTTCGGCATAACGCTGGCGCAGCGGGATCTGGCGGTTGCTGGTCTTGGCCCGCTCGGCCACGGCGACCAGTGCCTGTTCGTCGTTATCGAGCTTTTTCAGCACATCGCGCACGCGCATGTCGAGCAGGCGCAGCTGGCGCGCCAGGTCGTCGCTGTCGCGGTTGTCGAAGGCGTCCTGGATATGGCCGGCGAGGCGTTCGAGGTGGCGCAGGTAGGCTTCGATCTCCAGGCACAGGCCCAGGCGGTGTTCGCGGCGCAGGTACGCAAGAAAGTCGTGGATCTGCGCGTTGAGCTCGAAGCGGTTCGGGCTCTTGGCCACCGGGACCAGGATATCCAGGCGGATCCATACGTCGAGTAGCTGGGTGATGTCCTGCGGGGTGCTTTCGAGCTGCTGGCGGCCCACATGCTGGCGCAACTCGACCAGGCTCAGGGTGCCCTGGTCGAAACGCTCGCACAGCGGCTCGATCAGGGCCCAGTGTTCGGCTAGGGCGCGCAGGACGCGCTTGGGTTCGATCATTGGCTTCGACTCGTTGCCAAGAAAAAGGGGGCGATTGTACTGCATCCGGGGGGGAGGTTTTCACCCCTTGGTCTGTAATGAGAGATAACCTTATGGCCAGTAGGTGTATGGCGTTGTTTTTGGGGGGGGTTGAAATCGAGCGCCGCCCGCGCGGCGCTTCGCAACACAAGGCTGCTCCTACATCTGTTTCGGGCCAGTGACGCCTGTACCCGTGCGCGCGACCGCCTGGTTTGTTCGACACGATGTCCAGGTGAACACCAGGGGGCGCGCGCCTTTGTCTCAGGAATAACTGGCCCGAAACAGATGTAGGAGCAGCCTTGTGCTGCGAAGCGCCGCGCGGGCGGCGCTCGGTCTGATAGGCGCTGCAAAAACCACGGCGTACACGTTAGAATGCCCAACTGTCTTGAGCCCCCCGGATACCCGCCCCTTGCTGACCGAACCCCGTCGCCGCGCCTACCTTTCCGCCATGCAAGTGGTGCACTGGCTGCCGCGCGCCGAACTGCCGTTCGCCGCACCGTCGCGCCCCGAGCTGCTATTGCCGGTGGTGCCGGTCGAGGACATCGATTTCGAGGTCAGGCCGGCACCGGCTGCAAACGAAACGCCCGCCAGCCCCCAGGCCCGCTCCGGTGAGCGGCCGAAAATCGAGATCCCGCGCCCGGGTAGCGTGCCCAAGCCTGCCGCCAAGCCCGTCGAGGCCGAAGAGCAGCCCGCACCGCCAAGGCCGGCCCCGGTGCCGCCACCGCGCTTCTCGCTGCAGTTGCTGCGCGCTGGCAGCTGCCTGCTGCTGGTAGAACTGGCCACCGGCCAGCCGTTCCAGAGTCGCGACCCGTCCTACCTGCTGCTAAAGGACATGCTGCGCGCCGCCGGCCTGCCTGACGCCCCGCAGATCATCGGCGAACCGGTGCGCTGGCCGTTGCTGGTACGCGGCAACATGGACCAGGGCCCCGAAGCCGCGCGCGACTTCGTCCAGGGCTTTGTCCAGGCGCGCCTGGAAGACGCCCCGAGTACCTGCCTGTGGCTGATCGGCTTGCCGGCACTGCGCTTTGCCGCCAATGCTGATGCCGAGGCCTATTACCAAACCCTTGAGCTGGACGGCCTGGGCGATGCCTGGGCGCTGCCGGGCCTTGAATTGTTGATGGACGAGCCGCAGCGCAAGGCGGACGTCTGGAAAGCCATGCGCCAGCTGATGGCGCGCTGGAAGAGCGTTGAATGAGTGAATCGATCAGTTTTCGCCCGATGACCGAGGCGGATCTGGATGCCGTACTTAAGATCGAATATGCCGCGTTCAGTCACCCCTGGACCCGCGGGATCTTTCAGGATGCGCTCAAGTCGTACGAAGTCTGGCTGATGTTCGATGGCCAGCAGCAGGTTGGCCATGGGGTGATCAACGTGATCATCGACGAGGCGCACCTGCTCAATATCACCGTCAAACCGGAAAACCAGGGGCGCGGCCTGGGCCTGCGCCTGCTGGAGCACCTGATGGCCCGGGCTTACCAGCTCAATGGCCGCGAATGCTTCCTGGAAGTACGCGCCAGCAACCAGTCGGCCTATCGTTTGTACGAGCGCTACGGTTTCAACGAAATCGGCCGCCGTCGCGACTATTATCCGATTGCCGGGGGCCGTGAAGATGCCCTGGTGATGGCCTGCACGCTGCTTGAAGACTGACCTCGCACAGTCGGCGCCATCCACCGCGTAGCTTTCTTTGTTCTCTATGCAGGGATGGATAAAGAATGAAAAAACTGCTTCTGGCGGCAGGCCTGCTGATAGCGGGTACTGCCCACGCCGACCAACGCGACCTGTGGATGTTCGCCCAGTGGGCCGGCGACCATCAAACCCGTCCCTTCCGTGAAATGCTGGTGGATGCCCGTCTTTACGGTGTGGTGCCTATCCACCAACTGCTGCGTTCGGCCTCGGACTGGAAGCTGTGCCACGCGTCTCCCTTCGCCGTGCCGCCTGTGAGCAACTGGCCGGCTGTACGCTCGACCCTCTCGCTGATCAAGGTGCTCGACGGCCAAGGCATCCTGCGTCAGTTCGAGGTGGTTTCGGCCTATCGCGACCCTCGTCTGAATGCGTGCGCAGGCGGTGCTGCCGACAGTGCCCATACCCGCGCCTTCGCCGTCGATATTCTGTTGCCGGCCTGGGCTGACCCTAACCCGCTGTGCCGTTTCTGGCAGCAGCATGGCCAGGCGTGGAGCATGGGCCTGGGGCGCTACCCGTCGGGGCGCATCCATCTGGATACCGCGGGCTATCGCACCTGGGGCGGCGATGGCAGCGCGGGGTCGTCGTTTTGCGTCAAACCCAGGTGAGCCAGGCAGCGCTGGCACTCGCCCATTACCCACTCTGCGAAGCGCTGGCGCTTGCCGCTGTCGTCCAGGGGCTGTGGGCTAAGCAGGTGATAAGCCGAGCCATCGCGCACAAAACCGAACGGTGCCTGCAGCTGCCCGCTGTCGAGTTCGTCGCGCACCATCAGGGCTGAGGCCATGGCCAGGCCCAGGCCGGCGCTGGCGGCCTGGATCGTCAGGTAGAAGTGTTCGTAGTCGCTGCGTTCGTTGTGCCGCGCCTGCTGGCCGCTGAGGCGCAGCCAGGTGGGCCAGGCAGCGGCGCGGGTGGTGCTGTGCAGCAGGCGTTGGCCGTCGAGCTGGGTGGGGGAGGTGGGGTGGCACACCGGGCCGATCCATTCGTCGCAGATTTTTTGATTGAACAGCTGGTTGTCCCAGTGGAAGTCGTCGCGGCGGATGGCCAGGTCGACACCGCTGCGGGCGAAGTCCAGCGGCCCGCCGGCGGCCACCAGGTGCAACTGCAGGTCGGGGTGGTCCGCATGGAAGCGGGGCAGGCGCGGGATCAGCCAGCGCATGGCGATGGTCGGCTCGCAGGACAGCACCAGCACATTGTCGCGGGCCTGTTGTTGCAAGCGCTGCACGGCGCCTTCGAGCTGTTCGAAAATCGCCTGGGTGGTGCCTTGCAGGGCACGGCCGGCGGAGGTGAGGAAAATGGCCCGGTTACGGCGCTCGAACAGCGCCACGCCAAGGCTTTCTTCAAGCAGGCGTATTTGGCGGCTGACCGCGCCGTGGGTGACGTGCAGGTGCTCGGCGGCGCGCACGAAGCTCTCGGTCTGGGCGGCGATGTCGAAGTAGCGGAAGGCGTTGAGCGGCGGCAGTTTCATGGCATCCCTTTTTGCCTGTGCCGGCCTCTTCGCGGGTGAACCCGCGAAGAGGCCGGTACAGGGTCTAAATATCTGTGAGGAAAACTATCAGATATGCCTCACTATAAATCGATTTTTCCTGGTTCATAAGCCCTCGATAATCCCCAAGTCTGTGCATTTTCATCGCCTATCGAGAGCCATCAGCATGACCGAAATTATCGCCGTCGCCCTGTTCACCTTGCTCGCCGTCATCAGCCCTGGCGCCGATTTCGCCATGGTCACCCGCAGCAGTTATGCACAAGGCCGCAAGGCCGGGCTGGCCGCCGCGATCGGCATCGCGTTGGGGGTGCAGGTGCACGTGCTGTACACGGTGCTGGGCATTGCCGTGATCATCAGCCAGAGCCCGGCGCTGTTCCTGGTCATGAAAGTGCTCGGTGCGGGTTACCTGATCTACCTGGGCTACAAGTCGCTGACCAACACTCAGCGCATCCACCTCGAGGGCGGCAGTCAACCCGCTGCCAGCGTGCTGAACGCCCTGCGCACGGGCTTTCTGACCAATGCCCTGAACCCCAAGACCATGTTGTTCGTTATCAGCGCTTTCACCCAGGTGGTGCAGCCGGGCAGCCCGCTGGCGCTGGATTTCGCCTACGGCGCGTTCATGTCCTTTGCCCATTGGCTGTGGTTCAGCCTGGTTGCAGTGTTTTTCTCCAGTACTGCGTTGCGCAAGGCGATGATCGACCGGCAAGTGCTGGTGGACCGCGTCATCGGGCTGGCGCTGATCGGCCTTGGGCTGGCAGTGGCGGTGACGGGGATTCGTTGAGGGGCGATTGCATGTTAGGGGTAGCTGCTTGCTCAAATTGAAAGCGTGCAGCTTTTTCGCAGGCAAAGAAAAAGGGCTTACCTTGCGGTAAGCCCTTCGTCTTGTTTGGTGGCTACACAGGGACTTGAACCCCGGACCCCAGCATTATGAATGCTATGCTCTAACCAACTGAGCTATGTAGCCGATGGCGCGCATTATTCTCTTGAACGGACCCTCTGTCAACACTCATTTCAAAAAAAATTTGCACGCTTTCAAAAACTTAGCGGCCGGGCTTGGTTTCAGTGCACCACAAGCCAGTGCCCGAGCACGCCCTGAAGCTGCAGATGCTGGGCCGCCGCCAGAGATTGCAGGCTTTCGCGAGGGTGGTCTAGGTTGAAATCACCGCTCACGCGCCGATGGGCCATTTGTTCATCCACCATCCACACGCGCTGCCCTTGGTAGCTGGCCAGGCGCTCCAGCACCTGGCCCAATGGCATGTCGGTGGCTTTCAGACGGCCGTTGCGCCAGCTGTCTGAGGTTTTCAGGTCAGCCTTCTGCACCGGGTCGATGCGTGTGTCATTGAAGGTGACCCGCTCGCCCGCAGAGACCATGCGCTGTTCACCCCCCTGGGTGACCATGGCCTTGCCACTGAGTACCACAAGTTCATCATGACCGGCATGGCGGGCTACCTGCAGGCGGGTGCCGAACACCTGGATGCGTGCGTTGCCCACGTCCACTTCCATGGCCCGGCCGTCGAGCACGACTTCCAGGTACACCTGGCCCTGCACCAAATGCAGTTGGCGGGTGCGGCCGCGCAGGTCGATGTTCATTGCGCTGGCGCTGTCCAGGTTCAGGGTCGTGCCATCCGCCAGGCGTGTGCTACGCCGCTCGCCCACGTCGGTGTGCAGCTCGCTGGCCAGGCGCTGCAGCAGCGGCCAGTACAGGTAGGCTGCGGCGCCCAACCCGACCAGGAACCCCAGCGCCAGCCATTTACCCAGGTGGCTGCGGCGTACCGTGACGTGCCGTGGGCGAGGGCGGGCGGGTGGTGGCTGCAGTTGTTGCCAGAACGTTTCCAGCTCGGCGTAGGCCTGGGAGTTTTCGGGTGCCTGGCACCAGGCTGCGAATGCCTGGCGCTGGGTTTCGTCGCAACCGGGCTGGCGCAACAGCGAAAACCATTCCAGCGCTTCCTGCTGTGGGTCGGGCTGCTGCAGCTGCTTGGCGGGCATCGGGCTCATGGGTTCAGTCTGCTCACGATAGGGGCCGTTTCGCCCAACGATGACAGGGGTATGGGCCGAGGATGCTAATTATATTGAGAACCATTTTCAAGTACGTTGCGACGGAGGGATAAAAAAGGTAGCTATGTATCTATTTGTTTCCCGATAATCGGATCCCAAACTGAGGACGGAGATTCAGGCACATGGCCACCAGTAGCGCCTCCACGGCATCCACCAGCGCAGCGGCGAGCCAAGCGACGCCGCTGGTAATGCGCATCATCGGCTTCTGCGCCCTGGCGCACTTGATCAACGATCTGATCCAGTCGGTGCTGCCGGCGATCTACCCGATGCTCAAGGCCAATTACGACCTGAGCTTCGCCCAGATCGGCCTGATCACCCTGACGTTCCAGATCACCGCTTCGCTGCTGCAACCCTGGGTCGGCTTTTTTACTGACCGCCGGCCAGCGCCGAACCTGTTGCCGATGGGCACCCTGTGCACGCTGGTGGGGATCGTGATGCTGGCCTTCGTCGGCAGCTTCCCGATGATTCTGCTGGCTTCGGCGCTGGTGGGCATCGGCTCGTCGACGTTCCACCCGGAAACCTCGCGTATAGCGCGCCTGGCCTCTGGCGGGCGCTTCGGCCTGGCCCAGTCGACCTTCCAGGTGGGCGGCAACACCGGCTCCGCACTGGGCCCACTGCTGGCGGCGGCCATCGTCATTCCGTTCGGCCAGACCCACGTGGCCTGGTTCGGCCTGGCCGCATTGTTCTTCCTCGGTGTAACCCTGATGCTGCGCGGCTGGTACAAGGAACACCTCAACCAGGCCAAGGCGCGCAAGGCGGTGCAGGCCACCCATGGCATTTCACGGAATCGGGTGATCGCGGCGCTGATCGTGCTGGGCCTGCTGGTGTTCTCCAAGTACTTCTACATGGCCAGCTTCACCAGCTACTTCACCTTCTACCTGATCGAGAAGTTCGATGTGTCGGTGGCCAGCTCGCAGTTGCACCTGTTCCTGTTCCTGGGTGCAGTGGCGGCGGGCACGTTCTTTGGCGGCCCGATCGGGGACCGCATCGGGCGCAAGGCCGTGATCTGGTTCTCGATCCTGGGGGTGACGCCGTTCACCCTGGCGCTGCCGTATGCCGACCTGTTCTGGACCACCGTGCTGAGCGTGGTGATCGGCTTTATCCTGGCCTCGGCGTTTTCCGCGATCGTGGTGTATGCGCAGGAACTGGTGCCGGGTAGCGTGGGCATGATCGCCGGCATCTTCTTCGGGCTGATGTTCGGCTTTGGCGGCATTGGCGCGGCGCTGCTGGGGTATGTGGCGGACCTGCGCGGTATCGAGTATGTGTACGGGCTGTGCTCGTTCCTGCCGTTGTTCGGGTTATTGGCGGTGTTCTTGCCGTCTACAGGTAAACGCTGAAATCGCTGGGGGCTGCTTTGCAGCTCATTCGCAGCACAAGGCTGCTCCTACAGGCAGCACGCGCTCGTTGTAGGAGCAGCCTTGTGCTGCGAATGGGCCTCGTAGAGGCCCCAGGGCGGTTGACTACCCTCCTTCAGGTGGCTAGAGTGCCGCCTCTTTTTACCCACCACCTGCGTAGTAGCCAGAGCAATGCGCCGTAACCCGTCCCTCCCACATGCCCGCCAGCCTGCCCTCCAGGCCTTGCGTCGTGCCTGGCCGAGAGACACGGTGCTCAAGCGTCGCCGCAGCGTGCTGTTCGCCTTCACCTTCTCGCCACACCTCGCCTGAACTGATCTGCGCTTTTGCGTCGCTCGCCCCCCCGGCGAGCGCGCCTGTGTCTGCACGTCTTTCTGGTTTGCAAGGAGTGGTACATGAACATGCGTTTGCTGGCGGGCCTGTTGTTCGCCGTTTCCGTCGTGGGTTTCAGCCTGGGGGCCAGCCTGCCGCTGGTGTCGTTGCGCCTGCATGAGGCCGGCGCCAGTACCCTGGAAATCGGCATCATCTCGGCCATCCCCGCTGCGGGCATGATGCTCTCGGCGTTTCTGGTCGACGCCTGCTGCCGCCACCTCACCCGGCGCACCATCTACCTGCTGAGTTTCAGCCTGTGCACCGTCAGCATCGCCCTCCTCGAATCGGCCTTCGGCTCGCTGTGGTTGCTGGCCCTGCTGCGCCTGGGCCTGGGGCTGGGCATGGGTATCGCGATCATCCTCGGCGAGTCGTGGGTCAACGAGCTGTGCCCTGAGCACAATCGCGGCAAGATCATGGCCCTTTATGCCACCAGCTTTACCGGCTTCCAGGTGCTGGGCCCGGCCATGCTCGCGGTGCTGGGCGCCAACAGCCCGTGGATCACCGGAGTGGTCACCGTCTGCTATGGCCTGGCGTTGCTGTGCATCGTGCTGACCGTTCCCAATGACCATGTCGAACATGAAGAGGGCGACAAGAGCTTCGGCCTGGCCGGCTTCTTCCGCGTGGCACCGGCGTTGTGCGTGGCGGTGCTGTTCTTCTCGTTCTTCGATGCCGTGGTGCTGTCGCTGTTGCCGGTGTACGCCACCAGCCATGGCTTTGCCGTGGGCGTGGCGGCGCTGATGGTGACGGTGGTGTTTGCCGGCGACATGCTGTTCCAGCTGCCGTTGGGTTGGCTGGCCGACCGAGTGGAGCGCACCGGGCTGCACCTGGTGTGCGGGTTGATGGCGATGTCGATTGGCATCGGCCTGCCGTGGCTGCTGAACATGACCTGGCTGCTGTGGCCGCTGCTGGTGGTGCTGGGCGCGGTTGCGGGGGGCATTTATACCCTGGCGCTGGTGCTGATCGGGCAACGTTTCAAAGGCCAGGATCTGGTCACTGCCAATGCCAGTGTGGGGTTGTTGTGGGGCGTTGGTAGCCTGATCGGCCCGCTGGTGAGTGGTGCGGCGATGGATGTGGCCCCGCACGGCCTGCCTATGGCGCTGGCGCTGATGGCCGGGTTGTTCGTGTGTTTTGCCCGGCAATCGTACCGACGCGCGGGCCGGATGCGCGCCGTGGCGGAGTGAAGTGCTTTTCAGGCTGCGCCAATGCTTACCCAGTAGCGCGTTTTGTAGTCGACACGCACCGGCAGGCTGCGGGTGAGCAACTGCAGGATCTGACCGGTATCGGCCAACTGATAGGTGCCTGACACCCTCAAGTTCGCCACCTCAGGGGCGCAGCGCAACAGGCCCGGGCGGTAGCGGGCGAGCTCTGCGACAAACTCGCCCAGTGGCATCTGCTGCACGCTGAGCACACCGTCGGTCCAGCCCCAAGGGTCGCTGTGCAGCGCCACCGTGTGGACACTGCCATTGGCCCCAACCTGTACCGTTTCGCCCGAATGCACCTGACGCGGTGAGGCCGACGTGGGAAACAGCGTAACTTCACCACGTCGCACTGCCAGCAGCAGGCCTTGGTTGTTTTCACGCAGCAGCAACTGGCCGTTGAGGGTGGTCAGCGGGCCGATGCGGGTGTCGATGTAGAACGGGCGGGTATCGTTGGGGTTGCTGTCCAGGCTGACCTCGCCACGTACCAGTTCCAACTGGCGTTGCTCGGCGCTGTAATGCAGGTCGATGGCGCTGGCAGTGTTTAGCAATATGTGGCTGCCATCGCTGACTTGCCACTGGCGCCGTTCACCCGTGGCGGTGCTGCTGTCGGCCAGCAGTTGCGGCAGGCCCAGAGGTTCGCGCGTGGCCCAACCCAGGCTGCCACCCACGGCCAGCAGGGCCAGTAGCTTGAGGTGGTCACGCCGGCTGCTGCGCTGGCGCTGGCTGCCGTCCAGGGTGCGCCGGCTCAGGTCCTTGGGCAGCCCGGCCAGTTCGTCGCCGAGTTGACTGACCCGTTGCCAGGCCAGCGGGTTGTGCGGGTGGCTGGCCAGCCAGTGCTGAAATTGCTGCTCGGTACGTGGGCTGGGGCGGTCGAAGCGCAGCTTCACCAGCCAGTCGATGGCCTGGTCGACCTGCGACTGCGCTGGCGCGGGCTCATGCATCGGCATAACGTAACCGGTAGCAGACGCCCAAGGCTTTGGCCAGGTCGCGCTCGACGGTGGCCCGCGACACTTCCAGCTGCTGAGCGATCTGCACGATGCTCAAGCCGTCCAGTTGAGCCAGCAGAAACGCCTGGCGAACACGCGGCTTGAGCTGGTGCAGGGCACGGTCGAGGCGGCCCAGGGCATCGAGAATGACCAGGCGGTGCTCTTCGCTGGGTACCTCGGCTTCGGGCAGGTGGGCCAGGCTTTGCTGGTAGGCGTGCTCCAGTGCGCGACGGCGGAACTGGTCGATCATCAGGCCACGGGCGATGCTGCTGAGATAAGCGCGTGGCTCTTTCAGCGGTGAAACCTGGCGGGCCCGCAGCAGCCGCACGAAGGTATCCTGGGCCAGGTCGGCGGCATGCTCGCTGCAACCTACCCGGTTGCGCAACCAGCCGCGAAGCCAGCTATGGTGGGCCTGGTAGAGCAGAGCGACCTCGGTCGGCTTGAGCGTGTCGTTGATCTGCATCGTAGCGAAGGCCCGGCCCTGTGAACTGTGCGATTGTGAATAGTTCTCAATTCTATGCGGGGAAAGCGGCGCAGGGCAATGGTATGCCAGGAATTCGCCGCGCAAGAACCGGCGTTTACCCGATGAACGGCTGAGCTAAGCTGGGCCTGCGTTCAACCTGTTGGAGGCGTCATGATCCTGGCCGACCTTTCGCCCGAGGCCTACTGCGAGGCCACTGAATACCTGGCAGCACTCGACTCGGACTGGTCGCGGCACATTGCTGCAATCGGGCCTTGCCTGCACCAGGCCACGCCCGGGCGTGAGCCCTACGAGGCATTGGTGCGGGCCATCGCCTACCAGCAACTGCATGCCCGTGCTGCCGAAGCAATCCTTGGCCGGTTGCTGGCGTTGTTCCCGGAGGTTGCGTTCCCGACGCCACAGCAGTTGCTGTCGGTCAGCCCGCAAACCTTGCGCGCCTGTGGGTTCTCGGCAAGCAAGATGGCCACGGTGCAAGGCATTGCCCAGGCACGGCTGGAAGGCCTGGTGCCGACGCGGGAAGAGGCATTGGCCATGGCCGACGAGGCACTGATCGAACGCCTGGTGGCCTTGCGTGGGGTAGGGCGATGGACGGTGGAGATGCTGCTGATCTATAGCCTGGAGCGTTCGGACATTCTGCCGGTGGACGATTTTGGCGTGCGCGAGGGGTACCGACGGCTGAAGGGGCTGGACAAGGCGCCGACACCTGCGCAGATGCGCTCGCTGGGCGGCGGCTGGCGGCCGTTTCGAACCGTGGCGGCCTGGTACCTGTGGCGGGCCTGAGGTTTTTGCATCGCCTGAACGGGCCCCTTCGCGGGCATGCCCGCGAAGGGGGCCCGTTCAGGCGACAACTTATCTGGATGCTAACCCATGAATCTCTACACCACCCCCGACCAACGCTGGCAAGCCGTGGAGTCCCGTGACTCCACCGCCACGGGCCACTTCGTCTACGCCGTACGCACCACCGGCGTCTACTGCCACCCCGGCTGCAAATCACGCATGGCCAAGCGCACCAATGTCGAGTTCTACGACACCCCTGCTGGTGCCGAAGCTGCGGGCTACCGTGCCTGCAAGCGCTGTATCAGCAAGGCCAGCACCACCCGCCGCAGCCAACTGGTCACCCGCGCCTGCCGCCTGATCGAAACCAGCGACCCCGCCCCCAGCCTCGACCAGCTCGGTGCGCAACTCGCCGTCAGCCCCTTCCACCTGCACCGCCTGTTCAAGGCCGAAACCGGCGTTACCCCCAAGGCCTATGCCACCGCCTTTCGTGCCCGGCGCCTGCGTGAGCACCTGGAAGACGGGCAGCGTTCAGTCACCGACGCCATCTACGATGCCGGCTTCAACTCCAACAGCCGCTTCTACGAAAGCGCCGATCAGCGCCTGGGCATGCGCCCCCGCCAGTACCGCGCCGGTGGCGCAGGGGCCACCATCCACTTCGCCCTCGGCCAGTGTTCGCTGGGGGCGATCCTGGTGGCCCAGAGCGAGAAGGGCATTTGCGCGATTTTGCTGGGCGACGACCCTGAAGGCCTTCTGCACGACCTGCAGGACCAGTTCCCCAAGGCCCGCCTGATTGGTGGCGATAGCGCCTACGAACAGTTGGTCGCCGAAGTGGTGGGCTTTGTCGAAGCCCCGGCGTTGGGCCTGGCGCTGCCGCTGGATGTGCAAGGTACGGCGTTTCAGGAGCGGGTGTGGCAGGCGTTGCGCGAGGTGCCGGCCGGCAGCCGGGTCAGCTACACCGATATTGCCGAACGTATCGGTGCGCCCAAAGCGGTACGCGCGGTGGCCAAGGCCTGCGCGGCCAACCACATCGCGGTGGCCATCCCCTGCCATCGGGTGGTGCGCCGGGACGGCGACATCAGTGGCTACCGTTGGGGGGTCGAGCGCAAACAGCAACTCCTCAAGCGAGAGACGGCACTCTCCTGATTGCCTGAAGCCGCGTAGAATCCCCCGCCAAATCGAGTTGTAAAGAGGAAACTTCGATGAGGCGTGTCAGCCTTGCCCGTTATTGCCCAGGCCTGATGGCCCTGCTGGCCCTGATGCTGGTTATTGCCAGCCCGGCCTGGTCGGCCCCGGCCACGCCATTGTCTAATCTGGCGGCTGCCGAAGCGCCAGCGCTGGATGAAAACGCCAGCATCGAACAGCTGAGCGACCGGCTGGACCTGATCCGCCAGGGCGTCACCAGTGAGGCCAACGACGACTTGCTGTCGCAGTTGCGCCTGGCGGCGATGCAGGTTCAGCGCCAGGCTGATGCATTGAGTGCACAGCGCACCGCCGACCTGGAAAAGCTCGAGGACAAGCTCAAGGTCATCGGCCCGGTGCAGCCGGACGAGGCCGCCACCCTGACCCAGCAGCGCAAAGCGCTGGAGGCCGAGAAAAAAGCGCTGGTAGCGCAGCAGGACCAGGCCACCAAGCTGAATCAGTCGGCCCGCGACCTTTCCACGCAAATCGTCAACCTGCGCCGTAGCCAGTTCAACTCGCAAATTACCAGCCGTGCGGCCTCGCCACTGACCCCGGCGTTCTGGCAGAGCATCATCCGCCCCACCCAGGACGACGTGGCGCGTCTGCGTGACCTGCGCGGCGAGGCGGCCGACGCCATCGGCAGTGCCTTCAGCGCCGAAAACCGCTGGCTGTTCATTACCAGCCTGGTGGCGGCGATTCTGGTCTGGACCTTGGTGCGGCGCGTGCTCGAGCGCCTGCTGGCCAGTGCCATGGTCGGCTGGTTGCCCGAGGGCCGCTTGCGCCGCAGCGCCCTGGCGCTGGGCGTCAGCCTGGCAACCCTGGGTACCATTGCCGGCTCTGTATCGCTGCTGCGCTGGGGGCTGGAGAGCAGCGCCGAGTTGGGCTCGGATATCGCCAGCCTGGTCAACCACATTCTCACCCTGGTGGTGTTCAGCGCCTTCATCACCGGCCTGGGCCGCGCCATGCTGATGCTGCAGCGCCCGTCCTGGCGCCTGCCGCCGATGCATGACGAAGTGGCCAGTGCGCTCGGTTGGTTCCCCAAGGTACTGGCCTTGGCGCTGATGGTGATGATGACCATGGAGCGCATCAACAGCGTCATCGGCGCCAGCCTGGCGTTGACCGTGGCGGTCAATGGCCTCACCGCGCTGGTCGTGGCGTTGATCTTTGCCGGCGCGCTGCTGCGTTATCGCCGAACCCTGCGCAAGCATGACCTGGAGCGCCCCACCGGTCTGGTCGGGCTGATCCCGTTCGTGATGGTCGTCTGGCTGACACTGATCTTGCTGGCACTGCTTACCGGCTACCTGACGCTCGCCTACTTCCTCACCGCCAAATTGCTGTGGGTCAGCCTGGTGGTCACCTGTGCGTACTTGCTGACCACCTTCTTCGGTGACCTGTGCGAAACCTTGCTGTCGCCACGTCAGCCAGGTGGTTTGGCGCTGGCCTCCACCTTGGGCCTGGCGCCTCGCCACCAGGCGCAGGCCAGCACCATCCTGGCCGGCATCGGCCGTACCATCGTGCTGTTCCTGGCACTATTGCTGGCGCTGATGCCGTCGGGCACCAGCCCCAGCGAGCTGCTGATGAGCCTGGGCGACTGGGACGGCACCGGCGGCAAGCTGCTTGGCAATCTCAACATCGTGCCGCAGGACATCCTGCTGGCCTTGGCGATTTTCTTCGGTGGCCTGTTCGCCATTCGCGTAGTCAAGCGCTGGCTGAGTGAACGCCTGCTGCCGGAAACCGATATGGACGCCGGCATGCGCGCCTCGCTGGTGACCCTGGTCGGTTACCTGGGCTTCCTGTTCCTGGCCATGCTGGTCATGTCGACCCTGCGCATCAACCTCACCAGCCTCACCTGGGTAGTCAGTGCCCTGTCGGTAGGTATCGGTTTTGGTCTGCAGCAGATCGTGCAGAACTTCATCTCCGGCCTGATCCTGCTCACCGAGCGCCCCGTCAAGGTGGGCGACTGGGTCAGCCTGGCGGGCGTCGAGGGTGATATCCGCCGCATCAATGTGCGTGCCACCGAAATCCAGATGTCCGACCGCTCGACGGTGATCGTGCCCAATTCGCAGTTCATTTCGCAGAACGTGCGCAACGTGACCATGGGCAATGCGCTGGGCGTGGTCGGCATTACCCTGACCCTGCCACTGGAGACCGATGCCAACCGGGTACGCGAGTTGCTGCTGACGGCGTACCACGAGCATGAGGCGATTCTGGATGCGCCCGCCACTTCGGTGTCGTTCAAGGACCTGACGGCCAGTGGCATGGTGATTGGCGTCAGTGGTTACGTGGCGGGACCGCGGCAGGTGTCAGGCACCCGTAGCGACCTGCTGTTCACCATTCTTGGTCGCCTGCGTGATGAAGGCATTCCGCTGTCTTCGCCGCAGAGCATGGTGCTGGTGCAAGAGGGTACGCGCCCCGCTGACGAGTCGGTGTAAAGCGCGGGGCTGCTGCGCAGCCCTTTCGCGGCACAAGGCCGCTCCTACAGGGAATGCGAACGCTATCAGGGCACGCGATCCCTTGCAGGAGCGGCCTCGTGCCGCGAAAGGGGCGCATAGCGCCCCCGAATTCAATGCTGCTTGGCCTGCTTGATCCTCAGCAGAATCACCAACAATACCAGCAGCACCGGCGGCGCCATGGCCAGCAACCCATCCCGCGCCGTCAGCCCCAACCCCAGCACATTCAGCCCGCCATACAGCAGCTTGAACAAATTCAGCAGGTAGTAGGTGATGGCAATGATCGACAGCCCCTCCACCGCCCGCTGGATCTTCACCTGGGCATCGGCCCGGGCATTGAGGCTGCGCAGGATCTCGGCGTTCTGTTCTTCCATTTCTACCTGCACCCGCGCCTGCAACAGGTCGCCCAGGTTTGCCACGTTCTTCGCCAGTTGCTCCAGCCGCTGCTCGGTCGCCGCGCAGTAGCGCACAGTCGGCTTGAACCGACGCTCGATGAACACTCCCAGGCGCTGGCAGTCGCCCACATGGCTTTCCCGCAGCTCGCCCAGGCGTTCGAACACCAGTTGCGCATAGGCCTGGGTGGCGCCGAAGCGGTGGCGGGTTTTTACCGTGTGGCTGACCACCTGGCGTGACAAGTGGGCAATGGCGTCCAGCAGCCCTTTGGAGTCATGGCCGTCCCCCCCGGCACTGCGCTCCGAGAGGCTGACCAAAGTCTTGTCGAAAGTGTCCAGTTCTTGGCTCAGGGCCTTGGCCGTGGCCAGGGTCAGCGAGGCCATCATGCGGTACGTCTCGATTTCCAGCAGACGGCGGATCATGCGGCCCTGGCGGTAGGCATTGAGGCGGCGGTTGATGAACAGGAAACGGTTGGTGCCATCTTCGGTCAGGCGGAAATCGCTCCACACCACCGCATCGCCCCCGCCAACGCACGAGCCGCACGGGTCTTTGAAACCGTAGCGAGGCAGCTCAAGCCCCTGTTCGTCACGCACCAGCACCTGCACGGCGTTGATCACCTGCGCCGCCTGCGGGGCGATGGCTTCGGCCAGCACGGGAGGCAGGGGGCGCCATTCGGTGTCGGTGGCAGCGCACGGCACCACCAGTGTCAGGGTGAAGAACTCGGTGTGCCGTTCCCACTTGAACGGGTGGCCATCCAGGCGGGTAATGCCTTGGGCGGCAGCGGTGTCCAGGGCCTCCGGGCAGCAGCGTTGCAGCAGCGCTGCACAGGCAGCATCACCGCCGAGCAAGGCCAGGTGGAAGACATGCGCAGGGCCGTCGAAGTACAGCGACGGGCGGGCGTGCAATTCGTTGTGCAAGGCGGCGCGTTGAGGGTGCATGGGTGGTCCGGCCTGGTGTTGTGATTGTTGGGGTACCAGGAGGTGGGACTTTGCAGCGGGCGGGGAAAGTCACGCGGGGCGGAGTTTTGTTCCACCTGTGACGGCCTCTTCGCGGGCACGCCCGCTCCCACAGGGGAGCACACAGCTTGAGGTATATGCGGTCGAGGTGGGAGCTGGCTTGCCTGCGAAAGGGCCGCAAAGCGGCCCCTGATAATTCAGCCCAGACACCGGGTCACATGCTTGACCGATTGGTAGGCGGACAAGCCCCAAGGCCCCAGCTCGCGGCCGATGCCACTACCCTTGGTACCGCCCCACGAGGTTTCGACGAACACCGCCTGCACCGAGTTGATCCACACATGGCCAACCTCCAGCGCATCGGCCACGCGCTCGGCGCGCGCCAGGTCGGCAGAGCAAACCGTCGCCACCAGCCCGAAGCGGCTGTCGTTGGCCTCGGCAATCGCCTGCTCTTCACTGGCAAACCGGCGTGCGCACAGCACCGGGCCAAAGATTTCCTCGGTCCACAAGCGGCTGTGTTTCGGCACATCGGTATACAGCGTAGGGCTGACGAACCAGCCGTCGCGGTCCAACGCCTTGCCACCGGCCAGGCACTGCAAGCCTTCTTCCCGCGCCGTGGCAAAGTAGCTGGCCACCTTCAGCCACTGGGCCTGGCTGGTCAGCGGGCCCATGTCGACCTCTTCGGTCAACGGGTTGCCAACCCGCAGGTTTTCCAGTGCCGCCTGCAAGCGTGGCAGCAGCGCATCGGCAATACCGTCCTGCACCAGCAGCCGCGAGGTGGCCGAACACATCTGCCCCGCGTTCCAGCTGATACCAGCGACAATCCACTCGACCGCCTGATCGACATCGCAATCGTCAAACACCACGATGGCCGACTTGCCGCCCAGCTCCAGCGTCACCGGCCGGCACTGTGCCGACGCGCTGCGCATTACCTGGCTGCCGACGCTGTTGCTGCCGGTGAACGACAGTTTGTCCAGGCCATTGTGATTGCTCAGCGCGGCGCCGGTCTCGGCCTTGCCGTTGACGATGTTCAGCACCCCGGCCGGCAGGCCCAGGGCGTCGGCGATGTGGCCGTAGGCCTGTTCGATCAGCGGGGTGACTTCCGATGGCTTGAGCACCACGGTGCAGCCGGCAGCCAGCGCCGGGGCTAGCTTCCAGGCGCTGGTCACCAGCGGGAAGTTCCATGGCACGATCAGGCCGACTACACCCACCGGCTCAAGGCGAGTGCGCGCGGTGAAGCCTGGGGCGGCCAGTGGCACGTCGCGATTCTTCGCAGGCAGTTGCTCGGCCAGCTCGGCGTAGTAGCCGAAGGTGGCGATGGCGTCGTCCAGGTCGATCTCGGCTTCGTGGCGCGGCTTGCCGTTGTTGCGCATTTGCAAGGTGATCAACGCTTCGCGGCGTTGCCCGAGCTGTTCGGCAAAGCCGCGCAGGTAGGCCGCGCGTTCGCTGGCGCTGGTAGTTTTCCAGGCGGGCAGGGCGCTGCGGGCAGCGGTTACGGCCTGGTCGACCTGGGCCACGCTGGCAGCCATGAACTCGGCGAACGGTTGCCCCAGCGCAGGGTCGTTGACGCTGATGCAGTCGCTGCCTTGCCCTTCGACCCAGCGGCCGGCGATGTAGTGGGAATTGGTCATGGTCGGTTTCCAGTCAGGCCATTTCGGCAGTGGTCACAGGCGTGTGCGCGGTGCTTTTGCAACGCACCCAACGCGGGCCCCGGGGGCCATACACGCCAGCAGGTTCAGGGAACAGGTTGAGCAGCAGCAGGTACAGCACGCCAGCCAGCCCCAGGGTGACCGGCAGGCTCAGGTCGATGCCGCCAGCCAGGTCGCCCAGCGGGCCGACGAACTGCCCCGGCAGATTGACGAAACACAGGCCGACCGCCGCGCTGGGCAGCCACGCCCCCATGCCGCGCCAGTTCCAGCCATGCAGGAACCAGTAATGGCCGCCACGCTGGCCGCGGGTGAATACCTGCAGGTCATCGGCGTGGTAGAAGCCGCGGCGAGTGATCAGGCCGAGGATCATGATCACCATCCACGGGCTGGTGCAGGTGATGATGAGTACCGCAAAGGTCGACACGCTCTGCACCAGGTTGAAGGTGAAACGGCCGACGAAGATGAAGCCGATCGCCAGCACACCGATCAGCAGCGTGGCGCCGGCGCGGCTGAGCAGGCGCGGGAACACGCTGGACATGTCCAGGCCGGTGCCATACAGCGCAGTGGTGCCGGTGGACATGCCGCCGATCACCGCAATCAGGCACACCGGCAGGAAGAACCAGCTTGGCGCCACCGCCAGCAGGCCACCCACATAGTTGTTGGCGGCGATGTAGTCCGGTGCCTGGGTCGCTACCAAGGTGGCGGTGCACAGGCCGAACAGGAACGGAATCAGCGTTGCGCCCTGGGCGGCAATTACCGCCAGCATGATGCGCGTCTTGGGTGTTGCACGCGGGATATAGCGCGACCAGTCGCCCAGGAAGGCGCCGAACGACACCGGGTTGCTCATGGCCAGGATCGCTGCGCCGACGAACGCCGCCCAGAAGCCCGCCTGGCCGTGGTTGACGCTACCTGCGTAGCTGGCGTCGAACGGCCCGGCAAAGGCAACGATGCCCAGCAGGAACAGCAGGCTTGAAGCCCACACGGCAATCTTGTTGACCCACAGCATGAAGCGGAAGCCGAAGATGCACACCACCAGTACCAGCACCGCGAACAGGCCGTAGGCCAGGCCCAGGGTGAGGTCGGTTTCCGGCAGGCCGGCCAGGCGCTTGGCGCCGCCGACCAGGGCATCGCCCGAGCTCCACACCGACAGCGAGAAGAACGCCACCGCCGTGAGCAGCGACAGGAACGAGCCGACGATACGCCCGTGCACGCCAAAGTGTGCGCCCGACGACACGGCGTTGTTGGTGCCGTTAAGCGCACCAAACAACCCCATTGGCGCAAGAATCAGCGCGCCCACGCCAACGCCGAGCAGAATGGCCCACACGCCCGCCTGGAACGACAGCCCGAACAGCACGGGGAAGCTGCCCAGCACGGCGGTGGCGAAGGTATTGGCCCCGCCGAAAATCAGGCGGAACAGGTCCAGCGGGGAGGCGTCGCGTTGATCGTCGGGGATCTGTTCGACGCCGTTGGTCTCGATACCGGTCGAGTGGCTCATGGTGATGCTCCAGCGCGGTTGTTGTGGGCCTGCGCGTGCGCGGGCCTTCTTGTGGGTGCGATGGCAGGGCGGCAGGGCCGCGTAAAAAGGTGATCAGGCCGGCGAGACGACCGACAGGTGCTCATGGCAGGCCAGCCACTGGTCACCCTGGCGGCGGAAGACGATGGTCTCGCGTTCGCTCAACTGGTGTTCTTCGCCGGCGATGCGGATATGCGTGGCCACATCGTGCATGAAGATCGCTACGTCACCTTGCAGGCTCACGTGGGCATTGCCCGACTCGCAGGCGAGCACGGCAAAACCTTCGGCCTGCCACTGCGCCCAGAGGTCTTCGTAGGCACGGCGCGACAGCAGCGGTTGCGGCAAGGTGTGGAAAAGGAACGTGGCGTCTTCGCTGAAACAGGCGAAATAGCGGGCGGTGTCGTTGCTGGCGAACGCGGCAACGAGGTCGGCGGCGGCTTGGCGCACCTGAAGGGTCTGGTCCACGGGAGTGGCCTCACGGTTTTTGTGATTATGGTGAAGCGATTCTGGTGATGGTTGGCGAGGGAACAAATCGCTGGAGGCAAATAATCAGTTCAGGAATTTGTGAAGTGATGGCAATGCTTCCTTTACCCTCGCGTAATGTGTCGACTAAGGTGTCTGCAGCTATGGCATCCAGCATTTGGACGATCCCTTCCATGGCCGGGGTCGTTCACCATTCCTTCAGGTTGCAGGCAATGAGCAATTACCAACCACCGCTGACGGTGACCCCCCGGATTCTGGCTCTGGTTGCCGAAGTCAGCGAGCAAGTGGGGTTATTGACTGCCTATCGCAATGCAGCGCTTACGCCGCAACTTCGGCGAGGCAACCGGATTCGTACCATTCAGGCATCGCTTGCCATTGAAAACAACACCCTGAGTGTCGAGCAGGTAACCGCGCTGCTGGATGGCAAGCGTGTTCTAGGTCTGCCGCGTGAAATTCAGGAGGTCCGCAATGCATTTGCTACCTACGATGCGATGCCTGACTGGCGTGCCGAATCCCGGAGCGACCTGCTTGCCGCGCACGGGATGCTGATGCATGGCCTGATAGACGACGCTGGGCGTTACCGGCGCGGTGGTGTGGGGATTTATCGGGGTTCTCGCCTGTTACATATGGCACCACCGGCCAGCCGGGTGGCGACACTGGTGCACGATTTACTGTATTGGCTCTCGAACAACGATTGGCATCCGCTGATTACCAGCTGTGTATTCCACTACGAATTCGAATTCATCCACCCGTTTGCTGACGGCAACGGGCGCATGGGACGGCTATGGCAAACCCTGCTGCTTAGCCGGTGGCGACCAGCGATGGCATACCTGCCGGTCGAAACTGTTATCCGTGAGCAGCAGGACGCTTACTACGCTGCGCTGGCTGCGGCTGACCAGGCTGCTGAAGCTACCCCGTTTGTCGAGTACATGCTTGAAGCATTGCTAAGTGCGCTTGTAGAAGCCAAAGAGAGCGACCAAGTAACCGACCAAGTAACCGACCAAGTAGCAAATCTTCTCAAGGTGCTGCCTGCTGGTGTTGCTTTGAAGACAAGTGATCTCATGCATCAGCTGGGCCTCTCGCACCGTGCCACATTCCGTAAGAGTTATTTGCACCCGGCCTTGGCTGCTGGGTTGATCGAAATGACAGATCCCGATTCACCTCGCAGTCCCAAGCAGCAGTATCGTCGGGTTGCAAAGTAGGCTACGTCCCGCTCCCATTGAGATCTGCCGCAGTTATCCAACTGTCATCTCACAGCAGCGAATGTTCAGTCGCATTTCTGCCATCTCCCCGTGCCTGATGCCTAAGGAAGACACAGTACCTTGTGGGAGCTGGCTTGCCGGCGATGAGGCCGGTACACGCAGCAACAAGCGAACCGACTGACGGTCTGTCCCACCCTTGATCCTTGCCTACGCTGATACTCCCAACCCGCTGAAGCAAGGAGTTCACCGTGGCCTTCCAATACAAGCGTCTGGACAAGAACAACGTCGCCGTGCTGCTGGTCGATCACCAGACCGGTCTGTTATCGCTGGTAAGGGACATCGACCCCGACCGCTTCAAGAACAACGTGCTGGCCCTGTCCGACCTGGCCAAGTATTTCAAGCTGCCAACCATCCTCACCACCAGCTTCGAGACCGGCCCCAACGGCCCGCTGGTGCCGGAGCTGAAAGAGCAGTTCCCTGACGCCCCCTACATCGCACGCCCCGGCAACATCAACGCCTGGGACAACGAAGATTTCGTCAAAGCGGTAAAAGCCACTGGCAAGAAGCAGCTGTTGATTGCTGGTGTGGTCACCGAGGTGTGCGTGGCCTTCCCGGCCTTGTCGGCGCTGGAGGAGGGCTTTGAGGTGTTCGTCGTCACCGACGCCTCCGGCACCTTCAACGAACTGACCCGTGATTCGGCCTGGCGGCGCATGGAGGCGGCCGGGGCGCAGTTGATGACCTGGTTTGGCGTGGCCTGCGAGCTGCACCGCGACTGGCGCAATGACATCGAAGGGTTGGGGACGCTGTTCTCCAACCATATCCCGGACTATCGCAACCTGATGACCAGTTATAACAAGTTGGCCAAATAGCGCCTCGTGGGGGCTGCAAGGCAGCCCCTCACCAATCTGCAAGCGAAGCGGCAAACCGTCATGAATCGACCATACTGACTCTTCATTCGCCTTCAGGAGAGTGTCATGTCGAAGCCGTCCAGGAAGAAACCCACCCAGGAACAGCCAGAGAAACTGGGCGGCAAGGCGTACGAGAAAGCGCTCAAGCACCTGCATGTGGAGCTGGTGAAGTTGCAGGAGTGGGTGGTGGCCAAGGGGCTGAAGGTATGCATCGTCTTCGAAGGCCGCGATGGCGCCGGCAAGGGCGGCACCATCAAGGCCATTACCGAGCGCGTCAGCCCGCGGGTGTTTCGCGTGGTGGCGCTGCCGGCACCGACCGAGCGGGAAAAAACCCAGATGTACCTGCAGCGCTACCTGGGGCATTTGCCCGCAGCGGGCGAGGTGGTGATCTTCGATCGCAGCTGGTACAACCGTGCGGGCGTCGAGCGGGTAATGGGCTTTTGCTCCGACGAACTCGTCGACAAGTTCCTCACCGGTGTGCCCGTGTTCGAAAAGGTCATGGTCGAGTCGGGGATCATCCTCATCAAGTACTGGCTCGAGGTCAGCGCCGAGGAGCAGACCCTGCGCCTGCAGGATCGCATCAACGATGGCCGCAAGCTGTGGAAGCTTTCGCCCATGGACCTCAAGTCGTATACCCGCTGGGATGACTACACCCAGGCGCGTGACGACATGTTCACCGCCTCGGATACCGCCTGGGCGCCGTGGTTCATGGCCCATTCCAACGATAAACGCCGCGCCCGCCTGAACATCATCAGCCATCTGCTCAGCCGGATTCCGTACAAGGACATCACCCGTGACCAGGTGGTGAAGCTGCCCAAGCGGGGCAAGATCGGCAAGTACAAGGCTGTGGCCTACCCGTTCAAGGTCGTCGAAGAACGCTTCTGAACCCCTCCCTGCGGGGAGCTGCGAGGGTAAGAGCTCATGCCACATGACGGCAGCCTGTTGCAGGCGACGGTGGTGTTCCTGCTGGCCGTGGTGCTTCTGGTGCCACTGGCGCAGCGTTTGCGGATGGGCGCTGTGCCTGGGTATCTGCTGGCAGGCATGCTTATCGGCCCATCAGTGTTCGGCCTGCTGAACAACCCCGACAACGTGGCGCGTCTGTCGGAGATGGGCGTGGTGATGCTGTTGTTCGTCATTGGTCTGGAGCTGTCGCCCCGGCGGTTGTGGACCATGCGCCGGGCGCTGTTCGGTGTAGGTACCCTGCAAGTGGGGCTGACCGCCGTGGTGCTTGGGCTGCTGGCCTATTGGCTGTTCGACCAGTCCAGGCCGGCCGCCATCGTGCTGGGCGTTGGCCTGGCGCTGTCTTCCACTGCCTTTGGTTTGCAGGTACTGGCCGAGCGCAAGGACCTGGGCAAACCGCACGGCCGCCTGGCTGTGGCCATCCTGCTGTTTCAGGACATCGCCGCCATTCCCTTGATTGCCGTGGTGCCGCTGCTCGGTGGCAATGTCAGCACCGCCGACGAAGGGGCCTGGCCGCTGCTGGCTGTGGCTGTGGGCATTGGTGTGCTGATTATCTTTGGTCGCTATCTGTTGACCCCGGTGTTCAAGTGGACGGTGGGTTCGGGCCTGCCCGAGCTGTCCACCGCCACGGCCTTGCTGGTGGTGCTTGGCACCGCCTGGTTGATGGAACACGTGGGCGTGTCGATGGCGCTAGGGGCATTTCTGGCCGGCGTGCTGATGGCCGAGTCGCCGTTTCGCCACGAGCTGGAAACCCAGATCGAACCGATCAAGGGCTTGCTGCTGGGGCTGTTTTTCGTGGGCGTGGGGATGAGTGCCGACCTGCACCTGCTGTTCGGCATGCCGCTGGCGGTGTTGGGGCTGACGCTACTGCTGGTGAGCATCAAGCTGCCGTTGCTGTATGGCCTGGGGCGCATGGCCGGTGGCCTGAACCCGTCCCAGGCGTTGTGCCTGGGCGTGGTGCTGGCCTCCGGGGGCGAGTTTGCCTTCGTGGTGTTCAAGCTGGCGCGGGACCACCAGGTGTTATCGCCCCAGGTGCATGACTTGCTGGTACTGGCCATCACCCTGTCGATGGCCGTGGTGCCGTTGGTGATGATGGCCTTGGCGCGGCGGCTGCGCGACGTCCCCCCCGCGCAGGCAACCCCGGAAACGGACCCCTGAATCGAAACACACGGCGAACGGAATGTTCGGAGGTGCAGCATGCAACCGGGTATCAAGCTGGACAGCGCGCTGTCGCGTGGCTTGCTCGATGTGTTGATCAAGGCTGGCCTGGTGGCCGCCTTGGTGATATTCGCCTTCCAGGTGTTCCAGCCGTTCCTTGAGCTGATGCTGTGGGGGGTGATCCTGGCGGTTACCTTGTACCCGTTGCATTGCCGCCTCCAGCGCCGTACCGGGTTCAGGCAAGGGTATGCGGCAACGCTGGTCGTGCTGCTGGTACTGCTCGTGCTGCTGGTGCCGATATACCTGGTGGTGATGTCGATCGGCGAATCGGTGGACAGCCTGGTGGCATTGCTCAAGAGCGGTGCCTGGAGCGTGCCTGCACCTGCCGAGTCCGTGCAGGCTTGGCCATTGATCGGGCCAAAGGTATACGCGCTGTGGTTGGCGGCTTCCGAAAACATGGCCAGTGTGCTGAACCAGTGGATGCCCCAGCTCAAGGGCGCCGGGCGCACCCTGTTGGGGGCGGCAGCCAGCGCTGGTGCGGCCTTCCTGCTGTTTATCGGCGCGATCATTGTCTCCGGGGTGATCATGGCCTTTGGTGACCGCGGCCAGGTCGCGGCGCAGCGCATCGCCATGCGGGTATCGGGCGAAGAGCGGGGCAAGCCACTGGCCAGGCTGTGCACCGCGACCATTCGCGCGGTGGCGCAGGGCGTGATCGGCATCGCCTTCATCCAGATGCTGCTGATCGGCGTCGGTTTTGTGGTCAAAGGGGTGCCCGGGGCCGGCATGCTGGCCATCGTCATCCTCATGCTGGGGATTGCCCAGGCACCCGCTACCCTGGTCACGGTGCCGGTGATCATCTACGTGTTCAACGTCGAAGGCTTCACTGTGGCGACCATCATCTTCGCCATCTACACCTTTGTCGCCGGGCTGGCCGACAACGTGCTCAAGCCGCTGCTGCTGGGGCGCGGTGTGGACGTACCCATGCCGGTGGTGCTGATCGGGGCACTGGGCGGCATGGTGGTCAAAGGCATCATCGGCTTGTTCATCGGCCCGGTGATCCTTGGCGTAACTTACGTGTTGTTCTGGCAATGGGTTGCGCTGCAGGTGCCGGAGCAACCGGCACCACCTGCTGCCTGAGCCATGCCCAACCGCCGCTGTGGCCTGGGCCTGCTGATGGTGCTGGCCGGCTGCACCCAGGTCGGCCCGGATTTCGAAAAGCCCCAGGCGCCGTGGCTGGACGGCTGGAGCACGCCATTGCTGGAACAGGCAGGGCGTAGCGCCGCAACACCCGACCTGCGCCAGTGGTGGGCGGTGTTTGCCGACCCGATGCTGGACGCGCTGATTGCCGAGGCCGACGCCAACAACACCAACCTGCGCCTGGCTGGCCTGCGCATCGCTGAAGCCCGCGCCCAGTTGGCCATCGTGCAGACCGGGCGTTATCCACAGCTGCAGCAGCTGAGTGCGCAGAGCCTGTACCTGAAGCAGAACCAGTCCGGCACTGCCACTGCGCGCGACTCGGTGTTCTGGCAATCCAGTGTCGGCTTCGACATTGGCTGGGAAATCGACTTCTGGGGCCGCTTCAGTCGCGCCATCGAAAGCGCCGATGCTCTGTACTTCGCCTCTCAGGCCAACTATGCCGACGCCATGCTGCTGCTGCGTGCCCAAGTGGCCGACACCTACTTTGCCCTGCGTACTGCCGAGGCGCGGCTGGATATCGCGCAAGAGAACGGCAAGCGCCAGGCGCGCAGCCTGGAGATCACCGAACGGTTGTTCCGCCATGGCGAAAATGACGAACTCGACTGGCAGCAAGCGCGTACTCAATATCTGGCAACCCTGGCCACCATCCCCGAATTCGAGAACCAGCTCAACGCCCTGCGTAATGTGTTGTGCACGTTGCTGGGCCGCCCACCCGGGCCGCTGCCGCAGCTGGATGGCGGCCATGGCCAGCTGCCGTTGCCAGACCGCGCCGTGCTGCAGGACGTACCTGCCAGCCTGCTGCAGCGTCGCCCGGATATCCGCGCCGCCGAGCAGGCAGTGGCGGCGCAGTCGGCGTTGGTCGGCGTGGCCGAGGCGGATCTTTATCCACAGCTGAGCCTGCTGGGCAGCATCGGCTGGAGCTTTGTCTCGGCCAGCCACCTGCCCAATACCTTCGACATCGCCGCCGGGCCCAGCCTGATCTGGAACCCGTTCGACTATGGCCGGCGCAAGAACGCTGTGCGCGTAGAAGATGCCCGCTTGCAGCAACTGATCGAGTTGTACCACCTGAGCGTGCGCGAAGCCGCCCGTGAGGCCGACGATGCCGCCAGCGGGCTGGTGCGCTCGCTGCAGAGTGCAACCATTCGCGACCAGGCCTCCCAGGCTGCGCAACGCTCGCTGAACCTGGCCAGCTCGCAGTACCGCGAAGGCTTCGCCGACTTCCAGCGCGTGCTCGACGCCCAGCAACTGCTATTGCAACAACAGGACGGCTACCTGGTCAGCCGCGGTAATGCCGTAAGCAGCCTGGTGACCTTGTACAAGGCCTTGGGCGGTGGCTGGGACACCAGCCGCGCACCAATCGACCCAGCCACGCGTCAGCAGATGCAACAACGTACCGACTGGGGCGACCTGCTCGACCCGCCAGCCCCCACCGCACATGCAGAAGGTGAAAGCCAATGAGCGACGCCACGCCCCCGCCAGCCCCTGATCGCGGCATGCGCTGGGTACTGCTGCTGATCGCCGTGAGCCTGCTCTGGTACCTGCTGGCCGACCGCTTCACGCCTTACACCCAGCAGGCGCGCCTGCAGGCCTACGTGGTGCCGGTGGCCGCCGAGGTGGCAGGGCAGATCAAGCGGGTGGCAGTAGGCAACAACCAGGACGTGCGCCAGGGCGATGTGCTGTTCGAACTCGACCAGCAGCAGTACCGCATTGCCTTAGCCCGCGCCAAAGCAGACCTCGATACGGTGCGCCGGCAGATCGGCGCCAGTACCGCCGGCATCGATTCGGCCCAAGCAGCGCTGGTGGCCGCTCAGGCCAACGAGCGCAAGGCGCGGCAGGATGCCGAGCGGCTCAAGCGCCTGATCGATGAGGACCCAGGCACGGTATCGGTGCGCCGCCTGGAAGGCGCCCAGGCCACCCGCGACCAGGCCATCAGCCAAGTGGCAGCGGCCCGTGCCGAAGTGGAGCGCGCCCGTGAGCAGCAGGGCGGGGCGCAAGATGACAACGCCCAGTTGCGCAGTGCCGCAGCTAACGTGGAAAAGGCTCGCCTGGACCTTGCCCGTACCGTGGTGCGCGCCGACGCCAACGGCCTGATCACCGATTTGCGTACCGACGTTGGCCACTATGTCGGGGCTGGCAGCCCGATGATGACCCTGATCACAATCCATGACGTGTGGATAAGTGCCGACATGACCGAGAACAACCTCGGCCGCCTGCGCCCCGACACCCCGGTGCTGGTAGTGCTTGATGCGCTGCCCGGCACCGTGCTGAAGGGGCGTATCCGCAGCATCGGCTACGGCGTGAGCGTGGGCCAGAGCACCCCGCCGGGCACATTGCCCACCGTGCAGAACAGCCGCGAGTGGCTGCGTTCGGCCCAGCGCTTTCCGGTAATTGTCGAGCTGGAGCGTGATCAGCTGCCGGACAAGCGCGGGCTGCGGGTAGGCGGGCAGGCGGAGGTCATGGCGCTGCCCAGCGAAGGTAACCCGCTGAACCTGCTGGGCCGGCTGTTCATGTGGTTGATGAGCTGGTTGTCCTATGCCTATTGAGTTGCGCCGCCTGCGCGCCCTGCGCCTGGCCTGGGGTGTGGCGCTGTGCCTGGCGGTGAGTTTTGGCATTGGCTTGCCGGTGCCGATCCTGGCACCGGTGTTCGCTGTGCTGTTGCTGGCCATGCGCAGCCACCCACTGCCCCTGCGAGCGGCGCCGGCCCTGGCGGTGCTGGTACTGCTCGCCTGTGGCAGCGGGCTGTTGCTGATTCCGCTGTTGCGCCACGCACCGCTGAGCGGGGTGTTGCTGGTGGGCGTAGGTGTTTTCCTCACCTTGCGCTACGCCCTTGAGGGCGGCAACGGCCTGCTGGCCAACTTGCTGGTGGTCGGCCTGACCATGATCGCCGCCGCCGGCACCAGCGACTTCACCTTGGCGCTGTCGGTGGTCGAAGCGCTGGCCAAAGGCATGCTGCTGGCAGTGCTGGGCACGGCGCTGGCGCATATGCTGTTTCCCGAACCTGCTGGTGCATCGGCGCAACCGGTACCACCGCTGCCGGGCACCGAGCATGTCAGCTGGGTGGCATTGCGCGCCACGCTGATCGTGATGCCTGCGTTTCTGCTGGCGTTGATTGCCCCGGACCAGTACATGCCGCTGATCATGAAGGCGGTAAGCCTGGGGCAGCAGGCCGGGGAAACCCGCGCACGGCATGCCAGCCGAGAGCTGATTGGTTCGACCTTGCTTGCCGGCCTGCTGGCGATACTGATGTGGGGCGCGTTGAGCCTGTTCGTGCACCTGTGGATGTTCTTCCTCTGGGTGCTGCTGTTCGTCCTGTGGCAGGCGCGGCGGCTGTATCAAGCCGTGCCGAGTCGGCAGGGCCCGGCGTACTGGGTCAGTTGCCTGACGACCCTGCTGATCTTGCTTGGGCAGTCGGTGCAGGACAGTGCGGGTGGGCAGGATGTGTACAAGGCCTTTGCGGTGCGCATGGCCTTGTTTCTGGCGGTCTCGGTGTATGCCAGTGCCATGTTGATCTGGATTGACCGGCTTCGTGCTCGGCGTGCGCTGCTTCGCGGGTGAGTTCGCGAAGCAGCCAGCACAGGGAACCTAGGGCTGCCAATCAACCCCACTTTCTTCCAGATAGGCATCCACAGCGGCACCCACCGTGGGGTGAAAGGCCTTTTCCCCCATATGCTGAAACAACCCGAACCGCCGCATCTTGTCCTTCACCGGGTCTTTCATCTCGGCAAACTGCAATTCCACCCCTCGTGCCTCCAGTGCACGGTCCAGCTCGGCCAGCATATCTGCCGAGGTGATGTCGATACTGGTCACCGGTTCCGCGGCGATTAGCAGCCGCTGCACCGGCGTCGGCGACTCGTCTACAGCCGCCATCACTGTGCTCTGGAACTGCTCGGCATTGGCAAAGAACAGCGGCGCGTCCCAACGCAGCAACACCAGCCCCGGAATGCGTCGTGCCTGTGGATAACGCTGCACATCGTGGTACCCCCGGGTGCCATCCACCCGGCCCAGCACTGCATGGTGTGGCCGCCAGCCGTCCCACAGAAACTCGATCACCGCTATTGCCACCGCAATGCAGATACCGGGAATGGCGCCAAACACCGCCACGCCGACGAAGCAGGTGAACGACAGCCAGAACTCCCACTGCTGCATGCGGAATATACGTTTGAGGTCGGCGAACTCGAACAGCCCCACTGCTGCGGCAATCACCACAGCCGCCAGGGCGCTGTTGGGCAGGTGCTGCATCAGGTTGGGCGCCACCAGCAGCAACAGGGTGACCGCCAGCGCACCGATAATGCCGGTGAGCTGGGTTTGCGAACCGGCAGCTTCGGCCACCGGTGTGCGCGACGAGCTGCTGCTGATGGGGATGCCCTGAAACAGCCCTGAGGCGAGATTGGCTACGCCCAGGCCAAACATTTCCTGGTTCGGGTTGACCGGCATTTTCAGGCGTGCGGCATAGGAACGTGACAGCACACTGGTATCGGCGAACGACACCAGCGCCACCGCGATGCCGCCAAGCAGCACCTCCACCAGGTCTATATCGCTGACCCAGGGCAAGGCAAAGCTGGGCAGCCCTTGCGGCAACTTGCCGAGCACTTTCACGCCTTGCTGGTCGAGCCCCAGCAGGCTCACCGCGAGCGTGGCCAGTACCACGGCAATGAGGATGCCTGGCAGGCGCTTGAATGGCTTGAGCAGCAGGATCAGCGCCAAACTGGCGCCACCGACCATGAAGCTTGGCCAATGACCCTGGCCGGCGAGCAAGGCCTGGATCAGGTTCCAGATATCCCGCAGTGGGCCTTGGCTGTCCACGGACAGGCCGAACAGTTTGGGCAGTTGGCTGATCAACACCGTCAGGGCGATGCCGTTCATGTAGCCATAGCGGATCGGCTTGGACAGCAACTCGGTGATGAAGCCCAGGCGCAGCAGTCCGGCAATCACACAGAACGCCCCGGCGACCAGCGCCATCATGCTGGCGATGGCGATTGCCCGCTGCGGGTCGCTCGCAGCGTACTGCACCACCACCGCCAGGATCGGCGCGGCCAGTGCCGAGTCCGGGCCCAGCACAAGGATGCGGCTAGGGCCGAACAGGGCGTAGGCCAGCAACGGGATGATGGTGGCGTACAGGCCGTAGATACCGGGTACGCCGGACGCTTCGGCGTAGGCGATGCCCACGGGGACCAGCATGGTTGTCAGCACCAGGCCGGCGGCGATGTCCTTGGCTAGCCAGGCGCGTTGATAGTGGAGCAGGGTGACCAGGCCGGGCAGCCAGCGTTGCCAGTCGACGCGAGGTGGTTCGGGCATGGCGCAGGCTCTGGGGGAGGAGGGTGCTCCATCACAGCTTAGATGCTGACATCGGGGGCCGCTTTGCGGCCCATCGCTGACCAAGCAACATCCTGGCCCCGGCTTTTTCTCGGCCGGTGCTGCAAATGCATGGCCCTTAAACACAAAACCCCCGTATCGCTTGGCGATTACGGGGGTTTTGAAGTCTTTCAAGTACCGTGGAGTTCCACGGCACCCATCAGACGTTGAAGCGGAAGTGCATCACGTCGCCGTCTTTGACGATGTAATCCTTGCCTTCCAGGCGCCATTTACCGGCTTCCTTGGCACCGCTTTCACCCTTGAACTGGATGAAGTCGTCATAGGCCACCACTTCAGCGCGGATGAAGCCTTTTTCGAAGTCGGTGTGGATAACCCCGGCCGCTTGCGGTGCGGTGGCACCGATGCGAACGGTCCAGGCACGCACTTCCTGCACGCCGGCAGTGAAGTAGGTTTGCAGGTTCAGCAGCTCGTAACCGGCGCGGATCACGCGGTTCAGGCCAGGCTCTTCCAGGCCCAGGGCCTCGAGGAACATGTCCTTCTCTTCACCGTCGTCCAGCTCGGCGATTTCTGCTTCGATCTTGTTGCACACCGGCACCACTACCGCGCCTTCTTCCTCGGCGATGGCCTTGACCACGTCCAGGTGCGGGTTGTTGTCGAAGCCGTCTTCGGCGACGTTGGCGATGTACATCACCGGCTTGCTGGTCAGCAGGTGGAAGCCACGGATGACGGCTTTTTCGTCGTCAGCCATGTTCTTCATCAGGCTGCGCGCAGGCTTGCCTTCGGTGAAGTGCGGGATCAGCTTTTCCAGAATGGCCTTTTGCGCCAAGGCTTCCTTGTCGCCGCCTTTGGCGTTGCGGGTAACCTTCTGCAGTTGCTTCTCGCAGCTATCGAGGTCGGCGAAGATCAGTTCGAGGTCGATGATCTCGATGTCACGCTTGGGGTCGACGCTGTTGGAAACGTGAATCACGTTCTCGTCTTCGAAGCAGCGCACCACGTGGGCAATGGCGTCGGTCTCGCGGATGTTGGCGAGGAACTTGTTACCCAGGCCTTCGCCTTTCGAGGCACCGGCAACCAGGCCGGCGATGTCGACGAATTCCATGGTGGTCGGCAGGATGCGGTTTGGCTTGACGATTTCAGCCAGCGCAGCCAGACGAGCGTCGGGCATCGGCACGATGCCGCTGTTTGGCTCGATGGTGCAGAAAGGGAAGTTCTCCGCCGCGATGCCAGACTTGGTCAGGGCGTTGAACAGGGTGGACTTGCCGACGTTGGGCAGGCCGACGATGCCGCAATTGAAACCCATGGGTATTCCCCTCTCTAAAGGAAATCAGGCCTTCTGGCTGTGCAGTTCGCGCATCGCCTTGGCAAAGTCGCCGGCAAGCACGTCCGGCAGCACGCCGAGGGCAAAATCGATGCTGGCGTCGAGCTTCTCCTGCTCGGCGCGCGGCGCGCGGCCCAGGACGAAGTTGGAGACCAGTTTGGCGTCGCCCGGGTGGCCAATGCCAAGCCGCAGGCGGTGGAAGTCGTTCTGGTTGCCGAGCTGCGCGATGATGTCGCGCAGGCCGTTGTGCCCACCATGGCCGCCGCCGCGCTTGAGCTTGGCAACGCCCGGAGGCAGGTCGAGTTCGTCGTGTGCCACCAGGATTGCTTCCGGCTTGATGCGGAAGAAATTGGCCAAGGCCGCTACGGACTGGCCGCTGCGGTTCATGTAGGTGGTGGGGATCAACAAACGAACGTCGTTGCCCTGATGGCTGAATTTAGCCGTCAGGCCGAAATACTTTTTGTCAGCGGTAAGCGAAATACGCTGGGCGCTGGCAATGCGTTCAACGAAAAGAGCCCCTGCGTTATGCCGGGTCTGTTCGTATTCGGGGCCGGGGTTACCCAGGCCAACGATCAACTGGATGGCGGTCACGTCAGGGGCTCTTCCTTGGAGTTGGTGGGTTACAGTGCGCGCGGCACTGTAACCCGATCAACGCCGGCGTGCGAGTGGATTACTCGGCAGCGCCTTCTGCTTCTGGAGCAACGCGTGGAGCGTGAACGTTGGCAACAGCTTTGTCATCACCGTGGGCCAGAGCTACGAACTCTACGCCTTTCGGAGCTTTCAGGTCCGACAGGTGGATGATGGTGCCGACTTCGGCGTTGGCCAGGTCAACTTCGATGAACTCAGGCAGGTCTTTGGCTTCGCAGGAAACTTCGATCTCGGCAACAACGTGGGAGATCTCGCCGCCTTTCTTGGCCGGTGCTTCTTCGTTGATGAAGTGCACTGGAACAACAGCGGTCAGTTTCTGGCCAGCAACAACGCGAACGAAGTCGGCGTGCATGATGAACTGCTTGGCTGGGTGGCGCTGCATGGCCTTGATGATGACGTTCTGCTTGACACCGTCAACATTCAGCTCGATAACGTGGCTGAAAGCAGCTTCGTTTTCGAACAGCTTGGTGATTTCCTTGGCCACGATGGTCAGGGATTGAGCTTCTTTATCACCACCGTAGACAACGGCCGGGATGCTCAGCGCATGACGCAGGCGGCGGCTCGCACCTTTCCCCAGGTCAGTACGCGCTTGGGCGTTCAGAATAAAATCAGTCATTTTGTTTCTCCAAAATAGCCCCCCGAAGGCGTTTGCGACCAGCGCCAACGGGGATGGCAAAAAAGCCCCGCCCCAACACATGTTGGGGCGGGGCGCTTCACATCAACACGCGTTCCGCTTAGCGGAACATCGCGCTGATCGATTCTTCGTTGCTGATGCGGCGGACCGCTTCAGCCACAACCGGTGCGATATCCAGCTGGCGGATACGGTCACAGGCTTGAGCAGCGGCGGACAGCGGAACGGTGTTGGTCACCACCAGCTCGTCCAGTACCGACTTCTCGATGTTCTCGATCGCGCGGCCCGACAGAACAGGGTGCGTGCAGTAGGCGTAAACCTTGGCAGCGCCGTGCTCTTTCAGGGCTTTGGCCGCGTGGCACAGGGTGCCGGCGGTGTCGACCATGTCGTCTACCAGGATGCAGGTGCGCCCTTCGACGTCGCCGATGATGTGCATAACCTCGGAGTGGTTAGCCTTCTCGCGGCGTTTGTCGATGATACCCAGGTCGACGCCCAGGGACTTGGCAACGGCACGTGCGCGCACGACACCACCAATGTCCGGGGAGACGATCATCAGGTTCTCGAAACGCTGGTCTTCGATGTCATCGACAAGTACGGGCGAGCCGTAGATGTTGTCGACGGGGATATCGAAGAAGCCTTGGATCTGGTCAGCGTGCAGGTCGACGGTGAGTACACGGTCGATACCTACGACAGTGAGCATGTCAGCGACAACTTTGGCGCTGATGGCTACACGTGCCGAACGCGGACGGCGGTCCTGGCGGGCATATCCGAAGTAAGGAATCACGGCGGTGATTCGGGATGCTGAGGAGCGGCGGAAGGCGTCGGCCATCACTACCAGTTCCATCAGGTTATCGTTGGTCGGGGCACAAGTCGGCTGAATAATGAAAACGTCTTTACCGCGAACATTTTCATTGATCTCAGTGCTGATCTCGCCGTCGGAGAATTTACCGACAGAGACGTCACCGAGAGGGATATGCAGCTGACGTACGACACGCCGAGCCAGATCGGGGTTAGCGTTCCCCGTAAAGACCATCATCTTGGACACGCGCAGTACCTGAAGGCTGAGGGTATACCTGGATGAGTATAGGAAAATGGCAGGGGCGGCTGGATTCGAACCAACGCATGGCAGGATCAAAACCTGCTGCCTTACCGCTTGGCGACGCCCCTGTATCTGTTGCTGCGAACGCTTATGCGCTCGACTTCTTGACCAGACTTTGCAGCTTGCGATGCAACATCGAAATATTGCTTCCTTTCGCCACAAACCCTGTTTGGGTCGCTGAAAGAAGGGCCAGAACTTTATCAGCTTCGGCTTTGTTTGGGAAGGCCCCAAACACACAACTTCCAGTGCCGGTTAGTCGAGCCTCAGTGAATTTACCCAGTGAATTCAACGCATTGCGAACTTCTGGATAACTCTGCTCTACCACCGGTTGGCAGTCATTTCGACTGTTTCCCTCGGGAACGGGGCGCATATTAAGGGGGAGGGAATCACGTGTCAACTGTGGATGTGAAAAAATTTCTACTGTGCTGACAGACACTTGCGGCACCAGCACGACATACCAGGGCTCGTGCGGGTTGACCGGGGTCAGTTGCTCGCCCACGCCCTGGGCGAACGCCGCATGGCCGCGTACGAATACCGGTACGTCGGCGCCCAGGCTCAGGCCCAATGCGGCCAGGCGGTCTTCGTCCCAGTCCAGTTGCCACAGGTGGGCGAGGGCCAGCAGGGTGGTAGCGGCGTCCGAACTGCCGCCGCCGATGCCGCCACCCATGGGCAGCACCTTGGTCAGCCAGATGTCGGCGCCCAGTGGGCTGCCGGACTGTTCCTGCAACTTGCGTGCGGCACGCACGATCAGGTTGCTGTCGTGCGGTACGGCCTCGATCTCGGTGTGCAGGCGGATCACGCCATCGTCACGAACGGCGAAACTCAGTTCGTCGCCATGGTCGAGAAACTGGAACACGGTTTCCAGCTCGTGATAACCATCCGCGCGACGGCCGATGATATGCAGCCACAGGTTGAGCTTGGCCGGGGCGGGCAGGGTGATTTTCTGCATGTGATCAATGCCCCAGCTGGCGTGGCTGCCAGTCCTTGACCACGAGGGTCACGTCCAGGTCCTTGCCGTGCAGTTTCAGGCGCTCGGGCAACCAGTAGCCATTCTGCTCGGTGTAGCTCAGGTACTGCACCTGCCAGCCATCCTGCTCGAGGCTGGCCAGGCGGCTGTCGCCGTCCAGGGTCAGCTTGCTCTTGCTGTCGGGAGCGGGCAGGCCGCGGACCCACCAGACCAGGTGCGACACGGGCAACTGCCAGCCAAGCTGCTCTTCCAGCAGGGCTTCCGGGCTGGTGGCCTCGAAGCGGCCTTGGTTGGCCACTTCCAGCACCACGCCGCCGGGTCGGCCGGTCAGGCGTGCGGCACCACGGCCGAGCGGCCCAGCCAGGCGAATGTCGTAATAGTCCTGGCGCTGCAGCCAGAACAGCGTGCCGCTGCCGGAGTCGCGCGGGGCGCGGATCCCGACCTTGCCGTTGATCTGCCAGCCATCAAGGCTGCTCAGCTGCTCTTTATGGGCCCGCCACTGTTGTGGGTCGCCGTGACCTTGCAGGGCTTCGCGGCTACCGAAGCCGGCACAGCCGGCCAGCAGGGCGATCAGGGTGAAGGTGATGCAATGGCGCAAAAACATGGCGTTAAAGGGTCTCGGATCCGGTCAGGCGCAGGAGGGTCTTGCGCAGGATGGGGCTGTCGGCCTGGGCTTCGAAGCCCTTGGCCCATACCTGGCGGGCTTCGCGGCGCTTGCCGTTGGCCCACAGCACTTCGCCCAGGTGGGCGGCCACTTCGTGGTCGGGGAAGTTGGCAAAGGCTTGGCGCAGGTAGGTTTCAGCCTCGTCGAGGTTGCCCAGGCGGTAGTTGACCCAGCCCAGGCTGTCGAGTACCGCCGGGTCGTCCGGGGTCAGCTGGTGGGCCTTGTCGATCAGCGCCTTGGCTTCGGCGTAGCGCGTGGTGCGGTCGGCCAGGGTGTAGCCCAGGGCGTTCAACGCCATGGCGTTTTCCGGTTCGCGGGCGATGATGGCGCGCAGGTCTTTTTCCAGCTGCACCATGTCGTCGCGTTTTTCGGCCAGCATGGCGCGGGTGTACAGCAGGTTGAGGTCGTCGGGGTAGCGCTGGATGGCTTGTTGCAATACCTGGCTGGCCTGGGCGTCCTTGTTGTTGTTGCTGTAGCTTTCCGATTCGATCAGGAACAGCTGGATGGCATAGTCCGGCTGGGCTTCGCGGGCCTCGGCGAGCAGGCGCGAGGCCTCGGTGCCGCGGCCGTTGGCAATCAGGATGTCTGCCTGGCGCAGCTGCGCCGGCAGGTAGTCGGGGCCAGGGCCGACCAGGGCGTATTCGCGCAGGGCGCCAGCGGGGTCGTGGCGTTCCTCGCGGATGCGGCCCAGGTTCAGGTGCGCGGCGTCGACGTTGCTGTCACGCTCGACCAGTTCCTGCAGGTAGCCTTCGGCTTCATCCCAGTCTTTGTTCTCCAGGCACACCAGGGCCAGGGAATAGCGCAGCTCGTCATCGTCCGGGTATTGCTGGACCAGGCTGAGGAACTCGCCCTTGGCATCAGCGATGCGGTCCTGCTCGACCAGGGTGCGGGCGTAGGTCAGGCGCAGGCGCTTGTCATCCGGGTTGTCGCGAATTGCACCGCGCAGCAGGGGCAGTGCCTCGGAGCCGCGGTCCAGGGCTTGCAACAGGCGGGCGCGCAGCAAGATCGGGGCAATTTCGCCGTTGTGCGCCGGGTGGGATTCGAGCAGTTCCAGCGCCTCTTCGGCCTTGCCGTCCTGGTTCAGCAACAGGGCCTTGCCGAACACCAGCTGGCCGTTGTCCGGGTATTTCACCAGCAGGCGCTCGAAGCTTTGCAGCAGGCCGTCGCGGGTGCTCTGGTCGGTTTCGGCGGCGGACAGGGCGAGGAAGTCGAAGTGGGTGTCGCCCTGGCCCTGCAGCACCTTTTCCATGTAGGCCATGGAGTCGTCATAGCGGCCGGCGCGGGCCAGCTGGATGGCGGCGGCGCGCTGGGCGTCGAGGTTCTGCGGGTCGTTGCGGGCCCAGACCAGTGCGTTGTCCAGTGACGGCTCGTCGGCGCCGAGGTATTCAGCGATGCGGTAGGCGCGTTCGGAAACCGCGGGGTCCTGGGTTTTTGCTGCCTGGTCGGTGTAGTTGGCCAGGGCAATGTCGAAGCGGTTGCGCTGGCCGGCCAGCTCCGCGACCAGCAGGCTATACAGCGTGTCCTGCTTGAACGAGCCATACACCACGGGCTTCTGGGCCTCGCCCTTGCCGGCTTCGGCGACGGGAGGCTCGGCCTTTTGCGGGGCCAGGCTCTGGCAGCCCTGGAGCAGGGCGAAGGCAAGCAGCAATGCGTATGGTTTGTTCATAGAAGGCTTTAGGAGGACTCACCGGCGGTCGGAGCATGATGACACAAGCGCGGGGGCAAAACCCACCTGCGAAGGTATGAAGCATATGCTTAGCACATGCAGACCGCGCAGCGCGCGCAGGGTTCGCCCCAGGCTTGCCACAATGCCCAGGGCTCCGGCTCTTGCTCTTGCTTCTAAGCGCGCGATAGCTCAGGCGACGCGGATTGCGACTTTAGGAGGCGGAGCGCAGGGCTTGCGGAGGGAGGTGACGGGCATCCATGCCCGTCACCTCCCTTCGCAAGCCCTGCGTTCGGCCTCCTGAAGTCGCGAAGATCAAAAGCCAGATCAAAGGCAGATCAAAGGCAGATCAAAAGCGGGAGTGAAACCTGAAATCAACGCTCATGCTGGCCCGGGAGCGGCGATAGCCGCAGCGCTATCAGCGCAATAGCGAACGGTGGTTGTTCTAAAACCTGCGAAAGAGGACAATTATCGGCTTCCCGTCACAACCAGCGACCTTGCATGGCCTTTCTTGCACTTGGTATCAACCATAAGACTGCCTCGGTAGACGTACGCGAGCGCGTGGCGTTTACCCCAGAGCAGCTGGTAGACGCCCTGCAGCAGCTCTGCCGACTGACCTCCAGCCGCGAGGCGGCGATCCTGTCGACCTGCAACCGCAGCGAGCTCTATATAGAGCAGGATCACCTGTCCGCCGACGCCGTGCTGCAATGGCTGGCCGACTATCACCGCCTCAGCCTGGACGAGCTGCGCGCCAGCGCCTACGTGCATGAAGAGCACGATGCGGTAAAGCACATGATGCGCGTAGCTTCGGGCCTGGACTCGCTGGTGCTTGGCGAGCCGCAGATCCTCGGCCAGATGAAGTCCGCCTACGCCGTGGCACGCGAGGCCGGCACCGTCGGCCCGCTGCTCGGGCGCCTGTTCCAGGCCACCTTCAGCGCTGCCAAGCAGGTGCGTACCGACACCGCCATCGGTGAAAACCCGGTATCGGTGGCGTTTGCCGCGGTCAGCCTGGCCAAGCAGATCTTCAGCGACCTGGGCCGTAGCCAGGCCTTGTTGATCGGTGCCGGCGAAACCATCACCCTGGTCGCCCGCCACCTGCATGAGCAAGGCGTGCGGCGTATCGTCGTGGCCAACCGCACCCTGGAGCGGGCCAGTATCCTGGCCGAGCAGTTCGGCGCGCATGCCGTATTGCTGGCCGACATCCCCCAGGAACTGGCCAACAGCGACATCGTCATCAGCTCCACCGCCAGCCAACTGCCAATCCTGGGCAAGGGCGCGGTCGAGAGTGCGCTGAAACAGCGCCGGCACAAGCCGATCTTCATGGTCGACATCGCCGTACCGCGCGACATCGAACCTGAAGTCGGCGAGTTGGACGACGTCTACCTGTACACTGTCGATGACTTGCACGACGTGGTGGCGGAAAACCTCAAGAGCCGCCAGGGCGCCGCCCAGGCTGCCGAAGAGCTGGTATCGGTGGGCGCCGAAGATTTCATGGTGCGCTTGCGCGAACTGGCTGCGGTGGACGTGCTCAAGGCCTATCGCCAGCAAAGCGAGCGTCTGCGCGACGAAGAACTGCAAAAGGCCCAGCGCCTGCTGGCCAACGGCGGCAACCCCGAGGACGTGCTGGCCCAACTGGCCCGGGGGCTGACCAACAAACTTCTGCATGCGCCCAGCGTGCAGTTGAAAAAGCTCTCGGCCGAGGGCCGCCTTGATGCGCTGGCCATGGCCCAGGAACTCTTTGCCCTCAACGAGGGCTCCACGGACAAATCCCCGCAATGAAAGCGTCGCTGCTGAACAAACTGGATATCCTCCAGGACCGCTTCGAAGAGCTCACCGCACTGCTCGGTGATGCCGAGGTCATTTCCGACCAGACGCGCTTTCGCGCGTATTCCCGTGAATACGCCGAGGTCGAGCCGGTCTACGCTGCTTATAAAGAGTGGTGCAAAGTCCAGGGCGACCTTGAAGGTGCCCAGGCGCTGCTCAAGGACAGCGACCCGGACCTGCGTGAAATGGCCGTGGAAGAAGTGCGTGAAGCCAAGGAGCAGCTGCTGACGCTGGAGGCGAAGCTGCAACGCATGCTGCTGCCCAAAGACCCCAACGACGGCCGCAACGTGTTCCTCGAAATCCGCGCTGGCACCGGTGGCGACGAGGCGGCGATCTTCTCCGGCGACCTGTTCCGCATGTATTCGCGCTACGCCGAAAAACGCGGCTGGCGCCTGGAGATCCTGTCCGAGAACGAAGGCGAGCACGGCGGCTACAAGGAAATCATCGCCCGTGTCGAGGGTGAGAACGTCTACGGCAAGCTCAAGTTCGAGTCCGGAGCGCACCGCGTCCAGCGCGTGCCCGAAACCGAATCCCAAGGCCGCGTGCACACCTCCGCGTGCACGGTGGCGGTGCTGCCCGAGCCGGACGAACAAGCAGCCATCGAAATCAACCCGGCCGACCTGCGCGTGGACACCTACCGTGCATCTGGCGCGGGTGGCCAGCACGTCAACAAGACCGACTCGGCGATCCGTATCACCCACTTGCCCACCGGCATCGTGGTCGAATGCCAGGAAGAGCGTTCGCAGCACAAGAACCGCGCCCGTGCCATGTCCTGGCTGTCGGCCAAGCTCAACGACATGCAGACCAGCGCAGCACAGAATGCCATTGCCAGCGAGCGCAAGCTGCTGGTGGGCTCCGGTGACCGTTCCGAGCGCATCCGCACCTACAATTATCCACAGGGCCGGGTGACCGATCACCGTATCAACCTGACCTTGTACTCGCTGGACGACATCCTCAGCGGAGGCGTGGACGCAGTGATCGAACCGCTGCTGGCCGAATACCAGGCCGATCAACTGGCTGCCCTGGGGGACTGATGACCATCATCGCCAGCTTGCTGCGCAACGCGCAGCTGCCCGAATCGCCCACCGAGCGGCTGGATGCCGAACTGCTGCTGGCTGCTGCCATCGGCAAATCGCGCAGCTACCTGCACACCTGGCCCGAGCGAATTGTCAGCAGCGAAGATGCCCAGACCTACGCCGATTACCTGCAGCGCCGCCGTGGCGGCGAGCCGGTCGCCTACATCCTCGGGCAGCAGGGCTTCTGGAAGATCGACCTGGAAGTGGCGCCGCATACCCTGATCCCGCGGCCGGATACCGAACTGTTGGTCGAGACGGCCCTCGAGTTGCAACCTGCCTCGCCAGCCAAGGTCCTCGACCTGGGCACCGGTACCGGTGCAATTGCCCTGGCCCTGGCCAGCGATCGCCCGGCCTGGCAGGTAACTGCGGTTGACCGGGTGGAGGAGGCCGCTGCCTTGGCCGAGCGCAACCGCCAGCGCCTGGGCCTGGGCAACGCCCAGGTGCGGGTAAGCCACTGGTTCGACAGCCTGGCCGGCGAGCGTTTCGACCTGATTGTCAGCAACCCGCCCTACATTGCCGCCGCAGACCCGCACCTGGTGGCCGGTGACGTGCGCTTCGAGCCCAGCAGTGCGCTGGTGGCCGGCGCCGATGGCCTGGACGACCTACGCGTGATTGCCGCCCAGGCCCCCGCGCACCTGTTGCCGGGTGGCTGGTTGCTGCTGGAGCATGGTTACGACCAGGCAGCGGCAGTACGCGCCTTGCTGGCTGAGCAAGGTTTTATCGAGGTTGCCAGCCGCACGGACCTGGGCGGCCATGAACGCATTACCCTGGGGCGTTTGCCATGCTGAGTGATGAGGAACTGTTGCGTTACAGCCGGCAGGTATTGCTGGCCCAGATCGACATCGACGGCCAGTTGCGGCTCAAGCAGAGCAAGGCCCTGATCGTCGGGCTCGGCGGCCTGGGCTCGCCGGTTGCGCTGTACCTGGCTGCCGCCGGGGTCGGTGAGCTGCACCTGGCCGACTTCGACACCGTCGACCTGACCAACCTGCAACGCCAGGTGATTCACGACAGTGCCAGCGTCGGCATGAGCAAGGTCGATTCGGCCTTGCAACGCTTGCAGGCAATCAACCCGGAGATCGGCCTGGTCGCCCATCGCCAGGCCCTGGATGAAGACTCGCTCGCTGCTGCTGTGGCGGCGGTCGACCTGGTGCTGGATTGCTCCGACAATTTCGCTACCCGTGAAGCGGTCAACGCTGCCTGTGTGGCTGCTTGCAAACCGCTGGTAAGCGGCGCGGCGATCCGCCTGGAAGGGCAGCTGTCGGTGTTCGACCCTCGGCGCGACTACAGCCCCTGCTACCACTGTCTGTATGGGCATGGCAGTGAAGATGAGCTGACCTGCAGCGAAGCGGGCGTTATCGGGCCGCTGGTGGGCCTGGTGGGCAGCCTGCAGGCGCTGGAGGCGATGAAGCTGCTGGCCGGGTTCGGCGAGCCGCTGGTTGGCCGCCTGCTGTTGATCGATGCCCTCGGCACCCGCATTCGCGAGTTGCGGGTCAAGCGTGACCCGGCCTGTACTGTTTGCGGCAAGCGCGATGGCTGAGCGCTCGGCGCCGGTCGGCGTGATGGACTCGGGGGTCGGCGGTTTGTCGGTGCTCGCCGAGATCCAGCGCCTGCTGCCCAACGAGACGCTGTTGTACGTGGCCGACTGTGGCCATGTGCCTTATGGCGAGAAGTCGCCAGACTACATCCGTGAACGCTGCCGGCGTATTGCCGCGTTCTTCCATGCACAAGGCGCCAAGGCCATGGTGCTGGCGTGCAACACCGCCACGGTAGCGGCGGTGGCTGATTTGCGCGAGTTGTACCCGACCTGGCCGCTGGTGGGCATGGAACCCGCCGTGAAGCCTGCGGCGGCGGCTACCCGCTCGGGCGTGGTCGGTGTGCTGGCCACTACCGGTACCCTGCAGAGCGCCAAATTCGCCGCTTTGCTCGACCGCTTTGCCAACGACGTGCAGGTCATCACCCAGCCTTGCCCGGGGCTGGTCGAGCTGATTGAAACCGGAGACCTGACCAGCCTGGTGCTGCGCCAGATGCTGCTTGGCTATGTGCAGCCGTTGCTGGCCGCCGGCTGCGACACGCTGATCCTCGGCTGCACCCATTACCCCTTCCTGCGCCCGTTGCTGGCCGACCTGGTGCCGGCGGACGTGGCTATCATCGACACCGGCGCCGCGGTGGCGCGCCAACTGCAGCGGCTGCTGGGTGCCAACGATCTGTTGGCCGAAGGCCCGGCCGGCGATGCCCGCTTCTGGACCAGCGCTGATCCAGACAATCTCAGAAAAATCCTACCTGTGCTGTGGCGTAAGTCCGACGATGTGCAAAGCTTTGCGTTGTGAAAAAAACGTGAAAAGCAGCTGAACTATCGTTCCACTTCCGCTTTCTACCGCTTGCCTGCTTGAGGCGGACACTAATAACAGCATCAGGAAGAAGGATGTTTCTTATGAGGAAACTGCTTGGCTTGGCGGCGGCTGCTGCCTTTACCTTGGGGCAAGCGATGTCGGCACAGGCTGCCGACGTTTCGTTTTCGGTAGGGCAGACCGGTGACTCGACCATGGTCTACCGATTAGGGCTGCAATCGAACTGGGATGCGAGCTGGTGGCAGACCAGCGTTGGTCGGCTGACTGGCTACTGGGATGGGGCCTACACCTATTGGGATGGTGACGAGACGGCGAGCAACCACAGCCTGTCGTTCGCGCCAGTCTTCGTCTATGAATTTGCCGGGGAGTCAGTGAAGCCCTACATCGAGGCAGGGATTGGTGTGGCGGCGTTTTCCAGCACCGAGCTTGAAAGCAACGAGCTAGGCTCGGCGTTCCAGTTCGAGGACCGCATCGGCTTTGGTTTGCGCTTTGCCGGCGGGCATGAGATCGGGGTGCGGGCGATCCATTACTCCAATGCGGGTATCAAAGAGCCCAACGATGGGGTGGAAAGCTACAGCCTCCATTACCGCATGGCGCTCTGAGTTTACCTGCGCCGGCGTCTGGCGGTTCGACGCTTCGATAAACCCGCTCCCTCAGGGATACCGCAGCATTCAAGATCTGGGTATTCCTGTGGGAGCGGGCGCGCCCGCGAAGAAGCTAACCCTGTTTTCAGGTATTAGCGCGTCAACGGCCACAGGCTACTGACGTCCAGGGTTTCCAGGATCAGTTCCGGTTCTCCCTGCGGCCACCGACGCAACAACGCTTCAGCGACACCCTGCGGCGTCCACTCTTCCGGTATCGCCTGCACCGACGTCACCGGCACCTTCAGCGACTGTGGCGCCACTACAGTCAGCCCGATGCCCAGCTCCTTCAGAGGCTTGCGTTGCTCACGCATCCATTGCGGCAGGTTGTTCCAGCCCGCAATGACCTGTGTCGGTGCATACAGCTGCAACGCTGAATACCGGTTGAACAACGCCATCACCTGCGGCGAATCGCCCTTTGCCAGCAAAGGCAGCGCTTTGCTCAGGCACAGCTCACCTGCCAGCTGGTTGGTACTGCCTATCGCCTCGAACAGTTCGCTGTCTGCTACATCGGCCGGCAGGTAATCACTGGTACCCGCATTGATGATCAAGCCATCCAGCGAGCACCAGGCATGGCATATCTGCTGGCAGGCATCGGCTGCGTCGGGTTCGGCATGCAGCTGCCATGGCAGGCGCAAAAAACGCCGACCATGTTGTGCTGCCAACCTATTCAATTCATCGCTTTCCTTAGCACTGGCGGCAACGCGATGGCCCTGTTCGAGCAAGCGTTCCACCAAAGCCAGACCAAGTCCATTGCTGGCGCCCGTGACCCAAAAACTTCGTGAGTCATTCAAGACGTTGTCCTCTAATACTGCCGGCGTGGAAGGGCCTTGAAGGCTTCCAGTGCACGCAGGCGACTGCTGCCGAGATCGACCACAGGACTGTGATACAAATTATTAGCAAATAAATCCCTGCATTTCATCGGTTCATGGATATTTTTCTCGCTTATGTCACGTAACTCCGGCAGCCAGTGCCGAATGAAATGCCCTTGAGGGTCGAAACGTTGAGACTGTGAAATCGGGTTGAAGATACGGAAATAGGGCACTGCGTCTGTGCCGGTGGATGCACTCCACTGCCAGCCGCCATTGTTGGCAGCCAGGTCACCGTCTATCAGGTGGCGCATGAAGTGCCGCTCGCCCTTGCGCCAGTCGATCAGCAGGTTCTTGCTGAGGAACATCGCCACGACCATGCGCAGGCGGTTGTGCATCCACCCGGTATCCAGCAGCTGGCGCATGGCGGCGTCGATGATCGGGAAGCCGGTGCGGCCTTGTTCCCAGGCCTCCAGGTCTGCCGGGGCGTCACGCCAGGGCAAGGCTTCGGTCTGGGCGCGGAAGGCGCGATGGCGTGAGACCTGTGGATAACCGCTCAGGATGTGCTTGTAGAATTCGCGCCACAGCAGTTCGTTGATCCAGGTTTGTACGCCCGTACTGCCACTGTCGAACTCGCCTCGGTTGCTGGCCAGTGCGCCGTGCAGGCACTGTCGGGGCGAGATCACGCCGGCGGCCAGGTAAGTCGAAAGCTGGCTGGTACCGGGCTTGGCAGGCAGGTCACGCTGAAGCTGGTAGTCGTCGATGGCTTCGTCAAGGAAGCGGGACAGCCGCCCCTGCGCCTCGGCTTCACCCGCCGGCCAATGGTCACGCAAGGCGCGCGTGGGTGTTTCAAAACCGTCCACGTGTTGCGGAACCGGGTCGGCAGGGATGTGCAGCGGTGCCTGGCGCTTAACCCGGTGGGCCAGGGCAGGCAGGCTGCGGTGCAGGTGCTCCAGGCAGGTTTTCTTGAACTGGCTGAAAACCTGGAAGTAGTCACCACTGCGGGTCAGGATGGTGCCCGGGCGGAAAAACAGCTGGTCGAGGTGGCTGTGGGCCTGAATGCCCGACTTTTCCAGCAGGGCACGGGTGGCATCGTCACGGCGCTGCTCGTTGATGCCGTACTCTTCGTTCCAGTGGGCGCTTGCCACCTGATGTTGGCGGCATACCTCAAGCACGGCTTGTGGTGCCTGGTCCCAGGTGTCGATCTTGCGGATCAGCAGGGGGATATTCAGGCCTTCCAGCGACTGGCGCAGGTCGCGCAGGTTGCGCAGCCAGAAATCGACTTTGCAGGCGGCATCATCATGGGCTTGCCATTGCCCGGGGCTGACCAGCCACAGGGCAATGGTCGGCCCGCGCTCGGTGGCGGCGCTGAGTGCGGTGTTGTCATTGATGCGCAGGTCGCTGCGCAGCCAGGTCAGGTGCATGGGGCATTCATCTCTACAGGGTGGCCGCTTTGGGCTTGAAGCAAGCGCAGTGCCACCTGCGGGGTTTCGAACAAGGCGAGGTTGGGGAGCTCGAGGGCAAGCAGCTGATTTTCATGCAGCAACAGCATCGGGCCGCCGGCCAGGATTGTCATGGGCAGGTTGTGCAGGGTGCGTTGCAGTGCCTTGCCATCGATGCGGGGCCCCAGGTGCAGGAGCACGGCGCGGGGGTTGAGTGTGCTGACCGCGCGTTGCAGGTGCGGGCCTGCAACGGGGTTTTCCAGTACTTCGACTGGGAACCCGTTGCTGGTGAACAGCCAGGCGCATAGCCATAAACCGGCGCTGAAGGCACGTTCACTGTCTTCCACCAGCAACACCGCAGGGCCCTGCAATAACTGGTTGTCATGGTAGACGCGGGCACCAAGCTTGCTGCGAAGCCAGCTGTGGAAAAACGCCTGTTCCAGCTGCGCATTGAAGTAATTGCACCACCGCAGGTCGAGGAGGTCGAGCAGCGGCAGCAGCAGTTGTTCGCACAGGGTAACGGCCGGGTACAGGGCCATGGCCTGGTTAAGCTGTTGGTCAAGGGCGCGCTGTGAAAGGTTGGCAATGGCCTCGATCAGCTGGAACTGCCGGGCCTGCCAGTCACCCTTGGGCGGCGTGCTGGACGGCTTGTCGAGCAGCTCGCTCACTTGGCCGACCGATGCCCCACGCTGCAACCAGCCAAGGATTGCCTCGACCCGCTCGACCTGTTCCTGCGGGTACAGGCGATGCCCCTTGGCGGTGCGCTGGGGCTTGAGCAGGCCATACCGGCGTTCCCAGGCGCGCAGGGTGACCGGGTTGACGCCGGTGCGGCGGGCCAGTTCGCCGATGGGCAGCAAGTCCTCAGACCGCATTGCGCAAGCCCAGGCTCTCGGGGTGCGGCTGCAGGTAGGCTTGCTGCTGCAGATAGGAGTCGGGGTGCTTGCGCAAATGGTGCTTGAGCAGGGTCAGCGGCACCACAAGTGGCACCACGCCTTGTTGGTACTGACTGATGAGTGTCTGCAACTCGGCCTTGTCCTGTTGCGTCAGGCTGTCCTTGAAATAGCCGCTGAGGTGCTGCAGCACATTGCAGTGGGTGCCGCGGCTGGCGCAGCGGCGCAGGGCCTGCATCAGCTGGCTGAAGTAGCGTGGGCCGATGCTGTGTGGGTCGTCATCCTTGCTCATGCTGCCCAGCAGGCGGCCCAAGGTTCGATAGGCCTGGGGGTTGTTGGCCATCACCAGGTATTTGTAACGCGAATGAAAGCGGACCAGGCTGCCACGGCTAAGGCCCTCGGCAAGCAGGCGCTGCCAGTCGGCGTAGGCATACACGCGGCTGATGAAGTTCTCGCGCAGCACGGGGTCATGCAGGCGGCCTTCTTCTTCTACTGGCAGGTCCGGGCGTTGAGCGCAGAAAGCCTGGGCGTAAACGCCGCGCCCACCGTGGAGGGCCGGATGGCCGTTGTCCTGATACACCTTGACCCGCTCCAGGCCACAGGAAGGCGACTTCTGCATGAAGATATAGCCGCAGATATCGTCGAGCTCGGCGGCCATCTGCTCGCCATAGCTGCGTAGCGGGCCGGTCAGGTCCATACCAGGGTTGCGGGTGCCGACCACTATCGGTCGTTCCGGATTGCCCACCAGGCGGATCGGGTCGCGCGGTATGCCCAGGCCGATGGCGACTTCCGGGCACACCGGTAACCAATCGAAATGGGCATCCAGTTGCGTACGGCACAGGTCCGAGGCTTTGTGGCCGCCGTTGTAACGCACGCTATGCCCGGTCAGGCAGGCGCTGATAGCGATACGCGGCTTGCTGTGGGCGGAAGGGTCGTGCATGGCTGCCTCCGGTAAACCTGTACGAGTCTAAAATTTTGTACAAGTTTATTCCAGCACAGCCGGGGAGTTATGCAAACTAGAATTTGTGTATAACGCTACATCACTCCAAGTGTTCGAGCAGCCGCCGCGCCGCTTCCTGGCCGCTGAGCCAGGCGCCTTCTACGCGCCCGGACAGGCACCAGTCGCCGCAGGCGTACAAGCCTTGGTCAGCATCGGCCAGTGCGCCCCACTCATGATTGCTGCTGGGGCGCGCATACAGCCAGCGGTGGGCCAGGGCGAAGGTGGGCGCCGGTACCACGCAGCCGACCAGCTCGGCGAACTCGCCCCACAGCTGTTCGATCACTTGCTCCTTGGGCAGGTCGATGTGCTGCCGGCTCCAGTCGGAGGTCGCGTGCAGCACCCAGGTATCGAGTTGCTCGTCGCGGCCGGGCTTGCTGCGGTTACGGGCCAGCCAGTCAAGCGGGTTGTCCTGCACGAAGCAGCCTTGCATCGGGGTGTCCAAAGGTGTCTGGAAGGCCAGCGCGACAGCCCAGACAGGTTCCATTTGCACGCCCGCAGCCACGGCGGCCAGTTTCGGGGTGGAGGCTAGCAGTGGCGTGGCCTGCGGTGCCGGCACGGCGATCACCACGCGGCTGTAAGGACCATGGCTGCAGCCTTCGGTATCTTGCAGGTGCCAGTACTGCTTGCCACGGAACACTTCGGCGATACGGCAGCCGAAGTTCACCGTCACATCCTTGAGCAGGCCACGGGTGATGGCGCTCATACGTGGTACGCCTACCCAGCGGGTCTGTTCGTCAGGGGAGGGGGTGAGCTCGCCATCACGGTAGTTGTACAGCTGTGGCTTCCACTGCTCGGCCCAGCCGGCGGCAACCCAGTGTTGCACCTGCTCGACGAAGCGCCGGTCACGGGCAGTGAAATACTGGGCGCCGAGGTCTAGCGCGCCGGCCTCGCTGCGCTTGCTGGCCATGCGTCCACCACTGCCGTGGCCTTTGTCGAACAGATGCACGGATTGCCCGGCTTTTTGCAACGCCTGGGCGGCTGACAAGCCGGCGATACCGGCCCCGATGATGGCAATAGGTACTGTCATGATGGCCTCTTCAAACCTTGCTGTTAGCAGACTACGCTGTCAGGCAAACCTGTACAATCCAGAAATTCTGTATAAGGTTATTCCGCTTTGGCGGTCAGGTTGGCCTATGTTTATCCGAGAGCGTCGGGTCAAAAAAGTGCCTTGATGTTAAAAATAGACCACCGCCGCACTCTGCGAGGACACAGCCATGCATATATTGCTGACAGGTGGCACCGGTTTGATTGGCAAGCATCTTTGCCAGTACTGGCTTGGCCAGGGGCATCGGCTTACGGTTTGGAGCCGGCGACCTGAACAGGTGGCAAAAATATGTGGCAGTGGCGTACGTGGCATCGCCCGCCTGGAGCAACTGGAGGCGGACGATCACCTTGATGCGGTGGTCAACCTGGCCGGTGCGCCGATTGCCGATCGGCCCTGGACGGCTGCCCGACGCAACCTGCTGTGGGCCAGCCGGGTCACCCTGACCGAGCAATTGCTGGCCTGGTTGGGCACCCGTGAGCAACGCCCGCACGTGCTGATCTCCGGCTCTGCAGTGGGCTGGTACGGTGACGGTGGCGAACGCGAACTGACCGAGGCTTCGCCACCGGTGCGCGAAGATTTCGCCAGCCAGTTGTGCATTGCCTGGGAAGAGACGGCCCAGCGCTCCCAGGCTCAGGGTATCCGCGTGGTACTGGTGCGCACCGGGCTGGTGCTGGCCAGCGATGGCGGCTTTTTGTCGCGCCTGCGCGTGCCCTTCAAGCTGGGGCTGGGCGGGCCATTGGGCAATGGCCGGCAGTGGATGCCGTGGGTCCATATAGACGACCAGGTCGCCCTGATTGATTTTCTCTTGCAGCACAACGATGCCAGCGGTCCTTATAATGCCTGCGCCCCGGAGCCGGTGCGCAACCGCGAGTTCGCAAGGCGCCTGGGCCGGGCCCTGCATCGGCCAGCGCTGCTGCCAGTGCCGGCACTGTTGCTCAAGGCTGGCCTGGGCGAGATGTCGACCTTGCTGCTGGGCGGGCAGCGGGCACGCCCGGTACGCTTGCTGGCGGCTGGCTTCACTTTCCGCTTCAACGATCTGCAATCGGCCCTGGACAACCTGTCCAGCCGCCTCTGACATAGGACGCTGCATGACCGATCACGCCCTGCTGCTGGTCAACCTGGGTTCCCCGGCTTCCACCTCGGTGGCCGATGTGCGCCGCTACCTCAACCAGTTCCTCATGGACCCGTACGTGGTCGACTTGCCTTGGCCGGTGCGGCGCCTGTTGGTGTCGCTGATCCTGGTCAAGCGCCCGGAGCAGTCGGCGCATGCCTATGGCTCGATCTGGTGGGAGGAGGGATCGCCGCTGGTGGTGCTGACCCGTCGTCTGCAGTCAGCAATGGTGGAGCACTGGCCCCATGGGCCGGTGGAAATCGCCATGCGCTATGGCCAGCCAGCCTTGCCCCAAGTGCTGGAACGCCTGGCAGCCCAAGGCGTGCGCAAGGTGACCTTGGCGCCGCTTTATCCACAGTTCGCCGACAGTACCGTGACCACTGTGGTCGAGCTGGCTAAACAGGTGATCAACGAGCGCCAGTTGCCGTTGCAGATGCGCGTGCTGCAGCCGTTCTACGAGCACCCTGAATACATCGAGGCGCTGGCGGCCAGCGCCCGGCCTTACCTGGAGCAGGATTACGACCACCTGCTGCTGAGTTTCCATGGCTTGCCGGAGCGGCACTTGAAAAAGCTGTTTCCGAAGGGCAGCAAGCACGACCTGCGTACCGCCGATTGCTGCCACGGTGCATCCGCCGAGGTACGTGCGGTGTGTTACCGCGGGCAATGCCTGGCTACGGCCAAAGCCTTTGCGCAGAGAATGGCCATACCGGATGGCAAATGGTCGGTATCGTTCCAGTCTCGGCTGGGGCGGGACAAGTGGATCGAGCCCTACACCGAGACGCGGCTGGATGAGCTGGCCAAGGCTGGTGTGAAGAGGCTGCTGGTGATGTGCCCGGCATTTGTGGCCGATTGCATCGAGACGCTGGAAGAGATCGGCATGCGGGGCAGCGAACAGTTTGTCGAGGCCGGCGGGCGGGAGCTGGTGCTGGTGCCGTGCCTGAATGATCACCCCGAGTGGGTGAGGGTGCTGGCGGATATGTGCGAAAAGGCCTGACACTGCGGCTGCCTGTACCGGCCCTATCGCCGGCAAGCCAGCTCCCACAAGGGCATCACAGTCTCTGAAACCTGTGGTGTACCTGTGGGAGCTGGCTTGCCGGCGATAGGGCCGGCTCAGGTTAAAGCCGGATCAAGGCAACTGATCATCCAGCTTCTTGTGCTTCCAGCCATCATTGCCCGGCAGGATGAGGTTCAGGGCAATTGCCACGATGGCGCACAGGGCGATGCCCTTCAGGCCCCAGTCATCCGGGCCGTCACCGCTGCCGATCAGCACGCCGCCGATACCAAACACCAGGGTTACCGACACGATCACCAGGTTGCGCGCTTCGGCCAGGTCGATCTTGTGGCGGATCATGGTGTTCATGCCCACCGCCGCGATCGAACCGAACAGCAGGCACAGAATGCCGCCCATCACGGGTACCGGGATGCTTTGCAGCAGTGCGCCGAACTTGCCGATGAACGCCAGGGTAATGGCGAAGACCGCCGCCCAGGTCATGATTTTCGGGTTGTAGTTCTTGGTCAGCATCACCGCGCCAGTCACTTCGGCGTAGGTGGTGTTGGGCGGTCCGCCGAACAGGCCGGCTGCCGTGGTGGCCAGGCCGTCACCCAGCAAGGTGCGGTGCAGGCCAGGCTTTTTCAGGTAGTCACGGCCGGTCACGCTACCGACCGCAATCACCCCGCCAATGTGCTCGATCGCCGGTGCCAGGGCAACCGGGACGATAAACAGGATGGCCTGCCAGTTGAATGCTGGTGCAGTGAAGTTAGGGATTTCCAGCCACGGTGCAGCGGCGATCTTCGCCGTGTCGACCACGCCAAAGGCGAAGGCCAGGGCAAAGCCCACCAGCACGCCGGAGATGATCGGTACCAGGCGGAAAATGCCCTTGCCGAACACGGCGACGATCAAGGTGGTCAGCAGGGCTGGCATGGAGATCAGCATGGCGGTCTTGTACGGCATCAGTGCTGCGCCGTCCCCACCTTTGCCCATCGCCATGTTGGCAGCGATCGGTGCCATGGCCAGGCCGATGGAGATGATCACCGGGCCAATCACCACAGGCGGCAGCATGCGGTCGATGAAACCGGTGCCTTTGATTTTTACCATCAGGCCCATGAAGGTGTACACGAAACCTGCAGCCATCACGCCGCCCATGGTCTCGGCCAGGCCGAACTGGCCCTTGGCGAGGATGATCGGGGTGATGAAGGCAAAGCTGGAGGCCAGGAACACCGGTACCTGGCGGCCGGTTACCAGCTGGAACAGCAGCGTGCCGATGCCGGCAGTGAACAACGCGACGTTCGGGTCGAGGCCGGTGATCAGTGGCATCAGCACCAACGCGCCAAATGCCACGAAGAGCATCTGCGCGCCCGAAACGACCTGGCGCCAGAGCGGGTCGTTGAAGCCGTCCTGCATGGTCAGGCGTCCTTTTGCTTGGTGCCGAAGATCTTGTCACCGGCATCGCCCAGGCCCGGCACGATGTAGCCGTGCTCGTTCAGGCGCTGGTCGATCGAAGCGGTGTAGATCTTCACGTCCGGGTGGGCTTTTTCCACCACTTCGATGCCTTCTGGCGCGGCGACCAGCACCATGGCGCGGATCTCTTTGCAGCCGGCCTTTTTCAGCAGGTCGATGGTGGCGACCATCGAAGCGCCGGTAGCCAGCATCGGGTCGATGATCAGGGCCAGACGCTGGTTGATGTCCGGCGCGAGCTTTTCCAGGTAGGTATGGGCTTCGAGGGTTTCTTCGTTGCGGGCAACGCCAACGGCACTGACCTTGGCACCCGGGATCAGGCTGAGCACGCCGTCAAGCATGCCGATACCCGCGCGCAGGATCGGTACCACGGTGATCTTCTTGCCGGCAATTTTTTCAACTTGCACCTTGCCACACCAGCCATCGATCTCGTAGGTTTCGAGTGGCAGGTCCTGGGTGGCTTCGTAGGTCAGTAGCGCGCCGACTTCCTGGGCGAGTTCGCGAAAATTCTTGGTGCTGATATCGGCACGGCGCATCAGGCCGAGCTTGTGGCGGATCAGCGGGTGGCGGATCTCACGAGTGGGCATAGGGGGCTCCGAAAGGCGGGCAAAAAAACCGCGCTAGATTAATCTATTCAGCCTGTGCTGTCGTCTGGTCATTCTGGACGTTAGTCCATAAATGCTTGATCTGGGACGAGCGGATGCGTACCTTTGCCCGCTTTTCCAAAATGCACCCCCGGAGAGCGCCATGTCCGCCGATCTCGAGCACATCCGTCAAGTCATGCGTGAAGCTGACTGCCTGTACACCGAAGCCGAAGTCGAAGCGGCCATCGCCAAAGTCGGCGAGCAGATCTGCAAGGACCTGCACGACAAGAACCCGGTGGTGTTCTGCGTGATGAACGGTGGCCTTATCTTCTCCGGCAAACTGCTGACCCACCTGCAGTTCCCGCTGGAAGCTTCGTACCTGCACGCCACCCGCTACCGCAACCAGACCAGCGGCGGCGAGCTGTTCTGGAAGGCCAAGCCTGAAGTGTCGTTCATCGACCGTGACGTGCTGATCGTCGACGACATCCTTGACGAAGGCCACACCCTCAGCGCCATCATCGAGTTCTGCAAGCATGCCGGCGCGCGCTCGGTGCACACCGCTGTCCTGATCGACAAGGACCACGACCGCAAGGCCAGCCCGGACCTCAAGGCCAACTATGTGGGCCTGCCGTGTGTCGACCGCTACATCTTCGGTTACGGCATGGACTACAAAGGCTACTGGCGCAATGCCAACGGCATTTTCGCCGTCAAGGGGCTGTGACCATGCGCCAGCCTGCGTTCATCGACCAATCGCTGTTCGCCGGGCTGGCCGAAAAGGCTGCCGCCAACCCGCGTGGGCGGCAGCACCATACCTTCCATGAAATGGAAGAGCCCTGCCACCGCATGGCGGTCGGGCTGCAGCCGAGTACCTACATTCCGCCGCACCGCCACCTGAGCGCCGACAAGGCCGAGACCTTGTTAGCGCTGAAGGGGCGCTTCGGCCTGCTGATATTCGATGATCAGGGAAGGGTGACTGACAAGCGGGAGCTGCAGGCAGGCGGTGATTGCCTGGGTGTGGACTTGGCACCCGATACCTACCATGGGCTGGTGGTGCTGGAGCCGGACAGCATCTTGTTCGAATGCAAGGCCGGGCCTTACCGGCCGGTGGGCGAGGGCGAACATGCACACTGGGCGCCGCGCGAGGGGGAAGCCGGCGTGGCCGAGTACCAGGCCTGGATGCTCGCGCAGTTCGATTGAGGTTGCCTGCACCCGGCATGCTAGAGTGCTCCTTCATACAAGGAGCCTCACATGCGTGCGATTCTTCCCCTCCTGCTGGCCGTCAGCATGCCACTCGCCGCCGCCCCCCTGCACAGCCAGTTCCTGCCGCCCGATGATCAGTCCTTGCGCCAGGAAGCGCCGACCGGTCAGCAACTGCTGCAAGTGACCGACTACTCGGTGGTGGTGGGGGCCCAGCGCCAGTCCGACCAGCAGCCGATCCCGATCACCTCGTCGTTGCAGGTGCGCCTGAAGGGCAAGCCGTTGAGCAAGGGCGCGACCATCGCCCAAGTGCTGCTGACCTTCGACGGCGAAGCGGCCAAGAGCTTGAAGAAGCCCGTGTATGACGAAAAAAGCCGCACCTTGAGCCTTAATTACCCGGTCAGTGACTACCGGGTAATCATGGACCTGCTGCGTAACGAGACCCTGTACGTGCAGTTTCTCACCTATGGTAACGGCCACATCTGGGCCGACCTGCACACCGGTACCGTACGTACGCGTTGAGCCACGCGGCCTGCGAGGGGTAAACTGCCGGCCTTCGAAATCCCGTGATGGTCCAGTTGGAGTCGGCAATGCGTAAAGACAAGAAACAGGTAATCGGCGACGAAATCAGCGACGACTACATCAAGTCGTTCCTTCAGTTCGAACCGGCCGATGGCGTGACCTCTCCTTCGCACCACAAGCTGGTCAAGGCGTACCGCGGGCTGCGTGTCGACGATTTCGAGCGCTTTGTCGGCTTCTTTGTCGAAGCTGGCCTGGACCTGGATGGCAAGGACGAGCACGGCAAGACCTTCGTCGAGCAAATTGCCGACCAGCGCAATGCGCCTGAGTACATCGAGATCATCGACAACGCCCGCGGTTGATTTGTAAGCCTGTACCGGCCTCTTCGCGGCTTCAGCCGCGAAGAGGCCGGTACAGGCAGATAACGCCTCAGGCACAAAAAAACGCCCCGAGGGGCGTTTTTTCGTTACCGGGCGGTTCAGGCGTAGTGCTTGGCCGCCGGGCTGCTTTCCACCAGGTCCAGCGCCACATCGTTGTCGGCACTGATCTTTCGGTACAGGGCAGCATCGGTTGCCAGTGTCTTCTCGCGCGCCGGGAAGATTTCCTTGAGCTTGGCAGCCCAGGCACCTTTGGCCTGCTCGGGGAAGCAGCGTTCGATCAGTTCCAGCATGATCGACACGGTCACCGAAGCGCCTGGCGAAGCGCCGAGCAGTGCGGCGAGGCTGCCGTCCTGGGCCGAGACCAGCTCGGTACCAAACTGCAGCACACCACCTTTTTTCGGGTCTTTCTTGATGATCTGCACGCGCTGACCAGCCACTTCCAGGCGCCAGTCTTCGGCCTTGGCCTGCGGATAGAAGCGACGCAGGGCTTCCAGACGCTGCTCCATAGACTGCATCACTTCGCTGACCAGGTACTTGGTCAGGTCCATGTTGTCACGGGCCACGGCCAGCATCGGGCCGATGTTGCCCATGCGCACCGACAGCGGCAGGTCCATCAGCGAACCGTGCTTGAGGAACTTGGTGGTGAAGCCGGCGTACGGGCCGAACAGCAGCGAAGTCTTGCCGTCCACAACGCGGGTATCCAGGTGCGGTACCGACATCGGCGGGGCGCCCACGGCGGCCTGGCTGTAGACCTTGGCCTGGTGCTGCTTGACGATTTCCGGATTGTCGCAACGCAGCCACTGGCCGCTGACCGGGAAGCCGCCAAAGCCTTTGCTTTCCGGGATGCCCGAGACCTGCAGCAGCGGCAGGGCCGCGCCGCCGGCGCCGAGGAAGACAAAGCGGGCGTCGACTTCGCGGCTGCCGCCGCTGTTGACGTCCTTGATGCTCACGGTCCAGCCTTTGCCGTTACGGCGCAGGCCGACGACCTTCTTGCTGTATTTCACCTGCGCGTCCGGCGAGTCGCCCAGCAGCTTGAGCAGCTTGTTGGTCAGGGCGCCGAAGTTGACGTCGGTGCCTTTGGCTACACGAGTAGCTGCAATGTGCTGGTCGGCCGGACGGCCTGGCATCATCAACGGCATCCAGTCGCTCATCACCGCCTTGTCTTCGGTGTATTCCATGTCAGCGAAGGCATGGTGCTGCTTGAGCAGCTCGAAGCGCTTCTTGAGGAAGGAAACACCCTTGTCACCCTCGACGTAGCTCAGGTGCGGGACAGGGTTGATGAACGCACGCGCCGAGCCGAAGTTGCCCTTCTTGCTCAGGTAGGCCCAGAACTGGCGCGACACCTCGAACTGGGCGTTGATGTGCACGGCCTTCTTGATGTCGATGCTGCCATCGGCGGCCTGGGGCGTGTAGTTAAGCTCGCACAGACCAGCGTGGCCGGTACCTGCGTTGTTCCAGGGGTTGGAGCTTTCCGCGGCTCCGGAGTCCATCGCCTCGACGACCTCAAGCTTCAGGGTCGGGTCAAGCTCCTTCAGCAGTACGGCCAGGGTGGCACTCATGATGCCCGCGCCTACCAGTACTACATCAACCGATTCGTTCTGCGCCATTTAACGCGTCTCCACAATCTACAGCTACCTAATTGACAGCATAGGACCTGGGGTAGCCAGGGTCGCCATGTCCGACTTTTCGCAGTTCTTGCAACTTCCGCGGACACCGCCAATCAGTCTTCGGGTTCAGCTATTGAACGCCGTTTGCCACGGGTGCGGCAATTCGACTTATGGTCAAGGTGTCGTGCGTGCGTTATGGAACGGTTCAGACACTCATACGGGATGAGCGCATTTGCCGCCTGTTCAGGGCTGTTCGGGACACATCTGCCGCTTTTGCACATGCCAGACTGTTCATTTGCTCGCCACACTCTTGTGAAGTTGTGAAAACCGTTTTTTCACGCTCTTTTGGAGACGTGAACCTCAAAAGGGGACTGCGCGATGGCAACCCGCAGGTTCATGCAGTGTGAAGGGCCGGAAAAGCAGGCACGACAGCCGATGCAAGACCTGAGTGGAAGGCTCTCTGTGGGCGAAGCGGTGAAGTTGCCGGGGTCAATCGGCGAGTGCGGGGCCCGATCAGGAGACGTCCTTATAATCGGGGGGAGATTATAGCGATGTCGCGGGCAGAAATGTCGCCATTCGTGGTTTTTATTGCAGCGTTTGTCAGGCCGCGAGGATGCGCTGGTGCCAGCGGCGGCTTGCGCGAGCGCAAACCCGGGCGTCGGCGGGCAGCTCGCGGCCCAGCCAGGCCAGCTGGATGTCACCAACCTGGACCCAGCCGCTGCCGCTTGGCACCTGGCTGCATTGCTTGAAAGCCAAGCATTTGCCTTGGCCATCGAGGCAGGCGTAGGTGTTGTGGCGCGGGCGTTGGAAAAGCAGAGTCCAGAGCGAGGCCATGGCGGCGAGTCCTTTGCATGAGGGCTTGGCGCAAGGATAAGGGTGGGGCCATGAAACGATTGTGACAAGCGGGTCGGGCCGATGACTGGTCTGTGCCTGGCTAGGTATACTGTGGGCCTTTGCCGCATTTTCTGGAGAAACGCGCATGTTGCAACGTCTGTTGTTCGGTTTGATTGCCGTGGCCAGCCTCAGCCTGGTCGGTTGTGCCCACAGCCCGCAACAACTCAACCCGCAACCCACGCTCAAGGCCCAGCTCGCCCCTGTGGGTCACGGCCAGCCGGTCGTGGTGCGGGTGGTTGACGGCCGGCCTTCGCAATCCTTGGGCACCCGTGGTGGCATGTACCCTGAGACCAGCACCATCAGCGTCAGCGGTAACGACGTGGTACCCAAGCTGCAGGCCCAGGCCGAAGCTGCCGTGCGCCTGCTCGGCTTCACCCCGACGCCGAACGCCTCTGGTGCACCCCAGCTGACCGTGACCCTGGCCGAGCTGAAATATCAGTCGCCTAAAGACAACCTGTACGTGACCGAGGCTACTATCGGCGCCACCTTCCGCGCCGACGTGCGCAATGGCGGGCGCAGCTACAGCGGTCGCTACGGCGCTTCGCTGGACCAGCGTTTCGGCATGGCGCCGAACCAGGACACCAATACCCAGCTGGTGGGTGATGTGCTGAGCGATGCCCTGACCCGCCTGTTCAAAGACCCGACCATCGGGCAGGTGCTGGGCCAGTAAGCGTTTGGCTGGATGAAAAAAACCCGCTCCCTGTGCCAGGTAGCGGGTTTTTTGTTGCCTGTGCTGGCCTCTTCGCGGGTAAACCCGCGAAGAGGCCGGTTCAGGCTTACGCTGCTTCTACGTAGAAATCCAGCAAGCTGAAGCCCGTCCCGGCATCGACCTCTGGCAAATCTTCATGTACATGCCCGCCCAGCGCACAGTAGACCAGCCACTGGCGGTCCTGCACATTGATGGCAAAACCATCGATCAACGCCTGTTGTTCATCGCTCTGGGCAACGAGGTAGAGGCGGTCCTGGTTTTCGGCGTGCAACATGAACAAGCTCCGGATCATGAGAGGCCGACAGGGTGGCCTGTTCAGATGACGAGCAAATGACAGATGAAATTTAATGACACTTTGTCGCCCATGCCGGGCGCCGAACAGCGACTTGGGTAGAATGCGTGCCTTTGCCGCTGCTCACACCGAGGTTGCGTGATGTCCTTGCAAGTGCTCTGGGGGTTCCTGGCCGCCCATCCCACCAAGTTGATCAACCTGCTGGCGCTGCTGCTGACCTGCCCGGGCGGGTTGCTGCTGCACAGCGCACGGCGGCGCGAGGCCGAGACCCGCGAATACATGGCGGTGGAGGAGGGGGTGGTGGACGCGTTCGACCTGCGGGTGCCACGCTACTTCTACATTCTCGGTTTTTCGTGCCTGGCGATGGCGTTGCTGTTGTCCTGGTTCAGTACCTGGGTCTGAGAACCATTGGGGCTGCAACGCAGCCCCCGGGATCGATCAGGCGACCGGCGTCTGCTGCCTGACCTGATACTGGTTACGCACCGGCGTCGCATACTGCAACACAAGGTAAGGCCGCTGCTCTTCAGGGCAGGCATCTAGCCGGCGCTGCCATTCTTCCTTGGCCTTGGCCAGCTCGTCCGCCGGGAACACCTTTTCGGCACTCGGCACCTGCAGCGCCTCATCCTTGCTGTCCCACATCGCATACGCCAGGTAATGCACCGGGAACAGGCGGTAGCTGCCAAGGATCTGCCGGTCGATTTCGGCTGCCAGCTGCTTGGTGTCCTCGTAGTACGCGGTCACCGGCGGGGTGAACGTGATGTGCACCCGGCCCTTGTAGCCAGTAATGCCCTTGGCGATGCTGTTGTCATCCTCGCCGGGTGCCTTCTTGTAGGTACCGGTGGTGGCGCGGATGTACAGCTCGCGGGCCTTGGCCTGGTCGCACGGGTCGTATTCGTAGCTGATCGACACCGGCGTCAGGTTCAGGCTCTGGATCACCGCACCGAATGGTTCGTCCTTGCGGCTCATGTGGAACATCTTGAGGATCGCCGAATCGGTGCGGTCGTCACCGTCCTTGGCGCGGCCTTCGGCCTGGGCGATCCAGATCGACGTGGCGTCGTTGCGGATCGAGTGGCTGATGTAGGCCGAGAGCAACTGATAGGCTGCCAGCTTCTCGCGGCGCCCGCTGATCGAACGGTGCACGATGAAGCTCTTGTTCAGACGCATCATGTCGCTGACAAACGGCCTTTGCAGCAGGTTGTCACCAATGGCAATGCGAGGGGTGGGCAAGCCTGCGTGGTACACCGCGTAGTTGACAAACGCCGGGTCCATGACGATGTCACGGTGGTTGGCCAGGAACAGGTAGGCGGTGCCGGCCTTGAGTTGTTCCACGCCCGAATAGGTAACGCCGTCTGTGGCGCGGTCGATGGTCTGGTCGACGTAATACTCGACTTTGTCCTGCAAGGTCGAAACGCAGGTGACGCCGGCGAATTCCTTGCGCAGGCGGCGTGCAATCAGTGGCTTGAGCAACCAGCCGAGAGCACCGGCCGCACGCGGGAAGCGGAAGTGGGTGAGGATATCGAGGAATGCCGGGTCGCTGAGCAGGCGTGCCAGAACGGCAGGGACCTCAGCGTCGTCGTACGGTCGGATGGCATCGAATTCGCCCATCATGCTCTCTTGTTGGAAACGGCTAGGGTAATAAGGTAGGGGCGGGCTCCGAAAAACGGCTCGGACACACACAGGCCCTGTAAACAGACCGGCAATTATACGCATAAGTCACCCCGGAGGCCGCGATGCTGGAAACTGCGAACTACGAATGCCCTTATTGTGGCGAAGAAGTCGAAACCACGGTCGACCTGTCCGGTGGCGATCAGGAGTACATCGAGGACTGCCAGGTGTGCTGCAAGCCTATCCGCTTCGTGCTGCAGGTGCATGGCGAGGAGTGGATGCTGGACGTCTTCGGTGAGAACGACTGATGCGGCGTATCTACGAACCTGAAAACCTGCTGGAAGCCGAAATGCTGGTCGGCATGCTGGCCAGTGAAGGCATCAACGTGCAGCTGGTGGGCCGTGACTTGATGGGGGGCGTAGGCGAACTGCCCCTGCAAGGCCTGCTCGGGCTTGCGGTAGCTGATGAGCAGGCCGAGTACGCACGGCAGCTGATCGATGCGTACAATGCTGCCCAGCCACTGGTTGGCGACGAACCGGAGAGCTTCCCCGGTACCTTGATCTGCTAGGTTCTGAATTCGCCCATGTGTGGACGTTATGCCCTGTTTCGCTGGCCCCAGGCGCTTGCCAGCCTGCCTGGCTTCCCCGAAGGCCAGCCGGCCCAATGGAACATTTCGCCCGGGGCTTCGGTGTTGATCCAGCGCCAGCTCGACGGCCAGCAGCAACTGGCCAAGGCGCGCTGGGGGCTTACCCCGGCCTGGCTCACAGACCTGTCCCGCACCCCCGCGCATGCCCGCGCCGAAACCCTGGTCGAGCAGCCAATGTTTCGCGACGCATTTCGCCAGCGTCGCTGCCTGATGCCGGCCAATGGCTTTTACGAGTGGCGTGGCAACGTGCGTAAACGCCCGTACTGGTTAACCCCGGGGGAGGGCTCGTCGCTGTATTTTGCAGCAGTGTGGGAGGCCTACCCGGTGCAGGACCAGGTGTGGCTGAGCTGCGCGGTGGTGACCCAGGCGGCCATGAGCCAGCGTCGGCCGCTGATACTGGACGAGGCGGGGCAGGCAGCATGGCTTGATCCGGATACGCCGATTACCCGCCTGCATGAGTTGCTGGCCAGCCCGTCGGTAACATTGCGAGAGCGGGCCTTGGCCAATTTCGTCAATGACCCGAAGCTGGATGCGCCGGAGTGCCTCACGCCGGCCTGATGCTCTGGCCCTTTCGCGGGCATGCCCGCGAAAGGGCCGGTACAGGCGAAGAAAATCTTCCCTACGGCTATAGCGGGCACTGGCGACTCGGCCTAGGATACGGCGCATGTAAAAAGGGAGTGTTTTCATGCGTAAGTCTTTTGTCGTCAGCCTGTTGAGTGCTGGCATCCTGCTGGCCGGTTGCCAGGCGGTGAACACCACCAGCGGCGGCGCTGTCGGCGTGCAGCGCCAGCAGTACATGTTCAGCATGCTCTCGACCGATGAGGTCAACCAGATGTACGCCCAGTCGTACCAGCAGACCCTGGGTGAGGCATCGAGCAAAGGTGTACTCGACAAATCCAGTGCCGATGCCAAGCGCGTACAGGCCATCGCCAACCGCCTGATCGCCCAGGCGCCCAAGTTCCGCCCGGATGCCGCGCAATGGAACTGGGAAGTCAACGTGATCAAGAGCGACGAACTGAACGCCAACTGCGGCCCGGGCGGCAAGATCATTGTCTACACCGGGCTGATCGATCAGCTCAAGCTCACCGATGCGGAAATCGCCGCGGTGGTGGGGCACGAGATTGCCCACGCCCTGCGTGAGCACAGCCGCGAGGCCATGTCCAAGGCGTACGGCGTGGAAATGGCCCGTCAGGGTGCCGGTGCCATCTTCGGCCTCGGCCAAGGCAGCATGGCCATGGCCGACACCGTGGTGAACTACGCCATGACCCTGCCCAACAGCCGGGCCAACGAGAACGAGGCCGACCTGATTGGCCTGGAGCTTTCGGCGCGTGCCGGCTACGACCCGAATGCCGCGATTACCTTGTGGAACAAGATGAGCAAGGCTTCCGAAGGTGCACCGCCTGAGTTCATGAGCACTCACCCGGCGTCCGAAAGCCGCATCGCTTCACTGCAGGCGGCGATTCCGAAGGTGATGCCGCTGTATCAGGCTGCGGCCAAGCCGTAAGACTTTGTTTTCGGTTTACGCGGTCCCATTGTAGGAGCAGCCTTGTGCTGCGAAAGGGCCGGTAAGGGCAGTCCACTTGGGGTGCCTGTACCGGCCTCTTCGCAGCGCAAGGCTGCTCCTACAGGCTTTGCGTCAGGCTGCAACTTTTGGTCAACCCACCCAACCACTGGCTTTCATCGCCGTATAGACCGCCACGATGGCCAGCACGAAGAACGCCGTTGCCGCCAGGCGACGGATCAGGGTCAATGGCAGCTTGTCTGCCGCGAAGTTACCCGCCAGAACCACCGGCACGTTGGCGATCAGCATGCCCAGGGTGGTACCGATGATCACCATGATCAGGTGCGGATACTGCGCCGCCAGCATCACGGTGGCGACTTGGGTCTTGTCACCGATTTCTGCCAGGAAGAACGCGATCAGCGTAGTCAGGAACGGCCCGAAGCGGCGCGCCGGGTTCTCGTCGTCATCCATCTTGTCGGGCACCAGGGTCCACAGCGCAGTGGCGGTGAAGCTCGCGGCCAGGATCCAGTGCAATGCCGAGTCGCTGAAGAAGCTGCCGAACCAGGCACCCACGGCGCCAGCGGCGGCATGGTTGGCCAAGGTGGCGGCGACGATGCCGGCAATGATCGGCCAGGGCTTGCGGAAGCGGGCAGCGAGAATGAGCGCGAGCAGTTGCGTCTTGTCGCCGATTTCTGCGAGGGCAACGATGGCGGTGGGGACCAACAGAGATTCCAGCATCAGGTTTCCTACGGGGGCGGGTCGACACGGCTATGACACGTACATCCTCCCCGCCCCGGGTAAGGTGTGCGTGTCATAGGTCTTGTCAAACCCTGGATCCGTCTCTGCGGATCTCTCCATGCAGGCTGGCATGGTGGGTCGCACGCGCCATGGTCTGTTGACCAAGTATGTTGACGCGTACCGGGCGAGCAGGGTGCTCGCGGGAGACTACTCCCCTAGGACGGTGCGGATTCTGCCTAGGCAAAACGCTTTCGGCAAGCGCTGTTTTTATCCGCGTGTTGCCTGATAGATACGGAAACCGTCAGCGTCGGCGCGCACCTGGCAGTTGCCCAGCGCCCCTTCGATCAGCGGCTGGTAACGCAGGAAGCTGTTGGCAACCAGGCGCATTTCGCCGCCTTTTCGCAGATGAACGGCCGATTTTTTCAGCAAGTTTTCCGAAGCGTGGTAGTTGGTGTGTACCCCGGTGTGGAACGGAGGGTTACTCAGGATCAGGCTGAGATCGGTCGGGGCCGCGTCGATACCATCCCCGCTGATCACCTCGCCTTCCAGGCCGTTGGCCGCCAGCGTCAGGCGGCTGGCCGCCACGGCGAAGGCGTCCACATCCAGCAGGGTTACCCGGCTTTGCGGATAGCGGCGCTTGACCGTTGCGCCCAATACCCCGGCGCCGCAGCCGAAGTCCAGCACATGCCCGCTCGGCAGGCTGTCGAGGTGCTTGAGCAGCAGGGCGGTGCCGCGGTCGAGGCGCCCGTGGCTGAACACGCCAGGCAGGCTGACCACTTGCAACGGGCCGTCGTCAAGGGCCAGTTCGAAGCGTTCGGCCAGGCTTTCCAGCGGCGTGGCCTCAGGCGTCTGCTCGATGGTCACTTGCCACAGCTGGCAGTGCCGGGCGCTGTCCAGCTTGCGCGGTTTGCCAAAGGCCTGCAGCTGTTTGGCCGCGCCTTCGATGCCGCCGCGCTTTTCGCCGACCAGGTACAGCTCACGGCCGGCCAGGCGCGACGCCAGGGCATTGAGCAGGTAGGCGGCCAGTTCGCGGGACTTGGGCAGGAACAGCACGGCGCTGTCGAAGGGCACTTCAGGTGGTTCGACACCATGGTGGCTGCGGCCGGCAAAGCGGCTGTCGAGCAGGGCCTGATCGCCTGCGTGCCATGTCCAGGCCTGGGCCTGTGGCAATTGGCCGAGCAGGCCATCGGCGGGGGCGCCGGCAATCAGCAGCGGCCCCTGGAACAGCTCTGCCTGGCGGAGCAATACTTCACTGCGCGGGTCCATGGACGACGCCTCCTGGAAAAAAGTGGCGCAGTGTAGCAGAGGCGGGCGCCCCGCTCAGCTGACCACGCGGCGTGGCTGGCCGGCGAAGAAGGCCTGGGCGTTCTCGCTGAGCTGGCCGACGATGCGTTGGCGCGATTCCACTGCCCCCCAGGCGCTGTGCGGGGTGATGATCAGGCGTGGGATGCCGGGTGCGAGCAACGGGTTGCCGTTGACCGGCGGCTCCACGCTGAGCACGTCGGTGGCCGCGCCGCCCAGGTGACCATTGCGCAGGGCATCGGCCAGCGCCTGCTCGTCGATCAGGCCGCCACGGGCGGTGTTCACCACCAGCGCACCGGGTTTGAGCAGGGCCAGTTCGCGGGCACCGAGCATATGCCGGGTGTGCTCGTTCAGCGGGCAGTGCAAGGTCAGGGCGTCGACTTGTGGCAGCAGCTCGTCCAGCGGCAGGCGGTCGGCGCGTTCCGGGCGGCCGGGAATCTGCCCGCTCAGTACGCTCATGCCGAAGGCTTCGGCCAGCCGCGCCACCGCGCCGCCCAGTTCGCCGTGGCCGAGCAGGCCGAGGGTTTTGCCTTCGAGCTCGACGATGGGAAAGTCCAGCAGGCAGAACTGGCTGGCCTTGGCCCACTGGCCGTCCGCCACCGCCTGGTTGTAGTCGCACAGGCGGGTGGCCATGGCCAGCAGCAGGGCGAGGGTGTGCTGCGCGACGGACGGCGTGCCGTAGCCCTGGCAGTTGCATACCGTGATGCCCTGTGCGCGCGCTGCTGCCAGGTCGACATTGTTGGTGCCGGTGGCGGCCACCAGGATCAGCTTGAGCTGTGGGTTGGCAGCCAGGGTCGCGGCGTCGAGCATGACCTTGTTGCTGACCACCGCCACGGCGCCCTGCAGGCGCTGGCTTACCTGGTCAGGGCGGGTTGCATCGAACAGCTCCAACTCATCGAACTGGCTTCGTAGCGGGGAAAGGTCGAGGTCACCAAGGTCCAGGGATTGGTGATCGAGAAACACGGCGCGACGCGGGCTTGGCATCAGTAAGGCTCCGTTGGCAGGGCAGGGATGATCCATCACCCGGACAATGCCACTCATACCCCGCGCAGCCAAATCATTCCTTCGGCTGATTTAGCCGTCACATTCGCGAACTACAGTTGTTCCCAGACTTCTCCGGCCCGCTTTTTCAGAAAAGGGATACCCATGCTGCAGACCCGCATCATCAAGCCCGCCGAGGGCGCCTACGACTACCCGCTGCTGATCAAACGCCTTTTGATGTCCGGCAGCCGCTATGAAAAGACCCGCGAAATCGTCTACCGCGACCAGTTGCGGCTGACGTACCCACAGCTCAACGAGCGTATTGCGCGTCTGGCCAATGTGCTGACCGAGGCCGGGGTAAAAGCGGGTGACACGGTGGCGGTAATGGACTGGGACAGCCACCGCTACCTGGAGTGCATGTTCGCCATCCCGATGATCGGCGCTGTTGTGCACACCATCAACGTGCGCCTGTCGCCCGAGCAGATCCTCTACACCATGAACCACGCCGAAGACCGCGTGGTGCTGGTCAACAGCGATTTCGTCGGCCTCTACCAGGCCATTGCCGGGCAGCTGACCACCGTTGACAAGACCCTGCTGCTGACCGATGGCCCGGACAAGACCGCCGAGCTGCCTGGGCTGGTGGGCGAGTACGAGCAGCTGCTGGCAGCCGCCAGCCCACGCTATGACTTCCCGGACTTCGACGAAAACTCGGTGGCCACTACCTTCTACACCACCGGCACCACCGGTAACCCCAAAGGTGTGTACTTCACCCACCGGCAACTGGTACTGCACACCCTGGCCGAGGCTTCGGTCACCGGCAGCATCGACAGCGTGCGCCTGCTGGGCAGCAACGACGTGTACATGCCCATCACGCCGATGTTCCATGTGCATGCCTGGGGCATTCCCTACGCCGCCACCATGCTTGGCATGAAACAGGTATACCCGGGGCGCTACGAGCCGGACATGCTGGTCAAGCTGTGGCGCGAAGAAAAGGTCACGTTCTCCCATTGCGTGCCGACCATCCTGCAGATGCTGCTCAACTGCCCGAACGCGCAAGGGCAGGACTTCGGCGGCTGGAAGATCATCATCGGCGGCAGCTCGCTCAACCGTTCGCTGTACCAGGCTGCCCTGGCGCGTGGCATCCAGCTGACCGCCGCGTATGGCATGTCCGAAACCTGCCCGCTGATCTCCGCCGCGCACCTGAACGACGAGCTGCAGGCCGGCAGCGAGGATGAGCGCGTCACCTACCGCATCAAGGCCGGCGTGCCGGTGCCGCTGGTCGAGGCAGCCATTGTCGATGGCGACGGCAACTTCCTGCCGGCAGACGGCGAGACCCAGGGCGAGTTGGTGCTGCGTGCACCGTGGCTGACCATGGGTTATTTCAAGGAACCGGAAAAGAGCGAGGAGCTGTGGCAGGGGGGCTGGCTGCACACCGGCGATGTCGCTACCCTCGACGGCATGGGCTACATCGACATTCGTGACCGCATCAAGGATGTGATCAAGACCGGTGGCGAGTGGGTTTCTTCGCTCGACCTCGAAGACCTGATCAGCCGTCACCCGGCCGTGCGCGAAGTGGCGGTGGTGGGGGTAGCCGACCCGCAATGGGGCGAGCGCCCGTTTGCCCTGCTGGTGGTGCGCGAAAGCCAGGCCATCGATGCCAAGGCGCTCAAGGACCATCTCAAGCCATTTGTCGAGCAAGGGCACATCAACAAGTGGGCGATTCCTAGCCAGATCGCCGTTGTTACTGAAATTCCCAAGACCAGTGTCGGCAAGCTCGACAAGAAACGCATCCGCCAGGACATCGTCCAGTGGCAGGCCAGCAACAGCGCGTTCCTTTCCACGCTGTGACCGCCGTGCGGGTCGCTAACGTCAGAACGCGACCCGCACGCTAGAGGCCCCGGCGCCTTGCCAAATGGCAAAAATGCGCCATCCTTGAGCTCTGCCAGCCCGCAATCGGGACAATACTGCAGCGAGTTGGCGGCATGGAGCGCAAATCACACTTTAGAGGGATCAAGCGCCTGTGCCTTGCTGGCTATAGTCGGGGCCAGGGGATTTTCAGGAATGGGGGAGGGCGACACGCGCAAGCCGTGTCGCCGCAGGTGAAAACCTGCAAACCGGTCGCTCGGGCCGTTCTTGAAAGGACTCACTGCCATAACAATAAAGTACATGGAGTAGCGTCGATGAAATCTGCAAACCTGTTCTGGCGCCGGGCCAAGTTGCCCCTGGCCGTCAGCCTTGCTTCCACGCTCGCAAGTCCTGCTTTCGCTGTCAGTTTCAACATTGGTGAAATCGAAGGGCAGTTCGACTCGTCGCTCTCCATCGGCGCCAGCTGGTCGACGGCCAACCCCAACAAGAACCTGATCGGGGTGAACAACGGCGGCAAGGGCCTGTCGCAGACATCCGACGACGGCCACCTGAACTTCAAGAAGGGCGAAACCTTCTCCAAGATCTTCAAGGGCATTCACGACCTGGAGCTCAAGTACGGCGATACCGGCGTGTTCGTGCGCGGCAAGTACTGGTACGACTTCGAGCTGAAGGACGAAGGCCGCGAGTTCAAGGACATCAGCGACTCCGGCCGCAAGGAGGGCGCCAAGTCGTCCGGCGCCCAGTTGCTCGACGCCTTTGTCTATCACAACTATTCCATCGGCGATCAGCCGGGCTCGGTGCGCCTGGGCAAGCAGGTGGTGAGCTGGGGTGAGAGTACCTTCATCGGCGGCGGCATCAACTCGATCAACCCCATCGACGTGTCGGCGTTCCGCCGCCCAGGGGCCGAGATCAAGGAAGGCCTGATCCCGGTCAACATGTTCTATATCTCGCAAAGCCTGACCGACAACCTGTCGGCCGAGGCCTTCTACCAGATCGAGTGGGACCAGACGGTAGTTGATAACTGCGGTACGTTCTTCTCCCAGCCGGACATCATCGCCGACGGCTGTACCGACAACCTGCGTGTGCTCAACAGCAGCCGCACGGTGCCCGGCGCGGCCCAGCAGTTTCTCGCCTCCCGGGGCGTGGACATCAACGAGGAAGGGGTGATGGTGCGCCGCGGCGCCGACCGTGATGCCCGCGACAGCGGCCAGTTCGGCGTGGCACTGCGCTATATGTTCGACCCGCTGGACACCGAGTTCGGCGCCTACTTCATGAACTACCACAGCCGCGCACCGATCTTCAGTGCCACCGGCGCCCCACCATCGGTGTTCGCCGGCCTGAGCGCGCTGCCTGCCCAGTTGCGGGCGCTGGCACCGCTGATTGTGGCCGGCAACTCCGAGTACTTCGTCGAGTACCCCGAAGACATCCGCCTGTACGGCCTGAGCTTCTCCACTACGCTGCCTACAGGTACGGCCTGGAGTGGTGAAGTCAGCTATCGCCCCAATGCCCCCGTGCAACTGAATACCACCGACATCCTGTTCTCGGGCGTGCGTCCGATTGGTGGCGCACTGACCAACGCTTCGCTGCTCTCCGGTACCCCCGGCCAAGACCTGCACGGCTACCGTCGCAAGGAAATCACCCAGTTCCAGACCACGCTGACGCACTTCTTCGACCAGGTAATGGGTGCCAGCCGCATGACTGTGGTGGGCGAAGTTGGGGTAACCCACGTTGGCGGCCTGGAAAACGCCCGCGAGACCCGCTATGGCCGTGACCCGGTCTTCGGGCCAGGCCCGCTGCCTGCCACTGGCGGTGCGGACACCTGCCAGGCACTCAATGCCAGCACCATCGCCGGCGCAGGTGCTGGGGCATCCACCACCAACTTGAATCGTAAATGCGAAAACGACGGCTACACCACCAGTACCTCCTGGGGTTACCGCGCACGGGTCATCTGGGACTACAACGACGTCTTCGCCGGGGTCAACCTCAAGCCCAGTGTGGCCTGGTCGCATGACGTTTCCGGCTACTCGCCCGGCCCTGGTGCCAACTTCGAGGAAGGCCGCAAGGCAGTCAGCCTGGGCCTGGACGCCGAGTACCAGAACACCTACACGGCGAGCCTGTCGTACACCAACTTCTTCGATGGCAAGTACAGCACCGTGGATGACCGTGACTTCGTCGCGCTCAGCTTCGGCGTGAACTTCTAAGCATACAGATCCAGGACGACACGACATGAACAAGACCAGAAGTCTGCTGCAAGCCGGTGTACTGGGCCTGTCCCTGCTGGCGACCAGCGTCATGGCTGCGGTATCCGCTGACGAGGCGGCCAAGTTGGGCAGTACCCTGACCCCGATGGGGGCTGAAAAGGCCGGCAACGCCGATGGCTCGATCGGCCCTTGGGAGCCGCTGTCGAAGAGTGCGGGCAGCGTCGACGGCAAGGGTTTCCTGGCCGACCCGTATGGTAGTGAAAAGCCGCTGTTCACCATCACTGCGCAAAACGCCGAGCAGTACAAGGACAAGCTTTCGCCGGGCCAGATGGCCATGCTCAAGCGCTACCCGGACACCTTCAAGATCCCTGTATTCAAAACCCATCGCGGCTCCACGGTACCTGCGGACGTGTTCGCCGCCATCAAGAAAAACGCCACCCAGACCACGCTGACGGAAGGCGGCAACGGTTTGAACAACTTCAACACGGCAGTGCCGTTCCCCATCCCGAAAACCGGCCTGGAAGTGATCTGGAACCACATCACCCGTTACCGGGGGGGCAGTGTCAGCCGCCTGGTGATCCAGGCCACGCCACAGCAGAACGGCTCTTTCAGCCCGGTTTACTTCTCCGACCAGTTCGTCTTCCGCGACAGGATGAAGGATTACGACCCGAACAACCCAGGCAACATCCTGTTCTACTTCAAGCAGGAAGTGACCGCGCCAGCGCGCCTGGCCGGGACCGTGCTGCTGGTGCACGAAACCCTCGACCAGGTGAAGGAGCCGCGCAAGGCGTGGATCTACAACGCCGGCCAGCGTCGCGTACGCCAGGCGCCGCAAGTGTCGTACGACGGCCCGGGTACCGCCGCCGACGGCCTGCGTACCTCGGACAACCTGGACATGTTCAACGGTGCGCCAGACCGCTACGACTGGAAGCTGGAAGGCAAGAAGGAGCTGTACATCGCCTCCAACGCCTTCAAGCTGGATGACCCCAAGCTGAAGTACGCCGACATCATCAAGGCCGGGCACATCAACCAGGACCTGTCCCGTTACGAACTGCGCCGCGTCTGGCACGTGGTCGCAACCCTGAAACCGGGCCAGCGGCACATCTACGCCAAGCGGGACTTCTACATCGATGAGGACACCTGGCAGGCCGCAGTGATCGACCAGTACGACGGCCGTGGCCAGCTGTGGCGCGTGTCCGAAGCCCATTCCCAGCCGTATTACAACAAAGAGGTGCCTTGGTACACCCTGGAAACCATCTACGACCTGCAGTCGGGTCGTTACCTGGCCCTGGGCATGAAAAACGAAGAGAAGCGTGCCTACGACTTCGGCTTCAGTGCCAGCAAGGCCGACTTCCAGCCTGCGGCTTTGCGCCAGTCGGGTATTCGTTGATCTGACAACCCTTCGCTCCGTGTGATCCCCAGAACGCCCCGGCCTGCCCGGGGCGTTTCTGTTTACTGCTCCGGCGATAATTTCCAGTCAAACACAGGCCCTGTAGGAGCAGCCTTGTGCTGCGAAGAGGCCGGTAAGGCTAAAGACTATCTTCGGCTGCAATGGCCTCTTCGCAGCACAAGGCTGCTCCTACCGCTACTGCACTGGCCTTGAAAGCTGTGCAATCCCTGTGTGAGCGGGCGATAAATCTGCTGAATACCCACCCAAACCCCCGCCCCAGCCCCCTGTCCATCTGCCATGTTGCTTTTTGTCGCAGTCTTTTCCGGGGCAATTGCGCCCATCATCTTCAAATGCGCTGCGTTACCGGCTAGTCTCGCAAGCATCCATATCGCCGAAGTCCTCCACCCAGAACGAGCCGGCCATGACAGATTTGTCCCGTACACATGGATTTGCCAGCCAAGCCCTGGGCCTGCTGGACGGGCGTTTCTTCCGGCCGCCGCTGCCGGACGGCCATGTGCCGCGCTTGCGCCTGTGTCAGCGTCTGCAAGCCGGGTTGGGTGGCCGGCTGTTGCTGGTCAATGCCCCGGCGGGTTTCGGCAAAAGCTCCCTGGCCATCGAATTTTGCGAAGCGCTGCCCGAGCATTGGCGTAGCCTGTGGCTGGGCCTGAGCCAGCGTGATGCCGACCCAGGCCGCTTTCTTGAACGCCTGCTCGAAGGCCTGCAGCAGTACTGCCCGGCACTGGGCGGGCAGGCCATGGGCTTGCTGAAAATGCGCCAGCGCCACCAGCCGTTCGCCTTCGAGGAGTGGATCGACGGCCTGCTCGACGAGCTGGCGCTGTACCTGCAAACCGATACCCCTTTGCTGCTGGTACTGGACGACTATCACCTGGCCCAGGGGCCGGTGCTCGACCGCTGCCTGCAGTTCTTCCTCAACCACCTGCCCGCCGGCCTGGTGTTGCTGGTTACCAGCCGCCAGCGCCCGGATTGGCACCTGGCGCGCTTGCGGCTGTCGCGCCAGCTTGTCGAACTGAACGAACAGGATTTGCGCCTCACCGACGAAGAGTCGCTGGCGGTGATCGGCCGGCAGCCAACGGCCCTGCGCGGCCAGGCACTGGATAACCTGATCCAGCGCAGCGACGGTTGGGTGGCCGGTTTGCGTTTCTGGCAACTGGCAGCCAGCGAGTCGGCGGACGAGCAAGCCTTGCCCCAGGCCTTACATGGCGGCGAAGGCCTGATCCGCGACTACCTGCTTGAAGAAGTCATCGACATGCTGCCCGCTGACGTACAGGCGTTCCTGTACGACACGGCCTGCCAGGAGCGCTTCTGCGCCCCGTTGTGCGACGCCCTGCGTGGCCGCCAGGACAGCGCAGCTGTGCTGCGTTTCCTGCAGGCGCACCAAGTGTTTTTGGTGCCGCTGGACGAGCATGGCCACTGGTTCCGCTACCACCACCTGTTCTCCGACCTGCTGCGCAGCCGGCAGGCCAGCGAACCACTTGCCGGTTTGCAACTGCGTGCCTGTCGCTGGTTTGAAAAGCAGGGCCTGCTGGACGAGGCGGTGGAGCAGGCGCTGCGTGCCGGCCACCTCGATGTCGCTGCCGACCTGGTGCAGAGCCTGTCCGAGGAGCAACTGCTGGCTGAACAGAACGTCGGCATGCTGCTGCGCTGGAAGATGGACCTGCCCGACAGCCTGCTGATCAGCACGCCACGCTTGATCGTGCTGTACAGCTGGGCGTTGGGGCTGGCGTGCCAGCTGGACGCCGCCGAGGAACTGGCCGGCTACCTCAGCCGCTTTCTGCCCGCGCCTTCGGCCACCGCGCAAAAGTCGATGCTGGCCCAGTGGCTGGCGCTGAGTGGGGTCATTGCCCGCGGCCGTGGCGACCGCGAACGCACCTTGGCCTATTGCGGCGAAGCGCTGCAGAGCCTGCCGAGCAAGCGTTATGGTCAACGCCTGGTGTGTTTGTCGACGCTGTCCAACCTGGCCATTGCCGACGGCGACTTCTGGCGGGCCCGAGGCTGGAACCGCGAAGCCCTGGAGCTGGCCCAGCGGGTTGGCAACCCGTTGTTCGAGGCGCTGGCCCATTACGACCGTGCGCGGGTGCTGCATGCCCGTGGCGAGGTGTTGCGCGCACTGGACGAAGTGCGCCAAGGGCTTCAGCGCCTGCAAGGGCTTTCGGCGCAGCGGCTGTATGCGGTGCGCGCGCGCCTGACGCTTTACGAAGGTTACCTGCTGGTCTCGCGCCTGCAGCCGGCCCAGGGCCGTGCGCGTTTGCGCGCGGGGCTGGGCGAGGCGCGGGCCTGCCGGGATATCAGTGTGCTTATCGGCCATTGCGTAATTGCTACGCTCGATGGCCGGGAAGGGCACTTTTCAGAGGCTTTTGCCGAATTGGCCGAGGCCGAGCGCCTGATGCATATCTGGGACGTGCCCCCGGTCTACTACCTGGCCATGATTACCCTGATCAAATGCGAACTGTGGCTGGCCCAGGGGCGTACCGACCTGGCCGAGTCCTGGCTGCTGCGCCTGGGCCAGACCTACGGCGGCGAGCAGCCGGCAGCCGCACCGGAGTTCCACCCGCTGCTGCCGTTGCACATTGCGTTGCAGCAGGCGCTGCTGGAGCGCATCCAGTTACGCGGTGACGACGCCGTACAACGCCTGGCAAGTCTGGTTGAGCGTGGCCAGGCCAGTGGCGGCATGCTGCTCACCGTCAGCGCCCTGTGCCAATGGCTTTCCCTGCTGCTGGACGAAGGCCGGGAGGGGCAGGCCGCGCAATTGCTGCCAAGCCTGCTGGCATCCGCTCATGGCGGCGTGCTGCAACCGTTCCAGCCGCTGCTGGAAAAGCACCCGCACTGGCTTTCTGAGCAATTGCAGGCAGGTTCGTCCTGCCCGGTTCAGGCGGAATTGCTCAAGCGCCTGCCGCAGCAGCGAAGCGCCACCACCGGCACCGGCGAAGCCCTGAGCGGCCGCGAGCTGGCCGTGCTCGAACTGATTGCCCAGGGCTGTTCCAACCAGCAGATCAGCGAGCGGCTGTTCATTTCCCTGCACACCGTGAAGACCCACGCCAGCCACATCAACAGCAAGCTGGGCGTTGAGCGGCGTACCCAGGCGGTTGCCAAGGCCAAATCCCTGGGGGTGCTGGCGTGATACTGGCCCTGCAGGTCATTGCCCGCTAAAGTGATGGCCTGAGGCCATGGATTGTGGCCGGTGATGCTCTACCCTCATCTTTCCCGACCAGCTGCCGATACAGCGATCGGTGGCATCGCCTCGCGCGATTTTTCAATCATTCCAAGGCAGGTCGTGTTGATGCTGCAGTACGGGCAAAAAAGCTTTCTGATCGTCGACGACTTTACCGACTTTCGCACGTCGACCCGTTCCATGCTGCGCGAGTTGGGCGTGCGCGACGTGGACACCGCCGACAGCGGCGAGCAGGCGCTGCGCATGTGCGCGCAGAAGCGCTATGACTTCATCCTGCAGGACTTCCACCTGGGCGACGGCAAGAAGAACGGCCAGCAGGTGCTCGAAGACCTGATCATCGACAAGCACATTAGCCATGAGTGCGTGTTCATCATGGTCACGGCCGAAAGCAGCCAGGCCATTGTCCTCAGCGCCATCGAGCACGAGCCCGATGCCTACCTGACCAAACCGTTCAACCGCGTAGGCCTGGCCCAGCGCGTCGAGAAACTGTTCCAGCGCAAGACGTTGCTAAAGCCGATTTTGCAGGCGCTGGACCGCAATCGCCCGGCCGAAGTGCTGGCCGCCTGTGCCGAGCTGTGCAAGAAAGACCCGCGCCTGGCACCGCTGTGCCTGCGTTATCGGGCCGATGCCCTGCGTAACCTCAACCGCTTCGAGGAACTGGAAAAGTTCCTCAAGGCCATCCTGGCCAGCCGCCCGCAGCCTTGGGTGTACGCCGCGCTGGGCGCCCTGATGCACAAGCGTGGCCAGAATGCCCAGGCCCAGGGTGTGTACGAGCAGGCGCTCAAGGCGTTCCCGATCATGCCCGGCCTGTACGACGGCATGGCCGAGGTGCTGGTGGCCCAGGGCGATACCCGGCGCGCGCAAAACCTGCTTGAAGAAGCCGTGCGGCTGTCGCCACTGTCGGTACGTCGGCAGTCGACGCTGGGCAAGCTGGCGCTGGAAAACGAAGACTTCGAGAGCGCGTCGAAGGCGTTCCGCCATGCGGTGAACCAGGGGCAGAGCTCGCGCTACAAGGATGCTGAAAACAACCTTGGCCTGGTGCAGGCGCTGATGAGCAAGAACGCAGGCTTTGGCCTGGACGCCCGTACCCGGGTCGAAATCAACACCACGCTCAGCGAGGTGGCCAAGGAAAACCCCGAGGACCAAGGCTTGCAGGTACGTGCGCGGATGATGAAGGCCGCCAGCCTGCAACAGGCGGGCGACCCGGAAACGGCCGGCAAGCTGACCGAACAGGCGATCCAGCGCCTGGACAAGATGAACCAGTTCTTCTCGGTCGATTCGGCCCTGACCGTTGCCGCACAGTTGCAGGCAATGGGGCAGGAAGCCGCCGCCCTCGGCGTGCTGAAGAGCTGTGTGGAAAGTTATGGCGATGACCCCAAGGTCATGGAGAAAGTGGGCAAGCTGACGGACGACCCCAGCGTGCTCAACGCCATTACCGAAGCGGTCACCCTCAATCGCCAGGGTGTGCGCAGTTACCAGGGAGGGCAGCTTGGCGAGGCGTTGCAGATGTTCCGCAAGGCGCTGGGTATGCAGCCGAAAAACATCAGCATCGCCCTTAACACCGCCCAGGCGCTGCTGCGCATTGGCGGTGAAAACCCTCAGCCCGCGATCATGCAGGAATGCCAGGACGCCTTGACCAGCGTGGCCGGTATCCCTGCCAGCGACAATCGCTATGACCGTTACCGCAAACTGCACATCCGAGTGTTCGGCGCATGAATCAAGACAATCAGGGGCTGGATTTTTCCACGGTGATCGCCTCCACCGTGCACGACCTCAAAAGCTCTTTGTCAGCGCTGATCCAGTCCCACAGCCAGTGGATGGAGCGCTTGCCCGAAGAGCTGCGTGGTGGTGCCGAGCAGGGAATCATGGAGCACGAGTTTCGCCACCTCAACGGCATGCTGGTGCAGTTGCTGGGCCTGTACAAACTGGGTATCAACCAGTTGCCGGTGTGCCCGGACTACCACGAGTTGGACGATTTCATCGAAGCCCAGTTGGCGGCGCATCAGGAAGTGCTCAAGCACAACGACATCCTCGCCACCTGGCGCATCGACACCGACAACCCGCTGGGCTTCTTCGACCGCGAGCTGGTGGCCTCGGTGATTGCAAACGTCATCACCAACGCCACCCGCTTCGCTGGGCACGCCTTGCTGATCACCATCGAAGAAGCCGACAACCAGCTGGCCATTTGTGTAAACGATGACGGCCCGGGTTATCCAAAGCACATGCTCGAGCGCCAGGAGGAATACATCCAGGGCATCGACTCGACCAGCGGCAGCACGGGCCTTGGCCTGTACTTTGCGGCGCGGATCGCGGCACTGCATGAAAGCGGCGGGGTGCGCGGACGGATCGAGATCTCCAATGGCGGGGCGCTTGGGGGCGGGTTGTTCAGGTTGTTCCTGCCTTAAGATATGTGGCGTCCATGAGATCGAGCGCCGCCCGCGCGGCGCTCGATCTCATGGACGCCACACCTCCCAAGGCATGAACCACGTGCGCCCGCCCCATTTTCCTGTCACGCTCTTGAAAGACCCCAGGCTTTGCTTTCGAGCTCATGATGACCCAAACCCCACCTGTCCTCATCCGCGAAACTTTCCCCGTAGGCCCCCTCCAGTGCAACTGCACGCTGATTGGCGACCCGCTGACCAAGAAAGCCATCGTCGTCGACCCAGGCGGTGACCCGGAGAAGATCCTGGCGCGCCTGCAGGCCCACGGCCTGACGCTGGTGAGCATCATCCATACACACGCGCACTTCGATCATTTTCTTGCTTCGGGCAAGCTCAAGGCGCTGACCGGCGCCACCCTGCACCTGCACAAGGACGACCAGGTACTGTGGGACAACCTGGAGATGCAGTGCCAGATGTTCGGCGTTCCCTACACGCCGGTACCGGCACCCGATCGCTGGCTGGGCGATGACGAAGCGCTGGCCTGTGGCTGTGGCGTGGCATTGCATACGCCTGGCCACACCCCGGGGTCGATGAGCTTCTGGTTCGCCGATGCCAAACTGCTGATCGCCGGCGACACCTTGTTCCGCCGTGGCATTGGCCGCACCGATTTGTGGGGGGGTGACCAGCGGGCTATCGTGCGCTCCATCAAGGAGCGGCTGTACCGGCTGGACGAAGAGGCCATTGTGGTGACTGGCCACGGGCCCGATACCCGCCTGGGTGACGAGATGCGAGAAAACCCTTTCGTGCGTGCCTGAGTGCACATGAAGGCACTTTCATTGAATTTTTCATTGCCGATGCAATCCAAGGCTGGCATAGATCCCTTCGTGATCTGCCGCATTTATGAATTTCAGTAGGAGCTTGTCCATGTTCACCATGCGTCGTCTGATTATCGTCGCAACTGCCGCTGCCCTGATGACTGGCTGTGCCGGCCAGAACCCTTATGACAACCAGGGTCAGGCGCAGGGCTCCACGGGGATGAGCAAGACTGCCAAATACGGCGGCTTGGGCGCGCTGGCTGGCGCCATCGCCGGTGCTGCCATCGACCACAACAACCGTGGCAAGGGTGCGCTGATCGGCGCCGCCGCGGTAGGTGCTGCAGCAGCGGGTTATGGCTACTACGCCGACAAGCAAGAGGCCGAACTGCGCGCCCAGATGGCCAACACCGGCGTGGAAGTACAGCGTCAGGGCGACCAGATCAAACTGATCATGCCGGGCAACATCACCTTTGCCACCGACTCGGCCAACATCGCCCCAAGCTTCTACTCGCCGCTGAACAACCTCGCAGGCTCGTTCAAGCAGTTCAACCAGAACACCATTGAAGTGGTCGGGTTCACCGACAGCACCGGCAGCCGCCAGCACAACATGGACCTGTCCCAGCGCCGCGCGCAGGCGGTCAGCACCTACCTGACCTCGCAGGGTGTGGATGCTTCGCGTATCTCGGTGCGTGGCATGGGCCCGGACCAGCCGATCGCCAGCAACGCCGACGCCAATGGCCGGGCGCAGAACCGCCGGGTGGAAGTGAACCTGAAGCCGATTCCGGGCCAGCAGTATGACCAGCAACAAGGCCAGGTTCAGCAATATCCCTGATTGATGCCCGGGCCCGCTTTGCGGCCCAAGGCCGCTCCCACAGGCATTATACGATCCCTGTAGGAGCGGCCTTGTGCCGCGAATGGGCTGCAAAGCAGCCCCAGCTTTTAGCGCACCACGCTGGCCTGAATCGCCGTCAGGGCAATGGTATGCACGATATCGTCAACCTGAGCCCCGCGCGGCAAGTCGTTCACCGGCTTGCGCAACCCCTGCAGCATCGGCCCCAGGCTGACCCCGTCGGCACTGCGTTGCACCGCTTTGTGCGTGGTGTTGCCGGTATTGAGGTCAGGGAACACGAACACCGTGGCACGCCCGGCCACCGGGCTATCCGGCGCCAGTTCCCGTGCAATCGCCGGGTTGGCCGCCGCGTCATACTGCAGCGGCCCGTCAATCAGCAGCTGCTGCGCTGCACCCTGCGCCAGGCGTGTCGCTTCGCGCACTTTCCCGACCTCTTCATCACTGGCCGAATCGCTTGAATAACTGATCATCGCCACCCGCGGCGCGATGCCGAAGGCCTGCGCCGACTCGGCACTCTGCCGGGCGATCTCCGCCAGTTCGGCAGCGCTCGGGTGTGGGTTCATCACGCAGTCGCCGTACACCAGCACCTGCTCGGGGAACAGCATGAAGAACACTGACGACACCAGGCTGGAGCCCGGCGCGGTCTTGATCAACTGCAGGGCCGGGCGGATGGTGTTGGCGGTGGAGTGCACCAGGCCCGATACCAGGCCGTCCACTTCGTCCAGGGCCAGCATCATGGTGCCGATCACCACCGGGTCTTCCAGTTGCTGCTCGGCCATTGGTGCGTTGAGGTTCTTGCTCTTGCGCAGCGCGACCATCGGCTCCACGTAGCGCCCGCGAATCAGCTCGGGGTCGAGGATTTCCAGGCCAGGCGGCAGGGTAATGCCTTGGGCGCGTGCCACCGCCTCGACATCTTCGGGCTTGGCCAGCAGCACGCAGCGAGCGATGCCGCGCGCCTGGCAGATGGCTGCGGCCTGCACCAGCAACGGCTCGGCACCCTCTGGCAGGACGATGCGCTTGTTGGCCTGCTGCGCCCGCTGAATCAGCTGGTAGCGGAACACCGCTGGCGACAGGCGCATCTCGCGCGGGGTGCCGCAGCGTTGGTGCAACCAGGCCGCATCGAGGTGGCTGGCGACGAAGTCGGTGATGAACTCGGCGCGCTCGCGGTCGTCGACCGGGATTTCGCGGTTCAGCGAATTGAGCTGGTTGGCGGTGTCGTACGAGCCGGTGCTGACCGACAGGATCGGCAGGCCGGCCTGCAGCGCGCCGCGGCACAGGCCGAGGATGCGCGTGTCCGGCTTGCTGTCGCTGGTCAGCAGCAGCCCGGCCAGCGGTACGCCATTGATGGCGGCCAGGCTGACAGCGAGGATGATGTCGTCGCGATCGCCCGGGGTGACCACCAGGGTACCCGAAGTCAGCAGCGGCACCGTGTTGGCCACGGTGCGTGCGCAGATGATGATCTTGCTCATGCGCCGCTGCTCGTAGTCGCCGGCGTTGAGCACCTGGGCGCCGAGCAGCTCGGCCACGTCGCGGGTGCGCGGGGCGTTCAGCTCGGGCTGGTAGGGGATGCAGCCGAGCAGGCGGAAGTCGTTGCCGCGTAGCAGGGGCGAGTGCTCGCGCAGGCGGGTGGCGAAATCCGCCATGCTTTCGTCGGTGCGCACCTTGTTGAGGATTACCCCGAGTACCTTCGGGTCGCGTGGGCCGCCGAACAGCTGGGCCTGCAGTTCAACCCGGCCGGACAATTCGCTGAGCACTTCGTTTTCCGGGGCCGATACCAGGATCACTTCGGCATCCAGGCTCTTGGCCAGGTGCAGGTTGACCCGAGCCGCGTAGCTGGCGTGGCGCGTGGGCACCATGCCCTCGACCACCACCACGTCATTGCCGACGCAGGCTTGCTGGTAGAGGCGGATGATTTCTTCGAGCAATTCGTCCAGCTGGCCGTCGCCGAGCATGCGCTCGACCTGGGCCAGGCTCAGTGGCACGGGAGGCTTGATGCCGTGGGTGCGCGCCACCAGTTCTGTCGAGCGTTCAGGGCCGGTGTCACCCGGGTGGGGTTGGGCAATCGGCTTGAAAAAACCGACCTTCAGGCCGGCGCGCTCCAAGGTGCGCACCAGGCCGAGGCTGATGGAGGTCAGGCCGACACCGAAGTCGGTCGGCGCAATGAAAAATGTCTGCATGCGTGCTTCTCGAAATAAGCGGTGCAAGAAATTAACGGCCAAGGGTAGCGCTATCGGCCCCTTGCGCGCACCAGCCGCACGTAAAAGGCTGGCCGATGCGCTGCGCGCGTTGCGCCGGGTCGAGCACCCAGGGGCGTGCCTGCCACGGCGGTTGGTGGCGCAGGTGCTGGGTATGGCCGCAAGACAGCTCGGCCACCCAGTGGCCTTCTTCGTCCTGATGGAAGCCGGTGATCCGACTGATGGGCCGCTGCTCGTCCGCAGTGCGTTCGCAATCGGACGATGGCTTGGTTACACTTGTCCGCTCTACATACTTTTGCAAAAGGTCTTGCCCCATGCTGATCGCCGCCAACAAGGCTGTCTCCATCGACTATACCCTGACCAACGACGCCGGGGAGACCATCGACAGCTCCGCCGGTGGCGCGCCGCTGGTCTACCTGCACGGTGCCGGCAACATCATCCCGGGCCTGGAAAAAGCCCTGGAAGGCAAACAGGCCGGTGACGAGCTGAACGTTTCCATCGAGCCGGAAGACGCCTACGGCGAATACCTGGCCGAGCTGGTCAGCACCCTGAACCGCAGCCTGTTCGAAGGCGTTGACGAGCTGGAAGTAGGCATGCAGTTCCACGCTTCGGCACCGGACGGCCAGATGCAGATCGTCACTATCCGCGACCTCGACGGCGACGACGTCACCGTTGACGGCAACCACCCGCTGGCCGGCCAGCGCCTGACCTTCCAGGTCAAGGTAGTCGACGTGCGTGACGCCAGCGAAGAAGAAATCGCTCACCGTCACATCCACGGTGAAGGTGGCCATCACCACTGATTTTCTGCGCTAAGCTCAGAAAGTCGCCAGGCGCTCGGGCAAGCCGATTTGCCTTCCTACGGGAGGTGGACGGTTTGGACGGGCGCCTTTTTATTGGGCGGAATTCGCCCGCGCGGCAACCGGGAACCTGAGAGGGGATGTCATCATGAGTGCATTTCACGACCTGAAACTGGACGCGCTGAACGGCGGGGAGCTGCCCCTCGCACCGTTCAAGGGCCAAGTGGTGCTGGTGGTCAACGTTGCCTCCAAATGTGGTCTCACGCCGCAATACAAGGCTCTGGAAAACCTCTACCAGGTTTACAAGGCCAAGGGCTTCAACGTGCTTGGCCTGCCATGCAACCAGTTTGCCGGGCAGGAGCCGGGCAGCGAAAAGGAAATTCAGGAATTCTGCAGCCTCAACTACGGGGTGAGCTTCCCGCTGGGGGGCAAGCTGGAAGTCAACGGGCCGCAACGTCATTCGTTGTATCGCCTGCTGGCGGGCGAAGGGGCTGAGTTCCCTGGCGACATCAGCTGGAACTTCGAGAAGTTTCTGGTTGGCAAGGACGGGCGGGTGCTGGCGCGCTTCTCGCCGCGCACGGCGCCGGATGACCCGGCGGTGGTGCAGGCAATCGAAAAAGCACTGGCCTGAAAGTCTTGCGCGGTCCCTGTAGGAGCGGCCTTGTGCCGCGAATGGGCCGCAACGCGGCCCCTCGATGGCTTTGACATGGAGATCCGGGGCCGCCATGCGGCCCATTCGCGGCACAAGGCCGCTCCTACACAGATCGCGTCGCACCCAGCCGCGAAGCGGGTGAGGTCGCAGCCTGGTTCCGGGCCGCATCGAGATACCCCTCAAACTGCTCGACAATCGCCGGCCAGCCCTGGCGGCTGGCATGCTGCCGCGCATTCAGGCGCACACGGCGCAAGGTTTCCTCTTCCTCCAGCAGCCAGCAAGCCGCATCGACAAACGCCGCCTGGTCTCCCGGCATGGCCAGCGCCCCGCTGTGGCCATGGCGAATATGCTGCGCAGCCGCCGCCTCGTCATAGGCAACCACCGCCAACCCCGAAGCCATGGCTTCGAGCACCACATTGCCAAACGTTTCGGTCAGGCTCGGGAACAGGAACAGGTCACCGCTGGCGTAATGCTCGGCCAGCACCTCGCCGCGCTGGGCGCCGCAGAACATGGCATCCGGCATCTGCTGCTGGAGGGCGGCGCGCTGCGGGCCGTCACCCACCATGATCAGGCGCAGGCGCTTCTGTGGATAAGTCGTCTGCAGTGCCTCAAGGCAAGGCCGCAGCAAGCCAAGGTTCTTTTCCACCGCCAGCCGCCCGACATGCAGCACGGCGAGATCGTCCGGGCCCAGCCCCCAGCTTTCGCGCAACGCCTGGCTTCGCCGGGCCGGGTTGAACAGGCACGCATCGACACCCCGAGCGAGCAGTTCCAGGCGCTCGAAACCACGGCGCTCAAGCTCCAGGCGCTGGCTGACACTGGGCACCAGGGTGATTGCCGTGCGCCGATGGAACCAGCGCAGGTAGTGGGTGAGCAAGCGTGCCAGCAAACCCAGGCCGTACTGGCCGGAGTACTGCGGGAAGTTGGTGTGGAAGCCGCTGACGACCGCGATTCCCAGGCGCCTGGCCGCGCGCAGTGCGCTGAGCCCCAGCGGCCCCTCGGTGGCGATGTACAGCACATCCGGGCGCTGCCGCCGCCAGCGGCGCAACAACTTGTGCATCGACACCTCGCCCCACTGCAAACCGGGGTAACCAGGCAGCGCCCAGCCACGGCAGAGCATCAGGTACGGGTCGTTGTGCACGGGGGCTTCGCCGGCTTGGCGCGGGCGCACCACCTCCACCTCATGGCCGCGCTGAAGCAGCCCTTCGCCAAGGCGGCCAAGGGTGTTGGCCACGCCGTTGATTTCGGGTGGGAAGGTTTCGCTGACCAAGGTAATGCGTAGGGCGGGTGTATTCATGACAAAAAGTTTCCGCCTGCCGGGTTGCGCCAATGTGACTGCAATGTGACGTACAGATGACGCCTGACCGCTGACGCTTTCGCCTTTATGAATATTTCGTTGCGCGGTGCTCAAGAAGGTGCAACCGGCAGCCGATGAAGATGCATTCGACTAGGTGATGCGCTCCAGGAGTGCGGTGATGTTCAACAGCAAGCTCAAGCAAGAAATCCGGCAGCTGCGCGAAGATCTGATGTCCGTGGAACAGGTCAAGAGTAGTCTCGACAGCGAGATGCTGGTACTTCAACTCGACCCACAGGGACGGATCGAGATGGTCAACGGCAACTTCGAGAGCGAAATGCTCTACCGTTCCGATCAATTGCTTGGACGCAACATCGAGGACATCGTCCCAGCCCATGTGAAGTCGCTGGATTTCTACCAACGCATGAAGAGCGCGATCAGCCGTGGCGAGCATTTGAACGGCGCCTTCCGTCTGCTGCGTGGCAACGGCCAGGAAGCCTGGCTGCGGTCGATCCTGCAGCCGGTGAAGAACAGCGAGGGGCGCATCAAGTACTTCACGCTGCACTCCAGCGACCTGACCCGCACCATTGAGACGTCTCGCGAGCACGAAAGCCTGATCAAGGCGCTGATGCGCTCTACTGCAGTGATCGAGTTCGACCTCGACGGCACCATCCTCACTGCCAACGAGCGTTTCCTGGCCACAGTCGGTTATCGCCTTGAGCAGATTCGCGGCAAGCACCACCGTATGTTCTGCGAGCCGGAGGAGGTTCACTCGGCCGGCTATCAGGCGTTCTGGGACAAGCTGCGCCGGGGTGAATACGTTGCCGAACGTTTCAAGCGTATCGATGCCCATGGCCGGGTAATCTGGCTGGAGGCTTCGTACAACCCGATCTTCGATGCCCACGATGTGCTGTACAAGGTGGTCAAGTTCGCCACTGTGATCACCGACCAGGTCAACCAGGAGCAGGCCGTGGCCCAGGCGGCAGATGTCGCCTATAGCACTTCGCTGGGTACCGATGTCAGCGCGCGCAAGGCCACCGAGGTGGTCACCCAGACCGTCAGTGTGATGCGCGGCCTTGAGGCCTCGATGCAAGAGGCGGCGGAGGGCATCCAGGCGCTGGACACCCAGTCACGGGTGATCGGGTCGATCATCAAGACCATCAGCGACATTGCCGGGCAGACCAACCTGCTGGCCCTTAACGCGGCCATTGAAGCGGCCCGCGCGGGCGAGCAAGGGCGAGGTTTTGCCGTGGTTGCCGACGAAGTGCGCCAGCTGGCTTCGCGCACCAGCACCGCTACCGAGGAAATTGCCCGGGTAGTAAAGCAGAACGAGCAACTGGCGCAGGCGGCGGTGGAGATCATCGACACCAGCAAGCGCCAGGCCGAGCAGGGACTGGCGCTGGCCGATGAGACGGGCAACGTGATTGTCGAGATCCAGGACGGGGCTAAGCGGGTGGTGGATGTGGTGGGGCAGTTTTCCAGCCGGTTGGGGCAGTAGAGCCCCAAGCAGATTTGGTCTGCCTTTTGGTGGACCCAATGTCTTTCACCATCACTCAGGCTGCCGCCTCATCTTGTAGGAGCAGCCTTGTGCTGCGAAGAGGCCGGTAAGGCTGAAGATTATCTTCGGCTGCAATGGCCTCTTCGCAGCACAAGGCTGCTCCTACAGGGGGGCGGGTACACATCGGCAGTCAGTTACGCTCCCGCACCCAGAACAATGTAGCCCCGGCCACCGCCGCCGGCATCATCAGCACGTTCACCCCTGGGATCATCAGTGCCAGGTAGGTGATGCCGCCAAAGCCCAGCGACTGCCAGCGCTTGCTGCGCAGCCAGGCGAGCATGTCCTGCCAGCTCATCTTGTTGTTGTCCGCCGGGTAGTCGATGTACTGAATGGCCATCATCCATACCCCGAACATCAGCCACAGCGGCGCGGCGATTACGTTGACCACTGGGATCAGCGACAGGATGAACAGGCCGATGGCCCGTGGCAGGAAGTAGCCCAACTTGCGCATTTCGCGGCTGAAGGTGCGTGGCACCATGGCCACCAGCTCGCCCCAGCTGAACGCCGGGAAGGTGTCTTCGCCACGCACCACCACTTCGACCTTTTCCGCCAGGAAGCCATTGAACGGCGCGGCAATGATGTTGGCCACCAGGGTGAAGGTGAAGAACACCATCAGCACCAGCAGGGCAACGAACAGCGGCCAGAGTATGTAGCTGAGAAAGCTCAGCCAGTCTGGCAGCGTTGGCATCAGGGCATCGAGCCACAGGCCGAACTGGTGGCCGGCGAAGTAGACCATGCCACCGAACAGCAGCAGGTTGACCGCCAGCGGCAGCAGCACGAACAACCGCAGGTTGGGGCTCAGCACCAGTTTCAGGCCTTCGCGCAGGTATTGGGGGCCGGAGAGGACAGGGGCTTGCATCGGGAGACTCCGCAGAGAAGGAAAACGCGCTGACCTTACCGAGTTTGCCGCGCCGACGAAAGGTGGCTGGCAAGCGGGACACGGGCTGTAACAAAAGCCCCAGGGCTGGCCTATGAATGAAATCAATGAATAGACCGTGCCTATGAGGTGGATTGTCTAAGGATATTTCCTTAATCTTTGCGACCTCGCTACAGTGCGCTCAACTTTCCGCTTTTCGGGCCTGCGCGTTGTAGCCTTCCCCAAGTGCTGCGTGGGTCCGTTTTAATTTTCCAGCTGGCGCAGCCGGTACACCGATGCCGGCCCGTGCCGCCGGCTCGACAGGAGTTCGACATGTCTGAAGTACGTCATTCGCGCGTCATCATTCTCGGTTCCGGCCCTGCCGGTTACAGTGCTGCAGTCTACGCTGCCCGCGCCAACCTCAAGCCGCTGCTGATCACCGGCATGCAGGCGGGCGGCCAGCTGACCACCACCACCGAAGTTGACAACTGGCCGGGCGACCCCCACGGCCTGACCGGCCCGGCCCTGATGCAGCGCATGCAGGAACACGCCGAGCGTTTCGAAACCGAAATCGTCTTCGACCACATCAATGCTGTCGACCTGGCCAACAAACCGTTCACCCTGCAGGGTGACAGCGGCAAATACACCTGCGACGCACTGATCATCGCCACCGGTGCCAGCGCCCGCTACCTGGGCCTGCCGTCGGAAGAAACCTTCATGGGCAAGGGCGTTTCGGCCTGCGCCACCTGCGACGGTTTCTTCTACCGCAACAAGCCAGTCGCCGTGGTTGGCGGCGGCAACACTGCCGTGGAAGAAGCGCTTTACCTGGCCAACATCGCCAGCAAGGTTACCTTGGTGCACCGTCGCGAAACCTTCCGCGCCGAAAAGATCCTGGTCGACAAGCTCAACGCCCGTGTGGCCGAAGGCAAGATCGAGCTCAAGCTCAACGCCACCCTGGACGAAGTGTTGGGTGACAACATGGGCGTAACCGGTGCGCGCCTGAAGAACAACGACGGCAGCAGCGACGAAATCAAGGTCGACGGCGTATTCATCGCCATTGGCCACACCCCGAACACCTCGCTGTTCGAAGGCCAGCTGACCCTCAAGGACGGCTACTTGGTGGTCAACGGCGGCCGTGAAGGCAACGCTACCGCCACCAACGTTGAAGGTGTGTTCGCTGCAGGTGACGTGGCTGACCACGTTTACCGTCAGGCCATTACCTCGGCCGGCGCTGGCTCCATGGCGGCCCTGGACGTAGAGCGTTACCTGGACGGCCTGGCCAACGCCTCGTTCTGATCAGATAGCGCCCCAAAAAAACCGGCTGAAAGGCCGGTTTTTTATTGCCTGCGGTCAGCTCACAGGCTCAACCGCATGGACAGGTCCACTGCTTTCACATCCTTGGTCATGGCACCAATCGAGATGTAGTCCACGCCAGTCTCGGCAATTACCCGCAAGGTCGTCTCGTTCACCCCGCCGCTGGCCTCCAGCTTGGCCTTGCCCGCGTTAATACGCACCGCTTCGCGCATTTCGTCCAGGTTCAGCTCGTCGAGCATGATGATGTCCGCGCCCGCTGCCAGCGCCTCGCGCAGTTCATCCAGGCTTTCCACTTCGATCTCTACCGGCTTGCCCGGCGCAATTCGGTGCGCCGCCGTTACGGCCTCGGCAACACCACCGCTGGCGGCGATGTGGTTTTCCTTGATCAGGAAGGCGTCGTACAGGCCGATGCGGTGGTTGTCGCAGCCGCCGCAGGTAACCGCGTACTTCTGTGCCAGGCGCAGGCCGGGCAGGGTTTTGCGGGTGTCCAGCAGGCGCACCTGGGTGCCTTCCACCAAGTCGGCCAGGAAACGCGCACGGGTGGCGACCCCCGACAGCATCTGCAGGAAGTTCAGCGCGCTGCGCTCGCCGCTCAGCAGCGAGCGGGCCGGGCCTTCCAGGTGGAACAGCGGCTGGTTGGCCGTGGCGCGATCACCGTCGGCCACCTGCCAGTGCACGGCCACACGCGGGTCGAGCTGGCGAAACACGGCGTCGACCCAGGCAGTGCCTGCAATCACGCAGTCTTCGCGGGTGATGATGGTGGCCTTGGCCAGGCGCTCGGCCGGGATCAGCTGCGCGGTGATATCGCCACTGCCGATGTCCTCCAACAGTGCGCGGCGCACGTTGGCTTCGATTTCAGCGGTCAGGTCGGCAAGGCGTAGGTTCGGCATGGTCGGCTCCACAAGCTAGATGCCGGCGATTATAGGGCAGGGGGCCGATGTGTACAGCCGCCCCGGCCATGACCTTTGGTCGGTCTTCGTGAGCAATGCCTGCAAACGAGGGTCATTAACCCGTCCATGAATCGGCGCTGGCAGCTGTGCGATTTTTTACTGATAATGGCGACCAGTATTTGGCGTCATAGCTTTGACGATTTACAGCCCCTTCGGGCATGACACCCTGCAAGGAGTCCAGGATGCAAAAAGAAGGCAAGGTGGTGCCCCTGGCGGCAGCCATCGACCGAGGGGGGCGCACGCCTCTGCCTTGCCTTCCGGTGTTGCTCCTGCAAGTGCGCGACAAGGCTGCGCTGCAATTGCGCCAGGGCTTGCAGGCGCTGTTCGACAATGCTGACGACACCCTGTTCGAGATGGCCGACAAGGCCGTTGATCGCTGCGACCAGAACCTGTACTTCGAGGCCATGCGGGATCTGCGCCTGAAGCGCAAAAGTATCGAACGCGGCTTCCTTGATACCTTCTATGACGCCTACGCCCGCATCGGCCAGGTCGACCTGCTGGCGCATCTGGTAGAACCCGGCAATCTGCGTAGCAAGGTGCAACTGGAACGGGCTGCGGCCATCGAAGGCATGGTCGCGCGGGTGCTGTCGCGCGATGGCATTGCCCTGCAGCAACTGGGCCTGCGCTTGCAGGCCTTGCTCGACCGCCCCGTGCATGAGCAGCGCAACCCGCTCGGCCCTGCTGCATTGTGCGGGTACTTCCTTGAAGCTGGCCGTAACCTGGGGGTGGGCTTACGGGTCAAACTGGTCCTGCTCAAGCTTTTCGAGCGTTATGTCTTGCGCGATGTCGACGTCATCTATGCCGAAGCCAACCAGTTGCTGGCCGTCGCCGGTGTGCTGCCCGAGTTGCAACCGGCCCCGCGCCGGCGTGCCGAAGACCGGCGCATGAGGGCAGGACGAGGGCCGGCAAGCCAAGGCCAGGAAGTGGGGGCGGATGCGGCAGGCCAGGCCTTCTTTGCCTCGTTGCAAACCTTGCTGGCCCCGGCGCGCGGGCAGTTCGCACCGCGATTGCAGGCGGTGGCTGCGGCCCAGTCGATCAGCACCGCCGACCTGGTCCGCCTGCTTTCGCATTTGCAGCACTACTTGCCGGCTACCGGCGAGCCTGATGATTTCGAGCTCGGCCAACAACTCGAACAACTGCTGCTGCGGGTCAGCGTGCGCAGTGGCACGCGCCGGCGCATCGCCGTAGCCGACGAGGACATGATCAACCTGGTCGGCCTGCTGTTCGCCTGTATTCAAGGCGACGACAACCTGCCGGCCAGCCTGCGTGCGCTGATCGCGCGCCTGCATATCCCGCTGCTCAAGGTCGCCCTGCTGGACAAGGGGCTGTTCAGCCGGGCCAGTCACCCTGCACGCCGGCTGCTCAACGAAATCGCAGGCGCAGCCATTGGCTGGGAGTGCGGTGGCGAAGGCCTGCGCGACAGCCTGCACTTGCGAGTAGAGCGCATAGTCCAGCGCTTGATTAATGATTTTGCCGAAGATACCGGCCTGTTTGCCGAACTGCTCGACGAGTTCCTTGCGTTCAACCAGGAGGAACGGCGGCGCAACGAATTGCTTGAGCAACGCACGCGCGACGCCGAAGAAGGGCGTGCCCGTGCCCTGCAGGCGCGGCAGCAGGTGCAGCGGGTGCTCAACCAGCGCCTGCGTGGCCGGGTCTTGCCCTTGGTGGTGGTGCAAATGCTGGTACAGGCCTGGAGCCAGGTGCTGCTGCTGGCTTGGCTCAAGCAGGGTGAAGCCTCCCAGGCCTGGCGAGATAGCTTGCAGACGGTGGACACGCTATTGGCTACTATCACCCCCGGGCATGAGCCGCAAACCCTGTTGCAGCAGGTGCCGGGCCTGCTCAAGGCGCTGCGCGATGGCTTGGCTAGCGTGGCCCTGAATTCGGCGGCAACCCGTGAGTTCTTCCTGCAACTGGAGCAATTGCACCTGCGTGCCTGCGCAGGCGCTGAGCTAACGGTTGGCCATGGCCAACCCTTGGCCGAAGTGCTGGTGGACGAAGATATCGTGCTGGCGATTGCCGAAGAACCGTCCTGCGCGCCTTTGCACATTGCCGATGGCCAGGCTGCAGCGTTGCGGCAGGTGCAGCGCTTGCGTATCGGGACCTGGGTTGAAGTACTTGATGACGACGAACCGCTGCGCTGCAAGCTGGTGGCACACATCGACAGCAGCGACAGGCTGGTGTTTGCCAACCGCACCGGCATGAAGGTGCGAGAGTGGAGCGGCGCGGGCCTGGCGCAGGCGCTACAGCGGGGGGACGTGCGGGTGCTGGATGACGGATTGTTGTTCGAGCGGGCGCTGGAGGCGGTGCTCGACGGGCTGCGGCAACCGCAGGTGCGGTAACCGGCAACATTACAATCATTCACATGCCAACGGCGTTGGCGGCAGGGCATACTGTGGTTCTGTTCAAGGCGCTTTCAGGATTTGCCCCATGCAATTGGACCGTGCCACTGGCTGGTTCCACGGAATCGGAATCACCCACTGCCCCTCGCCGAACTTCAATGCCCGCCCCGAAGGCGAAGTGATTTCCCTGCTGGTGATACACAACATCAGCCTGCCGCCGGCCTGCTTTGGTACCGGCAAGGTGCAGCAGTTCTTCCAGAATTGCCTGGACCCGAACGAACACCCTTATTTCGCCAGCATCAGCCAGCTGACCGTGTCGGCGCACCTGTTCGTCGAACGTGACGGGGCGGTGACGCAGTTCGTGTCATTGCTGGAGCGCGCCTGGCACGCGGGTGTGTCGTGCTTCGACGGGCGCGAAGGCTGTAACGATTTTTCCATCGGCATCGAGCTGGAAGGCACCGACGACCTGCCCTACACCGATGCCCAGTACGGCGTGCTGGAGCAGCTAACCCGGCACATTCGCAGGGCCTGGCCGGCCATCGACCTGGGCCGCATTCAGGGCCACAGCGACATTGCCCCGCAACGCAAGACTGACCCCGGCCCGTCGTTCGATTGGCCGCGCTACCGTGAAGCGTTGCTGCACAACGAGGACAAGGCATGAGTTTTCTGGTGTTGCTGCTGGCACTGTGGGTCGAGAAGTTTTCGGCCCTGCGCCATCAAGTGCAGCGTGATGGGTTCTTTCTTGGCGAACTGGTACGCCTGGAGCGCAGCGGCAAGGTGCACCCCTGGTGGACGCTGGCCATCCTGGTGTTGGCACCGGTAGCGCTGCTGGTGTTGCTGCTGCATGTGCTGGAGCCGGTGGCCTATGGGCTGTTGGCGCTGCCGGTGCATCTGCTGGTGTTGGTCTACAGCCTGGGCCGTGGCGATGCCAAGGCGTCGCTGGGACCGTTCCGTGATGCCTGGCGACGCGGTGATGATCAAGCGGCGCTGCATGTTGCAGAGCGCGACCTGGGCGTGGTGGCGGACGAGCCGCATAGCCTGTTGGTGCGTGTGCAGGGCAACCTGCTGTGGCAGGTGTACCAAGGCTTTTTCGCGGTGATCTTCTGGTATTTCGTGCTGGGCCCTGGTGCGGCGCTGGCTTATCGCCTGCTGGCGCTGTGCGGCGAGCACAGCCAGCAGCCTGCGTTGAAGGCGCGGGCCGAACAACTGCGGCACATCATGGACTGGCTGCCGGTTCGCTTGATGGCGTTGAGCTTTGCGCTGGTGGGCAACTTCCTTGCAGTGACCCGGGTGATGCTGCACGAGGTGCTCAACTGGCACATCAGTGCTGCGCACCTGGTGGCGCGGGTGGGGCGTATTGCCGATGACATTCCCGATGAAGAAGACAGCCAGCGTGGGCTGGGGCGGCTGGACAGCCTGTGGGAGCTGCTGCTGCGCTGTGCGGTGTTGTGGTACGCCGGGTTCGCGCTGTGGACCGTGCTGGTTTGACATAGGGTCGCCTTGCTATTTGCGTCGCCTGGCAGATCGAGCGCCGCGCGGGCGGCGCTCGATCTGCCAGGCGCAGCAACTACAAAGGCGAGCACCAGCCAAACAACTCGCAAGCATTGCGGCTACTGGCTTGCGCCAGCGCCTCTACATCCACTCCCATCACCTGGGCCAGCGCCCCGGCAATGTCCGGCAGATGCTCCGGGCTGTTCCGTTGCCCCGGGTACATCACCGGCGCCATATCCGGCGCATCGGTCTCCAGCACCACACTCTCCAGTGGCAGGCGCGCCAGCGTCTTGCGCAGCCGCAGCGCCTGTGGCCAGGTGCCGGCACCGCCAAGCCCAAGCCGAAAGCCTAGCTTGATGTATTCGCGCGCCTCTTCGTAACTGCCGGCAAACGCATGAATCACGCCCGCCCGCGCCGGCTTGTAGCGCTTGAGCGTGGCGATTGCCTGGGCATGGCTGCGGCGTACGTGCAACAGCGCGGGCAGTTCGAAGTCGCAGGCCATTTGCAGTTGCGCTTCGAACAGGTCCTGTTGGCGTATTTTGTCCAGGTCTTCGAGGTAGTAGTCCAGGCCAAACTCACCCACGGCGCACAGCCGTGGGTCGCCATGCAGGCGTTCCAGCCATTCGCGCAGTTGCGTCAGGTGCTCCGGGCGATGCTGGTCGAGGTACACCGGGTGCAGGCCGAGAGCTGCGAACAGGCGCTGATCGGTGCAGGCGAGGTCCCACACCCGCTGGAAATTCGCCTGGTACACCCCCAGTACCACCATCCGTTCCACCCCGCGTGCCGCCGCGTTGGCCAGCAGGCGCGGGCGGTCGGCGTCGAAGTCGGGGAAGTCCAGGTGGGTGTGGGTGTCGATCAGGCGCATGTTCAGGCCGCCGTGATGCGCTGCTTGAAGGTGCGGCCCACGGCATGCACGCCAGGTTCGTAGCGTTTTTCCTCGATTGCGGCCAGCGCCAGTTCCAGCGCGGTGGCGGCAATCAGGCCATGCTGCTGGGCCATGGCATTGACCGGCAGTGGCAGGAAGTCGAGCAACTGGTTGTCACCAAAGGTGCCCAGCTGCAACTGGCGCGAGTCGGCAGGGCGTGCCTGAAGGGTGTCGAACACCCCTTGCAGCAACACGTACGAGGTGGTCACCAGGGCATCCGGCAGGCCGCCCAGGTCATGGATAAGCTGTTGCATAAGGCGCTGGCCGCACTCACGGCTGAACGCCTCGCCCTGGTAGCGACGGACATCACCGGTATAGCCTTGCAGGGCTTCGTCGAACCCGCCGGCACGCGCCTGGCTGACTGACAGCTCGGGGCGTGCGCCTATCAGGGCAATGCTGCGTGGGGCGACGCTGAGCAGGCTGGTAGCCAATTGCCGGCTGGCATCGCGATCATCGCTGATGACCGAGCAGAAGTGCGTAGGGTCCAGCCGGCGGTCGATGGCGATCACCGGCAGGCCTTTGTCCTGCATATCGCGGTAGCTGTCGTCTTCCGGCGGCAGGCAGCTGGCGACGAACAGGGCATCGCAACGGCGCGCGCGGAACAGTTGCTGCAACTGGCGCTCGCTGTCGGGCTGGTCGTCGCTGCTGGCGATCAGCAACTGGTAGCCACGGGCGCGGGCGCCTTGCTCCAGCTGCTTGGCGATGCGGGCGTAGCTGGGGTTCTCCAGATCCGGGAGAATGAAGCCCAGGGTGCGGGTGTGTCGGCTGCGCAGGCCGGCGGCCTGCGGGTTGGGTGTGAAGCCGTGGGCTTCGACCACCGCGCGCACCCGTTCGACAGTGGCGTTGCTGATGCGCTGCTGTTCAGCCTTGCCGTTGATGACGTAGCTGGCCGTGGTCACGGACACACCGGCCAGACGGGCGATATCGCTGAGTTTCACCGAATTTTCCTTGTTATTTCCGGGGCTGGCTCTGAGGCCGGACCGGGTATTTTGACCCGGCGCTGGCGCCATGCGCAGACGACCATTGTCGCAATTGTCCGACAGGATGGGGCTTTTTACCGGGCAGATTATCGAGTAACGTGGCCGCCTGGTCAGATTAAACGTTTCAGCTGCCGAATTTTCTGCCTCGGCTGCCATCTGTGCAAGGCTGTTGAACTGGCCCTTCATGTGAATTTCACAACAATACTCCAGTACCCGACCGGGAACTGCAAAAGGAGAAGGTCATGCTCGAACTCGCCAAGGAGCAGATAGCCATGGGCCAGACGGCCGCCGACAAGGCCGCGGCGTTGCGCCTGCTGGCGGACCGGCTGGTTGCCGACGGCCTTGTCGCGCAGGGGTACCTGCAGGGGTTGCAGGATCGCGAGGCGCAAGGCTCCACCTTCCTTGGCCAGGGCATCGCCATCCCCCATGGCACCCCGCAAACCCGTGATCTGGTGTATGCCACCGGCGTGCGTCTGTTGCAGTTTCCCGAAGGCGTGGACTGGGGCGATGGGCAAATGGTCTATCTGGCCATCGGTATCGCCGCCCGTTCCGACGAACACCTGCGCTTGCTGCAACTGCTGACCCGCGCCCTGGGCGAAACCGACCTGGCCGAAGCGCTGCGCCGGGCCAGTTCCGCCGAAGCACTGCTCAAGCTGCTGCAAGGCGCGCCACAAGAGCTGGCGCTGGATGCGCAACTGGTCGGCCTGAACCTGCCGGCTGAAGACTTCGACGAACTGGCCTGGCGCGGTGCCCGCCTGTTGCAGCGCGCCGACTGCGTCGACAGCGGTTTTGCCGCTGTGCTGCAGCAGGCCGAGCCGCTGCCACTGGGCGAGGGCCTGTGGTGGCTGCACAGCGAGCGCCAGGTGCGCCAGCCGGGCCTGGCTTTTATTACCCCACAGCAGCCACTGCGTTACCGCGACCAGCCGCTCAATGGACTGTTCTGCCTGGCCAGCCTTGGTGCGGCTCATCAGGCCCTGCTTGAGCGGCTGTGTGAAGTGCTGATCGAAGGCCGCGGGCAGATGCTCTATCAGGCCACCAGCAGCCGTGCAGTGCTGGAAGTGCTGGGCGGCGAGGCGCCAGCAGACTGGCCCAGCGCGCGCATTGTGCTGGCCAACCCGCATGGCTTGCATGCCCGCCCGGCCAAGGTGCTGGCGCAACTGGCGAAAGGTTTTGAAGGGGAAATCCGTATACGTCTGGTCGACAGCGCGCAGCCGGCGGTGTCGGTGAAGAGCCTGAGCAAGCTGCTCAGCCTCGGTGCCCGTCGTGGCCAGGCCCTGGAACTGGTGGCCGAGCCGGGTATCGCCGCCGATGCCTTGCCGGTGCTGCTGGCTGCTATCGAACAAGGCCTGGGTGAAGAGGTGGAGCCGCTGCCGCAAAGTGCGGAGCCCGCTGCCAGTGTTGCCGCCCAGGTGCTGCAAGCCCCCGCGGCCGGTAGCCGGGTTCAGGGCGTGGGCGCTGCCCCCGGCATTGCCAGTGGCCCTGCCCATGTGTGTGTCGAGCGTGAGTTCGACTACCCCCTGCGCGGGGAGTCCTGTGCCCAGGAACGGCAAAAGCTGCGCCAGGCCCTGGCAACGGTGCACAGTGAGCTGCAGGCCTTGGTCCAGCGCAGCGACAAGGCCATTGGCGAGATTTTCGTCACTCACCAGGAAATGCTCGCCGACCCGGCCTTGACCGATGATGTCGAGCAGCGCCTTGCCCAGGGGGAAAGCGCTGCGGCGGCGTGGATGGCAGTGATCGAAGCCGCAGCCCGCCAGCAGGAGGCGTTGCACGATGCCCTGCTGGCCGAGCGCGCCGCCGATTTGCGCGACATCGGCCGCCGCGTGCTGGCGCAGTTGTGCGGTGTGCACGCCCAGGCTGAGCCCGAGCAACCGTACGTACTGGTGATGACCGAAGTTGGCCCTTCCGACGTCGCCCGGCTGGACCCAAACCGGGTCGCCGGTATTGTCACTGCACAGGGTGGTGCCACCGCCCACAGCGCCATTGTGGCCCGTGCCTTGGGCATCCCGGCGGTGGTCGGCGCGGGGGCGGCGATCCTGTTGCTGGAAGCTGGCACACCATTGCTGCTGGATGGCCAGCGCGGCGTGGTCAGCGTGGCACCGCCGGAGGATGAGTTGCAACGTGCGCTGGCCGAGCGTGATGCGCGCGAACAGCGTTTGCAAGCCGCCTGGGCCAACCGTTTTGAACCCGCTGTCACCCGCGATGGCCACGCCGTGGAAGTGTTCGCCAACATCGGTGAGAGCAGCGGCATCGCCAAGGTGGTGGAGCAGGGCGCCGAAGGTGTGGGCTTGCTGCGCACCGAACTGATTTTCATGGCCCACACCCAGGCCCCCGACGTTGCCACCCAGGAGGCCGAGTACCGTCGTGTGCTCGATGGCCTGGACGGCAGGCCGCTGGTGGTGCGCACCCTCGATGTAGGCGGCGACAAGCCGCTGCCGTACTGGCCGATCACCGCCGAGGAAAACCCCTTCCTCGGCGTACGTGGCGTACGCCTGACCTTGCAACGCCCGCAAGTGATGGAAGACCAGCTGCGCGCCTTGCTCAGGGCTGCCGACCAGCGCCCGCTGCGCATCATGTTCCCGATGGTGGGCCAGGTGCATGAGTGGCGCGAGGCGCGGGCCATGGTCGAGCGCCTGCGTGCAGAAATCCCGGTGGCCGACCTGCAACTGGGCATCATGGTGGAGGTGCCTTCGGCGGCCCTGCTGGCCGCGCAACTGGCCCGCGAAGTGGATTTCTTCAGTATCGGCACCAACGACCTGACCCAGTACACCCTGGCCATCGACCGTGGCCACCCCAGCCTTTCGGCCCAGGCCGACGGCCTGCACCCGGCGGTATTGAGCCTGATCGACATGACCGTGCGCGCCGCCCATGCCCACGGCAAATGGGTGGGCGTGTGCGGCGAGCTGGCGGCTGACCCCCAGGCGGTGCCTGTGCTGCTGGGGCTGGACGTGGACGAACTCAGCGTGTCCGCGCGCAGCATCGCCGAAGTCAAGGCCCTGGTTCGCCAGGCCGATCATCAGACGGCCCGCGCCTTGGCGCGCGAGGCCCTGCAACAAGACAGCGCCGCAGCGGTTCGCGCGCTGGTGGAGCGTTACTGAATGGCCAAGATCCTCACCCTCACCCTGAACCCGGCGCTGGATATCACCATCGGCCTCGATACCCTGCGCCCGGGGCAGGTCAACCGCAGCCAGGCCCAACAGAGCCACGCGGCGGGTAAAGGGCTGAACGTTGCCCAGGTACTGGCCGACCTGGGGCACAGCGTGACCGTTGGCGGTTTCCTCGGGCGCGATAACCTGCAGCCGTTCGAGGCGCTGATCGACTGGCGCGGCTTTACCGACTGCTTTGTTCGCGTGCCGGGCGAAACCCGCAGCAACATCAAGCTGGTTGAGGCCGATGGCCGCGTCACGGACATCAATGGCCAAGGCCCGGAGGTCGACGAGGCGGCATGCAGTGCCTTGCTGCACCGCCTGCAGCAGGTCGCCCCGGGGCACGATGCCGTGGTGGTGGCGGGCAGCCTGCCGCGAGGGATCAGCGCCGACTGGTTCCGCCAGTTACTGGACCGGTTGAAGGCCCTAGGCCTCAAGGTGGCGCTGGACAGCAGCGGCGAGGCCTTGCGCGCCGGCCTGCAAAGCGCGCCCTGGTTGGTCAAACCCAATACTGAAGAGCTCGGCGAAGTGCTTGGCCAGGCTGTGGATAACCCAGCGCAGCAACGTGCTGCCGCCGAGCAGTTGCTGGGCCGCGGCGTCGAACATGTGGTGGTGTCTGCCGGCGAGCAGGGCGTCAGCTGGTTCGCCCGCGACCTGGCCCTGCATGCCTGCCCGCCCAAGGTAAGGGTTGCCAGCACGGTAGGGGCGGGGGATTCGCTGGTGGCCGGCATGGTCCATGGCCTGCTGCAGGGCGAGGCCCCTGCGCAGACGCTGGCCCGCGCCACGGCGATTGCCGCCCAGGCCGTCACCCAGGTTGGCTTCGGCATCCGTGACCGTGAGCAGCTGGCGCGACTGGAAGCCGCAGTGCAACTGACAGAACAACAAGAGGGTTGCCGATGAACATTGCCATTGTCACCGCCTGCCCCAACGGCCAGGTGTCGAGTGTGCTGAGCGCGCGCTTGCTGTCTGCCGCTGCCCAGCGGCGCGGCTGGAGCACCAGTGTGGAAGTGCAGGATGCCGGGCACCCCGAGCGGCAACTGAGCACCGTGCAGATTGCCGAGGCCGACTGGGTGCTGGTGATCAGCACCGGCCCGGTGGACCTGGCCCGCTTCGTCGGCAAGCGTGTGTACCAGAGCACGCCATCCCAGGCCCTGGCCGACCGCGAGGGCTTTCTTGATGAAGCGGCGGCCAACGCCCAACTATTGCTAGCTGCAGCAGACGCGCCGGCCGAGGTTGCCAGCGCTGGCACACGCATCGTCGCAGTCACGGCCTGCCCGACGGGCGTCGCGCACACGTTCATGGCGGCGGAGGCTTTGCAGCAAGCCGCGCAACAAATGGGCTATCAGCTCACAGTCGAAACCCAGGGTTCGGTCGGTGCGCGTAACCCCTTGTCTGCCGAGGCCATCGCTGGAGCGGATGTCGTACTGCTGGCTGCTGACATCGAAGTGCCTACCACGCGGTTTTCCGGCAAGCGTATCTACCGGTGCGGCACCGGCATTGCGCTCAAGCAGGCACGCGCCACCCTGGACAAGGCGCTGGCCGAAGCCAAGGTGGAAACCAGCGCCGATGCCGCAGCGGCTGCCACGACGGCGAAGGGTGAGAAGACGGGTGTGTACAAGCACCTGCTCACCGGCGTGTCGTTCATGCTGCCCATGGTGGTGGCGGGCGGCCTGTTGATTGCGCTCTCGTTCGTGTTCGGCATCGAGGCCTACAAACAGCCGGGCACCTTGCCGGCTGCGTTGATGCAAATCGGCGGGGAGGCCGCGTTCAAGCTGATGGTGCCGCTGCTGGCGGGCTATATCGCCTGGTCCATCGCCGACCGCCCGGGGCTTGCGCCGGGAATGATCGGTGGCCTGCTGGCCAGCACCTTGGGTGCCGGCTTCATCGGTGGCATCGTCGCCGGCTTCATTGCCGGTTACAGCGCCAAGGCCATTGCCCGCTGGGCGCGCTTGCCCAGTAGCCTGGAAGCGCTCAAGCCGATCTTGATCATTCCGCTGCTGGCCAGCCTGGTCACCGGCCTGGTGATGATCTACGTGGTCGGCCAGCCGGTGGCGGCCATGCTCGAGGGCCTCACGCACTTCCTCGACAGCATGGGTACCACCAATGCCATTCTGCTGGGGCTGTTGCTGGGCGGCATGATGTGTGTCGATCTGGGTGGGCCGATCAACAAGGCCGCTTATGCCTTCTCGGTGGGGTTGCTGGCGTCGTCGAGCTACGCACCGATGGCGGCGACCATGGCCGCCGGCATGGTGCCGCCGATCGGCCTGGGCATCGCCACATTCCTGGCCCGGCGCAAGTTCGCCCAGAGCGAGCGTGAGGCGGGCAAGGCCGCGTTGGCGCTGGGGCTGTGCTTCATTTCCGAAGGGGCGATCCCGTTCGCTGCCAAGGACCCGCTGCGGGTGATTCCGGCCAGTATCGCCGGTGGTGCGCTGACGGGGGCGTTGTCGATGTACTTCGGTTGCAAGCTGATGGCACCGCACGGCGGCTTGTTCGTGCTGCTGATCCCCAATGCGATCAACCATGCCTTGCTGTATTTGCTGGCGATCGTGGCGGGTAGCCTGCTGACGGCGGTGGTGTATGCGGTGATCAAGAAGAGCGAGCGGGTAGAGTTGGCCGTGGCGCCCGTGAAAGGCTAGCGACTTTTGTAGCCTTTACTGGCCTCTTCGCGGGCATGCCCGCGAAGAGGCCGGAGCAGGTCAACGCCCATGCTTCTTGCGCAACGGCACCAGCAGATCCCCCAGCCCGTTGTGGTCGATTTCATGCATCAACGCCAGCAACCCGCCCAGTTCCCCCGTGGGGAAGCCCTTGCGCGCAAACCACGCCAGGTAGTCCCCCGGCAGGTCGGCAATGATGCGCCCCTGGTATTTGCCGAACGGCATGCTGCGGGTCACCAGCAATTCGAGCATTTCCGGCTTCATCATCGGCGCACCTTCAGTGGAAAGCGCCGACCATACTGCAATCTGCACGAAGGCCCAAGCGGCGATCATGCAGAACGCCGGTATCAGCCATTCTTTTTGTTTCGACAAGTAATTGAAAACTAAAGAATTTATTTTTTTAGAGAGCATGGCACGAACGCTGCAACTCTGTAGATGACTATCACCTGCCAAGGAGTTCGACCATGAGCAACCCCAACAAAGACGTGATTGACGTACTCAACGATCTGATCGAATACAGCAAGGATGGCGAGAAAGGGTTCAAAGCCTCGGCCGATGACGTGAAGAATCCAGAGCTGAAAGCGTTCTTCGTGCAGCGTGCCGGTGAATGCGCCAATGCCGCTGGCGAACTGCAAAGCGAAGTGCGCCGTCTGGGTGGCGACCCGGAAACCTCCACCAGCATCAGCGGCGACTTGCATCGCGGCTGGGTAAACCTGAAGTCGATGGTCACCGGCAAGGACGAAGAAGCGGTGCTGAACGAGGTCGAGCGCGGTGAGGACCACGCCCTCAAGGCCTACAAGGAAGCGCGCGAGAAGCTGGTAAAACTGGGCCGCAGTGCCAGCGACATGACCTACAACCTGGTGGAAAAACAGCTGCAAGGCGTGCAGCGCAACCATGACCAGGTCAAGGCCCTGCGCAACGCCGCCCGCGCCCGCTCCTAAGCGTCGGGCCCCTCTACCCGGTTGCGGCCCTTGGCCTTGGCCCGGTAGAGCGCTTCGTCCGCAGCCCCCAGCACACTGCTCAGGTCGTGCTGGGGGCCGGACAGGCCTATGCCGATGCTCACCGTCACCGAGTGGGCGTCATCGGCAAAAGGTGCCAGCGCTTCCACACTGGTCCGAATGCGCTCGGCCAGCAGCCGCGCACCGGCAAGGTCGGTTTCCGGCAGTATTACCTGAAACTCCTCCCCCCCATAACGAGCGGCCAGATCTGCAGGACGGCGGATGCTCGCCTCGATGGTTTTGGCCACCTCCCGCAACGCGTGGTCACCACCGGCATGGCCGTGTCGTTGGTTGAATGCCTTGAAGTGGTCCACATCCACCATCAGCACGGCCAATGGCTTGCGATTGCGCTGCGCACGCGCCCATTCCTGGCGCAGCACCTGGTCCAGACGACGGCGGTTGGCCAAGCCGGTCAGGCTGTCGGTGGCGGCTAACGTCGCCAGGCCCTGTTCGGCCTCCTGGCGGCGGCGCAGTTCGCGGCCCAGCAGCAGGGTCAACCAGAGAATGCCCACGCACAGCACACCTGTGGCGACGCTCACCAGAATCGCGGTGCGGCGCCAGGACTGGAACACCTCGTCGGCCGAGTGCACCACCAGCACGATCAGCGGCAACTGCGCGACCCGGGCGAAGGTGTACATGCGCGGGTTGCCGTCGCTGCCAGACCGGGCTGTGAAGTTACCGCTCTGTTCGCTGAGGATGCGCTTGAAGTTGGGCCGCTCGGCATAGTTGGTGCCGATCAGCGGGTCTTGCGGGCGTGAGGGCTGGCGGGCGAGGAGCTGCCCGTCGGTATTGAACAGGTTGATGCTGCTGTCGTCACCGATGTCCAGGCGCTGGAACAGCTCACTGAAGTACGACAGGCGCAATGCGCCTGCTGCCAGCCCGGCAAACTCGCCATCGGGGCCGGGGATGCGCCGGCTGAAGCTGATGCACCAGTCCAGGTCGCCGAGCTTGGCCTTGAATGGCGGGCCTACCAGCAAGCCCAGATTGGCGTTGGCCTGGTGTGCCTTGAACACACCGGTTTCGCTAAAGTTGGCCTTGCGCGGCACACTGCTGGTGGAATCGCCCACCACATTGCCTTGCTTGTCCAGCCATAGCACGTCACCGCGTTTGCGGTCGACGAAGGCTTCATTGAACAGCAGGCGCTGGCGCAGCGGGCCGGGTATGTCTGGCAGCTCCTTGCGCCCCACGGCCCAGATCAGGCCCTGCAGTGACTGGTCGTAGAGTTCGGCGTTGCGCAGGATGTCGCTTTCGATCAGCTGGACTATGTTGTTGGACGAGCGAATCGCCGACAGCTCGACGCTGTCACGTTCACGCGCCAGCAGGAAGCTGACGATGGCCACGATGGCGAGCACGGCAAGGCAACTGCCCAGGTTGAGGGTCAGCTCGGGGTGCGACCTGTGAAATAAGAAGCGCGGTAATCGGGTGGGCATGCTCGCTACTGCGTGGGCAGGGCCATTCGCGGCGGCGACATTCTAGGGAAGCAGTGATTGTCGGACAAGATTTGTCCGACGGAATCACGTCTGGGGCTGCTGCGCAGCCCTTCGCCGGCAAGCCAGCTCCCACAGGTACAGCATCAGGCTTAGCGGTTATGCAATACCTGTCGGAGCTGGCTTGCCGGCGATCGAGGGCGGAGCCCTCGCTAGCGGTCCTGGATCAGAACACGTTCAGCGGGTAGTCGACGATCACGCGCACTTCGTCGTTGTCGCTGTTGCTGTCGATCGACGCATAACCCTGGCTGCCACGGTGGGTGGCGTAGCGCACCAGTACCGACAGGTCCTTCAGGTCACCCTCCTGGAACACGTACTTCACGTCCAGGTCACGTTCCCAGTGCGTGGCGTTCTTGCCATCTTCACGGTAGTAGTCGTAGTGACTGGTGTCCTGGGTGGCCTTGGTCAGGTCGGCCTCACCGCGCGAGTATGACAGCGAGGTGGTCAGGCCAGGCACGCCGACACCGGCGAAGTCATAGTCGTACTGCAGCTTCCACGAGCGCTCGTTTGGCGCGTTGAAGTCCGAGTACATGCGCGAGTTGTCCAGGTACACGCTGTCGCCCAGGTTGATGTAGTCGAATGGCGTGTTGCCATTGACCCGCTGGTAGGCGGCGGTGACGCTGTGGAAGCCTGCGTTGACGGTGAAGTGAACGCTGTAGGTGTTGTTATCGATCTTGCCCAGCAGGGCCTGGCCGGTGTCCTGGGTGTGGTAGAAGTGCACGCCCGGGTTCAGGCTCACCAGGTCGTTGACCACGTAGGTGTAGTCGAAGTCAGCGTAGTACTGGTTCCAGATGTCCTTCAGCTCGGCGGCGTAAAGGTTGGTGGTGATGTTCTCGGTACCGCTCCACGACGCGCCGGCCCAGTTAAGGTGCTTGCTCTTGTCGTGCTCGTCCAGCGACCCATAGTAGGTGTCGATGCGGCGGTGGCCGCTCTGGTTGTACGGGTGGGTGAAGCTCACCTGGCCGCCTTCGAGCAGCAGGCCGTCGATGCTGGTGTTGGTCAGGCTCACACCACGGAAGGTCTGCGGCAGCATGCGGGTTTCGCCGCCAGCGATTACCGGGTTGGTGAGGAACAGATCACCGGCTTTCAGCTCGGTGTCGAACGCCTTGAGCTTGATCGCAGCACCGGCAGTGGAGAACGAATGCGGGGCAGCGCCCAGCTCACCGTCGTCCTTGATGTGCTCGGGCAGGATGCTGGTGCCGGCATGGCCGCCACCGCCGTCCAGCTTGAGGCCCAGCATGGCATGTGCATCCAGGCCAAAGCCGATCACGCCAGGGGTGTAGCCCGACTCGAAGCGCGCAACCGCGCCCTGGCCCCACTCGCGGGTGTCACGCACGCCAGCGTTGTGGTTGTCGCGGTTGAAGTAGGCATTACGGAAATGCAGGTTGAAGGACGAGCCTTCGATGAAGCCATCAGCCTTGTCTTCATCTGCCTGGGCGGCGAAAGGGATCGTTGCAGTCAACGCAATGAATAGCGGGGTAAAACGAAACGCGGAAGGCACCGGTACTAGCTCCTTTGGTCTGACGGTGGGGCAGTTTTTATTTTTGAATGTGCGTCTTTTTTATAGGTAGACGTTACAGCGTGGCTGAGAGTTAAAGCACATAAAAAAAGCCGCTGATCGGCAGCGGCTTTAAAAGGCTAACATATCGGCACCGGTGGTGCCCAATGCGTAGCCAAGGGAAATCGGGAGCAGTGACAGCGCTTGATCAGCTGTCGGCGTTGGCATCGACAGAAACTTTGGAAGCTGTCTGTTTTGCGTCTTTGGCGGCGTCAGCCTGGTTTGCAGCTACCGCGTCGCGGGCATCTTGATGGACGGCGGCGAGCTCTGCATTACGGGTGACGAAAGCGCTGGATTCTTCGGCCATGGCCAGGGGCGACAACAACAGGGAAGACAGGACGAAGACGCTGGCAATACCCATACTGTTGGACATTTGAAACTACCTTCTTGCGGGGCAAGTGCTAATGAGGACAGGGGTAAAGTTAGTCCTTTCAGTACACTTGAAACAGAGCGAAGTGCGATAAGCACTGTTGCGCAAAAGGTAACGATCCAAAGAAAAGCAATAGTACTTTCGCCGCAAAGCCCCGCACTAGAGAGCCTGCGCGGTCTTTGTAGGAGCGGCCTTGCGCCGCGAATGGGCTGCGCAGCAGCCCCGGCAATCTTGGCCCTGCCAAAGAGTCTGGGGCCGCTTCGCGACTCTTTCGCGGCACAAGGCCGCTCCTACACAGAGCGCGCAGGCCTCAAGGTCGGCAATTGGATACCGAAGGTATTGAGCCCGGCCCCACTGCGCACAAACACCTCCCCCCCATGCATCAGTGCAATCGCCTTGACGATCGCCAACCCCAACCCATGGTTACCCCCACCGCTGTTGCTGCGCGCCGCATCCACGCGGTAGAAGCGCTCGAACAGCAACGGCAGGTGCTCATCGTCAATCGCCGGCCCCGGGTTGCTCACGGCGATGCTGACCTGCTTGGGCCCGGCATCGATCTGCACCTGGATCACCTGATGCGGCGCGGTGTGCTGCACGGCGTTGTTCAGCAGATTGATCAGCGCCCGGCGGAAATGGGCCTTTTCGATGGGCGCCCGGGCATCGCCGATCACGCTCACGCTGACCTGGGCGTCTTCGAGGATGAAGTCCAGGTAGTCGAGGGTGGTTGCCACTTCCTCGGCCAGGGAGGCCTGGATCAGGGCGGTGGCCTTGCTGCCTTGGTCGGCGCTGGCCAGGAACAGCATGTCATTGATGATGCCGCGCAGGCGCTCCAGCTCTTCCAGGTTCGATTGCAGCACTTCGAAGTAATGCTCGGCACTGCGGCCGCGGGTCAGCGCGACCTGGGTCTGGCCGATCAGGTTGGTCAGCGGCGAGCGCAGCTCGTGGGCGACGTCGGCGTTGAAGGCTTCCAGCCGTGAGTAGGCCTGGCTGACCCGGTCGAGCGCGGCGTTGAAGGCCCCCGCGAACTGTGCCAGCTCCGGCGCCAGGGCATGGGTTTGCAAACGCCCGTCCAGGCGTGGAGGTGCCAGGGCCTGGGCCTCGTTGGACAACGCCAGTAGGGGGCGCAAGCCAATGCGCGCCACCCAGTAACCCAGTACTGAAGCCAGCAGCACGCCGAGTACTGCCAGCCCGACAATCGCCACCAGCAAGCTGTGCTGGGCCTGCCAGAAGGTTTCGGTGTCGATGCCGATCAGAAAGCGCAGTGCCGGTCGTTCGCCCAGCGCCGGTAGTTCACTGACCAGCACCTTGTACGGGTAGGGTCGGTCAGGCAGGTGCAGGTCGCGCATGCCCTGTGGCCCCTCGGCGAAGGCGCGCACCAGCTCGCTGGGGTGACCGTAGTCGTAGGCCGGGTTGCTGCTGACCACCCAGAAGCGGATGCGCTTGTCCTCTTCGCTGAGCAGGTTAAGCTTGTTGTTGATCTTGGCCCAGTGATCTGGCGTGCCGAAGCGGTTTAGGGTGGATTCGAGCACGCTGAAGCGCGCGTCCAGCTCCGCTTGCGGCAGCAGGTCGAGGCTGCGGTCGACCTGGCGATACAGCGCCCAGCCGATCAGCAGGAATACACCCAGCGCCACCAGAATGAACAGCGCCGACAGGCGCAGGGCGATGGAATTACCCCGCACGGTTTTCCAGAACATAGCCCATGCCTCGGATGGTGTGCAGCAGCTTGTTGTCGAAGGGCCCGTCGAGCTTGGCGCGCAGGCGTTTGATCGCCACTTCCACGACGTTGGCGTCGCTGTCGAAGTTGATGTCCCAGACCAGCTCGGCAATCGCCGTCTTCGACAGGATTTCACCCTGCCGCCGGGCCAGCACGCTGAGCAGCGAGAACTCCTTGGCAGTCAGGTCCAGACGCTGGCCGGCGCGTGTGGCCTTGCGTGCCATCAGGTCGATCCACAAGTCTGCCACTTGCACCTGCAACGGTTCATGGCTGCTGCTGCGGCGGGTCAGGGCTTGCAGGCGGGCGACCAGTTCGAGGAACGAGAACGGCTTGCCCAGGTAGTCGTCGGCGCCTTCACGCAGGCCATGAATGCGGTCTTCGACCCGCTCACGGGCGGTCAGCATGATCACCGGCGTCTGTTTGCGCGCGCGCAAGGCGCGCAACACACCATAGCCGTCCAGGCCAGGCAGCATCACATCCAGCACGATCACTGCGTAGTCGCCCTCCAGGGCCAGGTGCAGGCCATCGATGCCGTCCCGTGCCAGGTCCACGGTAAAGCCCTGTTCGCTCAGGCCGCGATGCAGGTAGTCGGCGGTTTTTTCTTCGTCTTCGATGATCAGCACACGCATGGTCTTGTCCTAGCTGGCACTTGGCGCTGCCGCAGGGGCGGCCTGGCGGCGGTGGAACAGGCGCTCCAGGGCCAAGTATATGACCGGGGTGGTGAACAGCGTCAGGGCCTGGCTCACCAGCAGGCCACCCACCACCGCGATGCCCAGTGGCTGGCGCAGCTCGGCGCCGGTGCCAAAGCCGAACATCAGCGGCACTGCGCCCAGCAGCGCGGCCAGGGTAGTCATGATGATCGGGCGGAAGCGCACCAGGCAGGCCTGGCGTATCGCCTGCTCGGGCGTCATGCCGTGATGGCGCTGGGCTTCGAGCGCGAAGTCGATGAGCAGGATGCCGTTCTTCTTGACGATGCCGATCAGCAGTACCACGCCGATCAGCCCCATGATGCTGAAGTCCTGCCCGCTGGCCCACAGCAGGATGATCGCGCCCAGGCCGGCGGAGGGCAGGGTGGAGATGATGGTCAGCGGGTGGACGAAGCTCTCGTAGAGCACGCCGAGGATGATGTACACCGCCACCAGCGCGGCAAGGATCAGGTAGGGCTGGCTCGACAGCGAGCTCTGGAACGCCTGGGCGGCGCCCTGGAAATTGCCGGTGATCGAGTCGGGCATGCCCAGCTCGCGCTGCGCACGCTCCAGGATCTGCACCGCATCGCCCAAGGCCACGCCGGGGGCCAGGTTGAACGACAGGTTGGCGGCCGGGAACAGGCCGTCGTGGCTGATCGACAGCGGCCCGGTGCTTGGCGCGGCGACATGCGCCAGGGCCGACAGCGGCACCATCTCGTTGGTCAGGGGCGAGCGCAGGTAGAAGAAATTGAGGCTTTCAGCCTTGCCACGCTGTTGCGCGTCCAGTTCGAGGATGACCTTGTACTGGTTGGTCTCGGTCTGGAATTCGCTGATCTGGCGCTGGCCGAAGGCATCGTACAAGGCCTGGTCGACGTCGGTGGTGGTCAGGCCGAAACGCGCCGCGGCCTGGCGGTCGATATCGATGCGGGTGACGCTGGCGCCCAGTTGCAGGTCGTTGGACAGGTCGCGCAGCGCCGGGTTTTCCCGCAGGCGGTCGGTCAGGCGCTGGGTCCACAGGTTGAGGGCGACCCCGTCGTTGCTCTTGAGCACGTACTGGTACTGGGTGCGTGACGGGCCGGAGCTGAGGTTGATGTCCTGGCCGGCGCGCATGTACAGGACGATGCCCGGCACCTGGGCGAGTTTCGGGCGAATCCGGTCGATCCATTCGCTGGCCGAGACGTCGCGCTCGCCACGGGGCTTGAGCGAGATCCAGAAACGGCCGTTGGCGATGGTCTGGTTGCTGCCGGTCACCCCCACCGAGTGCGAATAGGCGCGCACTGCCGGGTCGTCACCGATGATCTTCGCCAGCGCCAGGTGCTTCAGGATCATCGACGGGTAGGACACATCCGCCGCTGCCTCGGTGGTGCCAAGAATGAAGCCGGTGTCCTGCAGCGGGAAGAAGCCTTTGGGGATGCCCACGTAGCCGGCCACGGCCAGCGCCAGGGTAATGCCGAATACCCCGAGTGTGGTCCGCCGGTGGGCCAACGCGCGATCCAGGCCTTTTTCGTACCAACCCAGCAGGCGCTGGCCGAAACCGCCCTGGTGGTCCCCGGGTGGTCGGCGCATGAACAGCGCCGAAAGGGTGGGGGCCAAGGTCAGCGATACCACCACCGAAATCATGATGGTCGCCGTGGCAGTCAGGGCGAACTCCTTGAACAGCCGGCCCACCACACCGCCCATGAACAGCAGCGGAATGAACGCGGCGATCAGCGAGAAACTGATCGACACCACGGTGAAACCGATCTCGCCGGCGCCTTTGAGCGCCGCGGTGCGGCTATCGTCGCCGGCTTCCAGGTGGCGATGGATGTTTTCCACCACGACGATCGCGTCATCGACCACGAAGCCGACGGCAATGACGATGGCCACCAGCGTCAGGTTGTTGAGGCTGAAACCGAACACGTACATCAGTGCGCACGTGGCGATCAGCGAGACGCCGAGCACGCTGGAGACAATGAAGGTGGCCGACCACTGACGCAGGAACAGCGCCATTACCCCGATCACCAGCGCCACCGCGATCATCAGGGTCAGCTCGACCTCGTGCAGCGAGCTGCGGATGGTCTGGGTGCGGTCCTGCAGCACCGACACTTCAACCGAGGCCGGCAGCATTTCCTGCAAGCGCGGCAAGGCGTCGAGCACCCGGTCCACGGTGTCGACGATATTGGCGCCGGGCTGGCGGAAGATCACCAGGTTAAGCCCCGGCTGATTGCCCGACCAGGCCCTTACATACGCGTTCTCGGCACCGTTGATCACCTTGGCCACGTCCTTCAGGTGCACCGGGGCGCCGTTGCGGTAGCTGACGATCAGCTGGGCATAGTCTTCGGGGTGAAACAGCTGGTCGTTGGCGGCAATGGTCGACACGCTGTGCTCGCCGTACAGCGCGCCTTTGGCCAGGTTCAGGCTGGTCTGCTGGATGGCCTGGCGCACGTCGGCCAGGGTCAGGCCGATGGCCGCGAGTTTCTCGGGTTGTGCCTGCACCCGGATGGCCGGGCGCAGTTGGCCGGTGATGTTGATCAGGCCGACCCCGTCGATCTGGCTGAGCTGGCGGGCCAGGAGGGTTTCGGCGTAGTCGCTGAGCTCGTTGCCGGGCATCTGTGCAGAGCTGACGGTGAGGATTACCACCGGGCTGTCGGCCGGGTTGACCTTGCGCCAGGTAGGCGGGCTGGGCAGGTCCTGGGGCAGGCGGGCGGTGGCGGTGTTGATCGCCGCCTGCACTTCCTGGGCGGCGGTGTCGATGTTCTTGTCGAGGGTGAACTGCAGAATCAGCGTAGTCGAGCCCAGCGCGCTGCTGCTGGTCATCTGGGTCATGCCGGGGATGGCGCTGAACTGCACCTCCAGCGGCGTGGCCACCGACGAGGCCATGGTTTCCGGGCTGGCACCGGGCAGCTGGGCGGTGACCTGGATGGTCGGGAAATCGGCCTCGGGCAGCGGCGCCACGGGCAACCGCGGGAAGGCGATGGCGCCCAGCAGCACCAGGGCGAAGGTCAGCAGCAGGGTGGCGATGGGGTGGTCGATGCACCAGGCCGAGACGCCATTGCGGGTGTTCATGGCTGGCTCCTGCGGTCGGCCAACTCGGCAGGCGCCGGGGCATCAGGGGTGATCTCGACCCTGGAGCCGGGTTTGAGGCGCGACTGGCCGTCGAGCACCAGCTGGTCCCCGGCCTTGACCCCGGCGACGATGTTCAGCGTGCTGTCCTGGTACAGCACCTTGACCGGCACGCTGGTGACCTTGTCGCCGTCGACGCGGTAGACGAAGTGGCCATCGATGCTGCGTTGCACCACGGGGGGCGGTACCACCAGGGCGTCTTCGTCCATTGCCGTGCGCAATCGTACGGTGACCAGTTGCCCCGGCCACAGCAGGCCGTCCTTGTTGTCGAACTCGGCCTTGACCCGCACCGTGCCGGTGTTGGCCGAAACCTGGTTGTCGATCAGCGCAAGGTGGCCTGCGCCCAGCAGGTTGCGCTCGCCATCGGCATCCATGTAGGCCTCGACCAGCGCAGGGGCTTGCGCCTTGAGCAGGCCTTGCAGGGTCGGCAGCATCTGTTGCGGCAGCGAGAACTCCACGGCGATCGGGTCGATCTGGGTCACGCTGAACAGCCCTTGGGTGTCGCTGGTGCGGACCAGGTTGCCGGGGTCGATGTTGCGGATGCCGACGCGCCCGGTTACCGGTGAACGTATCTGGGTGTAGGAGAGTTGCACCTCGGCATTGGCGATGGCCGCCTGGTTGCCCTTGACCGTGGCTTGCAGCTGGTTGACCAACGCCTGTTGCTGGTCGAGGGTTTGCTTGGACACGCCGTCATCGCTGCTGAGCAGGCGGTAGCGCTTGAGGTCGACGCCGGCCACCTGGATCTGTGCCTGGCTCTGGCCGAGTTGTGCACGGGCCTGGTCGAGGCTGGCGCGGATGCTGCGGTCGTCCAGGGTGGCGAGCAGGTCGCCTTGCTTGACCCATTGGCCTTCCTTGACCAGCACTTGAGTGAGTATGCCCTCCACTTGTGGCCGGACCTCGACGCTGTGCAGCGACAGCACCGAGCCGATGGCGCTGGCATAGCGCGGCACGTCCTGCTGGGCGACGCTGACCACGCGTACCGGCACGGCGGTTTGCGCACGATTAGCCGGTGCGGGTTGGCGCTGGCTGAACCAGATGCCTGCTCCCACCAGGGCCAGGAGCGCCAGGGCGGCGAGGAAGGCAGAGCGGGACGGACGTCGCATCGGTGCGGGCACCTTGGCCAGAAGGGAGGGAAACGGTTGTCTGTACTCAATCTTATAGCCCCCGAACCGGGTCGGCAGCGTGACGGCTGGCTGACAGCGCTGTCAGTTTCACCTGGTGGTATGCGACCGGGGACCAGTGTGGGAGCGGGCACGCCCGCTCCCACAGTTACCGTGCATGAGTTTCTGCAGTCGCTCAGGCTAGAAGCCGATGAAGGCGTAGTACACCGGAGTTTCACTGGTAGTGCGCAAACCAAGCCCCTGCAAGCTCGCGACCAGCGTTTCATCCTGCACATGCAAGGTCCACTGCCCATCGTCATCCCACTGCTCGCGCGCCAGCGCCGTGGCAAACGCGCCCATGTCCGGCAGGTAGGCGGTAAAGCCATTGCCCTTGAGCGCACTGGTGGTCATGCCCAGCGCCTGGCACACCGCCACCTTGGCGGCAATGTCATCGCGGTCGGCCTGCCGTGACGCTTGCACCAGCGCTTCCAGTTCCGCATCGACCAGTCGCGTGCCGTGAATCAGTTCCGGCCCTTGCTGCCAGGCCTCCGGCGGGCAGTCCTTGCTGGCCGGGCGCAGCGGAATGTGCGGGTTGATTTCCACCGGGTAGATGCGACAGACCAACGGTCGCTGGTCGTAGATGGTGCACAGGTCGTTGTCGCCGAGGTTGCGGCATCGGCCGGGGTTGAACGCGGCGAAGGTCACCGACACGCGTGCCTCGCCGTTGCCGCAAGCCACGGGATACGAGCGGCGCAGCACATGTTCGCGCTGCTCAGGCGGCATACCGGGGCCATCAGTCACGAAGGCCTCGATCAGCACTATCACCTGACCGGCATCATCTGCCCACCGGCGGGCCTCGGCCAGCGTCAGGGGCACGTGGTGACCGGTGCAGCACTTGCCGCAGCCGGTACAACCGAATCGCAAGCTGTCGGTCACTTGGCTTCCGGGCTCCACTCGCTGATGAAGGCACGCTGGTGCTGGCGGTCGTACAGGCACAGCTCGGTGCCGGTGCGTTGCTGCATGTGCTTCTGCGGATAGACGCCTTCGACGAGCAGGGCGCTCATGCCAACCTGGTCATCGAACTCGGCGGGCTTGCCGCGGGCGTGGGCATCCTTGAACTGGCTGGCGGCCAGGCAGGCCTTGAGCATCTGTTGGCGCTGCTCGTTCCAGGCCTGGCTGCTGGAGGCCTGGGCGATACCGCTGAAGAGGGCGCAGGTGATCAGGATAGAGCTGAAAAACTTCATACGCGATTCCGGCAATTTGCTTGCGAGGGGCGCGAATTATGCCCGACTCACCCCCGGCGGCAAGCCGGGGAGTTTGTCGCTTAATATATCAGTGCTCGGCAAACACCACGGTACGCGCGGCCACCACCAGACAATCGGTCAGCTCTGGCGAGGAGAACTTGGTGAGGATGGCGTTGGCCCCGGCCTGGGTTGCCTTCTCGCTGCTCATTGCGCTGTCCAGCGAGGTGTGCAGCAGCACGTACAGGTGCTGGAAGTCAGGGGTTTCGCGCAGGGTGCGGGTGAAGGCATAGCCGTCCATTTCGCTCATTTCGATGTCGGAGACGATGATGTTGATCTCCTGCGCGGTGCCTTGCAGCTCCAGCAACACGTTGATGGCGTCCTTGGCGCTGCGCGCGGTGTGGCATTCGATGCCCAGGTTGCGCAGGGTGTGCACAGACTGCTGCAGGGCCACCTGGCTGTCGTCCACCACCAGGATGTTGGCGGCGGCCAGCAGGCTGGCGTCTTCTTCGCTCAAGGTGCCGTGAGCTGGTTCGGCCTGCGGTGGGGCGATGGAGTGGATGACTTTTTCGATGTCCAGCACCTGCACCAGGGTGTTGTCGACCCGCGTCACGCCGGTGATGTACGAGCGGTTGCCCGAAGCAAAGGGCGGCGGTTTGATGTCGGTGCTCAGGCAATGCACGATGCGGCTGACCGCCTGCACATGCAGGCCTTGGCGTGAGCGGCTGATTTCAGTGACGATCAGGCAGCCGCCTTGCGGGTCTTCCAGGGGCCGTTCGCCAATGGCGCGCGACAGGTCGATAACCGACAGCGAATGGCCACGCAGGGTCGCCACACCTTTCACGTTGGGGTGCGATTCCGGCAGTTTGGTCAGCGGCGGGCAGGGGATGATCTCGCTGACCTTGAGCAGGTTGATTGCCATCAACTTGCCGCTGCGCAGGGTGAACAGCAGCAGGGACAACGAGTCCGCGCGGGCATTTTGCGTGGCCATGGTGACCTTCGGTGGGGAACAGGGGATAACCGGTTATCGGCCTGTTTTGGTCGGGCTTTAGCTTTGCTTTGCCGGCAATGGCCCAATCGCTCAGGCTCGCTCATTTCCCTGTAGGAGCAGCCTTGTGCTGCGAAGAGGCCGGCAAGGCAAAAGATCATCTTGGGCAGCGATGGCCTCTTCGCAGCACAAGGCTGCTCCTACAGCCACTACCGTTCGCGCAGTGCCTCCTTGGCCCGGTTCAGCGGCTTGATCAGGTAATCGAGGATGGTCTTCTCACCGGTGCGGATATCCACCGTGGCAATCATCCCCGGCACGATCGCAAAATGCTTGCCGGCCTTGTTCTGCAAGCTGTCCTGCTCGGTGCGGATGAACACCCGGTAGTAGTAGATTTCCGGTTTCACCTCATCCTGCAGGGTGTCCGGCGAAATACCTACCACCTTGCCTTCCAGCCCGCCATACACCGAATAGTCATAGGCACTGATCTTGACCTTGGCCGCCTGGTCCGGGTGAATGAAGGCGATATCGCGCGGCGCGATGCGGGTTTCGATCAGCAGGCGTTCGTCCATCGGCACGATCTTCATCACCTGGCCACCGGGCTGCACCACGCCGCCCAGGGTGTTGACCTCGATGTCCTTGACGATGCCACGCACCGGTGAGCGCAAGGTCAGGCGGGTAAGCGAGTCACTGCGCCCGCGGACCACTTCCGACAGGCTGTCGGCCTCGGCGCTGGCTTTGGCCAGCTCTTCCCGGGCACGTACCAGGTAGTCGGAGCGGGCTTCGTTGGCCTTGAGCTCCAGTTCCGAACGCTGGCGGTTCAGGCGAATCACTTCGACCCGGCTTGAGGCGCCCATCTTTGCAAGGTTCTCGGTAATCTTCAGCTCGCTACGCACCAGTTGCAGCGAGTCCTGGATGCCCGCCAGGGTCTGCTCCAGCCCGCGGCGGCGGGTCTGGTACAGCGCGGTTTCTGCGTCGATCAGGTCGGGCGAGTCGCGCAGGCTTTCGGGGAAGGTCAGCGGCTTGCCCGTCACCTCTGCCTGCAGGCGGGCCTGGCTGGCCTTGGCAGCGCGGTACTTGGCTTCGCTCTCGCCGACACTGGAGGCGGTCTTGGTCGGGTCGAGCTGGGCCAGCACCTGGCCGCGCTCGACCAGGTCGCCTTCGGCCACGCTCATCTGCGCGACGATGCCGCCCTCGAACGACTGGATCACCTGCTCCCGCGAACTGGGGATCACCTTGCCGGTGCCGGTGGACACTTCGGTCACCTCGAACCAGGCGGCCCAGGCCAGGAATGCGGCCAGCATCAAGGCACAGATGGTGATGATGCGGCCGGCGCGGAACACCGCCTGGTCGTCCTGCCCATCCAGGTAGGAGGCCGGGAGTTCATGGTTGCTCATGCCTGGGCTCCTTGCAGTTTGGCCAGCGCGGCATCGCGGGTGTCATCGATGACGATGCGCCCGCCGTCCAGCACCAGGATGCGGTCGACCCGTTGCAGCACGCTCAGGCGGTGGGTGGCGATCACCAGGGTGCGGCCCTGGCAGAAGCGTTCGAGGTTATCCAGCAGTTTGCGCTCGGTCATGTCGTCCAGCGACGCAGTCGGCTCGTCCAGCAGCAACACTTGCGGCTGGCGCACCAGCAGGCGCGACAGCACCAGGGCCTGGCGCTGGCCGCCGGACAAGCCCAGGCCGCCTTCCAGGATCAGGTGGTCCATGCCCTTGGGCAGGCGGCGGACGAAGTCCAGCGCGCCCGTGGCAGCCAGCGCGGCCACCAGCTCCTGGTCACTGGCCTGGCCGGCGCCGAGGGTGAGGTTTTCCCGCAGGGTTCCGTGGAACAAACGCGCGTACTGTGGCAGCAGGCCCACGTCACGGCGCAGGTCGGCAGGGTCGAGGTGGCCCATGGCGATGCCGTCCAGGCTGACCTCGCCTTGCACCAGGTCCATGGCCCCTCCCAGGGCTTGCAGCAGGGTCGACTTGCCGGCGCCGTTGCGCCCGAGAACGGCAATGCGCTCGCCCGGCTGGATATCCAGCTGGCCGATGTTCAGCACTGGCGGGGACTCCTCGCTGTAGCGGAAGTTGGCCTGGCGGAGGCGGTACTCGCCACGAATCGCCGGCAAGTGCACGCGGGCTTCGCCTTCGGGGTGGTCGACCGGTGACTGCATCAGCTTGTCCAGCCCTTGCAGGGCCACCTTGGCCTGCTGCCAGCGGGTCAGTACATGGGTCAGTTGCGCCAGTGGCGCCATCATCCGTGACGACAGCATCGACGCCGCCACCAGGCTACCGGTAGTAAGGTCGCCGGCGATGACCATCGGCGCGCCGACCACGATGACCACGGCAAACACCGCGCCCTGCACGTTCTGGGTCCAGGTCACCAGGCCGTTGGTGAGGGTGCGCAGGCGCAGGTTGGTGTGGGCGCAGGCGGCGTTGTACTGGTTCCACTGCCGCTCGAAGCGTGCTTCGGCCTGCAGTGCCTTGATCTCGTCCAGGCCCTGGATGCTTTCTACCAGCATCGCGTTGCGCAGCGCCGACTCGCGCATGGAGGCATTGGCCAGCCGCGCCAGGCGCCGTTGCGCCAGCACCCCAGGCACCACCATCGCCAGCAAAGCGACCAGCGGGATGAACACCAGCACGCCGCCGATCAGCCAGAACACGAACAGGAACAGCAGGAAGAACGGCAGGTCGGCCAGCGCCGTGGCGGTGCTGGAAGTGATCAGGTCGCGGATCGATTCCAGCTCGCGAAGTTGCGAGATGAACGAACCGGTGGACTTCGGCCGCACCGAGTTGCGCAGGCGCAAGGCATGCCCGTAGACCAGGTCGCTCACCCGCAGGTCGGCGCGTTTGCCGAGCAGGTCGGTCACCTTCAGCCGCAGCAGGCGCATGCTGAAGTCGAACACCAGCGCCAGCACTACACCCCCGAACAGCACGTACAGGGTTGGCAGCGACTCGGCCGGGATCACCCGGTCGTACACCTGCATCGAGAACAGAACCCCCGCGAGGGCCAATACGTTGGCTACCAGCGAGGCGACCATCACCTGCCCATAGGGGCGCAGGTCGCGCAGCACGATGCGGGCAAACCAGTGGCGGTCGTAGGGTGCGGTGTAGTCATCGGTGCGCACATCGCGCAGCGGCCGTGCCGGGCGCAGCAGCGCAACGCGGTTGATGCGGCCCTTGAGGCTGTCGCGGGGCAGGCGAGAGGTCAGGCCCTGGTCACCGGCAAACACCACCGCCAGGTCGTCCTCTTCGGTGACCGACTCCACCACCGCCAGCTGGCCATCGTCCAGTTCCAGTACCAGCGGTGTACGCCACTGTCTCAAGCCCTTGGCGTCGAAGCGCACGAAGCGCAGGGCCAGGCCGGCCTGGCGCGCCATGTGGCGAAGGATTTCATCCAGCGGGCGGGCATCCTCGACGGCGGCCAGGCGAATACGCTGGGGCGACACGTCCAGGCGGTAGTGGTGCGCCACCTGCAGCATCACTTCCAGCCAAGGCCCAAGGTCCGGTCGATGAGGCGCTTCGGCCGCGGGGGCCGTGGGCTGTTCAGGCAGGGTCACATTGATCGAATCGGTCATGGCTGGATCTCCACCCCTTGCAGGTTGCGCCCCTCAAGGCCAAAGGCCGTGCGCAGGGCGCCGGTGTTGTACAGGCAGTCGACATCCAGGCGCAGCAGGTCGGAGCGGGTGCCTGCGAGTTCGAAGCGTGACTGGTAGATCTCCTGCTCGGCGTTGAGCAGGTCGAGCAGGGGCCGCGTGCCCAGGTCCAGGTACTGGCGGCCGTAGAGCATGCGCGCTTCCTGGATGCTGACCTGGCGCGCTTCCAGCGAAGTCAGCCTGCGGCCTAGCCCGGAGGTTTGTGCCATGGCCTCGGCCAGGCCACGACGGGCTTGCAGGCGGGCCGCGTCTTCGGCGGAGTCGGCGGCGGTCAGGGCGTGGCCGGCTGCGCGGCTGCGGGCGCTGATGGCACCCCCTTGATAGATAGGCACCTCGACGTTCAGGTAGATGCCTGCCTGGGTGCGGTCCATGCGTGAGTTGTCGCGGTTGTAGTCGTTGTCCAGGTAGTGGTTGACCTGCGGTTGCAACGACAGGGTCGGGTACGCCTCGGCCTTGGCCTGGGCCAGCTCGGCCTGGCCCTGGGCGCGCTGGGCCAGGGCCATGAGCACAGCAGGCAGGCGGTCATCGCCTTGCGAGGGCCGCTTGCAGGCTTGGTTCAGCGCTGCTGGCGAATCCTCGGCCAGCGCCGGTGGGGTGATGCGCCCCATCAGTGCCGCCAGGGTCGAACGCCAGCGCTCGTACTGCGACTGGTATTCCTCAAGCGTGGCGCGGGCGCTTTCCACCCGGGACTCGGCCTGCACCACGTCGGAGCGGGTGCTGGCGCCCATGTCGCTGCGCTGGCGGGCCATGCCGGCAATGTCACCGACCCCGCGAATCTGGTCGCGGGCAATGGTCATCAGTTGCTCGTAGCGGCGGGTTTCGATCCAGGCATAAGCGGTGTCGCGGGCCAGGTCGTCGACCACCAGCAGGATATTGGCCTGGGCGCGCGCGGCGGCCGCCTCGGCCGCGCTGACGGCGCTGTCGACCTTGCCGAAGTCGTAGAGCATCTGCTTGAGCGACAGGTTCAGGGCCTGGCTGTTGCGGTCGCCGCCATAACCGGTGTCATAACCGGTGCGGATACCGCCGGAAATCTGCGGGTAATACCCCGCGCGGGCGACGTTGATGCCTTCGCCCTGCTTGTACAGGTTGCCGATGGCCTCGGCGATGCTGGGGTGCCATTGCGCTGCCTGCAGCACCGCATCGGTCAGCTGCAGCCGCTCGCCACTGGCGACCGGGGCCATGCCGGTGGGGGGGCGGGCAGGCACTGCATCGGGCGCATCGCGTAACAGCGATGGCCCGACCTGGCGCAGTTGAGGGTCTATGTCATCGGCTGCCTGGGCAACCGGGTGGAAGTTCAGGGCCAGAAGCCCGAAGGCTCCCAGCAACAGCGGTGACAGCGGACTGCTTCGCTTCACATAGTTCCCTTACTGCTGGTCGTCCTTGCCGCCGGGCATTTGCCCGGCGGGATTGCAGCGGCCTCACACCACATGGATACCGTTCTGTACCCACAAGTGATGGCTTGGATCCTCCTGGGCCGTGTATTGGTTATAGTCGATGCCGTCGGCAGTTTGGTTCCCGACCAGGTTCCAGTTGTCCGTCATGTGAACCGTGTCTTTGTCGTCCCCTTTGATGATGAGTGTGTCGGTGCCGGTTTCGGTGATTGCCACCACGTCTGCCAGGTTGAGGGTAAGCGCCACCGAACTGGTGTCGTTGAGGTCGATGACTTCGATGTCGTGCACGCGCCCGGCCAGGTTGCCCAGGTCGATGCTGGCATCGCCGCCGCCCCACAGCAGGGTGTCGGTACCTGTGCCGCCCTCGACGCTGGCGAAGTTCTGGTCGACCACCACCAGCGTGTCGTCACCCGCACCACCCTGCAGGGTGATGTGGCCACCCTGGCTGCCATCAAGGTGGTCGTTGCCGTCGGTGCCGGCGATCACATCGGTGGCGGCTGCCAGGCTGGCCAGCGCCACTGCCTCGTCGCCGGTGTCGGTCAGCAGCGATGTGGTCGTGGTGAGGCCGGCAGCATTGTCCAGGTTGACGGTCAGCGTGGCGGTGTCGGTGGTGCCGTTCGGGTGGGTCAGCTCGTAGGTGAAGGTGTCGTGCTGGCCGACCACCGCCGAGGTAAGCCCCGGGTTGAGGGTGTAGGTGTAGCTGCCGTCGGCATGCACCAGCAACGTGCCGTAGGTGCCGGCCACGCTCACCCCGTTGTAGCCCGGGATGGTGTAGGTGTTGGCCGCTGTCAGCACGCTCAGCACGGTCAGTGCCGAACCGACGTTGTCGTCACTCAGCAGGTTGCCGGTGGCTGCCGTCGCGCCGCTGACCACGAACTCGGTCAGGTGCGTGGTGGTGGCGTTGAGGCTGGTGGTGATGGAACTGAGCAGGCCGATGCCGCCGGCGGTGACACGCACGTGGTAGGTGCCAGCCCCCTGGTTCTGGAAGGTATACCCCGCGCCGCCACCCAGCAGGCTGATCAGCGAACCCCCCGGTACCGACTGCACCAGCACATACTGGCCGGTGGCCGGGTTGAGCTTGAGCAGCTCGATGGTGGTGCCGTTGAGCAGGCTCAACAGGTTGGCGGAGTTGACCACCACCTGCAGGTTGGCCGTGGTATCGGCGGCAACCGTGGTGGTGTAGGTGGCCTGGCGGGTGCCGATCACCGGCAGGCTCAGCGAGCCCAGCGTACTGCTGCTGGTGTCCACGCGGTTGGCCAGGGTGACGTGGCTGGTACCGACATCGTTGACTGCGTCGACCACCGTGGCCGGTGCAGCGTAGTTGGTGTTGCTCCAGACCTCCGTGGCTTGCGGGCTGTCGATGCGCACGTACAGGTTGGCGGTATCGGACAGGCCGTTCGGGTGCACCAGCTGGTAGCTGAACACGTCCACCTTGCCGACACTGTTCGGGCTGCCGTTAGGCGTGTAGGTGTAACTGCCATCGGCACTGATCACCAGGGTGCCGTACTGGCCCTGGACCGTGGTCGAGGTACCGGCCGAGACATAGCTGCCGTTTTTCAGCACTTGCAGCACGGCGGCGCTGTCCGGGCCACGGGCATCCACCGCGCCATCGGTGCCCACGTCGGTGATGACGTTGCCCGAGGTGGCCGTGCCGGTGCCGGTGAACTGGGTCAGGCTGGTGGAGGTGATGTCCAGCGTGGTGCTCACGTTGGTCACCAGGCCGATGCCGCCACTGCCCACGGTCAGCCGGTAGTCACCGGCTTGCAGCACGCCGATGTCCACCTGCAAGCCGATCGGCAGCACGATCAGATCGAGCAGGCCCTGCGTGTTGCCGGTGGCGATGGTCACCCAGGCGCCGCTGGCGTCTTTTACCTGCAGGGTGAAGCTGGTGTTGTTGAGCAGCGCCAGCACGCTGTTGGTGGTCAGTGTAAGGGTCGGGTCGGCCGTGGTGCCTGGCGCCACCGTCCAGGTGTAGGTCTTGGAGAAGCCCGACAGCAGCGTGGTGAAGCTGTCGGTGTAGGTCTTGGTGGCACTGACCGCTGCCAGGTTGACCGTGGCCGTGGCCAGGTTGTCGCTCGCGATGAGCGGCGCGTTGGCATCCACATCCGGTGCGGTGACGTTGACGTTGCCCGACACGTTGCCGCGCGGGTCACTGAGGGTCACCGAGAGGATCTGGCCGTTGTCCTGAGGCGGGCTCAGGGTCACGGTGAAGGTGCCGTTCGGCTGCACCGTCGTGGTTTGCAGCACGGTACCGCTGGCGCTGCGTACGGTCACGGTGGCGCCCACTTCGCCAGTACCGGTCAGGGTACCGCCGTCGGCACTGATCAGCAGGTTGCCAGCAGCCGCAGGCGGGGTCAGGTCTGGTGCGGTCAGCCCAGTGCCAGTGGAGACGTTGCCGGCGCTGTCGGTGAGGGTGACGCTGAGCGCCTGGTTGTCGATCTGCGCCGCAGTCAGGCTGACCACGAACAGGCCGTTGCTGCCCACCGTCGCGGTCCCAAGCACGGTGCCGGCGCTGTTGCGGACGGTGACCGTGCTGCCGATCTGGCCAGAACCGCTGACCGAGGTGCCGTTGGCGTTGATGGTGGCCAGCGGTGCGGCTGGCGGGGTGGTGTCTGGCGCGGTCAGGCTGGTGCTACCGGACAGGTTACCGGCAGCATCGGCCTGGCGCACCACCAGCAGTTGCCCGTCGTTCTGTGGTGCGGTCAGGTTGATGGTGAAGGTGCCGTCGGCTTGCACCACTCCGGTACCGACCTGGCCGTTCGGGCCTTGGACCGTAACGGTGGCGCCCGCTTCACCGTTACCTGTGAGCACCGTGCCCGCGCCGTTGATGGTGACGTTGGTCGGTGTTGCAGGTGGTTGCACGTCTGTGGCGGTGTAGCTGGTACTGCCGGACACATTGCCCGCAGCATCGGCTTGGCTCACGCCCAGCACCTGGCCATTGAGCTGCGCGGCGTTCAGGTTGACGGTGAACACACCACCGCCATTTACCACCGCCGTGCCGAGCACGTTGTTGCTGGCGTCGCGCACGGTTACCGTGGCACCGGCTTCACCGGTGCCGGTCAGCACCAGGCCGTTGAGTGACAGGCTGGTCACCAGCGGGTTGGCCGGTGGCGTGACGTCGGCGGCTTGCAGGAAGGTCGGCTGCGATTCGCCGCCCACCAGTGCCACAGCAGTCACCGAAATATGCTCGCCGTTGAGCTGGGCTGTGTTCAGCGTCAGGGTAAAGGTGCCGTTCAGGGTAGCGCCGCCTGTGCCGATCAGGTTGCCTGCGGCATCGTAGACGCGAATGCCCACGCCACTCGGCGCATTACCGGCCAAGGTCAGGCCGTCGCTGCCCAGGGTCACGTTGGTGGGGGGCACTGGCGGTGCGATCAGTGGTGTGATGTACGTCGCGACCGCAGAGGTATTGATGCCGTCGGATTGCGTCACTGCCAAGGTTGCCAGCGAGCCCGCCGCCGGCACCAGCGTTATCTGGAAGTTACCCGCGGCATCTACCGTGCCAGTGCCGATCACCGATCCGCCGCGGCTGATGGTGACGGTGGCATCAGGCTCGCCCTTGCCGGTCAGCACATCGAACGTATTGTTGATGGCCATGTCGGTGACCACCCCAGGAGGTGAAGTGTCGTTGGTCTGATAGGGCACAATCACCGAGGCGTTGCCCGCATCGTCCGTGGACACCACTGTGAGCAACTGGCCGTTGTTCTGCGGCGGGTTGATCGGCACGGTGAACTGGCCGTTTGCACCCACTTCTACGGTGCCTACGACGTTGTTGTTCGGGTCACGCACCGTGATGGTGGTGCCGGCCTCTGCCGTACCGGTCATCGACGTGCCTGCCGGGTTGAGCAACAGGTTATCGGGTTGCACTGGCGCCGTGAGGTCTGGCGCGTTCACCTGCAGGGGCGCCGACGGGTTGCCGGTGGTGTCCTGGGCGATGACGGTGAGGACTTCGCCGTTGATCTGCGGGTTGTTCAGGTTGAGGACAAAGGTGCCATCCGGGTCGACCGTCACCTGGCCCAGTAGGTCGCCGTTGTTGTTGATCACGGTGACACGCGTGCCGGCTTCGGCAGTACCGATCACCTGGGTACCGCTGTCGTTGATGGTGGCGATCACCGTGGCCGGCGGCGTGGTGTCCACCGCCGTGACCGAACTGATTGGCGAGATGTTGCCGGCTGCATCGGTCAGGGTTACCTGCAGCACCTGGCCGTTGAGCTGCGCACCATCAAGCTCGACGATGAAGGTGCCGTCGGCGCCCACTGTGCCGGTACCCACCTGCGTGGCACCGACGAAGACGCGCACGGTGGCGCCCACTTCGCCGAGCCCGCCCAGCTCGTCGCCTGCCGCATTGAGCCGCAGCTCGGTTGCCGCCGCAGGTGGCGTGAGGTCCGGCGCCAGTACGCTGACCGGTAGGCTGACATTGCCGGGTGGGTCGGCCTGCAGCACCGACAGCAGCTGGTTGTTTATTTGTGCGGGTGACAGGTCGACGCGGAAGCTGCCGTCGGCAAGCACGGTACCTGTGCCCAGTACGGTACCGGCGGCGTTGCTCACGATTACCGTCGCGCCGGCTTCGCCTTGGCCGCTGACCACACTGCCGTCGGCGTTGATCACCACCTGGGTGAGCGGTGCTGGCGGGGTGAAGTCCGGGGTTTGCAGGGTTGCCACTGCCGACACGTTGCCGGCCGCATCGGCCTGGGTGAAGCTGAGCAGCTCGGCGTTACCCAGTGCCGGGTTCAGGGTGATGGTGAAATGGCCGCTGGCATCGACGGTGGCGCTGCCGATTTCGTCGCCGGCCGGGTTGGTCACGGTCACCAGCGCGCCTGCTTCGCCGCGACCGGTGAGGGTGACGCCATCCCCGGAAACGGCCAGTTCGGCAGGTGCCGTTGGCGGCGTGGTGTCGGGTGCAGTAATGGCGCTGGCGGCAGACTGGTTGCCAGCCGCGTCGGTCAGTACCACTTGCACTTGCTGGCCGTTGGCCTGAGGCGATGCGAGGTTGACCTGGAAGGTGCCGTCGGCGCGCACCGTTGCACTGCCCAGCACCGAACCATCGGCGGAGAGCACCCGCACGGCGGCACCTGCTTCGCCGGTACCGTCGAGCAGGCTGCCACCCCCGGCGAAGGCCAGGTTGCCGGCAGCCTCCGGGGCGACGCGGTCAGGGGCGATCAGGCTGACGCTGTTGGACTCGTTGCCGGCCACATCGGACTGGCTGGCGCTGAGCTGTTCGCCGTTGATCTGTGCGGCGCCCAGGTTGACGCTGAAGTTGCCGCTGGCATCGACCACGGCACTACCCAGCTCGATACCGCCTTCGCCAAGCACGGTAACGGTGGCACCTGCCTCGCCGCGGCCACTGAGGACCAGGCCGTCGTTGGACAGCACCAGGTTGGTCAGTGGTTGCGGTGCCGTGGTGTCCGGTGCCTGCAAGGTGGCAGGCAGCGATACGGTGCCATCGGTGCCTGTTGCGCTGACCTGCAGCACTTCACCATTGGCCTGTGCACTGCCCAGGTTGACAGTGAAGGTACCGTCGTTGGCGACCGGGCCGCTGCCCAGCAAAACGCCGTTGGGGCCATACACCTTGACTGTGCTGCCCGCGTCGGCCGTGCCGGTCACCGACAGGCCGTCGCCGGCCAGTACCAGGTTGTCCGGTGTTGCCGGTGCCAGAGCACCCGGCGCAGTGACGCTTTGCCCAGGGGAGACGTTCTGCGCGGCATCGGCCTGGACCACGTTCAGGCTTTCACCCGTGATCGCCGCCGGCGACAGGGGCACGCTGAAGTGGCCGTCGGCTGCCACTGTGGCGGTGCCCAGCACGGTACCGTCAGGTGCCCGCACGCTCACGGTTGCGCCTGCTTCGCCATTACCTGTCAGGGTGGCGCCACTGGCGGAAACCGCCAGGTTGGTCACGGCGGCTGGCGGCGTGGTGTCGGCTGCGGTGTAAGGCGCGGTCGGCGACACGTTGCCGGCTGCGTCGGTGGCGGTCACCTGCAGGGTCTGGCCATTGGTCTGGGCACTGTTCAGGGCGACCTGGAAGGTGCCGTTGCTGCCGGCTACCGCCGTGCCCAGCACGTTGCCGCTAGCATCGCGTACGGTCACGGTGCTGCCGGCTTCGGCGTTACCGGTCAGTTGCAGCCCGGTACCGGACAGGGCGAGTGCGGTGGGTACCGCAGGCGGGGTGAAGTCCGGCGCGGTGACCGCCACGGCGGTGGAGGTGTTGTTGCCCGCGTCGGTCTGCGTAACGCTCAGGTGCTGGGCGTTGAGCTGGGCACTGTTGAGTGTGAGGGTAAAGCTGCCATTGGCCGCCACCAGGCCGGTGCCGATGATGGTGCCATCCGGGCCGCGTACGGTGACTGTGGCGCCGGCTTCGCCCAGGCCGGTCAGGGTCAGGCCGTTGTTGTTCAACGCCACGTTGGTCAGCGGCGCGGGTGGAGTCAGGTCCGGGGTCGTCACATTGACTGCTGGCGACGTGTTGCCGGCGGCATCCACTTGCGTGACGCCGATAGCCTGGCCGTTGGCTTGCGGGGTGTCGAAGGTCACCGTGAAGCGACCGTCGGCGCCCACCGTGGCGGTGCCGAGCACCGCACCGGCAGCGTTGCGTACCTGTACCGTGGCGCCCACCTCACCGCTGCCGGAGAGCTGCCGGCCGTCCTGGCTCAAGGCCGGGTTGGTGATGGCGGCGGGTGGCGTGCGGTCTGGCGTGGCGAGGTTGGCCGGCCCGGAGACGTTGCCGGCAGCATCGCTGAGAGTCACCTGCAGCGGGCTGCCGGTGGTTTGCGCGCTGGGCAGGGTGACCTGGAACTGGCCGCTCTGGTTGACGGTGCCGGTGGCCAGGATGGCGCCACTGGCATCGCGAATGGTCACTGTGGCGCCGGCTTCGCCCTGGCCGCTGAGCACGGTAGCCGCGCTGTTCAGGCTGAGGTTGCTGGCCGCCAGCGGTGCTTGCAGGTCGGGTGCCTGCACGCTGGCTGCCAACGATACGTTACCGGCGGCGTCGGCCTGGGTGACGATCAGGTTCTGGCCGTTTGCCGCAGCCGGAGAGAGGTTGACGCTGTACAAGCCATTGTTGCCAACCACGGCGCTGCCCAGCAGGGTGCCCTGGGCGTCGGTGACCCGCACGGTTGCGCCCACTTCACCCTGGCCGGTCAGCGTGCTGCCGGTGCGGTCGATGTCTGCGGTAGGTGCGTTGGGCGCGGTGGTGTCGTTGGCGACTACGGTGGCCGGAACCGATGGCTGGCCATCGGCGCCGATACGTGCGCTGACCTGCAAGGTTTGCGCGTTGAGCTGGGCGTTGCCGAAGAACACCCGGAAGGAGCCATCGCTGCCCACTGTCGCGGTGCCCAAGGTGGTGCCGCCGGAAGTCACGGTAATCAGCGAGCCGACCGTGCCGGTACCCGTCAGCACGAAGCCGTCGGCACTGATGGCCAAGCCTGCTGGCGTTGCTACCTCGGTGCCGGTCGGGCCGGTCAGGGTAACGCCATCGGATTCATTGCCGGCAGGGTCGATGACCACCACGCTGACTTGATCGTCCGAGGTCAACGGCGGGTTGACCGGTATCACGAAGGTGCCATCCGGGCCCGCAGTTGTGGTGCCGAGGTCGTCGCCGGTGACCGGGTCGCGGATGACCACGGTGCTACCCGGCTCGGCGGTACCGCCAACGGTACTGCCATCCGGGCTCACGGTCACGCCGGTGGCGGGTTCCGGATCGGTGTTGTCTGGTGCGGTGACGGTAATCGGCGCCGAGCTGTTGCCAGCCGGGTCGGTGACGATCACGGTCACGGTTTCGCCGTTGTTCTGCGTGGTCGGTAGCGTCACGCTGAAGCTGCCGTCGGCATTCACCGGAACCGTGGTTTCTACGCCAGCGCCGTCACGCACGGTCACGGTTTCTGCACCCGGCGCGTTGCCGCTGACGGTAGTGCCATCCTCGCTGACCTCAACCCCGGTCGGCAGGGCCGGTGGGGTGATGTCCGGTGCATTGATCGGTGTGTTGTCGGAAACGTTGCCCGCGGCATCGGTCAGGGTTACCTGCAGGGGCTGGCCGTCCAGCTGTGCAGGTGCCAGCGGCACGGTGAAGTTGCCACCTGCCGGTACTACCACGGTGCCAAGCAGGTCACCGCCAGCGTTGCGTACTTCAACGGTGCTGCCTGCCTCGCCGGAGCCCTGAATGGCGTTGCCGCCTGGGGTGATGGTGAGGTCGGCCGGCGCAGTTGGCGCAGTACTGTCGTCAGCGGTGAAGGTGGCCGACGGCGAGGCATTGCCGCCGCCATCGATCAGCACCACCGACAATACTTCACCGTTGGTCTGGGCGGGGACAAGTGTCACTTCGAACGTGCCGTCTGTATCCACCACAATGGTGCCTAGGAGGTCGCCCGCAGCATTGCGTACCTCTACGGTGCTGCCAGCCTCACCCTGCCCGCTGAGCACTGTTCCGGTAGGGTCAAGGTCCAGGCCTTGTGCCGGCAGCGGTGCCTCGAGGTCAGGTGCAGTGACGGTGCCAGCGAGCGAGTCGTTGCCAGTATTGTCGGCCTGAGTGACAGACAGCGTCTGGCCATTGAGCTGTGGCGGGTCGATTGTCACCTGGAAGGTACCGTCCGGCTGGACCGTTGCGGTGCCCAGTACGGCGCCGCCGGTGCCGGTCACGGTCACCTGCGCACCTGGCTCGCCGCTACCGCTCACGCTGCTGCCGTCACCAGCCAGGACCAGGCCGGTGGGTATATCCGGTGCCTGGGTATCCGGCGCCGACAAGTCGACCGCCGCTGACAGGTTGCCGGCCGGGTCGCGTTGTTCCACGGTCAGTGCCTGGCCGTTGGTCTGCGGCGTGTCGAGGGTGATTTCGAATGCGCCGCCAGTGCCGACCACGGTGCTGCCGAGCACGCTGCCGTCCGGCCCGCGCACGGTGACGGTGGCGCCCGGTTCGCCGTTACCGGTGACCGTGGTGCCGTTGCCATCGATGGCCGGGCTGGTGACCACTTGCGGTGGGGTAGAGTCTGGCGCCGTGAAGTTCACCGGCCCTGCGCTGTTGCCCAGGCTGTCGGTGGCTTCGACGGTCAGGCTTTCGCCATTGCGCTGCGGTGCGCCGAGGGTGATGTCGAAGCGGCCGTCGCCGCCCACGGTCGCGGTGCCCAGCACGTTGCCGTCAGCGTCACGCACGGTGACGATGGAGCCGCTCTGACCTTGGCCGGTAAGGTGAATGCCCGCGGTATCGATAGCGAGCCCCGAGGGTTGCAGCGGGCCATCGGTGTCCGGTGCCACGATGGTGGCGGTCGAGGTATTGCCCGCGGGGTCGCGCAGCACTACGTCCAGTTCCTGGCCGTCAGTTTGCGGTGGGTTCAATACCACGCTGATCACACCGTCGACACCAACCTGGGCGTTGCCCAGCACAGTGCCGTCGGCACTGATCACCTGCACGGTGGTGCCCGCTTCGCCGCGGCCGGTGAGCAGGCCGCCATCGGCACTCAGTTGCAGTTCGCTGGCTTCATTGGGCGGGGTGATATCGGGGGCGGTGATCTGGGTAGGCAGCGAGCTGTTGCCAGCGCCGTCAACTGCCACCACATCCAGTGTCTCGCCGTTGGCCTGGGCCGGGCTCAGGCCGATGGTGAAGCTGCCGTCCTGGCCGGCCTCAACGCTGCCCAGCACATTGCCCTGTGCGTCACGCACTTGCACCTGCGTACCTGCCGGTGCAGTACCGGAAACGCTGGAGCCGTCACTGGCCACCACCACGCCGCTCGGGCTTTCGGGCAGCGGTGTATCGGCAACCGTCACACTGACCCCTGCCGAGGTATTGCCGGCGGCATCGGTCTGCACCAGCACAATTTCCTCACCTGCGGCCAGCGGTGCGTCCAGGTCAACCACGAAGGTGCCATTTGGCGCCACGATGCCAGAACCGAGCACAGCACCTTGGGTATCACGCACTTCCACCGTGGCACCGGGCTCACCACGGCCAGACACGGCCAGGCTGCCATCGCCTGCCACCACGTCGGTGACGATTGTCGGTGCGGTGATGTCCGGCGTCACATAGCTCAGCGGCACCGAAGTGTTGCCTGCCGCATCGGTCACAGTGATGGACAGGGTTTCGCCATTGGCCTGTGGCGGGTCGAGGGTCAGGCTGAAGCTGCCATCCGGCCCGGCAATGGCGCTGCCGATCAGGTTGCCCGAGGCATCTTTCACCTCCACCCGGGCGCCCCCTTCTGCCGTGCCGACCAAGCTGTCGCCATTGCTCAGCACCAGGTCGGCTGGTTGCAGCGGTGCTACCTGGTCCGGCGCCGTCAGTGGGCTAGGTGTAGAGACGTTGCCGGCGGCATCGGTGAGGGTCACTTGCAGTGACGAGCCATCCACCACCGGGGTTGGCAGTTGCACATTGAAGCTGCCATCCGGTTGCACGGTGCCGCTTGCCAGCACCTGGCCCTGATCGTTGCGCACTTCCACGGTGGTGCCTGCTTCACCACGGCCGGAGACCGTGCGGCCATCATCGCTGATGGCCAGTTGGGTGGCTGGCGCTGGAGGGGTGGTATCACCGCCGTTATCAATGATCGGTGCAGTGACGTTGCCGGCAGTGGAGGCGTTGCCTGCGGTATCGGTGGCGGTCAACTGCAACTGCTCGCCCGCCACTTGTGGCGGGGTGAGGCCGATGCTGAATGTACCGTTGGCACCCACTACGACGCTGCCCAGTACGGTAGTGCCGTCGGCTGCCAGCACGCGCACGGTGCTACCGGCTTCGGCACGCCCGCTCACCACGCTGCCATCGGCATTGACTGCAAGTTCGCTTGGTGCGGCGGGTGCGGTGATGTCGGGCGCGGTCACTTGTACCGGCAGTGACGAAGCGCCGTTGTTGTCGATGGCGACCACGTCCAGCAATTCGCCGTTGGCCTGGGCCGGGTTGAGCACCACGGTGAAGGTGCCGTCGGCGCCAACCACGATGCTGCCGACCACGGCGCCGTTGGCATCATGCACTTCCACGCGGCTGCCGACCGGCGCGGACCCGCTGACGCTGGTGCCATCCGCAGCGACGACCAGGTCGCTCGGGCTGGCCGGTGTGGGCACCATTGGTACGTCGAAGGTCAAGGCCTCGGAGGCATTGCCGCTGGCGTCGGTCTGCACCAGGCTCAGGCGCTCGCCCGGCAGCGCGGCCGGGTCCAGGTCGAGCAGGAAGGTGCCGTTGGCGGTCACCGTGCCAGTGCCGATCACGGTGCCATTGACGTCGCGCACTTCGACGGTCGCCCCGGCTTCGCCGCGACCGCTCAGGGTCAAACCGTCTGCACCGACCACGATGTTGTCGACTACGGCAGGGGGCGTGGTATCCGGCGCATCGAACTGCAACGGGGTCGAGACATTACCAGCGGCGTCCACCAGGCGGATGTCGAGGACCTCGCCATTGGCTTGTGCAGGGGACAGGGTAACGCTGAAGCTGCCGCTGGGGTTGACCACGCCGGTGCCAATCACGTTGCCCGAGGCGTCGCGTACCTGCACGGTAGCGCCAGGCTCACCACTACCGGTCAAGGTGACGCCGTCGGCCAGGTCCAGGCCGGTCGGTTGTGCGGGGGCTTGCAGGTCTGGGGTGGCCACCGTGCCAGGGGTGGAGGCATTGCCGGCGGCATCGGTCAGCACCACTTGCAGGGTACTGCCATCGGCGACCGGCGGGGCCAGGGTGACCTGGAAGGTGCCATCCGGGTTGACCGTACCGTTAGCCAGCACGTTGCCCTGGGCATCGCGCACTTGCACGCTGGCGCCCGCTTCGCCACGGCCGCTCAGCTGGCCACCGGCAAGGCCGACGACCAGGTTGGTCGGGGCCTGGGGTGGGGTGGTATCGACACCGTCGATGTCTGGGGCCGTGACACTACCGGCGCTGGAGGCATTGCCGGCGGCGTCGGTGGCGGTGACTTGCAGCACTTCACCGTCCACCTGTGCGGGGCTGAGGGTGATGCTGAAGCTGCCCGTGGCGCCCACTACCGCCGTACCCAGCACGGTAGTGCCATCGGCTGCCAGCACACGCACGGTGCTGCCCGATTCGGCACGGCCGGTGACGACGGTACCGTTGGCATTTATCGCGAGTTCGCTCGGGGCGGCCGGGGCGGTGATATCCGGCGCACTGATCTGCACCGGCAGGGACGATTCTCCCGTGCCATCGATGGCTACCACCTCCAGCAGCTCACCATTGGCCTGGGCCGGGTTGAGGATGACGGTGAAGGTACCTTCGGCGCCCACCACCACACTGCCTACCAGCGTGCCGTTGGCATCGTGGACTTCCACGCGGCTGCCGGCCGGTGCAGCACCCGTGATGCTGGTGCCATTCGCGGCCACTACCAGGTCGCTTGGGCTGGCCGGGGCAGGGGTCAGGGGCACCTCGAACTGCAAGGCTTCGGAGGCATTGCCGCTCGGGTCGGTCTGTACCAGGCTCAGTGCGGCACCCGGTTGGGCCGCCGGGTCGAGATTGACCACGAAGGTGCCGTTGGCGCCTACCGTGGCAGTGCCGATGACAGTGCCGAGGGCATCACGCACTTCCACGGTGGCACCGGCTTCGCCGCGACCGCTGAGCACCAGGCCACCGGTACCGACCACGACATTGCTGACAGCAGCAGGCGGGGTGATGTCCGGTGCATCGAACTGCAGCGGTGCAGAGCTGTTGCCGGCGGTATCCACCAGGCGCACATCCAGGGCTTCGCCATTGGCCTGGGCGGGGAACAGGGTGACGCTGAAGGTGCCGTCTGCGTTGACCAGGCCGGTACCAATCACGGTGCCGGCGCTATTGCGCACCTGCACCGTGGCGCCAGGTTCGCCGCGCCCGGTAAAGGTGACGCCATCGGCCAGGGCCAGTTCGCTCGGCTGTGTCGGGGCTTGCAGGTCTGGCGAGGCGACCGAGCCCGGTTGCGAGACGTTGCCAGCAGCATCGGTGAGGGTGACTTGCAACGTGCTGCCGTCGTTCACGGCGGGGGACAAGGTTACAGCGAAGGTGCCATCCGGGCCGACAGTGCCGGTTGCCAGAACAGTGCCCGCAGCGTCACGCACCTGTACGGTGGTGCCGGCCTCCCCACGCCCGCTCAACTGGCTGCCGGCGAGGCCGATCACCAGGTTGGCCGGTACATCGGGTGGCGTTGTATCGCCACCGTCGATGTCTGGCGCGGTGACCGAGCCAGCGGTCGAGGCGTTGCCTGCTGCATCGGTGGCGGTGACTTGCAGCACTTCGCCGTCGACCTGTGCCGGGTCGAGGGTGATGCTGAAGCTGCCGGTGGCGCCAACCACCACGCTACCCAGCACGGTGGTGCCATCGGCGGCCAGCACACGCACGGTGCTGCCGGGTTCGGCACGGCCGGTGACTACTGTACCGTCAGCGTTGACGGCCAGTTCGCTCGGGGCGACAGGTGCCGTGATGTCCGGTGCGGAGACCTGCGTTGGCAGGGACGCTACGCCAGCATCGTCGATGGCCACCACATCCAGCAGTTCGCCATTGGCCTGGGCCGGGTCGAGGACCACGGTGAAGCTACCATCCGGGCCTGCCACGACACTGCCAATCAGTGTGCCGTTGGCATCGTGCACTTCCACGCGGGTGCCGGCGGGTGCCGTACCGCTGATACTGCTGCCGTCTTCGGCAAACACCAGCTCGCTGGGGCTTTCCGGGGCGGTGGCTACCGGCACTTCGAACGGCAGCGCTTCGGAGGCGTTGCCGCTTGGGTCGGTCTGTACCAGGCTCAGTTGCTCGCCCGGCTGCACCGCTGGGTCGAGGTTGACCAGGAAGGTGCCGTTGTCGCCGACCACACCGGTGCCGATCACGGTGCCGTTGGCATCGCGCACTTCGACAGTGGCGCCGGCTTCGCCGCGACCACTCAGGGCCAGGCCGCCGTTGCCGACCACGATGTTGCTGACCGCCTCAGGCGGGGTGATGTCCGGTGCATCGAACTGCAGTGGGGCAGAGGTGTTGCCGGTGGCATCCACCAGGCGCACATCCAGGGCTTCGCCATTGGCCTGGGCGGGCGCAAGGGTAATGCTGAACAGGCCATCGGCACCGACGATGCCGGTGCCGACGACGGTGCCGGCGGCATTACGGACTTGCACGGTGGCACCGGGTTCGCCGCGACCGGTGAAGGTCACGCCGTCAGCCAGGGCCAGCTCGGTGGGCTGTGTCGGGGCTTGCAGGTCTGGCGAGGTGACCGAGCCGGGTTGCGAGACGTTGCCAGCGGCGTCGGTCAGGGTGACTTGCAGCGCGCTGCCGTCGGTAACGGCAGGGGTCAGGGTAATTGCGAAGCTGCCATCGGCAGCGACAGTGCCGGTGGCCAGCACAGTACCTGCTGCATCGCGTACCTGTACGGTGGTGCCGGCTTCGCCACGCCCGCTCAACTGGCTGCCGGCGAGGCCGATCACCAGGTTGGTGGGTGCGTCAGGTGGTGTGGTATCGCCCCCGTCGATGTCTGGCGCGGTGACCGAGCCAGCGGTCGAGGTGTTGCCTGCCGCATCGGTGGCGGTGACTTGCAGCACTTCGCCGTCGACCTGTGCCGGGTCCAGGGTGATGCTGAAGCTGCCCGTGGCGCCCACTACCACGCTACCCAGCACGGTGGTGCCATCGGCGGCCAGCACACGCACGGTGCTGCCGGGTTCGGCACGGCCGGTGACTACTGTACCGTCAGCGTTGACGGCCAGTTCGCTCGGGGCGGCAGGTGCGGTGATGTCCGGTGCGGTGATCTGTGTTGGCAGGGACGCTACGCCAGCATCGTCGATGGCCACCACGTCCAGCAGTTCGCCATTGGCCTGGGCCGGGTCGAGGACCACGGTGAAGCTGCCATCCGGGCCCGCCACGACACTGCCAATCAGCGTGCCGTTGGCATCATGCACTTCCACGCGGGTGCCGGCAGGTGCCGTGCCGCTGATGCTGCTGCCGTCTTCGGCGAACACCAGCTCGCTGGGGCTTTCCGGGGCGGTGGCTACCGGCACTTCGAACGGCAGCGCTTCGGAGGCGTTGCCGCTTGGGTCGGTCTGCACCAGGCTCAGTTGCTCGCCCGGCTGCACCGCTGGGTCGAGGTTGATCAGGAAGGTGCCGTTGTCGGCGACCACACCGGTGCCGATCACGGTGCCGTTGGCATCGCGCACTTCGACAGTGGCGCCGGCTTCGCCGCGACCACTCAGGGCCAGGCCGCCGTTGCCGACCACGATGTTGCTGACCGCCTCAGGCGGGGTGATGTCCGGTGCATCGAACTGCAGTGGGGCAGAGGTGTTGCCGGTGGCATCCACCAGGCGCACATCCAGGGCTTCGCCGTTGGCTTGAGCGGGTGTAAGGGTAACGTTGAACAGGCCGTCGGTGCCAACGATGCCAGTGCCAATAAGGGTGCCGGCGGCATCACGTACTTGCACGGTGGTACCGGGTTCGCCGCGACCGGTGAAGGTCACGCCGTCAGCCAGGGCCAGCTCGGTGGGCTGGGCAGGGGCCTGCAGGTCCGGCGAGGTGACCGAGCCGGGTTGCGAGACGTTGCCAGCAGCATCGGTCAGGATTACTTGCAAGGCGCTGCCATCGGTAACGGCAGGGGTCAGGGTAACTGCGAAGCTGCCATCGGCGCCGACGGTGCCGGTGGCCAGCACGGTACCTGCCGCATCGCGTACCTGTACGGTGGAGCCAGGCTCGCCACGCCCGCTCAGCTGGCTGCCGGCCAGGCCGACTACCAGGTCAGTCGGGGCTGCCGGTGGCGTGGTATCGACACCGTCGATGTCCGGCGCGGTAACCGCGCTGGTGGGCGATGTGTTGCCGGCGGCATCTGTTGCCGTGGCTTGCAGCACTTCACCATCGACTTGTGGCGGGTTGAGGTTGATGCTGAACACGCCGGTCGGGCCGACCACGGCAGTGCCCAGTTCGCTGCCGTCGGCGGCAACGATGCGCACGGTGCTGCCCGGTTCGGCACGGCCAGTGAGGACGGTGCCGTCAGCGCTGACGGCCAGTTCGGTCGGGCTGGCCGGGGCGGTGATGTCTGGCGCGGTGATTTGCGCCGGCAGCGAGGACACGCCGCTGTCATCGATGGCGACCACATCCAGCAGTTCGCCGTTGGCTTGGGCAGGATTGAGCTCGAGGCTGAAGGTGCCATCGGCATTGGCGATGGCGCTGCCGATCAGTGTGCCATTGGCGTCATGCACCTCCACGCGAGTACCGGCAGGCGCGGAACCGCTGAGGGTGGTGCCGTCGGCATCGACGGCCAGGTTGCTCGGGCTGACCGGTGCAGTGGTCAGTGGTACATCGTATTCAAGGGCAACGGAAGCGTTGCCGCTTGGGTCAGTCTGCACCAGGCTCAGCTGTTCGCCCGGCTGTGCAGCTGGACTGAGGTCGATCAGGAAGGTGCCGTTGGCAGCGACTACGCCAGTGCCGATCACGGTGCCGTTGGCATCGCGCACTTCGACAGTGGCACCGGCTTCACCGCGACCACTCAGGGCCAGACCGCCGTTGCCAACCACGATGTTGCTGACCGCATCGGGCGGGGTGATGTCCGGGGCGGTGAATTCCAGTGGTATCGAACTGTTGCCGGCCGCGTCCACCAGGCGTACATCCAGTGCTTCGCCGTTGGCCTGCGCAGGGTTCAGGGTCAGGCTGAACAGGCCATCGGCGCCGACTACACCCGTACCGATGATATTGCCTGCTGCGTCACGCACCTGCACGGTGGTGCCGGCTTCGCCACGGCCGCTCAGTTGGCTGCCGGCCAGGCCGATTACCAGGTCAGTCGGTGCTTCAGGCGGCGTGGTGTCGACGCCGTCGATGTCCGGCGCGGTTACCGAACTGGCCACGGAGGTATTACCAGCGGCATCGGTGGCGGTAGCTTGGAGTACTTCACCGTCTACCTGTGGCGGAGCAAGGTTGATGCTGAACACGCCGGTCGGGCCGACCACGGCAGTGCCCAGTTCGCTGCCGTCGGCGGCAACGATGCGCACGGTGCTGCCGGGCTCGGCACGGCCGGTGATGACGCTACCATCCGCGCTGACAGCCAGGTCAGTCGGAGCGGCGGGCGCGGTGATGTCCGGTGCGGTGACCTGCGTCGGCAGCGAAGAAACGCCGCTGTCATCGATGGCGACCACATCCAGCAGTTCGCCGTTGGCTTGGGCTGGGTTCAGCTCGATGCTGAAGGTGCCGTCGGCATTGGCGATGGCGCTGCCGATCAGCGTGCCGTTGGCGTCATGCACCTCCACGCGAGTACCCGCCGGGGCAGAACCGGTGAGGGTGGTGCCGTCGGCGTCGACGGCCAGGTTGCTCGGGCTGACTGGTGCAGTGGTCAGCGGTACATCGTATTCAAGGGCAACGGAAGCGTTGCCGCTCGGATCGGTCTGCACCAGGCTCAGCTGTTCGCCCGGCTGTGCAGCTGGACTAAGGTCGATCAGGAAGGTGCCGTTGTCACCGACAACGCCAGTGCCGATCACGGTGCCGTTGGCATCGCGCACTTCGACAGTGGCGCCGGCTTCGCCGCGACCACTCAGGGCCAGGCCGCCGTTGCCGACCACGATGTTGCTGACCGCCTCAGGCGGGGTGATGTCCGGTGCATCGAACTGCAGTGGGGCAGAGGTGTTGCCGGTGGCATCCACCAGGCGCACATCCAGGGCTTCGCCGTTGGCTTGAGCGGGTGCAAGGGTAACGTTGAACAGGCCGTCGATGCCAACGATGCCAGTGCCAATAAGGGTGCCGGCGGCATCACGTACCTGCACGGTGGCACCGGGTTCGCCGCGACCGGTAAAGGTCACGCCGTCAGCCAAAGCCAGCTCGGTGGGCTGGGCAGGGGCCTGCAGGTCCGGCGAGGTGACCGAACCGGGTGGCGAGACGTTGCCAGCGGCATCGGTCAGGGTCACTTGCAGGGCGCTGCCGTCGGTAACGGCAGGGGCCAAGGTAACTGCGAAGCTGCCATCGGCGCCAACAGTGCCGGTGGCCAGCACAGTACCTGCCGCATCGCGTACCTGCACGGTGGTGCCAGGCTCGCCGCGCCCGCTCAGCTGGCTACCGGCCAGGCCGACTACCAGGTCAGTCGGGGCTGCCGGTGGCGTGGTATCGACACCGTCGATGTCCGGCGCGGTAACCTCGCTGGTGGGCGATGTGTTGCCGGCGGCATCGGTCGCGGTGGCCTGCAGGACTTCACCGTCTACCTGTGGCGGAGCAAGGCTGATGCTAAATACACCGGTCGGGCCGACCACGGCGGTGCCCAGTTCGCTGCCGTCGGCGGCAACGATGCGCACGGTGCTGCCGGGCTCGGCACGGCCGGTGATGACGCTACCATCCGCGCTGACAGCCAGATCAGTCGGGGCGGCAGGCGCGGTGATGTCCGGCGCGGTGACCTGCGTCGGCAGCGAAGAAACGCCGCTGTCATCGATGGCGACCACATCCAGCAGTTCGCCGTTGGCTTGGGCCGGGTTCAGTTCGATGCTGAAGGTGTCGTCGGCATTGGCGATGGCGCTGCCGATCAGGGTGCCGTTGGCATCGTGTACCTCTACGCGGCTACCGGCAGGCGCGGAACCGGTGAGGGTGGTGCCGTCGGCATCGATCGCCAGGTTGCTCGGGCTGTCTGGCGCGGTGGTCAGCGGTACGTCGTACTCGACTGCCACGGAAGCGTTGCCGCTCGGGTCGGTCTGCACCAGGGTCAGCTGTTCGCCCGGCTGCACCGCCGGGTCGATGTCGATCAGGAAGGTGCCGTTGGCACCGACTATGCCAGTGCCGATCACGGTGCCGTTGGCATCGCGCACTTCGACCGTTGCACCCGGCTCGCCACGGCCACTCAGGGCCAGGCCATCAGCGCCGACCACGATATTGCTTACTGCGCCAGGCGGGGTGATGTCCGGTGCATCGAATTGCAGCGGCGCCGAGCTGTTGCCGGCGGCATCCACCACGCGCACATCCAGGGCTTCGCCGTTGGCCTGCCCAGGGTTCAGGGTCAAGCTGAACAGGCCATCGGCGCCAACGATGCCAGTGCCGATAAGGGTGCCGGCGGCATCACGCACTTGCACGGTGGCACCCGGTTCGCCGCGACCGGTGAAGGTCACGCCGTCGGCCAAGGCCAGGTCAGTCGGTTGAGCAGGCGGCAGCAGGTCGGTAGAGGTGACCGAGCCCGGCTGCGACACATTGCCAGCAGCATCGGTCAGGGTGACTTGCAGGGTACTGCCGTCGTTCACGGCAGGAGTCAGGGCAATGACGAAGGTGCCATCGGCGCCAACGGTACCGGTCGCGAGGATGTTGCCTTCGGCGTCACGCACTTGCACGGTGGTGCCGGCTTCGCCGCGGCCGCTCAGTTGGCTGCCGGCCAGGCCGATTACCAGGTCAGTCGGGGCTTCAGGCGGTGTGGTATCGCCACCGTCGATGTCCGGTGCAGTGACCGAGCTGGCCACGGACGTATTGCCAGCGGCATCGGTCGCAGTGGCTTGGAGGACTTCGCCGTCCAGCTGCGGTGGGTTGAGGTTGATGCTGAACACGCCGGTCGGACCGACCACGGCCGTGCCCAGTTCGCTGCCGTCGGCAGCAACGATGCGCACGGTGCTGCCCGGTTCGGCACGGCCAGTGAGCACGGTGCCATCCGCGCTGACAGCCAGTTCGGTCGGGGCGGCAGGCGCGGTGATGTCTGGTGCGGTGACCTGCGCCGGCAACGAAGAAACGCCACTGTCATCGATGGCAACCACGTCCAGCAGTTCGCCGTTGGCCTGGGCCGGGTTCAGTTCGATGCTGAAGGTGCCGTCGGCATTGGCGATGGCGCTGCCGATCAGGGTGCCGTTGGCGTCATGCACCTCCACGCGAGTACCCGCCGGGGCGGAACCGGTGAGGGTGGTGCCGTCGGCGTCGATGGCCAGGTTACTCGGGCTGACTGGTGCAGTGGTCAGCGGTACGTCGTACTCCAGGGCCACCGAGGCGTTGCCGCTTGGGTCTGTCTGTACCAAGCTCAGTTGCTCGCCTGGTTGCGCGGCTGGATTGAGGTCGATCAGGAAGGTACCGTTGGCACTCACCACGCCAGAGCCGATCACGTTACCGTCGGCATCGCGCACTTCTACGGTGGCGCCAGGTTCGCCACGCCCGCTCAGGGCCGTGCCTCCCGGGCCGACCAGAATGTCGGTGACGGCATCAGGCGGGGTGATGTCCGGGGCGGTGAATTCCAGTGGTATCGAGCTATTGCCCGCGGCATCGACCTGGCGAATGTCCAGGGCTTCGCCGTTGGCCTGGGCAGGCGAGAGGGCGAGGCTGAAGGTACCGTCAGCGTTGACCAGGCCGCTGCCGATGAGGTTGCCGGCAGCATCGCGCACCTGCACGGTGGCGCCGGGCTCGCCGCGACCGGTGAGGGTTACACCGTTCGCCAGGGCCAGCTCGGTTGGTTGGTCTGGGGCGGTGGTGTCAGGGTTGTCGACGTCCGGTGCCGTGATGCTCGCAGCTGGCGAAGTATTGCCGGCTGCGTCCGCGGCGCTGACTTCCAGGGCCTGGCCGTCGGTTTGTGGCGGTTGCAGGGTGATGCTGAACTGGCCATCCGCACCGGCTACGGCAGTGCCCAGCAACACGCCGCCAGCGCCGCGTACGGAAACTGTCGAGCCAGGTTCGGCACGCCCGGTAAGGGTGGTGCCCTGTTCATCGATGGCGAGGTCGGTCGGTGCCAGTGGCGCGGTTGCATCCGGGGCGGTGACGGTGCCTGGTGCCGAGACATTACCGGCACCATCGGTCAAGGTGACTTCAAGGTTCTCGCTGTTGATCTGTGGTGGGTTCAACGTCACGTTGAAGCTGCCGTCGGCACCCACGGTGCCGCTGCCGATCAGGTTGCCGGCGGCATCACGGATATTCACCGTGCTGCCCGCTTCACCCCGGCCGGTCAGGCGCAGGCCATCCGGCGACACCAGCAGGTCGATGGGCGTGGCCGGGGCAGTGGTATCGGGGTCCGAGCCGCCACCGCTGCTTCCGCCACCGCCGCTGTCGGCTGCAGCTGCTGCGCCACCGACACCGAGCAGGCTGAGCCCGGCAATCGCCCAGGTCGGCATGGCGTTACCGGCGGTGCCGATACCCGCGACCAGTTCGTCCAGCGAGGCTACGTCTTCGAAGGTAAAGCCGGTGAACGCTGCCGCGTCGTACTGGGCGTGCCACAGTGTGCCGTCTTCGCCGACGAAGACGATGTCGCTGCCGACCCCGGCCTGGTCCACCGCGAAGAAGTTGCCGACGGTGACTTTCTCACCCGACTTCAGGGTGATGATCAGGTCCTGCCCGCGTTGGGTAACGGTGGCTACTTTGTCGGGAGATACCGGCATCTGCACGACGCCTGGTGCTTTGAGATTGATATTGCCCCAGGCGCTCTGAGTGGCGACTTCGGATTGCTTGTCGGCGATGACGATGTTGTCCATGGATGCTCCCTGCTGGTATCCGGATCCCCCGGCCCGAAACGTTCGGGCCACAACCGCCATAACAGAGCCCTTGCCGGGGTGTTACGCGCAGCCTCGACCAGGCAGTCGAGATTTGGGTGGTTAGGGAGATATAGCAGTCGGGCAGGAAGCAACCAGAGGCTTTCTGGGTTAATCCTTTTGTAGGTGATCCTCAGCGGAGCCCCAGCCGGCGGGCCAATCGGCTCAAGTTTGCGCGGTCCAGGCCCAGCTCGCGCGCGGCTGCCGCCCAGTTGTCCTGGTGGCGTTGCAGGCAGGCTTCGATCACCTGGCGTTGGTAGAGGTCGACCGCTTCGCGCAGGCCGCCTTCAGGTAATGCTGCCACCTGGAGCGGGGTTGTGGGGGAGAGTAGGGGCCCCGGTGTTGCCGAAGACACGCGCAGGTCCAGGTCGATGGCTGCGAGTGTGAGGATGCGTGGCCGATCGGGGTGTTGGCCCAGTGCCTTGAGGGCCGAGCGGCCGATCAGGTGTTCCAGTTCGCGCACGTTGCCTGGCCAGTCGTAGGCCAGCAGCGCGGCCTGGGCGTCGTGGCTCAGTCGAAGGCTGTTCAGGCCTAGGCGCGAACGGTTCTGTTCGAGGAAGTAGCCAGCCAACAGCAGTACATCTCGACCACGTTCGCGCAAGGGCGGCACGTGCAGCGGGTACACGCTGAGGCGGTGATAGAAGTCGGCGCGGAAGTTGCCGTTGCGCACTTCTGCTGCCAGGTCACGGTTGGTGGCGGCAATCAGGCGCACGTCCACGCGGTGCTCGCGGTCCGAGCCCAGGCGTTGCAACTGGCCGCTTTGCAGCACACGCAGCAGCTTGGCCTGTACGGTGAGTGGCAATTCACCTACTTCGTCGAGGAACAGCGTGCCGCCGTTGGCCAGTTCGAACTTGCCGCGGCGCTCGCCGTGCGCACCGGTAAAGGCACCGCGTACATGGCCGAACAGTTCGCTTTCTACCAGCGTGTCGGGCAGGGCGGCGCAGTTCAGGCTGACCAGCGGCTTGTCTGCGCGGCTGCTGGCCTGGTGCAGGGCAAGGGCCACCAGTTCCTTGCCGACGCCGGTTTCGCCGGTGATCAGCACGGTCAGGTCGCTGCCACCGACCAGGCGGATTTCCTCTACCAGGCGCTTGTGCGCCGGGCTCTGGCCAATCAGTTCTTTATCCTGGCCGCTGGCCTGGCGGTAGATCTCGGCGCGGTGGTGTTCGTCCTCGGCGCGCAGGGCCAGGTGCTCGATGCGCTCGGCCACGGTAACGGTGGCGGCGGCCAGGCTGGCGAAGGCCTGCAGGGCATCCAGTTCCAGGCTCTGGAACTGCCCGGGGGTGAGGGCGTCGAGGGTGACCAGGCCCCAAGGGCGTTCATCGACCATCAACGGGCAACCCATGCAGTCGTGCACTTCAAGGTCGACGTCCGGGGCATTGACCAGGCCATCGTAGGGGTCGGGCAGTTCGGAGTCGCTGGCAAAACGGGTGGGTTCCGAGCGGCTGAGCAAGATCTGGAACCGTGGATGCTCGCTGACCCGGAAGCGCCGGCCGAGGGTGTCGGGGCTCAGGCCATCCACAGCCAGCGGTACCAGCCATTCACCATCCAGGCGCAGCAGCGCGGCGGCATCGCACGGCAGCAGGCCGCGCATGGCCTGCAGTAGGCGCCGGTAGCGCTCCTGATCGGGCAAATCGCGGGACAGGTCGCTGACCAGGGGCAGCAAGGCGGTGAGCAATGGCTTTGTGGTCATAAAGACTCCAGTGGGTCGATATGACTATACGCCGGGGTGGGTCGTTTTGACATGACCTGCGTCAAACCCCTGATTTTGCTGGCGATAAAAGTTGGCACGATTTCTGAAATGGCTAGAGCAGTCATTTGAAGCCACAGGCTCAGGAGTTGTCGCAATGCTCAATGCCGAACAACGTGCAATCATCAAGGCCACTGTACCCCTGCTGGAAAGCGGCGGCGAAGCGCTGACCACCCACTTCTACAAGATGATGCTCAACGAGTATCCCGAGGTCCGTCCACTGTTCAACCAGGCCCACCAGGCCAGTGGTGACCAGCCGCGGGCCCTGGCCAACGGCGTGCTGATGTATGCCCGCCACATCGACCAGCTGGAGCAGTTGGGCGGCCTGGTCGGGCAGATCATCAACAAGCATGTTGCCCTGCAGATTCTGCCGGAGCACTACCCGATCGTCGGCAGCTGCCTGCTGCGCGCCATCGAGGAAGTGCTGGGCAAGGAAATCGCCACCCCCGCGGTGATCGATGCCTGGGCCGCGGCCTATGGCCAGCTGGCCGACATCCTGATTGGTGCTGAAGAAAACCTTTATAAACAGAAGGAAGAGGCCGAGGGCGGCTGGCGCGGTACCCGCGAATTCCGCCTGGTGCGTCGCGAGCAGGAAAGCAGCGAGATCGTCTCGTTCTACTTTGCCCCGGTAGATGGCAAGCCGGTGCTCAAGGCCGAGCCAGGCCAGTACATCGGCCTGAAGCTGGACATCGACGGTGCCGAGCAGCGCCGCAACTATTCCCTGTCGGCGCTGTGCGATGGCAAGGAGTACCGCATCAGCGTCAAGCGCGAGGCGGGCGGCAAGGTTTCCAATTACCTGCACGATGAGCTGGTGGTGGGCGATACCCTGCAACTGTTCCCGCCTGCGGGTGACTTCACCCTGGCTGCCAGCGACAAGCCGCTGGTGCTGATCAGCGGGGGCGTGGGCATCACGCCGACCCTGGCGATGTTGCAGGCGGCGTTGCAGACCCGGCGCGAGGTGCATTTCATTCACTGCGCCCGTAACGGTGCGGTGCATGCTTTCCGTGACTGGGTCGATGGCCTGGCGGCGCGTCATCCGCAGCTCAAGCGCTTCTACTGCTATGCCGAGCCTGCGGGTGGCGCTGAGGCCGATGCCATCGGCCTGCTGAGCGAGGACCTGCTGGCCGAGTGGCTGCCGCCGGAGCGTGATGTGGATGCCTACTTCCTTGGGCCCAAGGCCTTCATGGCGGCAGTGAAGCGCCAGTTGAAGGGCCTGGGTGTGCCGGAGCAGCAGAGCCGCTACGAGTTCTTCGGGCCGGCGGCTGCCCTGGAGTAATCCACCGAAGGTACTGCGCTGACCTGTAGGAGCGGCCTTGTGCCGCGAAAGGGCCGCAAAGCGGCCCCTGCAATATCAGCTGCGAAGCTGAGACCCTGGGGCCGCTTTGCGGCCCTTTCGCGGCACAAGGCCGCTCCTACAGGGAGAGTGCAAGCCATTCCCGGGCCTTTCATCCCAGCCGGTGGGTCGCACCACACCTTCCTGCTTATATATAAAGGAAAGATGAAACCGCGCGCTGCGCTTTCATCTTTAATCCTCCTTTAATCACGGTATCCTTCACTCCCGGGTGTCGAGGGGCTTGCCCCTGCGCGGCACCCGGGCTGCCGTTTTTTTGCCGCCCAGCGTTGAACCGACGTTGTGATAGCCGGTCTCAGCCACACCGGATAGCCCTGCGCAGTGCGATCACGCTGCTTCCTCGGCACGCTCAAAGGCCCTGCCCAGCGTGTAGACTTGCGCTCAGGCAGGCGGACCACGCTGCCACTATCCATCGAAGGAACCGGCAATGAACGAACAAACATCGCGCCTGAATCGGGAACGGCGCTTTCTGGTGCTGTTGGGCCTGATCTGCCTCTCGCTGATCGGCGGCGCCCTCTATATGCAAGTGGTGTTGGGCGAGGCACCGTGCCCGCTGTGCATCCTGCAGCGTTACGCGCTGCTGTTCATTGCCGTATTCGCCTTTGTCGCCGCGGCGATGCCCGGGCGCCGCAGCCTGACCTTCTTCGAGGCACTGGTGGTGCTAAGCGCAATTGGCGGAATCATTGCGGCCGGCAACCATGTGTATATACTCGCCAACCCCATGGTCAGCTGTGGCATCGATACCCTCCAGCCGATCGTTGACGACCTGCCTCTGGCCAAACTCTGGCCGCTGGCATTCCAGGTCGACGGCTTCTGCAGCACGCCGTACCCGCCGCTTCTCGGCTTGTCGCTGGCGCAATGGGCGCTCGTGGCGTTCGTGCTGACCGCCATCCTGGTTCCGCTCGGGATCTACCGCAACCGACGCCAGGCTTAGACAAAAGTCCTGAATTGCATGTGGTCTTTTACACCGCATGAGAAGAGGGAAAAGTCGCTCACCGCTTGATCCAGATCAACCACAAAGCCTTGCAGAATGCGGCTTTGAGGCCTAGCAAGCGGGGTGCGACAAACTGTCGCGAAGTTGAATTATCGAGCAGCATTGTTACGCATTCTGTAAAAGACTGTTGCTCAATAAGTCATAGTCAAGGGTTGGCGACCTCACTACAATCGCCCCCAATTTCCGTTCGGCACTGCTTGCGAGTCGCAGGATTGAAGGAAGCCCCAGCGCTCCTTTTTGCTGACTTCGTCAAGTTTCGCCCAACGGCGATACCGGGCGGACCCCCCTCCGCGTTTTCCCGCACCAAATGGACTTGGTCTGAAGTACAGGCCTGTTGCCTACGAAACCATAAGCACCGCTAACACGCTTGAAGCCAAGGTCCTGCAGTCGGACCCCAGGCAGGAGCGAGTACGGGCGCAAAATGCCTCACTTGGCAGGACGAAGTGTTGGCTACCAAAACACAAATTGCATTGAAGCAAGCTGATCTAGAGGTCGTGAGATGAGTAAAAAGCGTTACCCCAGACTGTTTGGCATATTGCCCTTTTTAGGCATGCTTTTACTCAGTGGGTGCAACTGGACCCTGCTCGACCCGAAGGGCCAGGTCGGCATTGAGCAAAAGAACCTGATCCTGATCGCTACCGGCCTGATGCTGCTGGTGGTCATTCCTGTGATCATCATGACCCTGGCGTTCGCCTGGAAGTACCGTGCTTCCAACAAGGCAGCCACCTACACCCCTGACTGGTCGCACTCGACCAAGATCGAGGCCGCGGTGTGGATCATCCCGATCCTGATCATCATCGCCCTGGGTTACGTCACCTACCACTCCACCCACAAGCTGGACCCTTACCGTCCGCTGGACTCGGACGTGAAGCCGATTCAGATCGACGTGGTCGCACTGGACTGGAAGTGGCTGTTCATCTACCCGGAACAGGGCATTGCCACCGTCAACAAGATCAACTTCCCGGCTAATACCCCGGTGAACTTCCGTGTCACCTCCGACGCCGTGATGAACTCGTTCTTCATCCCGGGCCTGGGTGGCCAGATCTACGCCATGGCCGGCATGACCACCAAACTGCACCTGATCGCCAACGAAAACGGTGTGTTTGACGGTATCAGCGCCAACTACAGCGGTGCTGGTTTCACCGGCATGAAATTCAAGGCTACTGCCACTTCCCAGGCCGACTTCGATGCATGGGTCGCCGAGGTCAAGCAGTCGCCGTTGAAACTGGGCAAAGCCGAGTACGAAGCTCTGGCCAAGCCTAGCGAATACAACCCAGTCGCGCTGTACAGCGAGGCGCCAGCAGAGCTGTTCCAGTCCATCGTCGACAAGTACGAAGGCATGAACCGCGGCAAGCCGGTCCACGAAGAAGCAGGCAGCAAAGATCTGGCCACAACCAAGGGTGTGGAATCGAGTATGCAACCAGCTGCCGGTGCAGAGGAGTAAGAGATGTTCGGTAAACTAAGCCTGGAGGCGATACCCTATCACGAGCCGATAGTCATGGTGACGCTTGCCATGATCGCGCTCGGCGGTATCGCTGTCGTCGGTCTTATCACCTATTTCCGCAAGTGGACCTACTTGTGGAGCGAGTGGCTGACTACTGTCGACCACAAAAAGATCGGCGTGATGTACATCATCGTCGCGATGGTCATGCTGCTGCGCGGCTTTGCCGACGCCATCATGATGCGTACCCAGCTGGCTGCCGCTACCGGTGGCTCCGAAGGCTACCTGCCGCCTGAACACTATGACCAGATCTTCACCGCTCACGGTGTGATCATGATCATCTTCATGGCGATGCCGTTCTTCACCGGCCTGATGAACCTCGCGGTTCCTCTGCAGATCGGTGCACGTGACGTTGCCTTCCCGTTCCTGAACTCCCTGAGCTTCTACCTGCTGCTGGCAGGCGTGCTGCTGGTCAACATCTCGCTGGGCGTTGGTGAATTCGCCAAGACCGGCTGGGTTGCCTATCCGCCGCTCGCAGGCATCCAGTACAGCCCTGGGGTAGGTGTCGACTACTACATCTGGGCGCTACAGTTATCCGGATTGGGTACGACGCTTACCGGCGTGAACTTCCTCGTCACCGTGATGAAGATGCGCGCACCTGGCATGAAGCTGATGGACATGCCGATCTTCACCTGGACCTGCACCTGGGCCAACGTACTGATCGTTGCTTCGTTCCCGATTCTGACTGCTGCACTCGCTCTGCTGACTGTTGACCGTTATCTGGACTTCCACATTTTCACCAACGAGCTTGGTGGGAACCCGATGATGTACGTCAACCTGTTCTGGGCGTGGGGTCACCCTGAGGTGTACATCCTGATCCTGCCGGCCTTCGGCGTGTTCTCGGAAGTTACCTCGACGTTCTCTGGCAAACGCCTGTTCGGCCACCACTCGATGATCTACGCATCGGGCGCGATCGCCATCCTCGGCTTTGCGGTATGGCTGCACCACTTCTTCACCATGGGTGCCGGCGCCAGCGTCAACACCTTCTTCGGCCTGGCGACGATGCTGATCTCCATCCCGACCGGTGTGAAGCTGTTCAACTGGCTGTTCACCATGTACCAAGGCCGTGTGCGCTTCACCGCACCGATGCTCTGGACCCTGGGCTTCATGGTCACCTTCTCCATCGGTGGCATGACCGGCGTACTGCTGGCCGTTCCAGGTGCTGACTTCGTTCTGCACAACAGCCTGTTCGTAATTGCGCACTTCCACAACGTGATCATCGGTGGCGCGGTATTCGGCTACATCGCCGGTTTCGCCTTCTGGTTCCCGAAAGCCTTCGGCTTCACCCTGAACGAGAAGTGGGGCAAAGCTGCCTTCTGGTTCTGGCTGTCGGGCTTCTACGTTGCGTTCATGCCGCTGTACGCCCTGGGCTTCATGGGCATGACCCGTCGTCTGAACCACTCCGACAACCCACTGTGGGAACCCTACCTGTACGTAGCCGTTGTCGGCGCCGTGCTGATCCTGTTCGGTATCGCTTGCCAGCTGATCCAGATCTACGTGTCGGTTCGCGACCGCAAAGACAACATGGACGTCACTGGCGACCCATGGGGCGGCCGTACCATCGAGTGGTCCACTTCGTCGCCACCGCCGTTCTACAACTTCGCTCACATGCCTGAGAAAGTTGGTCTGGACGCCTGGCACGAAGCCAAGGAAGCCGGTGTGGCGTACAAGGTTCCGGCCAAGTACGAAGCGATCCACATGCCGAGCAACACCTCCACCGGTCTGTTCATGGGTCTGTTCCTGACCGTGTTCGGCTTCGCCTTCATCTGGCACATCTGGTGGCTGGTGGGCGCGAGCCTGTTGGCAACCATCGCAGTCTTCGTTCGCCACGCTGCACGTGACGACCAGGGCTACATGGTTCCGGCCGAAGAAGTGGCGCGCATCGAAGGCGAGCGTATGAAAGCGCTGGCCAAAGCAGGTGCTCTGCCTGCCGGCGCACGTGTCGAATCGTTTGAGCGGGTGTAATCAATGTCCAGTCAAGTAATGCACGGCGGCGCTGCTCATGGTCACGACCATGGGCATGACGACCACCACCACGACTCGGGCCAGATGACCGTACTGGGTTTCTGGCTGTACCTGATGACCGACTGCATCCTGTTTGCGTCGCTCTTCGCCACCTACGCGGTGCTGTCCGGCAGTTTTGCCGGCGGCCCGTCGGGTCATGACATCTTCCAGCTCGATTTCGTAGCTGTTGAAACGCTGTTCCTGCTGCTGTCCTCGATCACCTTCGGCTTCGCCATGCTGAAGATGTTCGATGGCAAGAAAGCTGGCGTACTGGGCTGGTTGGCTGTGACCTTCCTGTTCGGTGCAGGCTTCATCGCGATGGAAATCTATGAATTCCATCACCTGATCAGCGAGGGCTTCGGCCCGCAGCGCAGTGGCTTCCTGTCGGCGTTCTTCGCCCTGGTAGGTACCCACGGTCTGCACGTGACTGCCGGCCTGATCTGGATGGCAATCATGATGTACCAGATCAACAAGCATGGCATCACGCCGACCGCCAAGACCCGCATGAGCTGCCTGAGCCTGTTCTGGCACTTCCTGGACGTGGTCTGGATCTGCGTATTCACCGTCGTCTACCTGCTGGGGGTTCTGTAATGGCTAGCGCACACGACACTCATCACGAAGGTAACCACGGCAGCGTCAAGTCGTACATGATCGGCTTTGTCCTGTCGATCATCCTGACCGCGATCCCGTTCGCGTTGGCGATGAATGCCAGCCTGCCGAAGAACCTGACCGTTCTGATCATTGTTGCCATGGCCGTGATCCAGGTAGTGGTACACCTGGTGTACTTCCTGCACATGGACCGCTCGAAAGAGCAACGCAACAACGTGTCGACGTTCCTGTTCACCGTGCTGGTAATTGCACTGCTGGTCGGCCTGTCGCTGTGGATCATGTTCAACATCCACATCGAAATGATGGCCAAGTGAGGTAAGACTGCATGTCCGTTAAGCACTTTATCCAAATCACCAAACCGGGGATCATTTTCGGTAACGTGCTTTCCGTGGCAGGCGGTTTCTTCCTTGCCTCGAAGGGCCATGTGGATTTCGCCTTGTTCCTGGCGGTGGTGATCGGTACTTCGCTGGTGGTTGCGTCCGGATGCGTGTTCAACAACTGCATCGACCGTGACATCGACCACAAGATGGAGCGCACCAAGAACCGCGTCATGGTGCAGGGCGGCATGTCGCTGCCCCTCGCGCTGATCTACGCCACCCTGCTCGGGGTGGCGGGTTTCAGCCTGCTGTATGTCCAGGCCAACCCACTGTCGGCGTTCTGCGCAGCTGTAGGCTTCATTGTCTATGTCGGTTTCTACAGCCTGTGGCTGAAGCGTAAATCGGTGCACGGCACCTTGGTCGGCAGCCTTTCGGGTGCCATGCCTCCGGTGATCGGCTACTGCGCCGTTAGCAACAGCTTCGACCTGGCTGCGGTAACCCTGCTGGTGATGTTCAGCCTGTGGCAGATGCCACACAGCTTTGCCATCGCAATCTTCCGCTTCAAGGATTACAGCGCTGCCAACATTCCGGTCCTGCCGGTGGCACGTGGCATCCTCGCGGCGAAGAAGCAGATCGTGCTGTACGTGCTGGCCTTCGTGCTCGCCACCTTGATGCTCACCCTCGGCGGTTACGCCGGCCTCGGCTACCTGGCCGTGGCAGCTGCCATGGGCCTGTACTGGCTGTACATGGCCTGGGGTGGCTACAAGGCCGAGGACGACAGCAAGTGGGCCCGCAAGGTGTTCGGCTTCTCCATCCTCACTGTCACCGCTCTGAGCGTGATGATGGGCGTGGACAGCCAGACTGCTGCGGACGTGCTGATGACTTACGCACGCTGATACTGCTGCCTGTTTCACGAAAACCCCGGCCATGTGCCGGGGTTTTTTGTGGGCGTTTTTCTGTGCCGGCCCTTTCGCGGGCTTGCCCGCTCCGACAGGTACGGCGCAGGTCCCAAGGGCTGTGAGTAACCCTGTGGGAGCGGGCGAGCCCGCGAAGAGGCCATCACAGCAAAATATAAATCCTGTATTTTCAAAAAATACTTCTAAAAAGATCTAGAAAAACAGGATTTTGCCCTTTACAGGAATCATGTTTCGGCACTATCTTCTGTCTCAGGCCGCCACATCGGCCAGCGTCGCTCGGACGGTTCCGGGCGCTTACGTCCTCAGAGGAAGCCATGGCCAACCCAGGTTCGCCGCGCCGCTTTGCGCGCATCGATCGTCTCCCCCCTTACGTCTTCAACATCACTGCCGAGCTCAAGATGGCCGCCCGCCGCCGTGGCGAGGACATCATCGACCTGAGCATGGGCAACCCCGATGGCGCCACCCCGCCGCACATCGTCGAGAAGCTGGTACAGGTCGCCCAGCGTGAAGACACCCACGGCTACTCCACCTCTCGCGGCATCCCGCGCCTGCGCCGGGCCATCTCCAACTGGTATAAGGAACGCTACGAGGTTGACATCGACCCGGAAAGCGAAGCCATCGTAACTATCGGCTCGAAAGAAGGCCTGGCCCACCTGATGCTGGCCACACTCGACCAGGGCGACACGGTGCTGGTGCCCAACCCCAGCTACCCGATCCACATCTACGGCGCAGTGATCGCCGGTGCCCAGGTGCGTTCGGTGCCGCTGGTGCCGGGTGTGGACTTCTTCAACGAGCTTGAGCGGGCCATTCGCGAGTCGATCCCCAAGCCGAAGATGATGATCCTCGGCTTCCCGTCCAACCCGACCGCCCAGTGCGTGGAGCTGGACTTCTTCGAGCGCGTGGTGGCCCTGGCCAAGCAGTACGACGTGCTGGTGGTGCATGACCTGGCCTACGCCGACATTGTCTACGACGGCTGGAAAGCCCCGTCGATCATGCAGGTGCCTGGCGCCAAGGACATTGCGGTGGAGTTCTTCACCCTGTCCAAAAGCTACAACATGGCGGGCTGGCGGATCGGCTTCATGGTCGGTAACCCCGAGCTGGTCAACGCCCTGGCCCGGATCAAGAGCTACCACGACTACGGCACCTTCACCCCGCTGCAGGTCGCTGCCATTGCGGCGCTGGAAGGTGACCAGCAATGCGTCCGTGACATTGCCGAGCAGTACCGCCAGCGCCGCAACCTGCTGGTGAAAGGGCTGCACGAGCTGGGCTGGATGGTCGAGAACCCCAAGGCATCGATGTACGTATGGGCGAAGATCCCTGAGCAATATGCACACATGGGCTCGCTGGAGTTTTCCAAGAAGCTGCTGGCTGAGGCCAAGGTGTGCGTGTCGCCGGGCATCGGTTTTGGTGAGTATGGCGATGACCACGTGCGCTTTGCCCTGATCGAGAACCAGGACCGCATACGCCAGGCCATTCGCGGCATCCGGCAGATGTTCCGGGCTGACGGGGTGGCCCGCAAATAAGCAACCGGGGCTGCAAAGCAGCCCCTCGATTTTCCAGCAGGGCGAGCTTTCCGCCTGCGTTTCACCGATCAGCCTACCTATCTTCAGCACTCATTTCTCACCAAAGAGATCCCTCCCCATGAGTGTGTTCACCGCCTACTTCTGCGGCACCGGCTCGCATCGCTTCGACGATGCAAACCCCAACTTCTGGAACGGCGAGCTGGTTTCGACCCTGGCCGCCAACGACCAGGGCCGCGAATTCGCCCACTGGATTGCCGTTGACGGTCCCGGCAGCGGCAACCTTCAGGATGACAAGCTGTTCGTAGAGCCCGGCGGCTACTTCAACTGGACCGGCCAGTTGTTCGGTAGCGGCTGGGAAGAAAACGTCAACCACGTGCTGCAGGTGATCAAAGGCGAAAGCAACTGGCAGCGCACCAAGCTGAGCGAGGAAGAGTACGGGCGGCTGAAGGATGCTGGCGTACCTGTTCCGGAAGTGTCATCCACGGCCTCGTGGTTCTGGCGTACCTACGACTACGGTGACCGCCACCCAACGCCGCAAGAGTTGCAAGAGCGCATCATCAGCATGTTCCGCAAACCGCGCATTCCGACCCAGGTGAACCTGGTGGGCTGGAGCCGGGGCGGCATCAGCTGCCACATGCTGGCCAACGCCATGGCGAAAGACCCGGTATTGCGAAACGTACCGGTGAATATCTTTGCGATCGACCCGGTGCCTGGTGTCGGCAATGTGCAAGCCGAGCGCATCGCACTGGCGGAAAACGTGCGTGAATATGTCGGCTTCTACTCGCGGGATGAGCGTTCCAAAGGGTTTGCCTGCGTGATCCCGTCAGTCGTCAGTGGCACGCAAATCTGTATTTATCCGATGCCCGGGCGTCATGCCACGCTGGTCGGCAACGCATCGGTAGATGGTGCAAGCGACGGCACGGTGCTCAAGGAGCCCGGGCTGATCGTGCGACATTTCGCTGAAGTCTGCCTGACCCGCTGGGGGGTTCAACTGGGCAGGCAGCTGGCGTTGAACGACAGCCAGTTGATGAAGTGTCACCAAGCCATGGCCGCAGCCGAAGCGCAGTACCAAGCCATGCGCGTCAAATCCTACACAGTGCTGACCGAGGGTCAGAAGCATGACCGGTTGGTGCATTGCGGCGAGGACCGTACGCAGTTCAGCAAGGTGTGTGGTGATGACTATGACCCGACCGAAGGGCTTGCCTTGCAGCGTTGGGATGTCTCCACCTACAAGGCATTGCGCTGAACGAAGCGGGCGGCCGGATCAGTGGCAAATTTTTTTGCATGCACCCTCTATCCAGCCGCCCCGGGTTCGATTGAGAATGGCGCCGCGGGCCAACCCCGATAACAACAACCTTCCCTCCGTGGCATCATGTCTGAATATAACCCTTGCCTTGACTGCGGCGCCTGCTGCGGGTACTTCCGTGTGTCTTTCTTCTGGGGCGAATGCCAGTCTGCCGGGGGCGTTGTGCCGGACGACCTGGTGGTACAGATCAACCCCACCCGCGTTGCCATGATCGGCACCGATGCCAAGCCCTGCCGCTGCGTCAGCCTTGAAGGCGAGATCGGCAAGGAAGTCGCTTGTACCATTTACGCCAACCGCTCCAGCCCTTGCCGCGAATTCGAAGCATCGTGGGAGGGGGGTGTGCATAACCCCAGCTGCGACGATGCGCGGGCGGCGTATGGGCTGCCACCACTGACGCCGCCAGGCGCCAACGAGCCGCATTGGCCGGATGATGGGGCTGAGGTGGCCTGAACCCTTTATGCTCGCCTGGGCTGGCCCTGTCGCCGGCAAGCCAGCTCCCACAGGTACTGCACAAGGCTTAGGTTTTGTGGTGGCCTGGTGGGAGCTGGCTTGCCGGCGATGGGCTGCAAAGCAGCCCCGGGATGCCTGAACCCTGCACTTGACGTTAAACTGTCATCTCCCCAGCAATGGACAGGAGATCCGGCGTGACCCCACCCCGCAGTTTCCCCAGTGACCTCTGCCTCGACAGCCCGCGTCTGCACTTGCGCCCCATGCGCCATGCCGATGCTGCGCAATGGCTGGCGATCATGGCCGACCCCGAGGTCATGCGTTATTGGCACCATGCCCCCTGGCAAGACCTGGCCGAAGCCGAAAGCGCCCTGGCCGCCGACCGCGAAGCCTATGCCAATGGCGACCAGCTCAAGCTCGGCATGTATCGCCGTGATAACGGCGAGCTCATCGGCATGGTGCAGCTGTTCAATATTGACGATGTGTCCCGCCGCGGCGAAATCGGCTACTGCCTGGCCAGTGCCGTGCAGGGCAGGGGCTACATGGACGAAGCATTGACCTGCTTCATCGACTACCTCGCCCACACCCTGCACATGCGCCGCCTTGAAGGGGAGATTGACCCGCGTAACCAGGGCTCGGCGCGCACACTCGAGCGGCAGGGCTTTGTGCTGGAAGGCACCCTGCGGGCGCGCTGGTGCGTGGCCGGCGAGCTGTCCGACTCGGGTATCTACGGGTTGTTGCTTGAACCACCTGTTGCATAGTCTTACGGCGAATAGCTACTATTCGGGAACAATTCTCACTTGTGTCCCGGTACCCCATGCCCGTAGCCGACTCAACCAGCCCGTACCCGCTTGAACAGCTGTACAGCGAGCACCACGGCTGGCTGTTCAGCTGGCTACGCCGCAAGCTGCGCTGCTCTCACAGCGCAGCCGACCTGGCCCAGGACACCTTCGTGCGCATCCTGGCTTCGCGTGATGCCCTGCTGGGCATGCGCGAGCCACGCGCCTACCTCAGCACTACGGCGCGCCGCCTGCTGATCGACCGGGTACGCCGGCAGCAGATCGAAGCGGCCTACCTCAGCGAACTGGCCCAGGCTGCCGAGGCACTGGAAGGGCACCAGTCCCCCGAGAGCATCCTCATCACCCTTGAGGCGCTGGAGCAGATCGCCTTCCTGCTCGAAGGCCTGCATGTAAATGCACGTGAAGCGTTCGTGGGTTACTACCTGGACGACCTGACCCAGGTGCAGATTGCCGAGCGTCTGCAGATTTCCCCGCGCATGGTGCGCAAGTACCTGGCCCAAGCGCTTATCCACTGCCACCGCACGCTGGACATTGCCGCACCGTGAACCCGTCCCGCATCGAACAGGAGGCTGCCGAGTGGGCCCTGTGCCTGGGCGAAGGCGAACTGGATGCCGCTGATGCGTGCGAACTTGAGGCCTGGCTGCAGGCCGACCCGCGCCACGGCGCCACCTTGCGCCGCATGCAGGGGGTGATCAGCCAGGTCCAGGCGCTGCGCCAGCAACGCGGGCCGGTGGGCGCCGGGTTGCGCGCCGGGTTACAGCCTTCGACGCCACGCTCGGGTGCGCGGCGCACCCTGTTCGGCCTGGTGCTGGCGGCCTCGTTGCTGGGCGGCTTGCCGCTTGCCGGCGTATCGCCAACGGACTGGTTGGCCGACCTGCACACCGCGCCGGCCGAGTGGCATAGCGAAACCCTGGCAGATGGCTCACAGCTGACGTTGGCGGGCAATTCTGCCGTGGATGTGCAGTTCAGCGCTGGCGAGCGGCGCATCCGCCTGCTGCATGGCCAGGTGCTGGTGGATGTCAGCCATGACCCGACGCGGCCGTTCGTGGTGCAAACCGATGAGGGCAGCTTCAAGGCGCTGGGAACGCGCTTCGTGGTCAGCCAAGGTCACGCACGCAGCGAGCTGACCATGCTCGAATCCAGGGTCGAGGCGCGCAGTGCGGTGTCCGGTGATGAGTTGGTCGCCGGGCGTGGTGAACGCGCCTGGGTGGCACGTGACGGGCTTGGACCGCTGCCGGCCATCGACCCGGCGCGGGTAGACCGGGCCTGGCAGCACCACCAACTGGTGGCCGAAGGCGTGCCGCTCGATCAGGTGCTGGACGCGTTGTCGCAACAGCGGCGCGGCGTGCTGCGCTTCGACCGCCAGGCCATGCAGGCCATCAAGGTTTCGGCGGTGCTGCCGCTGGATGACAGCGAGCGCGCCCTGCGCCTGCTGGCCGAGGCGTTGCCGATTCGTATCGGCGGTGTTGGCCGCTGGTGGACCACGGTCGAGCCAGCCCCGCGAGAAAATCGATAAAGGTGGTTCCGCTTCTGCGCAGTGGCCCGTCAAACAAGAGGCCAACCGATCAAGAACAAGGAGCCGATCCACCATGCGCCGATTCCCTGGCCACCCCGTCCTCAGCCCGCTAGCCCTGGCCTTGCGCCTGTCCTGCGCCGGGCTGGCCCTATCCATTGCAGCCCTGCCGGCCGTGGCCGAGGAGGCCGCCCGCCGTAGCTTCGACGTGCCCGCCGGCAACCTGGCCGAGGCGCTTGGCAGCTATGCCCAGCAAGCCGCCGTGTCGCTGGCCTTCACCCCCGAAGCGCTGACCGGGCTGCAAAGTAGTGGCCTGCACGGTCTGTATTCGGTGGACAGCGGTTTTGCCGTGTTGCTGGCTGGCAGTGGTTACCGGGTGAAGCGCAGCGACAACGGCTACCGGCTGGTGGCCGAGCCGCAGGTGGCCGTGGCGGGTGACCCGATGGAACTGGGCGTTACTACCGTGGCCGGCCAAGGCATGGGCGAAAGTACCGAGAACACCGGCTCGTATGCCCCAGGCCTGATCAGCGTCGGCTCCAAGACCCCGACCAGCTTGCGCCAGACGCCGCAATCGGTATCGACGGTGACCCGACAGCTGATCGAAGATCAGCAACTGACCGACATCAACCAGGCGATGAAAGTAACGCCGGGCATCGTCACCCAGAGCACCACCTTCCGCACCCAAGACTTCCTTTCACGCGGCTTCAGCATCCAGAACCTGCAGATCGACGGCGCTGCGCCACAGGCATTGGGGACCGCGATGGGCTCGTTCTATTCGTCGAACATCTTCGAGCTGGCCGAGTTCGACCATATCGAGGTGCTGCGCGGTACCGCGGCGCTGTATGGCGGCTCGGGCGACCCGGGCGGCATCATCAACATGGTTCGCAAGCGGCCGACTGCTTACAACCAGCTCAAGATGACCCTGTCGGCCGGCACCTGGGACAATTACCGCCAGGAGTTCGACCTCTCCGGCCCGCTAGGCTGGGATGGCCGCCTGCGCGGACGCCTGGTGATGTCCAACACCGATCGCCAGTATTTCACCGACAACCGCGCCACCGAGCGGCCGTTGGTGTATGGCGTGCTGGAGGCGGACGTTACGGACGACACCATGCTCACCTTCGGTGCTCGCTACAACAAATCCCACGAAACCGGCAGCAATAGCGCGGTGCCGCGCTACAGCAATGGTGCTGACCTGAACCTGCCACGGCATACCGGCCTGACCAAGAATTGGGCCTACCTCGACGCCACCGCGCGCGAGTACTTCGCCAAGGTGGACCACCGATTCAACGACGACTGGAAGCTCAACCTCAGCTACACCAACACGTGGGACCTTGGGTTGTTCAAGACGGCGACCACCCTGAATGCAGTAGACCCGGTGACCAATAGCGGGGCGACCTGGTACGGCACCTCGACCCGCCAGGAGAACGAGCAGCACCTGTATGACGGTAACGTCTCTGGCCACTTCCAGGCCTTTGGTCTGGACCATGAAGTGGTCTTCGGTGCCGACTACCAGAAGATCGACAGTCGGTGGCTGGGCACTGCGCCTTATGCCGCCTCGGGCGCGCCGGCCAACGTATTCGACCCCGACAGCTCAGCGTTCGACGACCCCGGCAACGGGCGTGACTACAAGCGCGACTACAGCCCCAACTCGCAACGCCAGTACGGCCTGTACGGCAGCCTGCGTTTGCAGCTGGCTGAACCCCTGCACCTGATTGTCGGGGCGCGTGCACAGCGTTTCCACTTTTGGCAGACCTACACCAACAACCTGACCTCGCCAGCAAGTATCTCCAGCCCGGAGCAGCGTATAGGCACGAAGGTCACCCCGTTCGGTGGCCTGGTCTACGACCTTGACGATCAATGGTCGACATACGTCAGCTATTCGGAAATCTACAAACCGCAGTCCAGCCGAATCAGCGGCCCTGCGCAAAGCGGTGCGCCGCTTGAGCCCATGACCGGCAAAACCTACGAAACCGGCCTCAAGGGTGAGTTGTTCAATGGCGCACTCAACGCCAGCGTGGCGCTGTACTACAGCACCCGCGAAAACGAAGCGGTGCAAGACCCGAACTTCCTGGCCACCAATGCCGGCTTCTCGGGCAGCTGCTGCTATGTGTCCAACGGTAAGGTGGTGAGCAAGGGCATCGACATGGAGCTGTCTGGCGAGCTGCTGCCGGACTGGATGCTGGTGGGGGGCTACACCTTCAACCTGAACCGTAACCGCAGCGCCGATGCACCGCTGAGCACGGTGATGCCAAAGCACCTGTTCAAGCTGTACAGCACCTACCGGCTGCCGGGTATCCTCAGCGACTTCAAGGTTGGCGGCGGCGTGCAGGTGCAAAGCGCCACGTACATGAGCGGTACAGTGAATCGCTACGACAGCAGCGGCGCGCTGGTTGAGCGAAACGTACCGTTCGACTTCGACCAGAGCGGCTATGCGATCTGGAACGCGTTGGTCGAATACCGTGTCGATGATCACTGGAACGTCACGCTCAACGGCAACAACCTGTTCGACAAGAAGTACTACGAAACCGTGGGTACTTCGACCTATGGCAACTACTATGGTGAACCACGCAACTTCATGGTGACCCTGCGCGGCACCTATTGAGGGTTTGGAAGCGGGGCAGGGCCTGGGTTAAGGTCGTAGGCTGTCCCGTTTCTCTCAGGAATCCCCTTTGCCCGCTTTCTACCTGAGTATCAGCCTGCTGCTGTATTTGCTCGCCCTGTTCTTCGATGGCGCGCTGATGAGCGGCGAGCGTCATATGCCGGCCTTGCAGATGTTGCTGTACGGGCCATGGGGCATGCCCTTCGGTTTGTACCAATGGTTTGCCAACCCGCTGCTGGCCCTGGCCATCCTTGCCCATCGGCGGTTCCGCCGCTTGGCATTGCTGGCCGGGTTGGCGGCGGTGTACCTGGCAGCCAGCAGCTTCGGCATCACCCGCCTGCCCGACAACCAGAGTTATGAGTTTCACGACCTGACCGGTTTTGGTGCTGGTTTCTATCTGTGGCTGGCGGCCATCGGGGTGTTCTGCCTGGGGCAGGCCTGGCATTGCTGGAAGGCACGTAGCGCCGACGACATGCCGGGCTGGAACTGGCTGGATGTGGCGTTGATTGCGGCGCTGGGCGTGGCGCTTTATTCAGCCACGCAGATGCCATCGCTGCGCTTCCACCCAGGCAAGGTACTGATGCCGCCGGAACAACCGCAGTCGTTTTGATACCCGCAAGGAGGGTTTGCATGATCAAGCATTGCCTGACAGGCCTGGCACTGGCCTGCGTTTTGCCGCTGGCCGTGGCGGACGATTACACGCCGGCCTACGGAAAGTGCATGGACAAGGCCTCCAGCACCGTGGCCATGAGCGAGTGCATCCAGGCCGAGACACACGTGCAGGACCAGCGTCTGAACCGGGTGTACAAGCAGCTGATGGGCAAGCTGGATGCCGGGCAGCAGAAAAGCTTGCGGGATGTGCAGCGTAAATGGCTTGCCTACCGCGATGGCAATTGCCAGTTTCATGTGCAGGCCAGTGGCGGGACGATGGCGCAGCTGGAGGGAGGGTCATGCATGATGGACATGACCCGCGACCGGGCGGCGGAGCTGGAACGGGTGCTCAGCCCCGGGCAGTGAGGTTGCCTGTCCCGGCCCCATCGCCGGCAAGCCAGCTCCCACAGGTACAGCTCACAGGCAGAAGATGGCACTCAACCTGTGGGAGCTGGCTTGCCGGCGATGGGGCGCGAAGCGGCCCCGCTTTTACTGGCGAGGCTCGCGCAGCGCCCGGGCCTTGAGGTATTCGCGCACTTCCACGGCATCCCCGGCAAACTCGATACGCTCTGCCTTGGCTGCACGCTGGTAGGCATACATCGGGTCGTAATACTCGTTGAGCAAGCCTTCGATCCAGCCCCGGTGCAGGTCCACCGCGCCGCTGCGCTGTTGCGCTTCAAGGGCGAGGCGCAGGATCTGCGAAAGCCGCTGATAGCGCTCCCCACCCAAGCGCTTGCAGATGTTGGCCATGCTTTGCAGCATGCGCTCGGCAAACAACCGGCGGCCATCCTCTTCGCCATGCACGGAGATAAACTCGGCACTCAAGTTGACCACGTAGTCGCGCAAGATGCGCTCCACGCGGTTGGCGAAGCTGTCTTCCAGCCACACCAGCGGGTACTGCTGCATACCCTGATACAACTCCAGTGGCACCGTGCAGCTGCCGACGATGCGGCCTTCATCTTCCAGCACGAACTGCTCGCAGCCGCGGGCGCGCTTTTTCAGCACATCGATGGCCAGCTGGTTTTCGAAGTCGATTTGCGCCGGCTGCGCGGTGGCGCGTTTGCCGAAGCTGGAACCGCGATGGTTGGCGTGGCCTTCCAGGTCGAGCACGTTGTCCAGCTGGTGCAGCACATCGGTCTTGCCGGTACCGGTCAAACCGCCCACCAGCACAAAATCGCATTGCGCCACCGCCTGCTGGGTGGTTTCCAGCAGGAAGGTGCGCATGGCCTTGTAGCCACCTTTGACACGCGGGTACTGGATGCCTGCTTCATCGCGCAGCCAACCCTGCACGATCTGTGAACGCAGGCCGCCCCGGAAGCAGTACAGGTAACCTTGCGGGTGGATCTGGGCAAACGCTACCCAGGCATCCATCCGCGCCTGCTTGGTGGCGCCGCTGACCAGCTGGTGACCCAGGACGATGGCGGCCGCCTGGCCTTGCTGTTTGAAGCAGGTGCCGACCTTCTGCCGCTCCTGGTCGTTCATCAGCGGCAGGTTGACCACGCCAGGGAAGGCGCCTTTGGCGAATTCGAGCGGCGCGCGCATGTCCATCATCGGCACGTCGTCGAGGAACAGCTGACGGAAGTCGGTGCAGTCGGGGCGCATCAGATCACCTCGACCGCGTGGCTCTGTCGCTCGACCAGCTTGCCGATAGGCGACAGTTGCAGGCCCAGTTCGGCAGCCACGGCGAGGAAGTCGGTTTCACCCTCCGGGGTAACGGCCACCAGCAGGCCCCCGCTGGTCTGCGGGTCGCACAGCAGGTGCTTCTGGTCGTCAGTGAGGGTGCCGATCTTGTGCCCGTAGCTGTCGTAGTTGCGCAGGGTCCCACCGGGGATGCAGCCCTCGGCCAGGTAGTGGTCGACACTGGGCAGGCGCGGTACCGCGGCGTAGTCCAGGTGCGCGGTGAGGCCGCTGCCTTCGGCCAGCTCGACCAGGTGGCCGAGCAGGCCGAAGCCGGTGACATCGGTCATGGCCTTGACCCCGTCGAGTTTGCCGAAGCGGCTGCCAGGTGTGTTAAGGGTGCACATCCAGTCGCGGGCGAGGCCCTGGTCCTGCGGGCGTAGCTTGGCCTTTTTCTCGGCGGTGGTGAGGATGCCGATGCCCAGTGGCTTGGTCAGGTACAGCTGGCAGCCTGCAGTGGCGGTGTCGTTGCGCTTGAGGTGGCGCTTGCTGACCACACCGGTGACGGCCAGGCCGAAGATTGGCTCGGGGGCGTCGATGGAGTGGCCACCCGCCAGCGGGATACCGGCTTCGGCGCACACGGCGCGGCCGCCACGGATCACTTCACGGGCCACTTCCGGTGGCAGCACGTTGACTGGCCAGCCAAGAATGGCGATGGCCATCAGAGGGTCGCCGCCCATGGCGTAGATGTCGCTGATGGCGTTGGTGGCGGCGATGCGGCCGAAGTCGTACGGGTCATCGACGATCGGCATGAAGAAGTCGGTGGTCGAGACCACACCGCGCTCTTCGTCCAGCGCGTACACTGCTGCATCGTCACGTGACGCGTTGCCGACCCACAGTTTAGGGTCCAGGGCCTGGGTGCCGCTTTCGGCGAGGATCACGTCCAGCACCTTGGGGGAAATCTTGCAGCCACAGCCGGCACCATGGCTGTACTGGGTCAGGCGAATCGGCTCGCTCATGTGTACCTCAGCAGGTCAAATTGTTGCGCGATTGTAGCAAAGCTGGCCTTTGGGCCCTTGCCTCTTATAATTCCCGATGTCGGCGGATTTGTCGGCACTTCCCCGCTATTGAACCGGAGAACACCCATGCTCAAACGCCCCCTGGCGCTCGCCGCCGGCCTCGTGCTGTCTTGCTGTGCCGTTGTCGTACAGGCCGCTGAAACCCTGCGGGTCAGCGCCATCCCCGACGAAGCGCCGACCGAGCTGCAGCGCAAATTCAAGCCACTGGGTGAGTACCTGGCCAAGCAACTGGGCATGGAGGTGAAGTTCGTACCCGTGGCGGACTACCCGGCGGTGGTGGAGTCGCTGGCCGCAGACCGTCTCGACCTGGCCTGGCTGGGGGGCTTCACGTTCGTTCAGGTGCACCTGAAGGACACGACCGCCACGCCACTGGTACAGCGTGAGCAGGACGCACAATTCACGTCCAAGTTCATCACCGCCAACCCCGACGTGAAGAGCCTGAGCGATCTGAAGGGCAAGTCGTTTGCCTTCGGTTCCATCTCGTCTACTTCGGGCAGCTTGATGCCGCGTTACTTCATGCTCAAGCAGGACAATATCAAGCCTGAAGAGTACTTCAGCCGCGTGGCCTATTCTGGCGCCCATGATGCCACCGTGGCCTGGGTGCAGGCTGGCAAGGTCGAGGGTGGCGTGCTGAACGCCAGCGTGTGGCAAAAGCTGGTGGATGCAGGCAAGGTCGACACCACCAAGGTGAAGGTGTTCGCCACCACCCCAACCTACTTCGACTACAACTGGACCGTGCGCGGCAACATGGACCCGGCGTTGAAACAGAAAATCAAGAAAGCCTTCCTGGACCTCGACCCGAGCAACCCGGAGCACAAGGCGATCCTTGACCTGCAGGCCGCCAGCCGCTTCATCGAGACCAAGCCTGAGAACTACAAGGGCACCGAACAGGCTGCACGCGAGGCCGGCCTGCTCAAGTGACAGCTTCGAATGCGGCAATTCATCTGCACGGTGCCAGCCTGCGCCATGGCCAGGTACGCGCGCTTGACGCGGTGAGCCTGCGTATCGCGCAGGGCGAGCGTGTCGCCATCATCGGGCCGTCGGGGGCGGGCAAGTCCAGCTTGCTGCACCTGATGGCCACGGCCATCCAGCCCAGCAGTGGGCGCCTGGAGTTGCTTGGCGAGCAACCTTGGGCACTGTCGGCAAGGGCACGCCAGCGACTGCGTGCGCGGGTTGGCCTGGTGCATCAGTCGCCGCCTTTGCCACCGCGTCAGCGGGTGGTGACCGCCGTGCTGGCGGGTCGCCTGGGGCAGTGGGGTACGCTGCGCGGCTTGCTCAACCTGCTGTATCCCAGCGATGTGCCGGGGGCGCGCCAGGTGTTGGCTGAACTGGGCCTGGCCGACAAGCTATTCGTGCAGTGTGGGCAGTTGTCCGGTGGCCAGTTGCAGCGGGTGGGCATTGCTCGGGCGTTGTACCAGCGTCCGCAGGTGCTGCTGACCGACGAACCGGTGTCGGCCATGGATCCGGTGTTGGCCGACCACAGCCTGGCTTTGCTCAATCGCCATGCCCAGGCCACTGGCGTGACGTTGGTGGCGAGCCTGCACGCCGTAGAGTTGGCGCTGGCGCATTTTCCGCGGGTGATTGGCATTCGGGAAGGGCAGGTTGTGTTCGACTGCCCGGCCGAAGCGGTCACCGAGCAACTGCTGGACGCGCTATACGCCAACGAACAACTGGCTCCGCCGCCAACCCAGGGGCCGACCCTGACCGTGCAGATTCCGCGATGCTGAAGGCCGACGCCCGCGACCCCGCGCTGCTGCCGCGGTTGCTGCTTTCCCTGTTGGCGGTAGCGGTACTGTGGCCGGCTATCCTGACAAGCGAACTGAACCCCGGGGTGCTGTTGCAGGCGGACAACCGTCAGCAGATTGCCAGCTTTACCAGCGCCTTCTGGCCGCCGGCACATGATGCCGATTTTCTTGCACTGCTCTATGAAGCCACCTTGCAGACCCTGGCCGTGGCGACTGCCGGCATGGCGCTGGCGTTGTTGTTGGCGATCCCGGCTGGCTTGTTGGCCAGCCGTGCCTTGTCCTTGCGTGCTGCTTCACGCGGCGGGCGGGCCGGGTTCTGGTCGCGACTGTTGCGTCTGCCGGTGCGCGGGCTGCTGATTTTCCTGCGTAGCGTGCCGGAGATCGTCTGGGCGTTGCTGTTCGTGCGCGCCGTGGGGCTGGGGCCGACGGCGGGCGTACTGGCTATCGCCATCACCTACAGTGGCATGCTCGGCAAGGTTTACGCCGAAATATTCGAGTCGGTCGACCAGCGCCCGGCGCATGCCTTGTTGCAGGCGGGCAGTGGCCGGCTGGCGGCGTTTTTCTACGGCATCCTGCCCAATGCTGCATCGGAAGTGGTGTCATACACCGTGTACCGCTGGGAGTGCGCGGTGCGGGCTTCGGTGGTGATGGGCTTTGTCGGTGCCGGCGGGCTGGGCCAGCAGATCGACCTGTCGATGCGCATGTTCGATGGTGCGCAAGTGGCGAGCATGCTGCTTACGTTCTTGCTGCTGGTGATGCTGGCCGACCTACTCAGCCGCCTGCTGCGCTGGAGGCTGGCATGAACCGCGCAATCAACCTGTTGCTGCTTGGCGCCATCGCGGTGGCGGTGGTGGCCTCGTTTGCTTACCTGGAGCTGGACCTGCGCGCACTGGTAGGCAACGGCGGGCTGGGGCAGATGGGCGAGTATGCCGGGCGCTTCCTGCACCCGGACCTGTCTACCGATCACCTGAAGGCAGTGTGGCGTGGGGCGCTGGAGACCCTTGCCATGTCTGGCCTGGGCACCTTGTTGGCGATGGTACTGGGGATGTTGCTGGCGCTGCCGGCGGCGGGGCGCTTCGGCTGGCCGTTGCAGGGCGCGGCGCGGTTGTTGCTGAATGCACTGCGGGCCATCCCTGAACTGGTGTGGGCTGCGCTGACTGTGCTGGCGGCTGGGCTGGGGCCGAATGCCGGTACCCTGGCTTTGGCGTTGCACACCGCTGGCGTGCTGGGGCGGTTGTTTGCCGAGGCGCTGGAGAACGCACCGCCAGAGCCGGCGGCGGCGATCCGTTTGCAGGGGGGCAGCCAAGTGGCGGCGTTCTGCTTTGGTACCCTGCCCAACCTGTGGCCGCAGTTGCTGGCCTACAGCTTGTACCGCTGGGAGAACAACATCCGCATGGCCAGCGTGCTTGGATTCGTCGGGGCGGGCGGGTTGGGGCAGATGCTGTACACCACCTTGAGCCTGTTCCAGGAGGCCCAGGCCAGCACGGTGATCATCGGGATGCTGGTGCTGGTGTTGCTGGTGGATGTGTTGAGTGACGTGTTGCGCCAGCGCTATGTGCGGGCCTGACGGAAAGCCCGGGCTGCAATGCAGCCCCGACATCTCTCAGGCGTCTACAGCCTCGGCACACTGCGCCTCCCGCTGCATCGACTCCAGGTTACGCTCGATCGTCTCGCATATGGTATCCATCTGGATCTGATGCTCGCTGAACCTGAACGGGCTCTGCAAGTCCGTGCCGATCCGCTCGATGGCCAGCAGCATGAACCCTACCACCGTCGATGCCAGCGGCGTGAACCAACCCAGCGATTCCACCAGCCCCACCGGCACGATCAAACAGAACAAAGTAATGAACAGCCGCGGAAAATACACATAAGGGTAGGGCAGCGGCGTGTTGGCGATCCGCTCCATGCCACCCTGGGCATTGGACAGGTCCACCAGCGTCGACTCCAGCCGTGCGAGGCGGATGCTGTCCAGCCGCCCGGCCTGGTATTCCCGCGCCAGCAAGGCCGCTGAACCGCCGAGAATGTCATTGGCGAAGTTATTCGAACGGTTGCGCCGCTCGAACTCCGCAGGCGGGATGAAGGCCATCAGCTCGTCCGGGCAGCGTTCACCCTTCAGGTGCGCCGCCAGGCAGTTCACATAGGCGATATGCCTGCGCAGCAGGGTGGCCTTGACCGGGTTCAGGCCATCATCCGGGTCGTCGATCAGGGTCAGCGTCTGCCGGGCGAAGCTGCGCGACCCGTTCACCAGCGCCCCCCACAACGTGCGTGCCTCCCACCAGCGGTTGTAGGCGCTACTGTTGCGAAAACTCACCAGCACCACCAGCGCCGAGCCCAGCAAGGTCAATGGGATCAGCGGCAGGGTGAACTTGCTGTTGAAGAACAGCATGAAGTCGATGGTGACCAGCACATCCCAGATCAGCAGCCAGAACAGCGACCAGCCGATGTAGCCGATGGTCTTCACGGCCAGGCGGTACTTGCGGGTGATGATGTCTTTCACGCGGGGGCACCTCGAAACGCGGGGGATGCAGGATGGGACGCCGAGGCTCGTCGAAGGTTCGAGGGTTGAATGTTGCAAGGGATTTTGTAGCTGAAACGAAGGGAAAAATCCGACCAGCCTGTCAGATGTGCCTGAATTCCTGATTCAGCTCAAAAACGACAGAGTGGGTCGCTTCAATCCTTGAATAGGTGTATCCATAAGGATACGATTGGGTGACCACTTGATGTTTCTCGTTGAACAGACGAAAAGCTTTGCCGCTTGGCTACTGCCACCCAGGCCGCCGATATCCTCAAAGCCAGAAAGCTGCTGAAGGAGATGAAATGAGCGAAAAATTGATCCCGTTTGATATGGCAGCCTTGTTGAGCAGCGATGAGGCAATCAGTGAATACCTTAGCCAGGTGCTATCAGATGGCGATACCGAGGAAATCATTCGAGCACTTGGACATATCGCTCGTGCACGAGGCATGACAAATATTGCTACGGAGAGTGGGCTGGGTAGAGAAAGCCTGTACAAGGCGCTGAGCCCTGGCGCGAAGCCTCGTTTTGACACTGTATTGAGGGTCATTCGTGCTCTGGGGGTGGACCTTCTCGTTCAGCCACATGCAATGACCCGCTGATCCAGCTCGGTTAAGTCAGTATTTGCTTCATCTGCACCAACGCTACCCGCGTGCCGTCCCACGCCTGCCGCTCCTCGATGCCGAACGGTGTGAAGCCCAGCTGTGGATAAAGCAGCAGGCCGGCGGTGTTGTGATTGAAGCATGACACCCAGACCTCCCGAGCGCTGTACTGCTGACGGGCGAGGTCGATCATTGCCGTTACCAGATAACGCGCTACACCAAGGCCGCGGGCGCTGGGGGCCACCACTACGTTGCCCAGGGCACATACGCCGCCATGTTCGGCTTTGTAGAAATTGGCGAAGGCCAGGACAGCGCCGTTACCTTCCACTACCGTGGAGCCGCTGCGTTGGGCAATGGCGTCGCTCAGCTGGTTGGGGGTGAGGGGGTAGGTGGCTTTGGGGAACATGTAGAACAGTTCGTCCGGGTTCTGCGGGAAGCTGCAGATGACGGGGATGTCTTCAGGCCGGATGGGGCGGTGGGTCAGGTGCATGGCAGGTCCTTCTCGCGTTGGTTGGCACGGCCTCTTCGCGGGTACTGCACAAGGCTCAAATCCTGTGCAGGCCCTGTGGGAGCGGGTTTACCCGCGAAGAGGCCATCAGCCTCACATCATAGGCCGCTTTCCATCCAATACCGCGACCCGATTCACGGCTTGGCGGCCACCGCCACGTAGCCTTTGACCGAAGCCGGTGCCTGGGGCTTGGCCTTGTGCGCCAGCAGGTACTGGTAACGCCGCCATTCCTTGTCGATTTCGCTGAACGACATGAACACGCTGATGCGGTCCTTGCCGGCCAGGTCCGGCCGCTTGCCGGCGTCGATCTCGCTGGTGGGGATGATGGCCACGTTGATGCCCACCACCTTGCCGTCATCGGCAAACACCGGCCCACCCGACATACCCTTGGTGATCGGGCCGTCATGCACTGAGTAGAAGACGCTGCCAGGCGTACCTTCAAGCCGTACCAGTGACGACAGGGCATGGCCCTTGCCCTGCATTGGCATCATGAAACTGTTGAAACCCACCGCCGTCACGGCTTCCCCAGGCACGTACTGGCGCCAGTGCGGCACGCTGCTGGCCTTGTGCTTGAAGAACACTACGTCACCGAGGCCCTCGTGGACCACGTTGCGCAGGAAGGGGGTGTGTTTGGCGGTTACTGCGTAATCCTCGTTCCACTGGATGGCGCTGGCCATCAGCAACATCGGCAGCGGTGCACCGGAAGTGACCACGAAAGCCTGGCTGTAGACGGGGTCTGAAACGTACGACGTTGGCACTCCATTGCACCCACTGAGCAGCATCATTGCCGCCATGCAGGGCGCGATTGTTTTCATGTGTCACACAGGGTGTGGAGAAATGGGAGCGCAACTATGGCTAAGTGCCATTACGCTGGCAATACTTTCGGCATATACCCGACGAATGACAGCTTAAGTGTTAGTCATGACGGCGGCCAATAGAATGCAGGTATGGCTACAGGTCCCAGAGCCATTGGGGCGGCGTCAAAGTGGAGGGATTTTTTTCGGGCGGATCTGATGGGTGTGAGCTGCATTGGGCTGCATTGGGCTATCACACTGACAAGCTACCTTTTTCAGGGCGACCTGTTCATAGTTGCCAGTCGACTTACCCTGAAAGGAATCAGAACATTGTTTAAGCTAAATCCCTTGGTGCCCGAGCTGATCGTTTCTGATCTACCTCGCAGCCTGGCATTCTACTGCGGCGTACTCGGCTTCAAGATTGAATACGACCGGCCAGAAGAGCATTTTGCCTTCCTGTCCTTTGGTGGCAGCCAGCTGATGCTGGAGCAGGACTGGCAGAGTGAGTCACCCTGGCGGGTCGGCCCGCTGGAGCCGCCGTATGGTCGAGGCATCAACCTGTCGATCGAATGCGCTGATGCACTGTCCTTGGTCGCGTCGCTGGGGGTTGCGGGGCATAGCATCAGAAAGCCGATTGAAGAGTGTTGGTACCGCCAGGGCGGCATGCTGGTCGGCCAGCGCAATTTCCTGGTGCAAGACCCGGACGGCTACCTGCTTCGGTTTGCTGAAGATCTCGGCGTGAAGAGCGCCTGAGCCAAGGGCGGATCCACGGAAAATTGACCCCAGGTTGCGCTCGATGGTCTCGAAAAGGGTATCCATCTGGGTCTGGTGCTCACTGAACCTGAACAGGCTCTGCAAATCCGTGCCGATCCGCTCGATGCCACCCTGTGCATTGGACAGATCTACCACCGTCAGATGCTGATGCCTTTGTCCACACTGAATATGTGGCAATGAAGTGTCGCCACATATCGCTATACACCCACACAGTTATTGAATTTGCGGCGCTTATTGCCTCCGCGCACTTTCGGAACTAATCCAGTATCTTCGCCCGGACTAACTTCTCTCTTTCGAGTGTTGAGTGTCGCTATATCAACTATTTATGTCCCTTGCACGATAGTTTCAAAATGGCTGAACTAAGTATTTGCCCACAGCGCTTTTTCCCGAAGCGGGTCATCAACAAAATAGCCGCCCTTCAATTTTAACCATCAGCCTGACGCGGTGGCCGAAAGTTGACCGCGGCGGCTGGCGGCCAAGTAGGTGACTCTCCGCCTGAACTGATGACCCCACACCGTTTACCAGGAAAGGAAAGTGTCATGGGAATGACGAGGCGTAAGTTTTTGATCGGCGGCGGCGTCGTGGCCATTGCAGGTGGCGCAGGCATTCTGACCCCCTTGCTGACCCGCGAAGGCCGGTTGATCCCCGGCAAACCGCGGTTTGGTTTTGTAGAAGGCACGGAAGGTGCACTTCCCAAGCAGGCGGACGTGGTAGTTGTTGGCGCTGGTATTCTGGGGCTCATGACCGCGATCAATCTTGTCGAGCGTGGCCTCTCGGTAGTCGTCGTTGAAAAAGGTGATATTGCCGGCGAGCAGTCATGCAGGTTCTATGGTCAGGTCATGACCTACAAGATGCCTGATGCGACGTTCCAGTTGCACCATCTTGCCAAACAACGGTGGCGCGAGATGAACGCCAAAGTGGGTGCAGATACCAGCTATCGCACACAGGGCCGGGTCGAAGTTCCTTTCGATGAAGAAGACCTGGAAAGCGTCAGAAAGTGGATTGATGTCAAAAGCCGGGAAGTAGCAGCGGACAACCCCTTCAAGACTCGGATCATTCAGGGGAATGAACTCGAACAGCGGCTGCGCGGTGCATCATCGAGCTGGAAAATTGCAGGTTTCGAGGAAGACTCCGGTAGCCTGGACGCCGAGCGCGCATCGTTTGTCATGGCGGAGTACGCCAAGAAAATGGGTGTGCGCATCTACACCCACTGCGCCGCAAGGGGTCTGGAAACCCAGGCAGGCGTCATCTCCGATGTGGTGACCGAGAAGGGCGCCATCAGCACTTCTCGCGTGGTCGTGGCAGGCGGCGCCTGGTCCAGGCTGTTCATGCAGAACCTGGGCGTCGATGTGCCTACCTTGCCGGCCTACCAGTCCCAGCAAATCATCAGCGCGGCACCCCGTGCACCGGGGGGCAACGTTGCATTGCCAGGGAACATCTACTTCCGCGAGCAGGCCGACGGTACATACGCCACCTCACCGCGCGTCGTCGTTGCCCCGGTGGTCAAAGAATCGTTCATGTATGGCTATAAATACCTGCCATTGCTGGCCATTCCCGACTTCCCGGTGCACATCTCACTCAACAAGCAACTGATTGATTCGTTCACTCAGCCCACCCAGTGGAGGCTGGACGAGGTATCGCCCTTCGAGAAAAACAGGCTGATGACGGCGGCCCCGGATATTCCAGAGCTGGATGCATCTCTGGAAAAGCTCAAGGTCGAGTTCCCTGCCTTCCAGGATGCGAAGTTGATCGATCAGTGGAGCGGTGCCATGGCCATCGCCCCGGATGAGAACCCGATCATTTCGCAGGTCAATGAGTACCCTGGCCTGGTCATCAACACCGCCACCGGTTGGGGTATGACGGAAAGCCCGGTGTCGTCCGAGCTGACGGCAGACCTGCTGCTTGGAAAGGCGCCGGTGCTGGACCCTAAACCCTTCAGTTTGTATCGATTCTAAGCACACATACCGCAATGGAATGACCCGTACACGCATCACCGGTGCGTGTACATTCTTGTGTAACCATCAGGAGAGAAATATGAAATTCGCGTTCAAGACCGTTGCTGCATTGGCGTTGGGATTAGCCGGTGCCGGCAGCGTTCATGCACAAGATATCGTGCGCCATGGCGCAGGTAGTTTCCCTATCTCCTCGGCAGTAGAGATTCCTGCCGGGAAGTCGATCGTCTATCTGAGCGGTTCCGTCCCGTCGGTGATCCATCCCGACGCGCCCAAGGATTCGCTGGAAGCCTACGGTGATACCAAGGCACAAACCATCAATGTGCTTGAAAGCATCCAGCAGCAGCTGAAAGCGCTGGGTCTTGGCCTGACTGACGTGGTGAAGATGCAGGTATTCCTGGTGGGCGGGCCGGAGAACGGCGGCAAGATGGATTTCGACGGTTTCATGGCCGGCTACACCCAGTTCTTCGGGCCAGCCGCCAAGCAGCCGGTGCTACCTGCGCGCTCGGCGTTCCAGATTGCAGGCCTGGCGCACCCCGCCTGGCGGGTTGAGATCGAAGTGACAGCGGTTCGTCCCTGAGAGGACCCTGGCCCAGCCCGACAAAATCGTCGGGCACAAAAAAACCGACCATAAGGTCGGTTTTTTCCGGATTTTGGTGCCCCGAGGGAGACTCGAACTCCCACTCCTTTCGAAAACGGATTTTGAATCCGCCGCGTCTACCAATTCCGCCATCAGGGCGTGTGGCGCGCAGTATAGAGAGGTGCCGCTAGTCGGTCAATCGGCTTTCATGGTCAATTTTCACACATTGGGCTAAACTTCCCGGCCCTGCCGAACCGAACATCATCATGCGCGTCGCCGATTTTTCCTTCGAACTCCCTGATTCCCTGATCGCCCGCCACCCGTTGGCCGAGCGCCATGGCAGCCGTCTGCTGGTGCTCGATGGGCCGACCGGCGCGCTGGCGCACCGGCAATTCCCCGACCTGCTCGAGTACCTGCGTCCCGGCGACCTGATGGTGTTCAACAACACCCGGGTCATCCCGGCGCGGTTGTTTGGCCAGAAAGCCTCCGGGGGCAAGCTGGAAGTGCTGGTCGAGCGGGTGCTCGACAGCCACCGGGTGCTGGCCCATGTGCGTGCCAGCAAGGCGCCGAAAGTGGGCGCGGTGATCCTCATCGATGGTGGTGGCGAGGCCGAAATGGTCGCGCGCCATGACACGCTGTTCGAGCTGCGTTTCACCGAAGAGGTGCTGCCATTGCTCGACCGCGTCGGCCATATGCCGCTGCCGCCCTACATCGACCGCCCCGACGAGGGCGCCGACCGTGAGCGCTACCAGACCGTGTACGCCCAGCGCGCCGGTGCGGTTGCCGCGCCCACTGCGGGCCTGCACTTTGACGAAGCGCTGCTGGAAAAAATTGCTGCCAAAGGTGTGGAGCGGGCTTTCGTTACCCTGCACGTGGGCGCGGGCACGTTCCAGCCGGTGCGGGTCGACAAGATCGAAGACCACCACATGCATAAAGAATGGCTCGAAGTGGGCCAGGATGTGGTCGATGCCATCGAGGCCTGCCGCGCACGTGGCGGCCGGGTGGTCGCGGTCGGCACCACCAGCGTGCGTTCGCTGGAAAGCGCGGCGCGCGATGGCGTGCTCAAGGCCTTCAGCGGCGACACCGACATCTTCATCTACCCGGGCCGGCCGTTCCATGTGGTCGATGCCCTGGTCACCAACTTCCACCTGCCGGAGTCCACGCTGCTGATGCTGGTCTCGGCGTTCGCCGGTTACCCCGAGACCATGGCTGCCTACGCGGCGGCGGTCGAGAACGGGTACCGCTTCTTCAGTTACGGTGATGCCATGTTCATCACCCGCAATCCGGCGCCACGCGGCCCCGAGGATCAAGCATGAGTCGCACCTGTCGAATGTCCTTCGAACTGCTGGCTACCGACGGCAAGGCCCGTCGTGGTCGCATCACCTTCCCACGCGGCACGGTGGAAACCCCGGCGTTCATGCCGGTGGGCACCTATGGCACGGTCAAGGGCATGCTGCCACGCGATATCGAGGCCATTGGCGCCGAGATGATCCTGGGCAACACCTTCCACCTGTGGCTGCGCCCGGGCACCGAGGTGATCAAGAAGCACAACGGCCTGCACGATTTCATGCAGTGGAAAGGCCCGATCCTCACCGACTCCGGTGGCTTCCAGGTGTTCAGCCTGGGCGCCATGCGCAAGATCAAGGAAGAGGGCGTGACCTTCGCCTCGCCAGTCGATGGCTCGAAGGTGTTCATGGGCCCTGAAGAGTCGATGCAGGTGCAACGCGACCTGGGCTCGGACGTGGTGATGATCTTCGACGAGTGCACCCCGTACCCGGCCGAGCACGACGTGGCACGTACTTCCATGGAGCTGTCGCTGCGCTGGGCCCAGCGCTCGAAGAACGCCCACGCCGACAACACGGCGGCGCTGTTCGGCATCGTCCAGGGCGGCATGTACCAGGACCTGCGCATGCGCTCGCTGGCAGGCCTGGAAAACATCGGTTTCGACGGCCTGGCCATCGGCGGCCTGTCGGTGGGCGAACCCAAGCACGAAATGATCAAGGTGCTGGATTACCTGCCGGGCATGATGCCTGCTGACAAACCTCGTTACCTTATGGGGGTAGGCAAACCGGAAGATCTCGTTGAGGGTGTGCGCCGCGGCGTCGACATGTTCGACTGCGTGATGCCTACGCGTAACGCGCGTAACGGCCATCTGTTCGTCGATACAGGGGTGATCAAGATCCGCAATGCGTTTCATCGCCACGATGAATCGCCGCTGGATCCGACCTGTGACTGCTACACCTGCACCAACTTCTCCCGTGCCTATCTCCATCACCTGGACAAGTGCGGCGAAATGTTGAGCAGCATGCTGAATACCATCCACAACTTGCGCCATTACCAGCGCTTGATGGCCGGTTTACGCGAGGCTATTCAACAGGGTAAATTGGCCGCCTTCGTCGACGCCTTCTACGCCAAGCGCGGGCTTCCTGTACCGCCTTTGGACTGACTGTCTGCATCCATTATTAGAAAATTACATTAGGAGTGCCCAATGAGCTTCTTCATCCCCGCCGCATACGCGGACGCTGCAGCACCTGCCGCTGGCCCAGCCGGTACCGGTTTCGAGTGGATTTTCCTGGTCGGTTTCCTGGTCATCTTCTACCTGATGATCTGGCGTCCACAGGCCAAACGTGCCAAAGAGCAGAAGAACCTGCTCGGCAACTTGCAGAAAGGTGACGAAGTTGTCACCAACGGCGGTATCGCCGGCAAGATCGTCAAGGTTTCCGATGATTTCGTGGTGCTGGAAGTTTCCGACACTGTCGAGCTGAAGTTCCAGAAGGGCGCCATCGCGGCAACCCTGCCAAAAGGTACGCTCAAGGCTATCTGAGTTACCGGTTTTATTTTCCAGTCGGGGCGCGCAAAGCGCCCCGCGTCTTGAACGGGCGGCGTGATGCTGAACAAATACCCTCTGTGGAAATATGCACTGATCGTGCTGGTACTGGTGGTCGGTTTCATTTATTCCGCTCCCAACCTCTACCCGGATGATCCGGCGGTACAGATCAGCGGTGCCAGTTCGGCGCTGCAGGTGAACCAGGCCGACCTCGATCGCGTCAGCAAGGCGCTGGTCGATGCCAAGATCGCCGTCAAGGGCGTTAGCCTGGGTGAGAAGGGCAGCGGGCTGATCCGCCTGACCAACCAGGAAGACCAGCTGCCAGCCAAGGATGTGGTGCGCAAGGCACTGGGCGATGATTACGTCGTGGCCCTGAACCTGGCACAAACTACCCCGCAATGGCTGCGCAGCCTGGGTGCAAGCCCGATGAAGCTGGGCCTGGACCTGTCCGGTGGTGTGCACTTCCTGCTGGAAGTGGACATGGACAAGGCCATGACGGCCCGCATGAAAGTCTACGAAGGCGAGGTCAAGACCTTGCTGCGCAAAGAGCGCGTCCGCTACCGCAGCCTGCCTCAGCAGGATGGCGGCATCATGCTGGGCTTCGCTGACGATGCTACCCGCGAACAGGCACGTGCCCTGATCCGCAAGAATTTCAATGATTTCGACCTGACCACCACCGAGCGCAACGACCTCGCCGTGCTGCGTCTGGCGCTGACTCAGGCAAAAGTTGCCGAGATCCGCGAATACTCGATCAAGCAGAACCTCACCACCGTCCGCAACCGTGTCAACGAGCTGGGCGTGGCCGAGCCGCTGGTACAGCGCCAGGGCGCCAACCGTATCGTGGTCGAGCTGCCGGGCGTGCAGGACACTGCCGAAGCCAAGCGTATCCTCGGTAAAACCGCCAACCTGGAGTTCCGCTTTGGTGCCGAGCCGGGTGCGTCCAAGGCCACTACCGAAGTGTTCGAGTTCCGCGAAGGCGGCCGTTCTGCGCCGGTCGAGCGCGGCCTGATCATCACCGGTGACCAGGTTACCGACGCCCAGGCCAGCTTTGACGAGCACGGTCGCCCACAAGTGAACATCCGCCTGGATGGCCACGGTGGCGAGCTGATGAGCCGTGCTACCCGTAGCAACGTCGGCCGCAGCATGGCAGTGATCTTCATCGAGCAGAAGCCGGTCACCCGCTACGTGAAGCAGACCGTCGACGGCGTCGAGAAGGACGTTGCCGTACAAAGCTTCGTGGAAGAGAAGAAGATCATCAGCCTGGCGACCATCCAGTCGCCACTGGGCAGCCAGTTCCGCATCACCGGCCTGAACGGCCAGGGCGAATCGTCCGAGCTGGCCCTGCTGCTGCGTGCCGGTGGTCTGGCCGCGCCGATGTACTTCGCTGAAGAACGTACCATTGGCCCAAGCCTGGGTGCCGACAACATCACCAAGGGTATCGATGCGTCGCTGTGGGGCATGCTGTTCGTCTCGCTGTTCATCATCGCCATCTACCGCGGCTTTGGCGTGATCGCCACCATCGCCCTGGCGGGCAACATGGTGCTGCTGCTGGCGCTGATGTCGCTGCTCGGTGCCACCCTGACCCTGCCGGGTATTGCCGGTATCGTGTTGACCATGGGTATGGCGGTGGACGCCAACGTGCTGATCTTCTCGCGTATTCGCGAAGAGCTGAAAGCCGGCATGTCGGTACAGCGCGCCATCCACGAAGGCTTCAACCGCGCCTACACCGCGATCATCGACGCCAACCTGACCAGCCTGCTGGTCGGCGGCATCCTGTTCGCCATGGGTACCGGCCCGGTCAAAGGCTTTGCGGTTACCATGTCCCTCGGGATTTTCACCTCGATGTTCACCGCCGTCATGGTGACCCGCGCAATGGTCAACCTGACCTGCGGCGGGCGTGACATCAAGAAGCTGTGGGTTTGAGGGAGCTGCGATGAAAACCATCAACTTCATGGGCGTGCGCAATGTTGCGTTCGCCATTACCGTGCTCCTCACCGTGCTGGCGCTGTTCAGCTGGTGGCAGAAGGGCCTCAACTTTGGCCTGGACTTCACCGGCGGTACGCTGATCGAGCTGACATACGAGCGCCCGGCTGACCTCAAGGCGGTGCGTGCCGAGCTGGTCGACTCCGGCTTCCACGAGGCCGTGGTGCAGAGCTTCGGCGCTACCACCGACCTGCTGGTGCGTATGCCGGGCGATGACCCGCAGCTGGGTAACAAGGTAGCCGCTGCCCTGCAGAAGGCTGGCGGCGACAACCCGGCCACGCTCAAGCGTGTCGAGTTCGTTGGCCCGCAGGTGGGGGAAGAGCTGCGCGACCAGGGCGGCATGGGCATGCTCATGGCCTTGGGCGGCATCCTTATCTACCTGGCCTTCCGGTTCCAGTGGAAGTTCGCCGTGGGTGCGATCGTTTCGCTGATCCACGACGTGGTGGTCACCCTGGGTATCCTGTCGTTCTTCCAGATTACCTTCGACCTGACGGTGCTGGCGGCGGTGCTGGCGATCATCGGCTACTCGCTGAACGACACCATCGTCGTGTTCGACCGGGTGCGTGAAAACTTCCGCGTCATGCGCAAGGCTTCGCTGATCGAGAACATCAACGTTTCGACCACCCAGACCCTGCTGCGCACCATCGCTACCTCGGTTTCGACCTTGCTGGCCATTGCCGCACTGCTGTTCTTCGGTGGCGACAACCTGTTCGGCTTCTCGCTGGCCCTGTTCATCGGTGTCATGGCCGGTACCTACTCGTCGATCTACATCGCCAACGTGGTACTGATCTGGCTGAACCTGAACAGCGAAGACCTGATCCCTCCAGTCAAGGCTGAAGGTGTGGACGAGCGCCCGTAAGGCCTTTTCCCTACGCCGTGCGGCGACCAAAAGGCGCGAGTGTTGAACTCGCGCCTTTTTTTTTGCTCCAAGGCTGGGAGAAGCGCGGGTTAATGCCCGCTGGTACGATCAGGAGGTTCACGTGAACAAATCAATGCTGGTGGGTGCGGTACTGGGTGCTGTCGGTGTAACAGCCGGAGGTGCTGTGGCGACCTACAGCTTGGTGAACAAAGGCCCCGAAGTCGCCCAGGTGACGGACGTGCAGCCGATCAAGCAGCAGGTGAAAACCCCGCGTGAAGTATGCAAGGACGTGGCCGTGACGCGTCAGGCGCCGGTCAAGGACCAGCACCAGATTGCCGGTACCGTGGTCGGTGCGCTGGCAGGTGGCTTGTTGGGTAACCAGATTGGTGGTGGTACTGGCAAGAAGATCGCTACCGTAGCCGGTGCGGTCGGTGGTGGTTATGCCGGTAACAAGGTGCAGGAAGGCATGCAGCAGCGTGACACCTACACCACCACGCAAACCCGCTGCAATACGGTCAATGACATCAGCGAGAAGGTGGTGGGTTACAACGTGACCTATTCCATCGGTGATCAGGTAGGCAAGGTGAAGATGGACCGCGAGCCGGGGTCCACCATTCCGCTGGACAAGAATGGCAAGCTGATCCTGAGCGAAGCTGCCCAGTAATCAATGTCGCCTAGTTTGGCCTCTTCGCGGGTGAACCCGATCCCACATCTGTAATGCGATCGCTGGGGGAGCGGGTTCACCCGCGAAGAGGCCAGACCAGGCAATACACAGCTGTCAGGTATAAAAAAAGCACCCCGAGGGGTGCTTTTTGCTTTCTGGCAATTCGCGCTTAGCGCTTCATGCTTTCTGGCAGGTGCGGCTGGATTGCGGTCAGCACGGCCTTGAAGCACTTGATGTTGCCTGCAACGATGTGGCCTTTGTCGAGGAAGTCGTGGCCACCGTTGAAGTCGCTCACCAGGCCACCGGCTTCCTGGATCAGCAGCACGCCAGCTGCCATGTCCCATTCGGACAGGCCCGACTCCCAGAAGGCGTCGAAGCGGCCGGCGGCTACGTAGGCGAGGTCCAGGCTGGCGGAGCCGGCGCGGCGGATGCCGGCGGTCTGGCCAGTCAGGGCGCGGAACATGCCCAGGTAGTTGTCCATGTCGGCCATCTGGCCATCACGGAACGGGAAGCCGGTACCCAGCAGGGCGCCTTCCAGGCTGGTGCGCGAGCTGACACGCAGGCGACGGCCATTGAGCTGGGCGCCACGGCCACGGCTGGCGGTGAATTCTTCCTGGCGTACCGGGTCGAGCACCACGGCGTGCTCAAGGCGACCACGGTATTTGCAGGCGATGCTGACGGCGAAGTGGGGGATACCGCGCAGGAAGTTGGTGGTACCGTCCAGTGGGTCGATGATCCACAGGTAGTCTTTACCTTCTTCGCCGGTGCCCGCGTGCATGCCCGTCTCTTCACCCTGGATGGAGTGGTTCGGGTAGGCCTTGCGCAGCGCGTCGACGATCTTCTGCTCGGCGGCACGATCAACCTCGGAAACGTAGTCCTTAGCCTCTTTCTCGTCCACCTTGATGCTATCCAGGCGTTCGATGGAGCGGAAAATCAGTTCACTGGCGCTGCGAGCGGCGCGCAGGGCGATATTCAGCATAGGCTGCATGGGCGGGTCACCTGGAGATGTTAAAGAAGAAAGCCGATTATTCTAGCAGAAAAGTTTGTCGGCAGAAGTGTCACATTTGCTTTCATGGCGTTACGTCTGTCGGTTCTGTAAGATCGAAGGCCCTGATTCCTGCATCTGTGAGCACAACACCTTGCTGCAAAATATTCGTGTTGTTCTGGTCAATACCAGCCACCCCGGCAACATCGGCGGCGCTGCGCGTGCCATGAAAAACATGGGCTTGTCGCGCCTGGTGCTGGTGCAGCCGAAAGAATTCCCCGCCCTGGAAGCCAGTGCCCGCGCCTCGGGCGCCGACGATGTGCTGGATAACGCCCAGGTGGTCGACAGCCTTGAACAGGCGCTGGTCGGCTGTAACCTGGTGATGGGTACCAGCGCCCGCGAGCGCAGCATCCCCTGGCCGTTGATTGGCCCGCGCGAGTGCGGCGCCAAGGCGGTGGAGCACGCCAAGGGGGGTGAAGAGATCGCCCTGGTGTTCGGACGCGAACACGCCGGCCTGACCAACGAAGAACTGCAGCGATGTCACTTCCACGTGCACATTCCCTCCAACCCCGACTTCAGCTCGCTGAACCTTGCGGCCGCTGTGCAGGTGCTCTCTTACGAGGTGCGCATGGCATCGCTGGCTGCCGGTGAGGCGCCGGGCAAAGTCGAGAAGGTTGACGCCAGCGAGCTGGCGACAATGGACGAAATGGAGCTGTTCTACGACCACCTGGAGAAAACCCTGGTGGGCATCGGCTTCCTCGACCCCGAAAAACCCAAGCACCTGATGCCGCGCCTGCGCCGGCTGTATGGGCGGGTGGCGGTCGAGCGTACGGAAATGAGCATTTTGCGCGGCATCCTCACCGAGACCCAGAAAGTGGTCCGTGGCGAGCCGCATAAACGGAAGGACTGACAGATGTTCGAACGCCTGCGTGAAGATATTCAAAGCGTATTCCACCGTGACCCAGCTGCGCGCAATGCCTTCGAGGTGCTCACCTGCTACCCGGGCATGCATGCCATCTGGCTGCACCGCCTGGGCAATGCCCTGTGGAAACGTGATTTCAAGTGGCTGGCCCGGCTGGTGTCGAACTTCGGCCGCTGGCTGACCGGTATCGAGATCCATCCCGGTGCCACCATCGGCCGGCGCTTCTTCATTGACCACGGCATGGGCATCGTCATTGGCGAAACCGCCGAGATCGGCGACGACGTCACCCTTTACCAGGGTGTGACCCTGGGCGGCACCAGCTGGAACAAAGGCAAGCGCCACCCCACCCTGGAAAACGGCGTGGTGGTAGGGGCGGGGGCCAAGGTGCTGGGCCCGTTCACCGTCGGCGCCGGGGCCAAGATCGGCTCCAATGCGGTGGTGACCAAGGCTGTACCGGCCGGCGCCACGGCGGTGGGTATCCCGGGGCGGATCATCGTCAAGAGCGAGGACACCGAAGTCGAGGCCAAGCGCAAGGCCATGGCCGAGAAGATCGGCTTCGATGCCTACGGTGTCAGTGGCGACATGCCTGACCCGGTGGCGCGAGCCATCGGCCAGATGCTCGACCACTTGCAGGCCGTCGACGAGCGGTTGGAGGGCATGTGTGGCGCCCTGACCAAGATGGGTAGCGACTACTGCGCCAAGGAGCTGCCGGCTCTGCCGGAAGATGATTTCACCGAGGTTGCCCAGGTGGCCCAGCGCGACACTCAGTCGCATTGATTGCGCCGCGCTGAAACCCTGGTGACATACGGGGCGTGTGCTCACGCCCCTCGTCTGCTACAATCGCGCCCGCCTCCCCGACGCAAACCCGACTAAAGCAGTAGGTCTAATAGTTGACTTAAATGCTCGGGAATCGCATACTCGCACACATCCCGAAACTCCCGTGGTACCCAATAGCCATGCGACTGACTACCAAAGGCCGATACGCCGTGACTGCCATGCTCGACCTGGCGTTGCACGCGCAGCATGGGCCGGTGTCTTTGGCCGACATTTCCGAGCGCCAGGGCATTTCCCTCTCTTATCTGGAACAGCTGTTCGCCAAGCTGCGCCGCAGCAGCCTGGTCTCCAGCGTGCGCGGTCCAGGTGGTGGCTACCAGCTGTCGCGGGGCATGGAAACCATCCAGGTGGCCCAGGTCATCGATGCGGTCAACGAATCGGTCGATGCTACCCGTTGCCAGGGCCTCGGGGACTGCCATGCCGGTGATACCTGTCTGACCCACCACCTGTGGTGTGACCTCAGTCAGCAGATCCATGAATTCCTCAGCGGCATCAGCCTGGCCGACCTCGTCATGCGCCGTGAGGTGCAGGAAGTTGCCCAGCGCCAGGACCTGCGTCGTGTCGCAGGCCGAACCGCCCAGCTGGACAAGATTGAGACGTCCGCCGTCGATTGATCCCCCAGGGACGACGAGCGACGCCACCGCCTGATAGGAGAGACAAATGAAGTTGCCGATCTACCTCGATTACTCCGCGACCACCCCGGTCGACCCACGTGTGGCCCAGAAAATGGCCGACTGCCTGCTGGTCGACGGGAACTTCGGTAACCCGGCCTCGCGCTCCCACGTTTTCGGCTGGAAGGCCGAGGAAGCGGTCGAGAACGGTCGTCGCCAGGTTGCCGAACTGATCAACGCCGATCCGCGCGAAATCGTCTGGACCAGCGGTGCCACCGAGTCCGACAACCTCGCACTTAAAGGCGTCGCGCACTTCTATCAGACCAAGGGCAAGCACATCATCACCTCCAAGATCGAGCACAAGGCGGTCCTGGATACCGCTCGCCAGCTCGAGCGTGAAGGTTTCGAAGTGACCTACCTCGAGCCAGGCGCAGACGGCATCGTCACCCCGGCCCAGGTCGAGGCAGCATTGCGCGATGACACCATTCTGGTCTCGCTGATGCACGTGAACAACGAAGTCGGCTCGATCAACGACATCGCCGCCATTGGTGAACTGACCCGTTCGCGCGGCGTGCTGTTCCATGTCGACGCCGCCCAGTCGGCCGGCAAGGTCGAAATCGACCTGCAAAAGCTGAAAGTCGACCTGATGTCGTTCTCGGCGCACAAGGTCTACGGCCCGAAAGGCATCGGCGCGCTGTACGTCAGCCGCAAGCCGCGTGTACGCCTTGAAGCCATCATTCACGGCGGTGGCCATGAGCGCGGCATGCGTTCGGGCACCCTGCCGACCCACCAGATTGTCGGCATGGGCGAAGCGTTCGCCATTGCCAAGCAGGAAATGGCCGCCGAAAACGTGCGCATCAAGGCCCTGAGCGACCGCTTCTTCAAGCAGGTCTCGGACCTCGAAGAGCTGTACGTCAACGGCAGCAGCACCGCTCGCGTGCCGCACAACCTGAACCTGAGCTTCAACTACGTCGAAGGCGAGTCGCTGCTGATGTCGCTGAAAGACATCGCCGTATCGTCCGGTTCGGCCTGCACCTCCGCTTCGCTCGAGCCGTCGTACGTACTGCGCGCTCTGGGCCGCAACGACGAGCTGGCGCACAGCTCGATCCGCTTCTCCTTCGGCCGCTTCACCACCGAAGAAGAAGTCGACTACGCCGCGCAGAAAGTCTGCGAGGCCGTTAACAAACTGCGTGAGCTGTCGCCGCTGTGGGACATGTACAAAGACGGCGTTGACATCTCCAAGATCGAGTGGGCCGCCCACTAAGCAGTCGCCGGCAAGAGCGGCTCCCTGATGAGGAAGGAATTGCACCATGGCATACAGTGAAAAGGTCATCGACCACTACGAAAACCCACGCAACGTCGGCAAGATGAATGCCGAGGACCCGGATGTCGGTACCGGCATGGTCGGTGCTCCAGCGTGCGGTGACGTGATGCGCCTGCAGATCAAGGTCAACGAGCAGGGCGTCATTGAAGACGCCAAGTTCAAGACCTACGGCTGCGGTTCGGCCATCGCTTCCAGCTCCCTCGCCACCGAGTGGATGAAGGGCAAGACCCTGGACGAAGCCGAAACCATCAAGAACACCCAGCTGGCGGAAGAACTGGCGTTGCCGCCAGTGAAGATCCACTGCTCGGTACTCGCCGAGGATGCCATCAAGGCAGCCGTTCGCGATTACAAGCAGAAAAAAGGCTTGATCTAAGTCGCCTGCAAGGTAAGAGGTAAGGAGTTCTGATGGCTATCAGCATGACAGAAGCCGCCGCCAACCACGTGCGGCGTTCCCTCCAGGGGCGCGGCAAGGGCGAAGGCATTCGCCTGGCCGTGCGCACCACCGGCTGCTCGGGCCTGGCCTACGTGCTGGAGTTCGTCGACGAAGTGGCGGGCGAAGACCAGGTGTTCGAGAACCACGGCGTGAAGGTCATCATCGACCCTAAAAGCCTGGTGTACCTTGACGGCACCGAACTGGACTTCGTCAAGGAAGGGTTGAACGAAGGCTTCAAGTTCAACAACCCCAACGTGCGCGGTGAGTGTGGCTGCGGCGAAAGCTTCAACGTCTGAGGCTGGCTGTGGGTACTCCTTGTCATTACGCTCTGTTTGATCTCCAGCCGTGCTTTCGGCTGGACCTCGACAAACTGGCCACTCGCTACCGCGAGCTGGCCCGCGAGGTCCATCCTGACCGCTTTGCCGACGCTTCCGAGCGTGAGCAGCGGGTAGCGCTGGAGAAGTCCGCGGCCCTCAACGACGCCTACCAGACGCTGCGCAGTGCGCCGCGCCGTGCCCGCTATCTGCTGGCCATCGGCGGCCACGAAGTGCCCCAGGAGGTCACGGTCCACGACCCCGACTTCCTGCTGCAGCAAATGCAGTGGCGCGAAGAGCTTGAAGAGCTGCAGGATGAAGCCGACCTCGATGGTGTTGCCGTGTTCAAGAAGCGCCTCAAAGGTGCACAGGACACGCTGAACGAGGATTTCGCCGCCTGCTGGGATGTGCCTGCCGAGCGCGACAAGGCCGAGCGCCTGATGCGCCGCATGCAGTTCCTCGACAAGCTCGCCCAAGAAGTGCGCCAACTGGAAGAGCGCCTCGACGATTAACCCGGCGTTGCCCGTGATGACGCCTAAGGTATTCAGATAAGCATGGCCCTACTGCAGATCGCCGAACCCGGTCAAAGCCCTCAGCCGCACCAGCGCCGCCTGGCGGTTGGTATCGACCTGGGTACCACCAATTCTCTGGTCGCTGCCGTACGCAGCGGTCGCAGCGAACCCCTGCCCGATGCGCAGGGCAACGTCATTCTGCCCTCTGCGGTACGCTACCTGGCTGACCACACTGAGGTCGGCCAGGCTGCGCGTGAGGCGGCCGCCAGTGACCCGCTGAACACCGTGTTGTCGGTCAAGCGCCTGATGGGGCGCGGCCTGGCCGACGTCAAGCAATTGGGTGAGCAGCTGCCGTACCGCTTCATTGGCGGTGAATCGCACATGCCGTTCATCGACACCGTCCAAGGGCCGAAGAGCCCTGTGGAAGTGTCCGCTGACATCCTCAAGGTGCTGCGTGAGCGTGCCGAAGCGACCCTGGGCGGTGACCTGGTAGGCGCGGTGATCACCGTGCCGGCTTATTTCGACGACGCTCAGCGCCAAGCGACCAAGGATGCGGCCAAGCTAGCCGGCCTGAATGTGCTGCGCCTGCTCAACGAGCCAACTGCCGCTGCCGTTGCCTACGGCCTGGACCAGAATGCCGAAGGCCTGGTGGCCATCTATGACCTGGGGGGCGGTACTTTCGATATTTCGATCCTGCGCCTGACTGCTGGTGTGTTCGAAGTGCTGGCCACTGGCGGTGATACCGCTTTGGGTGGTGACGACTTCGACCACGCCATTGCTGGCTGGATCATCGAGCAGGCCGGCCTGTCCTCCGACCTCTCCCCGGGTACCCAGCGCCAACTGTTGCAGGCTGCCTGCGCCGCCAAGGAAGCCCTGACCGACGCTGACGTGGTCAGCGTCAGTCACGGTGCCTGGCAGGGCGAGCTCAGCCGGGCGGTCTTCGATGCCATGATCGAGCCGCTGATCGCCCGCAGCCTCAAGGCCTGCCGCCGCGCCGTGCGCGACAGCGGTGTCGAGCTTGAGGAGGTAGGTGCGGTGGTCATGGTCGGTGGTTCGACCCGCGTACCGCGTGTGCGTGAGGCTGTCGGTACACTGTTTGGCCGCACGCCGCTGACTTCGATCGACCCTGATCAGGTGGTCGCCATCGGTGCCGCCATCCAGGCCGATACCCTGGCAGGGAACCGCCGCGAAGGCGGTGAACTGCTGCTGCTTGACGTCATCCCGCTGTCCCTGGGTCTTGAGACCATGGGTGGGCTGATGGAGAAAGTGATCCCGCGCAACACCACCATTCCTGTGGCGCGTGCCCAGGAATTCACTACTTATAAAGATGGCCAGTCGGCCATGATGATCCACGTGCTGCAGGGCGAGCGCGAGCTGATCAGCGACTGCCGCTCGTTGGCGCGCTTCGAGCTGCGCGGCATTCCAGCGATGGTTGCCGGGGCTGCAAAAATTCGCGTCACCTTCCAGGTGGATGCCGACGGTCTGCTCAGCGTTGCCGCCCGGGAACTGGGTTCGGGTGTGGAAGCCAGCATCCAGGTCAAGCCGTCCTACGGCCTGACCGACGGCGAAATCGCCCGCATGCTCAAGGATTCCTTCGAACACGCAGGTTCCGACAAGCAGGCCCGCCAGTTGCGTGAGCACCAGGTGGACGGCGAGCGCTTGCTCGAAGCGGTACAGGGCGCCCTGGACGCCGACGGTGAGCGCCTGCTTAGCAGCGACGAGCGCGACGCCATTGCATTCCAGATGCAAGAACTACGTGATTTGCTGGCCGGCACCGATGGCGCAGCCATCGAGCAACAGACCAAGCGTCTGTCGCAGGTGACCGACGCATTTGCCGCCCGTCGCCTTGATTCGACGGTCAAAGCCGCACTGGCCGGGCGCAACCTGAATGAGATCGAGGAGTAACCGATGCCGCTGGTGACATTCCTGCCGCATGAGAAGTTCTGCCCAGAAGGGCTGACCGTGGAGGTCGAGCCCGGGACCAACATCCTGGAGCTGGCCCACGACCATCACATCGAGATGGAAAGCGCCTGCGGCGGCGTCAAGGCCTGCACCACTTGCCACTGCATCGTGCGCAAGGGCTTCGATTCGCTCGAAGAAGCCGACGAGCTGGAAGAGGACATGCTGGACAAGGCATGGGGCCTGGAAGCGCAGTCGCGCCTTGGTTGCCAGGTGGTCGTGGGGGATACCGACCTGACCATCGAGATCCCCAAGTATTCGCTCAACCACGCTGCCGAAGCGCCGCACTGAGGTCTTGTACATGAGTCTGAAATGGGTTGATGTACTTGAGATCGCCATCCAGCTTGCAGAAAGCAAGCCTGAGGTCGATCCTCGTTATGTGAATTTCGTGGACCTGCATCGCTGGGTGCTGGCATTGCCAGAGTTCAGCGACGATCCGTCACGCGGCGGTGAGAAAGTGCTTGAGGCAATCCAGGCCGCCTGGATCGACGAAGCCGACTAAGCGTCATGTGCAGGTTAGGCAATCCCCTGAAACCCGCGTATAATTCGCGGGTTTAATTTTTCGTAACACTCATATTCTGGAGTTTTCCATGGCTGTTCAACGTACTTTCTCGATCATCAAGCCTGACGCAGTTGCCAAAAACGTCATCGGCAAGATCACCACTCGCTTTGAAGACGCCGGCCTGAAAATCGTTGCCTCGAAAATCAAGCAACTGTCCAAAGCCGAAGCCGAAGGCTTCTACGCTGAGCACAGCGAGCGCGGCTTCTTCGGTGACCTGGTTGCCTTCATGACTTCCGGCCCGGTTGTTGTTCAGGTTCTGGAAGGCGAAAACGCCATCGCTCTGAACCGCGAGCTGATGGGCGCTACCAACCCTAAAGAAGCTGCTGCCGGTACCATCCGTGCTGACTTCGCCGAGTCGATCGACGCCAACGCCGTTCACGGTTCGGACTCCGAAGCTGCTGCTGCTCGCGAAATCGCTTACTTCTTCGCTGCTACCGAGGTAACCACTCGCTAAGCGAAAGCTTACGGGTGAGGGTGAATCCATGACGACATCTACTGGCAAAATCAACCTGTTGGGTCTGACCCAGCCGGAAATGGAACAATTCTTCGACTCAATCGGGGAGAAGCGCTTCCGTGCCGGCCAGGTGATGAAATGGATTCACCATTTTGGCGTGTCCGACTTTGCGGCCATGACCAACGTAGGCAAGGCCTTGCGCGAAAAGCTTGAGGCCGTTGCCGAGATTCGCCCACCGGAAGTGGTCAGTGAAGACATTTCCGCCGACGGCACCCGTAAGTGGGTGATCCGCGTTGCCTCCGGCAGCTGCGTCGAGACCGTCTACATTCCTACCGACGACCGCGGCACCCTGTGCGTATCGTCGCAAGCCGGCTGTGCCCTGGATTGCAGCTTCTGCTCCACCGGCAAGCAAGGCTTCAACAGCAACCTCACCGCCGCTGAAGTCATCGGCCAGGTGTGGCTTGCCAACAAATCCTTCGGGACCGTTCCTGCCAAAGTCGACCGCGCGATTACCAACGTGGTCATGATGGGCATGGGCGAGCCCTTGCTGAACTTCGACAACGTCATCGCTGCCATGAAAATCATGATGGATGACCTGGGCTATGGCATTTCCAAGCGTCGCGTCACTTTGTCCACCTCGGGCGTGGTGCCGATGATCGACGAACTGGCCAAGCACATCGACGTGTCGCTGGCCCTGTCGCTGCACGCACCGAACGACGAGCTGCGCAACAAACTGGTACCTATCAACAAGAAGTACCCGCTGAAAGTGCTGCTGGAGTCGTGCATGGGCTACATGTCCACCTTGGGTGGCAAGCGCGTGCTCACCGTCGAGTACACCTTGCTCAAGGACGTCAACGACCAGCCCGAGCATGCCGCGCAGATGATCGAGTTGTTGCGCGATGTGCCGTGCAAGATCAACCTGATCCCGTTCAACCCATTCCCGCATTCGGGCTACGAGCGGCCGAGCAACAACGCCATTCGTCGCTTCCAGGACCTGCTGCACCACGGTGGTTTCAACGTCACCACCCGTACCACCCGTGGTGAGGACATCGATGCCGCCTGTGGCCAGCTGGTCGGCCAGGTCAACGACCGCACCCGTCGCAGCGAGCGCTACATCGCCGTACGCCAGCTTTCCGCGGACGTCGAGCTGCAAGACAGCGCCGCCAGCCACTGACCGGGACTTAGCCCATGAGCCTGCGCGCTGCGCTGTCGATCCTTGCGCTTTTGCTGCTGGCCGGCTGCGTGTCGGGCGGCGCGGGCGACCCCCTGGCCAGCCGCCAGGGCAGGGCGGATGCGGGGCGTGCTTATGTGCAGCTTGGCCTGGGTTATTTGCAACAGGGTTTGACCGAGCAGGCCAAGGCGCCGCTGGGCAAGGCCCTGGCCCTGGACAGCCGTGATGCCGACGCACATGCCGCCCTGGCGCTGGTGTTCCAGGCCGAAGGTGAGCCGCCACTGGCGGAGGCGCATTTTCGCAAAGCCTTGCAGGCCCGCACGGGCGACACGCGAATTCGCAATAATTACGGCAGTTTCCTTTATGCTCAGGGGCGATTTGCCGAGGCCGAGCAGATGTTTCGCCTGGCCAGTAGCGATACCCTGTATCCTGAGCGCTCACGCGTGTACGAGAACCTGGGCCTGACCGCCCTCAAGCTCGATAGCCGCGAGGCGGCGCACGCGTATCTGCTCAAAGCGTTGCAACTCAACCAGCGGCAACCGAAAGCGTTGCTGGAAATGGCTGAGTTGTCCTACGAAAACAGGCATTATGTGCCGGCCCGGGACTACTACGATCGTTTCAGCCAGCTGAGCGACCACGATGCCCGTAGCCTGCTGCTGGGTAGCCGCCTTGCCAGGGTGTTCGACGAGCAGGGCACATTGGCCGAGCTGGGCCAGCAATTACAACGACTTTATCCCGGTACGCCGGAATATCAGCAATACCTGTCGGAGCAACGATGAACGCCGCGCATCCCGAAGTAGCAGTAGCGCCTGGCCAGAACCCCGGTGAGCTTTTGCGCCTGGCCCGTGAGAAACGGGACTGGTCTCAAGCCGAGGTGGCCCGCAAGCTCAACCTCACTGTCAGTTCGTTGAACCATGTGGAAACCGGCGCCTTCGACAAGCTGCCCGGGCATACCTTCGCCCGTGGCTATATCCGCGCCTATGCCAAGTTGATGGACCTTGACCAGGCCACCCTGGTAGAAGCCTTCGACCGCTACACCGGTACCCACGCCAAAGGCAGCGATGTGCACTCGCTGGGGCGCATCGAAGAGCCGGTACGCCTGTCGCACAACATCCTGCGCGGCGTCAGCCTGTTGTTGCTGGTGGCCGTGGTCGGCGGTGGCTTCGTCTGGTGGCAGGACCAGGGCAGCCTGCGTGGCAAGGACCTGGCCAAGATGGCCCTGGAGCACGTCGAAGTCGAAAGCGCCGACGGCACCACTCAGATTCACCCGCTTGACGAGCCTGAAGATCAGGCTGTTACCGCTGGCCAGCAGCCTGAGAGCGCGCCGCTGGCACTGGAGCAGGGCACTGCCGAACAGCCTGCCGCTACCGCCGAACAGGCCCCGGCAATCCCGGCGCCAACGGCTGCTGCACCCGCACCCGCCCAGCAGGTGCCTGCGCAACCCGCAGCCAGCGTAGCGCCTGCTCCGGTCGCACCGGCCACCCCTGCACCGGCCGCCGTTGCGCCAGCAGCACCTGCAGCCGCCGTGGCCGCTGCCGAGCCCGCCGCAGTACCGGCAGGCAGCGCCAAGGTCGCCATCCAGTTCACCGCCGATTGCTGGACCCAGGTCTCCGATGGCAACGGCAAGGTGCTGTTCAGCGCCGTCAAGCGCAAGGGGGACAACCTCGAGCTGACCGGCAAGCCGCCGTTCGCGGTGCGCCTGGGCTTTGCCCGTGGCGCCCAGGTCAGCTACAACGGCCAGGCCGTCGATGTTGCCCCGTTCACCAGTGGCGAGACTGCTCGCCTGAAGTTGGGACAGTAAGTCATGCACGGCGAATCTCCGATCAAACGTCGCGAATCCCGCAAAATCTGGGTCGGCAATGTGCCGGTAGGTGGTGATGCACCTATCGCGGTGCAGAGCATGACCAACACCGACACCAACGATGTCGCCGCCACCGTGGCGCAAATCCAGCGCCTGGTCGATGCCGGCGTGGACATCGTGCGGGTTTCGGTGCCGGACATGGACGCGGCCGAGGCGTTTGGCAAGATCAAGCAACTGGTCAGCGTGCCGCTGGTCGCCGACATCCACTTCGACTACAAGATCGCCCTGCGCGTGGCCGAACTGGGCGTCGATTGCCTGCGTATCAACCCGGGTAACATCGGCCGCGAAGACCGTGTACGCGCCGTGGTCGATGCTGCCCGCGACCGTGGCATCCCGATCCGCATCGGCGTCAACGCCGGGTCCCTGGAAAAGGACCTGCAGAAGAAGTACGGCGAACCGACCCCGGCGGCGCTGGTGGAGTCGGCCCTGCGCCACGTCGAGCACCTCGACCGCCTGGACTTCCAGGACTTCAAGGTCAGCGTCAAGGCATCCGATGTGTTCATGGCCGTCGAAGCCTACCGGCTGCTGGCCAGGCAGATCGTGCAGCCGCTGCACCTGGGCATCACCGAAGCCGGTGGCCTGCGTTCAGGGACGGTGAAATCCGCCGTCGGCCTCGGTATGCTGCTGGCCGAGGGCATTGGCGATACCATCCGTATCTCGCTTGCGGCCGACCCGGTCGAAGAAGTGAAAGTCGGCTACGACATCCTCAAGTCGCTGCACCTGCGTTCGCGTGGCATCAACTTCATCGCCTGCCCGAGCTGCTCGCGGCAGAACTTCGATGTGGTCAAGACCATGAACGAGCTGGAAGGGCGCCTGGAAGACCTGCTGGTGCCGCTGGACGTGGCGGTGATCGGTTGTGTGGTCAACGGCCCGGGTGAAGCCAAGGAAGCCCATGTAGGCTTGACCGGCGGCACGCCGAACCTGATCTACATCGACGGCAAGCCGGCGCAGAAACTGACCAATGACAACCTGGTCGATGAGCTGGAAAGGCTCATCCGTCAGAAAGCGGCCGAAAAGGTCGAAGCCGACGCGGCGCTGATCGCCCGTGGCTGACACACAGAATTCGTAAGGACTTTTCGTGAGCAAATCGCTGCAAGCCATCCGTGGCATGAACGACATCCTGCCAGAACAGTCGCCACTGTGGCGCTACTTCGAAGGCACCGTGGCCGGTCTGCTGGATACCTACGGGTACAGCCAGATCCGTACGCCGATCGTCGAGTTCACCGAGCTGTTCAAGCGCTCGATCGGTGAAGTGACCGACATCGTCGAAAAAGAGATGTACACCTTCGAGGACCGCAACGGCGATTCGCTGACCCTGCGCCCCGAAGGCACCGCCGCGTGCGTACGTGCCGTGCTGGAGCATGGCATCACCGGCAACGGCCAGGTGCAGAAACTGTGGTACATCGGCCAGATGTTCCGCCACGAGCGCCCGCAGAAGGGTCGCTACCGGCAGTTCCACCAGATTGGCGTGGAAGTGTTCAACCTGGATGGCCCGGACATCGATGCCGAGCTGATCATGCTGACCTGGCGCCTTTGGGGCCTGCTGGGCATCCAGGACGCGGTCAAGCTGGAGCTCAACAGCCTGGGTACCAGCGAAGCCCGCGCGCGCTACCGTGACGCGCTGGTCGAGTTCCTCTCGGCGCGCCTGGAGCAACTGGACGAAGACAGCCAGCGCCGCTTGAAGAGCAACCCGCTGCGCATCCTCGACAGCAAGGACCAGAACACCCAGGCGGTGCTGGTGGGTGCGCCGAAGCTGGAAGATTACCTGGACGAAGCCTCGCGCGTGCACTTCGAGGGCCTCAAGGCCCGCCTGGACGCCGCCGGCATTCCGTTCGTGATCAATACCAAGCTGGTGCGTGGCCTGGACTACTACAGCAAGACCGTATTCGAGTGGGTCACCGACAAGCTCGGCTCCCAGGGCACCGTGTGCGCCGGTGGCCGCTACGACGGCCTGGTCGAGCAGATGGGCGGCAAGCCGACCACTGGCGTCGGTTTCGCCATGGGTATCGAGCGCCTGATCCTGCTGCTGGAAACCCTGGGCAAGGTGCCGGAGTCCATCAACCGCCAGATCGACGTCTACCTGTGCGCCTTTGGCGAGCAGGCCGAGCTGGCTGGCCTGCGCCTGTCCGAAACCCTGCGCGACCGTTTGCCGGGCCTGCGCCTGGCGGTGAACGCGGGCGGTGGCAGCTTCAAGAGCCAGTTCAAGAAAGCCGACAAGAGCGGGGCGCTGTTCGCCCTGATCCTCGGTGACGAGGAACTGGCCAGGCAAGAAATCGGCTTCAAGCCCCTGCGTGGCCAGGGCGAACAACAGAACATTGCCTGGGATGCTCTGGCAGAGCACCTGGAAACTGCGATCGCGCAAGCGTAACGCGGTTCAACAAGCGAATAGGCGAAAAGGAGTATTGGGGTGTCGAGTACCGATGATGATGACCTGGCAGGGGTCAAGGACTGGTGGAACCGCAACGGCAAGCCGCTGCTGACTGGCGCATTGCTGGCAGGCGTGGTGGTGTTGGGCTGGAATACCTGGCACAAGTACCAGAACAACCAGTCGCAAGGTGCCTCGCAGCTGTATCAGGCGTTGCTTGAAACCAGCCTGACGCCGACTGGCCAGCCAGACGCCACCAAGGTTGCGGAACTGGCCGGCAAGCTCAAGAGCGAGTTTGGCGGTACCGCCTATGCCCAGTACGGCAGCCTGTTCGTGGCCAAGGTCGCGGTCGAGAGCGGCAAGCTCGACGACGCCGCTGCCGAGCTCAAAGGCGTGCTGGACAAGCCGGCCGACGTGACCCTGGGCGAGATTTCGCGCCAGCGTCTGGCCCGCGTGCTGGCCGCCCAGAACAAGGCCGAGGATGCCCTCAAGCTGCTCGACGGCGACGCCGACAAAGCCTTCCTGGCCAGCCGTGAAGAGTTGAAGGGTGACCTGCTGGTACAGCTGGGTCGCGCCGACGACGCGCACAGCGCTTACGAAAAAGCCAAGGCTGCGTTGTCCGATGAGGCGGCGGTCGGTGGCCTGCAATTGAAGCTGGATGACCTGGCTAAAGGGGACGCGTAAGTGATCGGTTGGAAACATGCAGCAGTGCTGACCCTGGCCGTACTGGCCGCCGGTTGCAGCAGCAACAGCAAGAAGGAACTGCCCCCGGCCGAGCTGACCAAGTTCACCGAGGAAGTGGTGCTGAAGAAGCAGTGGAGCCGTTCGATCGGTGACGGCCAGGGTGAGACCTACAACACCCTGGTACCGGCCATCGAAAACGACCGTATCTACGCCTCCGACGTCAATGGCGAAGTCTTCGCCCTCGACCGCATCACCGGTGACGTGGTGTGGAAGAAGGACCTGGAGCTGCAGGTTTCCGGCGCTGTCGGCGTGGGCTACGGCCTGGTCATGCTCGGCACCCTCAAGGGCGAAGTCATTGCCCTGGACTCTAGCACCGGTGAAGAGCGTTGGCGCTCGCGCGTGACCAGCGAAGTGCTGGCCCCGCCTGCCAACAACGGTGATGTGGTGGTGGTGCAGACCCAGGACGATCGCCTGATCGGCCTGGATGCCGCCACTGGCGACCGCCGCTGGATCTACGAGAACTCCCCGGCCGTACTGACCCTGCGTGGTACCGGTGCTCCGATCGCCACCAACCGCCTGGCCGTCGCCGGCCTGTCCACCGGCAAGGTGGTGGCGGTGGACATCAACAACGGTGTGCCGGTGTGGGAAAGCCGCGTGGCCATCCCGAAGGGCCGTTCCGAGCTGGACCGTGTGGTTGATATCGACGGCGGCTTGCTGCTGTCTGGTGGTACCCTGTACGTCAGCACCTACCAGGGCCGTGTAGCGGGCCTGGACCTGGAAAGCGGCCGCGAGCTGTGGCAGCGCGATGCTTCCAGCTATGTGGGCGTCGCCCAGGGCTTCGGTAACGTCTACGTCAGCGAAGCTTCGGGTACCGTGGAAGGCGTGGATGAGCGCTCTTCCAGCGCCCTGTGGAGCAACGACAGCATGGCTCGCCGCCAGCTGACCGCCCCTGAAGTGTTCAGCAGCTACGTGGCTGTGGGTGACTTTGAGGGTTACCTGCACCTGCTGAGCCAGGTGGATGGCCGCTTCGTCGGCCGTGAACGTATCGATAGCGATGGCCTGCGCGCCCGCCCACTTGTGGTCGGCGACACCATCTATGTCTTTGGCAACAGCGGCAAGCTCGAGGCACTGACCATCCGCTGAAGCTATGCTTGAAGCCTTGGCGGGCTTCAAGCCGCGGCGTAGGACACGCCGCCCAAACTCCGGCCGCTGCCTTGCAGCGGCCTTTGCATTTTCAAGAATTCGAGAGTGGAGAGCCGATGGTTCCCGTAATTGCCCTGGTGGGCCGCCCGAACGTCGGCAAATCCACCATGTTCAACCGCCTGACCAAAACCCGCGATGCCATCGTGGGTGACCTGTCGGGCCTGACCCGTGACCGCCAGTATGGTGATGCCAGCTGGCAGGGTCGTTCCTTCATCCTGATCGACACCGGCGGTATTACCGGTGACGAAGTAGGCATGGACGAAAAAATGGCCGAGCAGTCGCTCATGGCCATCGAAGAAGCCGACTATGTGCTGTTCCTGGTCGATGCCCGCGCCGGCATGACCGCCGCTGACCAGATGATTGCCGAGCACCTGCGCAAGCGCAACAAGTCGGCGATTCTGGTCGCCAACAAGATCGACAACATCGACCCCGATGTTGCCCGCGCCGAGTTCTCGCCGATGGGCATGGGCAACGCCATTCCGGTGGCGGGCTCCCAGGGCCGTGGTATCAGCGCCCTGATGGAAGCCGTGCTCGGCCACCTGCCACGTGATGCCGAGGAAGAAGCCCTCGACCAGAACGTCGCCGAAGGCGAGGAGGCTGTGCGCATTCCTGGCCCGAGCGAGAAGGATGGCATCAAGATCGCCATCATCGGCCGCCCGAACGTCGGCAAGTCGACCCTGGTCAACCGCATGCTCGGCGAAGAGCGTGTGGTGGTCTACGACGAGCCGGGTACTACCCGAGACAGTATCTACATCCCGTTCGAGCGTGATGGTGACAAGTACACCTTCATCGACACCGCCGGGGTGCGCAAGCGCGGCAAGATCCACGAGGAGGTCGAGAAGTTCTCGGTGGTCAAGACGCTGCAGGCGATCAAGGACGCCAACGTCGTCATCTTCGTCATGGACGCCCGTGAAGGGGTGGTCGACCACGACCTGAACCTGCTGGGCTTCGCCCTCGAAGCCGGCCGCGCCATCGTCATCGCGCTGAACAAGTGGGATGGCATGGAGCCGGGTGAGCGCGCCTACGTGAAGACCGAACTGGAGCGCCGGCTGTTCTTCGTCGACTTCGCCGACATCCACTTCATCTCCGCCTTGCACGGCACCGGTGTAGGCAACCTGTACAAGTCGGTGCAGGCCGCATTCACCTCGGCTGTGACCCGCTGGCCAACCAGCCGCCTGACGCAGATCCTCGAAGATGCTGTCAGCGAGCACCAGCCACCGCTGGTCAACGGCCGCCGCATCAAGCTGCGCTATGCCCACCTTGGTGGTGCCAACCCGCCGCTGATCGTGATCCACGGCAACCAGACCGAGAGCATTCCCAAGTCGTACTCGCGTTACCTGGAAAACACCTACCGCCGGGTGCTGAAGCTGGTCGGTACGCCGATCCGCATCGAGTACAAGGGTGGTGAGAACCCGTTCGAGGGCAAGAAGAACACCCTCACCGACCGCCAGGTCAACAAGAAGCGCCGCTTGATGTCGCACCACAAGAAGGCTGAGAAGAAGCGCCGCGACAAGCGCTGATTCCGCGTCAGCTTCTTCGCGGGCTTGCCCGCTCCCACAGGTCCTCCACAGATTTTGAATATTGTGCAGCACCAATGGGAGCGGGTTCACCCATGAAGAGGCCCTTTGATCCAAAGCAATCCCCCTATTGTTTCAACCTTTTTCCTGACTGCTTGATCCGCTATGCTCGGTCTCCACCCCGTGCCGGATACACCCCAGGAAAGAGGGCTCCATGATCCGCAGCAAACTGCCGAATGTCGGCACGACCATCTTCACCACCATGTCCCAGCTCGCCGTGCAGACCGGCGCGCTCAACCTGTCCCAGGGCTTCCCTGATTTCAACGGCCCGCAGGCCCTGCTCGATGCAGTGGGCCGGCATGTGGCTGCCGGGCACAACCAGTATTCGCCAATGACCGGCCTGCCGGCCTTGCGCCAGCAAGTGGCGGCGAAGGTGGCGCGACTGTATGGCGCACAGGTGGATGCCGACCAGGAAGTGACCATCACCCCCGGGGCTACCGAGGCGATCTTCTGTGCCATCCAGGCGGTGGTCCACGCCGGTGACGAGGTGATTGTCTTCGACCCGTGCTACGACAGCTACGAGCCGTCGGTGGAACTGGCCGGTGGCCGCTGTGTGCATGTGCAACTGAGCGACGGCGACTTCCGTATCGACTGGCAGAAGTTCAGTGATGCCCTGAGCCCGCGCACCCGCATGGTCATCCTCAATTCGCCGCACAACCCCAGCGGCGCTCTGATCACTCGCGAAGACCTTGAGCAGTTGGCAACGCTGATTGCCGACCGCGATATCTACCTCATCAGCGATGAGGTCTACGAGCATCTGGTTTACGACGGCGTTCGCCACGCCAGCGTGCTGGCCTACGAGCAGTTGTATCAACGTGCCTTTGTGGTCAGTTCGTTCGGCAAGACCTACCACGTTACCGGCTGGAAGACCGGCTACGTGATCGCGCCCCCGGCGTTGAGCGCAGAGCTGCGCAAGGTGCACCAGTACGTCAACTTCTGTGGCGTGACGCCATTGCAATGCGCCCTGGCTGATTTCATGGCCGAGCACCCTGAGCATATCGATGAGCTGCCGGCCTTCTACCAGGCCAAGCGCGACCTGTTCTGCGGCTTGCTGGAAGGCTCGCGTTTCAACTTTACCCGCACGGCGGGCACTTATTTCCAGCTGGTGGACTACTCGCAGATCCGCCCGGACCTGAACGATGTCGACATGTCGCTATGGCTCACCCGTGAGCACGGTGTGGCGACCATCCCGGTATCGGTGTTTTACCAGCAACCCATCCCCGAGCAACGCCTGGTACGCCTGTGCTTTGCCAAACGTGAGGAGACGCTGCGTCAGGCAGCGGAACGACTATGCGCGATCTGAGCACACTGCCCAACCTGAAAGTCGCCCTGGTGCAAACCACCCTGGCCTGGCACGACCGCGAGGCCAACTATGCACACTTCGAGGTGTTGCTGGAGCAGGTAGGGGAGGTGGACCTGGTGATCCTGCCAGAGATGTTCACCACCGGTTTTTCGATGGACTCCGAAAGCCTGGCCGAACCGGAGAATGGCCCGACCTACAAATGGCTGAAGGCCCAGGCGAAGAAGTACAACGCGGTGATCACCGGCAGCGTGATCATCCAGGCCGCCGATGGCAGCCACCGCAACCGCCTGCTATGGGCGCGGCCGGACGGCGAGATATTGCACTACGACAAGCGCCACCTGTTCCGCATGGCCGGTGAGCACAAGCACTACACCCCCGGTGAACGCCAGGTGCAGTTCGAGCTCAAGGGGTGGCGAATTCGCCCGCTGATCTGCTACGACCTGCGGTTCCCGGTGTGGAGCCGTGACGCCCAGGACACTGACCTGCTGCTGTACACCGCCAACTGGCCGGCTGCGCGCCGCCAGCACTGGAACCGTCTGCTACCGGCGCGGGGCATCGAGAACCTGTGCTATGTGGCAGCGGTGAACCGGGTGGGCACGGACGGCAAGGGCTTTGCCTATTCGGGCGACAGCCAGGTGCTGGACTTCCAGGGCGAGAGCCTGCTCAGTGCAGGCGAGGCAGACGGGGTGTTTACCGCCGTGCTGAGTGCGTCGGAACTGGCGGCGTACAGGGCCAAGTTCCCGGCCAACCTGGATGCCGATACCTTCGATTTACACTGACAGCTTGTACCGGCCCTGTCGCCGGCAAGCCAGCTCCCACAGGTAACCCACTGCCCTCGGGCCCAGTGCTGTACCTGTGGGAGCCGGCTTGCCGGCGATAGGGCCAGCACCGGCTACATCAATGGATGATCAGTACACATCCCGCCGATACCGCCCATCCTCGATCAACTGCTGCACAGCGGCTTCACCAAGCATGCCGTTGAGCGCCGCATCCACCCCCGCAGCCATCCCTTGCAGGCTGCCGCAGACATACACACAGGCGCCATCCGCCACCCAGCGTTTGAATTCCTCGGCTTGCTGCAGCAACACATCCTGCACATACACTTTCTCGGCCTGATCCCGCGAGAACGCCAGGTCCAGGCGTGCCAGGTCGCCGCTCTGCAGCCAGCCTTGAAGCTCGTCACCACACAGCAGGTCATGCGCCCGGTTACGCTCGCCAAACAGCAGCCAGTTGCGCTGTTCGCCAGCATTCACCCGTGCGCGGATCAGGCTGCGCAGGCCGGCCAGGCCGGTGCCGTTACCGATCAGGATCATCGGTGCTGCGGTCTCCGGCAGGTGGAAGCCGCTGTTGCGCCGCAGGCGCAAGCTCAGCGTGCCGTTCAGTGGCAGGTATTCGGTGAGCCAGCCGGAGCCCAGGCCCAGGTTGCCATCGGTATGGCGCTCCTGTCGCACGATCAGCTCCAGCGCGCCGTCACTGGCGATTGAGGCGATGGAGTATTCGCGGCTGCCGATCGGCACCAGGGCGTCTACCAGCGCTTGCGGCTGCAAGCCGATCAGGTGATCACGGCGCGCCGGCAACTGGCGGCCAGCGAGGGCTTGGGCAAGTGTTTCGCCCAGGCCATTCACCTGTACCGGGGCGCTGGCGTCCAGCGCCATGCCCTTGAGGAACGCGTCGATCCGTGGCTGCCCATTGAGCGGCAGTATTTCAACCAGGTCGCCGGCTTCCCAACTGGCAGGCTCTTCAGCCAGCAGGCCAAGCAAGTACACCGGCTGGCCCTGGCTGCCCGGGTTGAGCAGTTCGCGACGCACCAGTGACCAGTTGCCAAAGCTTGGCGGCTGCCAGGCGGCCACTGGCTGGGCGCCGGTCAGTTGCGCCAGCTCCTGCTGCCACTGCTGCAGGGCGGCCTGGTCGGCGTTGTCCACTTCCACCGGGCTGAACGCGCTGCTGGCACCGCGCTCCCCCAGCCACGCCTGCAGGCGACGGGCGAAGCCGCAGAAGTGCGGGTACTGTCGGTCGCCGAGGGCGAGCAGGGCGTAGTTGAGGTTGTTCAGCGCCCAAGGCTGGCCGAGCACCTTGCGCTCGAACCCGCGGGCGCTGTCGGGTGCTTCGCCGTCGCCGAAAGTACTGACCACGAACAACGCGCGGCGGGCCTGGCGCAGGTCGTCTTCACGCAGTGCGGCCAGTGCGCGAACCTGCACCGGCAGGCCGGCTGCCTGCAACTGGCCGGCACTTTGCCAGGCCAGTTGTTCGGCAAAGCCGCTTTGGCTGGCAAAGCCGATCAGCCAGCTGTCGCCGCTGCCGGTGCCGGTGGCGACGTTGCCACGGGCTGCGCGGACTTGGCGCTTCTTGCGGCGGCGGTCGAGGTATAGCAGCCAGCCCGTGACGAAGAACAGTGGCATGGTCAAGCTGGCGATGGTGACGATGATGCGCCCCGGCAGGCCGAAGTATTCGCCCACGTGCAGCGCGTAGACGCTCTGCAGCAGCTGGGCCTTGAAGGATTTGTCGGAGTAGCGGTCGTGTCTTTTCACCTGGCCGGTTGCCGGGTCCAGTTCCAGGGTGTTGAAGGCGCGCGGGTGATCGGCGCTGTCCAGCAGGTAGAAGAGGTTGGCCGGCTGGCCGCCAACCGGTGGCAGGCGCAGGTTGTAGGCGGCAAGGCCTGGGCCTGCGGCGTCTTTGAGGTTGGCCCAGATGGCGTCGTAGTCGACCACCAGCGGCGGGGCGTTCTTGTCGACCTTCTGTGGCCCGTGACGGCCACGGCCTTCGCCGCGTTTTTGTTGCTGGCCGGCTGCCGGCGCGTCGGCCAGCAGCTTGTTCAGGCCTTCGCGGTACCACTCATAGGACCAGAACAGGCCGGTCAGGGCGAACAGAAGATAGAACAGCAGGCACCATGTACCAGCCACGGCGTGCAGGTCCCAGTTGAAGGCTCGGCCTTTCTTGGCCCAGTCGAAGGTCAGCCAGGTACGCCAGTCCAGCGCCTTGCGCGGCCAGCGCAGGTACAGGCCGGACAGGCAGAAGAACACCAGCATCAGGGTGCAGGCGCCGGTGATTTGCCGGCCGGTGTCGCCAATGGCCAGAAAACGGTGCAGGTTGAGCATGAGGTTGAAGAAGCCTTGCCCGGCCACTTCACCTTTGAGTTCGCCCGTATACGGGTCGGCATAGCGCAGCTCGCCACGGCGCTCGCCCGGTGCCGGCATGAAGAAGATGCGTGCGGCATTGCCTTCACGCACGTCCACCCACAGCATCGACACCTTGTCGTGTTGCTGGGCCTCGACCCGTTGCACCAGCTCGGCCGGCGGCAGTACGCCTTCGGCGCGCACTTCTACCTTGAGCACATCGGCATTGAACGCGCGCAGCAGTTCTTCCTGGAACGAATACAGGGCCCCGGTGATGCCCATCAAGGCCAGCACCAGGCCAGCGGTGATGCCAAAGAACCAGTGCAATTGGAACAGCGTCTTCTTCACCACATCGATCACCTTGTGTTGCTGCCGCAGACTGCGCGGCGTGCATTATGCCTTGATACGCAAAAGCCCCGCTCACTGGAATGAACGGGGCCCTTGGTTGTTGCTTTAGAAGTGGACGCTGGTGGTCAACAGTGCAGTCCGCCCGGCCGCCTGATTGGCGAAGTGGGTGGAGAAGGCCTTGTCGTAGTACACCTCGTTGGTCAGGTTCTGCACGTTCAGCTGCAGGTCGACGTTTTTGGTCAGCTTGTAGGCGGCCATGGCGTCGTAACGTACGTAGCTGTCGACCATGGTGGTGTTGGCCACGCTGCCATACACGTCATCCACGTAGAACGCACCACCACCCACGGTCAGCTTTGGCGTGATCGAGTAGGTCGTCCACAGGCTGGCGCTGTTGTTCGGGGTGTTCGGCAACTGGTTGCCATCGTTTGCTTTGCCCAGCGGGCCGCCGTCGATCTGGCGAGCCTGCATGTAGGTGTAGCCGGCAAACACCTGCCACTTGTCGGTGATCTTGCCGCTGGCCGACAGCTCGATGCCCTGTACGCGGGTTTCGCCGACGTTTTCGTAGGTGGTGGTGTCCACCTGGACGCGGGCGTTTTCCTTCTCGGTGCGGAACAGCGCTGCGGTCAGCGACAGGCGCTGGTCGAGCAGGTCCCACTTGGTGCCGATCTCGTAGTTGGTGGTTTCCTCTGGCTCCATGTCACTGGCCAACAGGTTGCCGTTACGATCCGGGGTGCCACCCAGCGGGTTGCCTTCTGTACCTTCGCCGAGCATCGAGCCTGGTGGCGTTGCAGAAGTGGCGTAGGAAACATAGATACTGCCGTTTTCGGCCGGTTTCCACACCAGGCCCAGTTGGCCGGTCACGAACTCGCTGACATCCTTGCCTTTGGCGGTGGTGGTGCCAGCGGCGTTGTAGGTCTTGTAGTCGGTATCGAAGTGGTCGTAGCGCAGGCCCATGTTGACCAGCCACTCGGGGGTAAGCTCCAGAGTGTCGAACACGTAGATCGCCCGGGTCTTGCTATTGGTGGTGGTGCCGGCGTAGTTGCGCGAGATGGTACCGTTCCACGGGTCATCCGGGTTCGGGTTGCTCAGTGAGGTGCAGTTGTAGCCACTGGTGGCGCCGATCATGCCGGGGGTGCAGTTGGTGTTGGCGGCGCCGCCTGGCACGGTGTCGGTGTCGACGGTGTAGGACGAACGGTCGCTCTCTTCACGGCTCAGCTCGATACCGGTGGAGAAGCTGTTTTTCAGACCACCGACGTAGAACTCCCCGAACAGGTCGGTCTGGTTGGTGGTGGTGGCGGTGTTGCCGACACGGGTGTTGGCACGGCGCCAGACGCTGCCGTTGTTAACGTTGCCCTTGCTGTCGTCAGGCTGGGTCAGGATGTAGTCCTGCATGCTGTTGCCGTGACGCAGGGTGTTCTTGATGGTCAGCGAGTCGGTCAGGTCGTGCTCGATCGCGAAGGTGGCGATGTCTACACGGCTCTTGCGGAAGTCACGGCCGGTCAGGCCATAGAAGTTGTCGCTGTCGCCGCCGTCATTCGGCTTGCTCGGGTGTGCCGAGGTGCGCCCGCCGCTGCCGTTGGTCGGGATGGTGTACGGGATGCCCGAATCCGGCAGGTCGTCGCTTTCCAGGTGGTAGTAGTCGAGGTTGACGCGCGTCGGTGTGCCAAGGCCGAAGGCCAGCGACGGGGCGATACCCCAACGGTCGTAGTTGACTTTGTCGCGGCCGGCGACGTTGCTTTCGTGGGTCATCAGGTTCAGGCGGCCGGCAACGGTATCGCTGAACTGGTAGTTACCATCGAAGGTGTAGCGCTGGGTCTGGTCACTGCCCCAAGTCCAGGCGCCGTCCAGCGAGTTGCCCAGGTGCGCACGCTTGCTCACCAAGTTGATGGTACCGCCGGCAGCACCACGGCCACCGATGGCCGAGTTCGGGCCCTTGGCCACTTCTACCGACTCGATGGCGAAGATTTCGCGGGTTTGCGCGCCAGTGTCACGCACGCCGTCCAGGTAAGTATCGCCTTGGGCGTCGAAGCCGCGGATGAACGGGCGGTCGCCTTGCGGGTTGCCGCCTTCGCCGGCGCCGAAGGTGATGCCTGGCACGGTGCGCAGGGCGTCCTGCAGGGTCAAGGCGTTGGTGTCCTTGATCACTTGCTGCGGGATGACGGTGACCGAGCGCGGGGTGTCTACCAGCGGCGCGGTGTACTTCTGCGAGGCGGCCTTCTCGACTTTGTAATCGGTGCTGGCCTGTTCAGCCTTGCCGTTGACGCTGGTAGCGTCGAGGGTGATCGCGCTATTGGCGGCCGGGTCGGCGGCATACACCGATGTGGCGCTAAGCGCGACGCCCATGGCGGATACGATCAGGCGTGGCGAACTCACTGCAGATGGTACGTACTGGCGCATTGCTAAGGACCTTCCCCAAGGTGTTGAGGCGGCGGATCTTAATGTAAGCAATTGTGACTAACAATTGAGAGTCGTTACCATTCGTGAAGAATTTACAATTTTTACATTTGGCCTTTACGGTTTCATCAAGCTGAAACGTCTTAAGCGGCGAAAAGGCTTGTGCAGCGCAAAAGGGAATCAATATCATTGCCACCTTTACATTTCCTAACGGTGCTGCCGCCATGCTGCTTCACATCCCAGGCCTGTTTGACGCTGACGAACTGGCCCGTATCCGCGAGGCGCTGGAGCAGGCCGACTGGGCTGATGGCAAGGTGACTGCCGGTTATCAGTCGGCCAAGGCCAAACACAACCTGCAGTTGCCGGAAGGGCACCCGTTGGCCAAGGAGATCGGCACTGCGCTGATCGACCGCCTGTGGAAAACCCCGCGCTTCATGTCGGCGGCCCTGCCGCACAAGGTGTTCCCGCCGTTGATCAACTGCTACCGCGAGGGCGGCAATTTCGGCTTTCACATCGATAACGCCTTGCGTCAGCCCAAGGGCAGCCCGGAGCGGGTGCGTACCGACCTGTCATCGACGTTGTTCCTCAGCGACCCGGACAGCTACGACGGCGGTGAACTGGTGATTCAGGACACCTATGGTGAGCGGCAGGTGAAGCTGGCGGCCGGTGATCTGGTGCTGTACCCCGGTACCAGCCTGCACAAGGTCAACCCGGTGACCCGAGGCCAGCGTCACGCCGCGTTCTTCTGGACCCAGAGCCTGGTGCGCGAGGACAGCCAGCGGGCGCTGCTGTTCGAGATGGACAATGCCATCCAGCAACTGACTGCCGATGTACCCGAGCACCCCTCGTTGCTGCAGCTGACCGGCACCTACCACAACCTGCTACGCCGCTGGGCCGAGGTCTGAACCGTGTCCTATCAGTTGCGACGTGAGGAAGTGGTGGATGTGGCTGGCTTGCAGTCCATGCTAGAGGAGAGCCCCGGCAAAGCTGCCCAGGCAATCCTGGCAGCGGCGGGGCAGGGCGCGGTCGAGGCGCAGTTGCTGCTGGGGCAGATCCTGCTGGATGGGCGCGGTATCGAAGAAGATGCCACCGTGGCCCGGCGTTGGTTCGGCATCGCCGCACAGGGCGGCAGTGCCATGGCGCACAACATGCTCGGGCGTTGCCTGGAGCATGGCTGGGGCGGTGAGCCAAGCCTGACGCAGGCGGCCATTCATTATGCGCGTGCGGCCGACGCCGGGCTGGACTGGGGCCTTTACAACCTGGGCAACCTGCTGGCCACCGGGCGCGGGGTGCCGGCCAACCAGGCACAGGCGCTGCAGTGTTACGAGAAGGCTGCGCAGCTGGGGCATGCCAAGTCGATGAACCTGTATGGGCGTTACCTGGAGCAGGGCATTGCCACGGCGCCCAGCCCGGCGCGGGCGGTGCGCTGGTATCGGCGTTCGGCCGAGGCGGGGGATTTCCGTGGGATGTTCAGCCTGGGGCTGGTGCTGGTCGAGCGCGGGCAGCTGGCCGAAGCAGGGCAATGGCTGGAGCAGGCGCGGGTTGAGGGGAACATGAATTTCCTGCGTGCTGCGTTGGTAACCTTGCAGGGTGCAGGGCCGGTGTTGATGGCCTTTGCGGCGCGGTATGCCGAAGAGATCGAACGGCGCGGGGATTGAAGTTGCCTGTGCTGGCCTCTTCGCGGGCAAGCCCGCGAAGGGGCCGGTACAGCGGAGCACACATGAAAACGGGGCCTTGCGGCCCCGTTTTGCGTTACAGGTAGTAAGCCTTCAGCGGCGGGAAGCCGTTGAATTCGACTGCGCTGTAGCTGGTGGTGTAGGCACCGGTCGACAGCCAGTACAGGCGGTCACCGATGGCCAGGTTCAGCGGCAGGCCGTACTTGTAGTTTTCGTACATGATGTCGGCGCTGTCGCAGGTCGGGCCGGCGATGACGACTTCTTCGGTTTCGCCTTTCTTCTCGGTCCAGATCGGGAACTTGATGGCTTCGTCCATGGTTTCGATCAGGCCGGAGAATTTGCCCACGTCGGTGTAGATCCAGCGCTCGACGGCAGTGCGCGACTTGCGCGCAACCAGCACCACTTCGCTGACCAGGATGCCGGCGTTGGCAATCAGCGAACGGCCTGGCTCCAGGATGATTTCCGGCAGCTCGTCACCGAAGTCTTCCTTGAGGAAGCGGATGATTTCTTCGGCGTAGGTTTCCAGGCTGTTGGTACGGGTGATGTAGTTGGCCGGGAAGCCGCCACCCATGTTGATCAGCTTAAGCTCGATGCCGTCTTCTTCCTTCAGGCGCTCGAAGATCACCTTGACCTTGGCGATGGCGGCGTCCCACACACTGATGTCGCGCTGCTGCGAGCCCACGTGGAAGGAGATGCCGTAAGGCACCAGGCCCAGGTCACGGGCGAGGATCAGCAGGTCCATGGCCATGTCGGTCTGGCAGCCGAATTTACGCGACAGCGGCCAGTCGGCAGTGGTGGAGCCTTCAGTCAGGATACGCACATACACTTTCGAACCCGGTGCGGCCTTGGCGATGTTGCGCAGGTCGGCTTCCGAGTCGGTGGCGAACAGGCGCACGCCCTTCTCGTAGAAGTAGCGGATGTCCTTGGACTTCTTGATGGTGTTGCCGTAGCTGATGCGGTCGGCGCTGACACCGCGGTCCATCACCTTGTCCAGTTCGTAGATCGAGGCGATGTCGAAGCTCGAACCTTTCTCTTTGAGCAGGTCGATGATTTCGACGGCAGGGTTGGCCTTGACCGCGTAGTAGACCTTGGCGAATTCGAAACCGGCGCGCAGGTCGTCATAGGCCTGGCTGATCATCTGGGTATCGATGAGTACGAACGGGGTTTCCTGCTTGTCGGCGAACGCCTTCATTTTCTGGAAGGTGTCACGCGCGAAATAGTCTTCGACCTGGATCGACATGCTCAGGGACTCCATGGGCAAACAAAAAGAATAAGTGGCTGCAAACTGAACGTCCTCCGTATCCCCACTTTGGTTCGCCTACTCAGTACTTGAGCCGGATGGATCGTTTCCAGCATGGACGTTCGGCGCGCACTTTAGGGCGTGAAGAATGCAGAATCAACAGGCAATCCGGGCGTGATCGGCGTGGATCGACGACCAGCCATTTGAATAACCGACTCATGTGACCGGCTGATGTTCCCCGCGATGTTTCAAGCGTTAAATATTGTGGAATAGACCGTGTTGGTCCCTTTGTAGGTAAACCCGCTCCCATAGGCTTTTCGCAATTCTCGGGTGGGCGGGGTCACCCGCGAAGAGGCCAGAGGTGTTCATATTTATGGCCACATTTTCCTGGTACCCACGTACAGGAAATGGCCCATAAATTTTTTGTTACCGACTGGCGGATTTGCTGGTTTTGATGAGAAACATTACTATTCGCACCCTTATCCGCCTCCCTGATGACCCAGACCGTGTCCGGACACAAAGGCTTCCTCGACCATTACCATGAGCTGATCGGCACCTGGACGCGCAAACTGCGCAATCGCCAGCAGGCTGAAGACCTCACCCACGATGCCTTTGTCCGGGTACTGGAAAACCCGCGCGACCAGGTCGAGCAGCCCCGCGCCTACCTGCACCAGACCGCACGTAACATTGCCGTGGATGGCTTGCGCCGCGAAGACCGCCGCCAGGCCCTGGCGCTGGAAGCGTTCGACGAGGGCACTGGTGGCAGCGATGACCCGGAGGCCTACGTGCATGCGCTGGAATTGGCCGACAGCGTCGAGCGGGCGCTGGCCGAGTTGCCGCTCAACTGCCGGCAGGTGTTCATCTGGCAGAAGCTCGAAGGCCTGACCCAGGCCGAGATCGCCGAGCGGATGGGGTTGAGCAAGAACATGGTCGAAAAGTATATGATCCGCACGCTCCGGCATTTGCGTGAGCACCTGGATGTGTCGGCATGATGAGTCAGGAGACCTTTTCGATGAAACAGCACGGTACCGATACCGTCCGCGAGCAGGCGGCCGCATGGTTTGCCCGCGTGCAGGATGCGCCTCGGGATGCCGGGCTGCAGAAACAGTTGCGCGCCTGGTTGGCCAGCGACGAGCGTCACCGGGAGGAGTACCAGCACCTGTGCCGCGTGTGGCAGGCCGCCGACTTCATTCCACGCCAGCGCCTTGAAGTGTTGTGCCAGCCGGACCCGGTGCAGCAACTGCCGCGTCGGCGCTTCGTGCGTCAGGCCCTGGCCGCCAGTGTCGCGGTGTTGGCGTTGGGCCTGGGTTGGGGCGGCTGGCACTACCAGCAACTGAATCACCAGGGTAGCTTGCAGACCGCCTTCAATGAACGCCGCCAGGTCGAACTGCCGGATGGCTCCTTGCTGGATCTCAATGGCAGCACACAGCTGCAGGTCGACTTCAGCGCCGGCCAGCGGCATATCCGCCTGAGTGCCGGCGAGGTGATGTTCAACGTCGCCCACGACAGTGCCCGGCCGTTTGTGGTCGACACCGCCCAGGGCAGCGTGACGGTAACCGGTACCCGCTTTGACGTGCGCCAGGACCCTGCCAGCACCCGGGTGGCGGTGGAGCAGGGTTCGGTGCGTGTGCAGGGCAAGGGCGACGCGCTGGCGCAGCTTACGGCCGGCCAGGGTTCACATATAGATGCACAGGGCGGGGTGGCTGCGCTCTACGCCGTCAACATCGCTGCCGTGACAGCCTGGCGCCAGGGCAAGCTGGTGTTCGACAACGCCACCCTCGCCGAGGTGGTGGCCGAAGCCTCGCGCTATCGTAGCCAACCGCTGCGGGTCGCCCCCGGTAAAGTCGCCCAGATGCGCCTTTCGAGCACCTTCAGCACCGACGACACCGACGCACTGTTGCGGGCCTTGCCGAGCATCCTGCCGGTGGCCATCAAGGCCCATGAAGACGGCTCTCGCGAAATAATTGCGAAATAGATTCAGGTTTTTTTTCGCTCGTTCGTCTTCCTCGCCAGCTGCAACTGCCAAGCATTTCCATTTGCACGCGGTTGGCGTTTATTCCGCATTCCAGGATGTTTCGACGACGTGAACAACAACAAACCCTTCCCACGCTTCCGCGCCCTGACGCTGGCCCTGGCGGTCAGCGCCGTGGCCGTCAACAGCCAGGCTGCTGAGGCGGGCAACACCATCCAGATCCAGGCCCAACCGCTCGCCTCGGCCCTGAATCAGCTGGGTCAGCAAACCAACCTGCAGCTGTTCTTCAGCCCCGAGCTGGTGGCCGGTAAACAGGCCCCGGCGGTGTCCGGCAACCTGGCGCCGGTGCAGGCGCTGCAACAGTTGCTGCAAGGCAGCGGGCTGACCTTCGAGATGTCCCAGGACACCGTCGTGGTAAAGCCGCTGCCGACTACCCTCGACCTGGGCAGCGGCAGCCTGGAGCTGGCGCCCACCGACATCAAGGTGGTCGGTGACTGGTTGGGCGATGCCCAGCAGAGCGTGGTGCAGAACCACCCCGGTGCGCGCACCGTGGTGCGCCGCGAGGCGATGGTGGAGAAGGGCGCTATGAACGTGCGCGACGTACTGCGCGGCATCCCGGGTGTGCAGGTGCAGGACTCCAACGGCACCGGCGGCAGCGACCTGTCGCTGAACGTGGGCGTACGCGGCCTGACCTCGCGCCTGTCGCCGCGCTCCACCGTATTGATCGACGGCATCCCCGCCGCCTTCGCGCCGTATGGCCAGCCACAGCTGTCGATGGCGCCGATCTCCTCGGGCAACCTCGACAGCATCGACGTGGTGCGTGGAGCCGGCTCGGTACGCTATGGCCCGCAGAACGTGGGAGGGGTGATCAACTTCGTCACCCGGGCGATTCCGGAAAAGGCATCAGCGGAACTGTCCACCACCCTGGAAACCTCCCAGCACGGCGGCTGGAAGCACACCGAGTCGGCTTTCGTCGGCGGCACGGCTGACAACGGCATGGGCGTGGCGCTGCTGTACACCGGGGTGAACGGCAACGGTTACCGTGAAAGCAACAATGGCAACGACATCGACGACGTCATCCTCAAGACCCACTGGGCGCCCACCGATGTCGATGAGTTCTGGCTCAACTTCCATTACTACGATGGCCGTGCCGACATGCCCGGCGGCCTGACCCAGGCCCAGTACGACAGCAACCCGTACCAGTCGCTGCGCGACTATGACTACTTCGCCGGTCGGCGCAAGGATGTGTCGTTCAAGTGGCAGCGCCAGCTTGACGATGCCACCCAGTTCGAAGTGCTGACCTACTACACCGACAGCTTCCGCGGCAGCGCCATCGCCTCGCGTGACATGAAGACCCTGTCGTCGTACCCGCGCAACTATCACACCTTCGCCATCGAGCCACGGGTGTCGCGCATTTTCTTTGCCGGCCCGACCACCCAGGAAGTCAGCGTGGGTTATCGCTACCTGAAGGAAGCGATGCGCGAACAGTCGACCCGCCTGGCGCTGATCGACAACGTGCCGACCGTGACGCCGACCTCTGACGGCCACGTGTTCCAGGACCGCAGCGGGGGTACCGAGGCCAGCGCCTACTACATCGACGACAAGATCGATGTGGGCAACTGGACCATCACCCCGGGCGTGCGCTTCGAGCACATCAATACCGACTGGCGCGACCGCCCGGTGCTGGATGCCAACAACCGCCCGGTGGCGGAGAAGAAGCGCAGCATCACCAGCAACGAGCCGCTGCCGGCGCTGAGCGTGATGTACCACATCTCCGACGCATGGAAAGTGTTTGCCAACTACGAAACCTCGTTCGGTAGCCTGCAGTACTTCCAGCTGGGCCAGGGCGGTACCGGCAACAGCACGGCCAATGGCCTGGAGCCGGAAAAGGCCAAGACCTACGAAATCGGCACGCGCTATGACAATGGTGGCTTTGCCGGCGAGCTGACGGCGTTCTACATCGACTTCGATGACGAGCTGCAGTACATCAGCAACGATGTGGGCTGGACCAACCTCGGGGCGACCAAGCACCAGGGTATCGAGGCGTCGGTGCGCTACGACCTGGCCGGGCTGGACCCGCGCCTGGAAGGGCTTTCGGTGAGCGGTGGGTACACCTTTACCCGCGCCACATATGAAGGTGAGATCCCGGGTTTCAAGGGCCGTGACTTGCCGTTCTATTCACGTCAGGTGGCCGACGCCGGCGTGCGTTACGCGGTCAACCGCTGGACCTGGAACCTGGACGCCTACGCCCAATCCAAGCAGCGCGCGCCGGGGACCGGGATCAACGCCGATGGCAGCTTCAACGGCGACTACATCACCGAGCCAAGTGCGGATGGGCAGTATGGCGATATTCCGGGTTACGTGACCTGGCATGCCCGTGGCGGGTATGAATTCGGGCCCGAGATGTCCAACCTGAAGCTGGCGGCGGGGGTGAAGAACCTGTTCGACAAGCAGTACTTCACCCGCTCCAGCGACAACAATGCCGGCATCTATGTAGGTGAGCCGCGGACCTTTTATGTGCAGGCCAGCGTAGGGTTCTGACTCGAGATTGCTGGGGCGCGAAGCGCCCCCGGCTTTCTAGGAAACCACCGCGTCAGCCGGCGAAACAATGCTGGTCTTGCCCCCGCGCGATCTGCCCGAGCTCAGGTACGCCGCAATCGACTCCTGCGTCACCTCGCCCAAAAACACCTGCTCAGCGTCCAGCACCGGCAACCACGCCCGGTTGAACTCGTACATGCGCGACAGCAGGATGCGCAAATGCTCATCGTGCGAGGCCGTGGCATTGAACGGCCGCAGGAAGTCGCCACACGTCCCTTGCTGGCGGTGCATGTCACGTCGGCGTACATAGCCCAGTGCCTTGTTCTGTGCATCGGTCACCACCACGTAGCGGCGGTCGTGCTCATCCAGCAGCTCCAGTGCATCGCTCACGGGCGTCTCCGGGCTCACCGATGGCGCGTTGTCCGCTGCATCCTCGGCACGCACCAGCAGCAGGCGCTTGAGCGTGCTGTCCTGGCCAACGAAGTTGCTGACAAAGTCATCCGCCGGGTGCGCCAGCAGCGTGTCCGGGTGGTCCAGCTGCAACAGTTTGCCGGCACGGAAGATGGCAATCTTGTCGCCCAGCTTGATCGCTTCGTCGATGTCGTGGCTGACCATGATCACGGTCTTGTTCAGCGCCCGCTGCATCTCGAAGAACTCGTTCTGGATCATCTCGCGGTTGATCGGGTCGACTGCGCCGAATGGCTCGTCCATCAGCAATACCGGTGCGTCGGCGGCAAGCGCGCGGATCACGCCGATGCGCTGCTGCTGGCCACCGGACAGCTCGCGCGGGTAGCGCTGCAGGTACTGCTTGGGTTCGAGCTTGATCATGTGCATCAGCTCGCGGGCGCGTTCATGGCACTTTTGCTTGTCCCAGCCGAGCAGGCGCGGGACCACGGTGATGTTTTCTTCGATGGTCATGTTGGGGAACAGGCCGATCTGCTGTATCACATAGCCGATATGGCGGCGCAGGGTGACTTCGTCCAGCCCGGTGGTGTCCTCGCCATTGATGAACACCTGGCCCGAAGTAGGCGTGATCAGCCGGTTGATCATTTTCAGCGTGGTGCTCTTGCCGCAGCCCGAGGGGCCGAGGAACACACAGATTTCCCCTTCGTTGACAGTGAGGCTTACCGCGTCGACGGCTTTGACGTCCTTGCCGTTGACGTTGAAGGTTTTGCTGAGGTTCTTCAGTTCGATCATGGGCGCAGTCCTTCTGGAGTCAGGGCACGTTGCAGGGTTTGCAGCAGCAGGTCGGCAATGATGGCCAGCAGGCTGACCAGTACGGCACCGACCAGCAGCATCGACATGTCGCTGCGGCTGATGGAGGTAAGAATGAGCACGCCCAGGCCGCCGGCGCCGATGGTGGCGGCAATGGTCATGACGCCGATGTTCATGACCACGGCAGTGCGCACACCGGCGAGGATCACCGGCACGGCGATGGGCAGCTCGACCATGCGCAGGCGCTGGCCGAAGGTCATGCCGATGCCGCGCGCAGCTTCACGGATACCGGGCTCTACGTTGGTCAGGGCCAGGTAGGTGTTGCGCAGGATCGGCAGCAGCGAATAGAGGAACACCGCAGTGATCGCTGGCAATGGCCCCAGCCCCTGGCCGAACTTGGAATAGAACGGCAGCAGCAGGCCGAACAGGGCAATCGACGGGATGGTCAGCAGCACCGTGGCGCTGGCTTGCAGCGGCCCGGCAACGGCCGGGAAGCGGGTCATGAGGATGCCCAGCGGCACGCCGACGAGAATGGCCAGGCTCACCGCAACGCCCACCAGCATGATGTGCTGCCAGGTCAGTTGCAGCACCTGGGCCCAGTCCAGGTGGCTGAAGGTATCGATCAGGTTCATGGCTGGCCCTCGCTGTTCAGTGGGTGCTCGCGCAGGAAGGTGGCGGCCACGGCAGTCGGGTTCTGGTGCTCCACGTCGACCTTGGCGTTGAGCTGGCGCATGGTTTCGTCATCCAGCTGCTCGGCCAGTGGCTTGAGCAGTGCGGCCAGTTGCGGGTTTGCGTCGAGCACGGCTTTGCGCACCACGGGCGCTGCGGTGTAATCGGGGAAGTAGTGCTTGTCGTCTTCCAGCAGCTTGAGGTTGAACGCACTCAGGCGGCCGTCGGTGGTGTACACCAGCCCGGCGAATACCTGGTTGTTGCGCATGGCGGTGTACACCAGGCCACCGTCCATCTGGCGGATGTTGCGCCGGTCCAGCGGCAGGCCGTACATCTCGCGCAGGCCAACGAGGCCGTCGGGGCGGTTGGCGAACTCGGTGTCCAGCGCCACCAGGTGGTTGTGCTGGCTTTCGTCACGCAGTACCTGGTTGAGGTCACTGATGGTGTTGACCTGCGGGTAGGCCTCGGCCACTTGCTTGGGCAGGCCCAGCGCGTAGGTGTTACTGAACTTCGACGGGGTCAGCCAGATCAGGTCCTTCTTTGCATCCAGCTCCTTGACCTTGGCGAAGGTGGCTTCGGCACTGGGCATGCGCTCGTCGATGTGGTTGTACGACACCAGCGAAACCCCGGTGTATTCCCACATCAGGTCGAGCTGGCCGGTCTCCTGGGCCTGCCGCGCGATGTTGCTGCCAAGGCCGCTGGTGACACGCACGTCAAAGCCATTGGCGCGCAGGTATTGCGCAGTGATTTCGGCGAGCACGGTCTGCTCGGTGAACACCCGCGCGCCGATGCGCACCAGCGGTTTTTCCACTGCCTGGGCAAATCCTGCGAACAGCAGGGCCGCGCCCAGCAGCAAGGCGATTCTCTTGTTCATACGTTCCCTATCCTTATTGGGCCAGGCCACGTTCCAGCCAGCGCTTGCTGGAGAAACTCACCGCCGCGTCCAGCACCAGTGCCAGCAGTGCGGTGCAGGCGGCACCCAGCAGCAGCTGTGGCTGGTTGTTCAGGGCGATGCCGGGGAAGATCAGGCTACCCAGGCTGTTGGCGCCGATCAGGAAGGCCAGCGGTGCGGTGCCCACGTTCAATGCCAAGGCCACACGGACACCACCGACGATGATCGGCACGGCATTCGGTAGCTCCACCTGCCAGAGCTGCTGGCGCGGGGTCATGCCGATGCCGGTGGCGGCTTCCTTGAGCGAGGCGGGGACATTTTTCAGGCCCTCGTAGGTGTTGCGCACGATGGGCAGGAGGGAGGCGAGGAACAGCGCGAAGATCGCAGGCCCGGCGCCGATGCCCAGGATACTGAGCGCGATGGCCAGAACGGCCAGGGGAGGAATGGTGTTGCCAACGTTGAAAAACTGCATGAAGCGCTCGGCTTTGTCGACCCGGTGCGGTCGACTGAGGGCAATGCCAGCCGGGATGCCCACGGCCAACGCCGCCGCCATCGAAGCCAGCACCAGAACCAGGTGCGCTTGCAGGTAGAACCCAAGATCGTCGCGGTAACGCGCGATCGTGTCGATGCCGATCCAGTGGACCAGCAGGGCCAGGATGACGAGCACGGTGGCGCATCCCAACAGCCCTTTTCCGTAGCGTTTAGCCACAGGCGGACTCCTTGTGTTGTCGGCGAGCACACTTCTTTTTTGCCGGCCAGTCCTGGCGGCGGTTGGTGTGTTCGCGAGTAGCAGCGTGACGCACGCCGAAGGCTGCGATCAGGCCATGAGCCGAACCCCGTCGGGCCCGAAAATGCTGATGAAACCAGTCCCCAACCGAAGCGGGTTGCAGGGGAATGGACGTCTCCGTGGGCGCAAAGGTTCCCATCTGAGGCGGCATTTGGCCAGCGTTAATCACTGGGTCTCAGGAATTTTGGCGAGAAAAAACAGCAGCGTAATGCGCTGCAGGCGTTGAAATAACTGCGCTTTGGCCATTTGTCGTGATAAAGCGATTGCCTGATGATTTTTTGCTGTCGGGCTGGCCCTGTCGCCGGCAAGCCAGCTCCCACAGGTACTGCTCAAGGCTTGAAAACAGCGCAGTCATTGTGGGAGCGGGTTCACCCGCGAAGAGGCTGGAACAAGTGCCGCTGGTTCAGCAGATTTTGGTCCCAGCCCAACTTCAGGTATGATATCGCCCCTTTTTGAATCCCCCAGTCAGGCGATTTCCCATGACCAACCAGGCCGCCGAAGTCGCGAAGCGCCGCACTTTCGCAATCATTTCCCACCCCGACGCCGGTAAGACCACCATCACCGAGAAGCTGCTGCTGATGGGCAAGGCCATTGCCGTCGCCGGTACCGTGAAGTCGCGCAAGTCCGACCGCCACGCCACCTCCGACTGGATGGAAATGGAGAAGCAGCGCGGCATCTCCATCACCACCTCGGTGATGCAGTTCCCGTACCGCGAGCACATGATCAACCTGCTCGACACCCCCGGCCACGAAGACTTCTCGGAAGACACCTACCGCACCCTGACCGCGGTGGACTCGGCGCTGATGGTGCTCGACGGCGGTAAAGGTGTAGAGCCGCGTACCATCGCCCTGATGGACGTGTGCCGCCTGCGCGATACGCCAATCGTCAGCTTCATCAACAAACTCGACCGTGACATCCGCGACCCGATCGAACTGCTCGACGAGATCGAAGCCGTTCTGAAGATCAAGGCTGCGCCGATCACCTGGCCGATTGGCTGCTACCGTGACTTCAAGGGTGTGTACCACCTGCAAGGTGACTACATCATCGTCTACACCCCGGGCCACGGCCATGAGCGTACCGAGGTGAAGATCATCGAGAAGCTCGACTCCGATGAAGCCCGCGCGCACCTGGGTGACGAATATGATCGCTTCCTCGAACAGCTTGAGCTGGTACAGGGCGCATGCCACGAGTTCGATCAGGACGAGTTCATCAATGGCCAACTGACCCCGGTGTTCTTCGGTACGGCGCTGGGCAACTTCGGTGTCGACCATGTGCTCGATGCCGTTGTCGACTGGGCGCCGCGCCCGCTGGCCCGTGTCGCCCACGAGCGTACCGTGGAGCCGGTGGAAGAGAAGTTCACAGGCTTCGTGTTCAAGATCCAGGCGAACATGGACCCGAAACACCGCGATCGTATCGCCTTCATGCGCATCTGCTCGGGCAAGTACGAGAAGGGCATGAAGATGCGCCACGTGCGTACCGGCAAGGACCTGCGCATCGGTGACGCGCTGACCTTCTTCTCCTCCGAGCGCGAGCAACTGGACGAGGCCTTTGCCGGTGACATCATCGGCCTGCACAACCACGGCACCATCCAGATTGGCGACACCTTCACCGAAGGTGAGGCGCTGGGCTTCACGGGTATTCCGCACTTCGCCCCGGAGCTGTTCCGCCGCGTGCGCCTGAAGGACCCGCTCAAGTCCAAGCAGCTGCGCCAGGGCCTGCAGCAGCTGGCCGAAGAGGGTGCAACCCAGGTGTTCTTCCCGGAGCGCAGCAACGACATCATCCTCGGGGCGGTCGGTGTGCTGCAGTTCGATGTGGTCGCCAGCCGCCTGAAGGAAGAGTACAAGGTCGAATGCGCCTACGAGCCAATCACCGTGTGGTCGGCGCGCTGGATCAGCTGCGATGACAAGAAGAAGCTCGAGGAATTCCAGACCAAGGCCATGGAGAACCTGGCCATCGACGGTGGCGGGCACCTGACCTACCTGGCGCCGACCCGGGTCAACCTGGCACTGATGGAAGAGCGCTGGCCGGACGTCAAGTTCCGCGCGACCCGCGAACACCATTAAGGCCTGAAATCGGGGGCCGCTAGGCGGCCCCATTTCAATTTCCGGCTTTGATACTGGTCCAGATCCGGGTGCGAATGCGGTCGATCTTCGCCGGCATCGCTTCCAGCGCATACAATTTACCCATCATGTCTTCGCTCGGGTAAATCATCGTATTGCCCTTCATGGCCGGCTCCACCAGCCCGTCCGCTTTCAGGTTGCCGTTAGCGTATTGCACATGGTTGCTGATGTTGGCCATCACCTCTGGCTGCAGCAGGTAGTTCATGTAGGCATACCCGGCTTTTTCGTCCGGAGCATCGGCCGGCATGGCCACCATGTCAAACCACATGGGCGCGCCTTCCTTGGGTATCGAATAGCCCACCTTCACCCCGTTCTTCGCTTCTTCGGCACGGTTTTTCGCTTGCAGCACATCCCCCGAGAAGCCCACCACCACACAGATATCGCCATTGGCCAGGTCGCCGGTGTACTTCGATGAATGGAAGTAGCTGATGTAAGGCCGCACCTGCATCAACAGCGCCTTGGCCTTGTCGTAGTCCGCCGGGTTCTGGCTGTGGTGCGGCAGGCCCAGGTAGTGCAGGGCAATCGGCAGCAGTTCGGGGCCGTTGTCCAGTACGGCGACGCCACAGCTTTTCAGCTTGCTCATGTACTCGGGCTTGAAGATCAGGTCCCACGAGTCCACCGGCGCGTTGTCGCCGAGCACCGCCTTGACCTTGTCGATGTTGTAGCCGATGCCGGTACTGCCCCACAGGTACGGGAAGCCGTACTGGTTGCCCGGGTCGTTCACCTCCAGTGCCTTGAGCAGCACCGGGTTGAGGTTTTGCCAGTTGGGCAGCTGCGACTTGTCCAGCTTCTTCAGGGCCTTGCCCTGGATCTGCCGGGCCATGAAGTGGTTGGAAGGGAACACCACATCGTAGCCGGAGTTGCCGGTCATCAGCTTGCCGTCGAGGGTTTCGTTGCTGTCGTACACGTCGTAGGTGGGCACGATGCCGCTGGCTTGCTGGAAGTTCTTCAGCGTGTCGGGGGCGACGTAGCTGGACCAGTTGTAGATTTTCACCGTTTCGGCGGCGCCGGCCACACTGGCGGCCAGCATCAGGGGAGCGAGAAGGAGCGTGCGCATGTCGGGTTTACCTTGCTTTGTCTGTTGTTATCGAAGGCAGGCGATCAGCGGATCAGAAAATGAGTACGTAGGTCTTGCGCACGGTCTCCTGGATGTCCCAGATGCCGGTGCTGTTGGCCGGTAGCATCAATGCGTCTCCGGCTTCTATAACCAGGGGCTCGCCACCGTCGGGGGTGAAGGTGCAGCGGCCCTTGATGAAATGGCAGAACTCCTGTTGCACGATCTGCCGCCGCCAGCGCCCCGGGGTGCACTCCCAGATGCCGGTTTCGACGCCATCACTGCGTTCCACGCAGGTGACAGATGTCACCGCCACGGGTTCGCCAAGCGGCACTGCGACCGGGTTGGAGCTGTCGAGCACAGCGCTGTCGGTGTTCTTGAACTGGGTAATGCTCATGACCGGTGGATCCTGTGCAGTTGATAAGGGAAGTCAGTGCATGAAGCCTTCCATGAAGTCCGCAAGCGAGCTGGCCAGGCGCCGCCTCCACGGCGCGCTGGCGGGGTTGGCGAGGGTCCGGTCCTCGTGGACGAAGCTTTGGATGATCGCGTTGTAGCCCAGCCAGCGGCAGGGCTCTGGCGGCCAGCTGGCCAGACTCGATACCGGGCGGTTGTCCAGTACCCAAGGTTGCGCAGTCAGTTCGTTGTGCTGGTCAAGGATTAGCGCCGCCAGGGTGCGTCCGCCCAGGTTGGTGGCACCGACGCCTTCGCCACCGTAGCCACCGGCCAGGGCAATGCCGCGCTGACGGTCGCAGAGCATGTGCGGGCGGAAGCGCCGCGCCATGCCCAGGTTGCCGCCCCAGGAGTGGGTGATGCGCACATGCTTGAGCTGCGGGAACAGCTCGCTGAACAGGTAGCGGCGCAGTTCGATTTCGTGCTCTTGGAGGTTGAAGTTTTCGCGCAGGCGGCCACCGAAGCGATAACCACCGCGTGCGCCGAATACCAGGCGGTTGTCGGCAGTGCGCTGGCCATAGGTGACCTGGCGGCTGCTCTCGCTGAAGGCTTGGCCCTGGCTCAGGCCGATCTGCTCCCAGGTCGATTCCGGCAGCGGTTCGGTGGCTATCAGCAAACTCTGTACTGGTAACTGGTGCTTGCCCAGCGGCGGCAGGCTGGCGGCGTAGCCTTCGACGGCCGGCACCATCCACTGGCAGCGAATCCGCGCCAGCGGGGTGCGCACCTCGCCGGGTTGCCAGTCGATGGCCGGGGCGTTTTCGTAGATTGGCACCCCTAGCGCTTCCACGGCCCGCGCCAGGCCACGCACCAGCTTGGCCGGCTGGATGGTCGCTGTGTGCGGGCTGTAGATGGCACCAAATGCATTACTGACCCGCAGCTGGTTTTCCAGTTGCTCGGGGCGTAGCCAGCGGTAGTCGTCCTCGGTCATGCCTTGGCGATACAAGTCATCGAGGTAGGCACGCAGGCTGCGTTCTTGCTCCGGGTAGCGCGCGGCGCAGTACAGCACGCCGCCCTTGCGGTAGTCGCAGTCGATGCCTTCGCGTTGCAACACACCCTGCACTTCATCGGGAATGCCGTGCAGCAGGTCGATGCTGGCGCGGCGCTGTTGTGGCGACAGGGTGGCGAGCAGGCGGTCTTCGCCCAGCAGGTTGCCCATCAGCCAGCCGCCATTGCGCCCGGACGCGCCGAAGCCGGCGATGTTGGCGTCGATCACGGCGATGCTCAGTTGTGGCGCCTGGCGCTTGAGGTAGTAGGCGGTCCACAGGCCGGTGTAGCCGGCACCGATGATGCACACATCCACTGCCAGGTCTTCGTGCAGGGCCGGGCGGGCGCACAATGGCTCTTCGAGCTGGTCCATCCACAGGCTGAGCGTGCGCAGGGGTTGCATCGGGTTCGGCTCCACATCGGTCAAGGTCTGTGGGCGATCCTAGTGCTGTCAGCCAGTGGCTGTCTTACGTGCGTGCACGCAGAGAAATTTGCTTGAGGTAGGCCTTGGGCGTGAGCCCGGTGTGCTCGCGGAAGCACTTGTAGAACGCCGACAGCGAGTTGAAACCGGCGCTGAACGCCAGCTCGTCGATCGTCGCCTCGACGCTGTCGTCGTCGAGGCTGGCCATCAGGTGCTGCAGGCGGGCCTGGTTGACGTAGCGGTAGAAGCTTTGCCCGAGCACCTGGTTCAGCAGGTAGGAAATCTGGTTGCGGCTGTAGCCGCTGGCGTCGGCCACCTGCTGCAGGTCCAGCTCCGGGTCCAGGTAGGGGCGCTGGCGCTGGAAGTAGTGCTCCAGGTCCTGGGCCATGGTCGACAGCTGCCGCGGCGACAGGCCCAGGCGGCTGGTGGCCGGGCGCGGGCCGCTGCGGCCGTGCCCGCTGCCGTTCTGGCGAACCAGCGTGGCGTATTCGTTGACCCGCCAGATCAGCCCGTCCTTGACGGTGATCGCCTCGCTGGACTGGAACGCCACCAGGCCGTCACCGCCCTGGACGGTGACCTGGTACTGGATGAACGCGGTGCAGCCATCGACGCGGATGCGGTCGCTGTGAACGATATCTTCGCCGGCTTCATGGGGCAGGCAGGCGCGCACGTAGTCGCGCAACTCAACGTAGCCAAGCACGCGGTTCTGGAAGAAGTCGTGGTACTGGATGTCGGGGTGGTACAGCGCAATGACGCCGTCGAGGTCGCGATGCTTCCAGCACAGGTGGTAGTGCAGCACCGTGTCGGCGGTAATCGGGGTCTGGGCAGGGCCATCAGGGAGCGTCATAGGTGAATGATGCCTCGCCGCAAAGCTTGCTACAAGAATGCAGAACACCTGATGCACAGCGCCAAGTCGCGCAATTTGCACGATTATGAACGAGCCGCTATTTCTAACTCATTGTTTTATAAGCGTGTAATTTTTTGTCGCAAATGGCACAGCCGCTGCAGTGGTTACTGCGCGAATGGACTTGTCGCTAACCACTTAAGGCGAAAACATCATGATCACCCCTGCCGACTATCCCGCTGTCGATTCACAAAGCCGCTCAGGTGTTTCCTGGGCTGCGATTTTCGCTGGCGCCGCTACCGCAGCTGCCTTGTCCCTGATCCTGGTGGTCCTTGGTGCAGGGCTTGGCTTCGCAGCTACTTCCCCTTGGGCAGACGAGGGGGCCAGTGCCAAGGCCCTGGGCATTTCCACCATCGTATGGCTGCTGCTGACGCAGATCATCGCTTCGGGCCTGGGCGGCTACATTGCCGGTCGGTTGCGGGTGAAATGGGCCAACTTGCATGGCGATGAAGTGTATTTCCGCGACACCGCGCATGGCTTCCTGTCCTGGGCTGTAGCTACCCTGGTTACGGCCATGCTGGTGCTGGGCGCTGCGGGCAACCTGGTGGGCGCTGGTGCCAGCGCGGCTTCGCAGGCGGCCACAGTATCGGCGGCTGCCGGTGGTGCGGCGGCGTCCGGTGACAACAACGATTCGATGGGCTATTTCGTCGATAGCCTGTTCCGTGGCGATGGCCCTGCACCCGTGAGCGACGATGCAGCAAACGGCGTAGCCGCACGCATCCTGGCCAAAGGCATTGCCAGCGATGGTGCGCTACCTGCCGAGGACCGCACCTACCTGGCGCAGCTGGTGGCCCAGCGCACCCGTCTGACCCAAGCCGAGGCCGAAGCCCGTGTCGATCAGGTGATGGCCCAGGTGCAACAGTTGAAAGTGCAGGCCAAGCAAGCCGCTGATACCGCCGCCAAAGTAGCGGCCTGGACAGCATTGTGGACCTTCGTCGCGCTGCTGTGTGGCGCCTTCTTCGCCAGCCTTGCAGCGCTTTACGGTGGTCGCCGTCGTGACCAGGTGCAGTGGCTGGAAGGTGAGTACGTCGCACATCGCACCATTCAACGTTAAGCAAGGAGAACCGACATGCGCTCGATACTGCTCTGGATGCTTGGTGTACCGATCCCGGTCATCATCCTCATCGCCATTTTCATGCATTGACCGAGAGGGCCGGTTTGCGGCCCTTTCGCAGCACAAGGCTGCTCCTACAGGCGACCGCGATATCCCCTGTTATCGCGATCCCTTGCAGGAGCAGCCTTGTGCTGCGGATGGGGCGCAAAGCGCCCCCGGTCATCTACAGGAACTGCTCGGCATAGTGGCAAGCCACCTGCCGGCTACTCACCTGCCGTAACGCCGGCACCTCCTTGGCACACCGCTCGGTCGCATACGGGCAACGCTTGTGAAACGCGCACCCATCCGGTGGATTCAGCGGGTTGGGCAGCTCCCCGACAATGCGGATCTTCGGCTTCAGCGGGTCGGGATGAATGGCTGGTGTCGCCGACAGCAGCGCCTGGGTGTAGGGATGCAGCGGTTTCTCGTAGATATCATCCTTGGCCCCCATTTCCACCGGGCGCCCCAGGTACATCACCAGCACGTGATCGGCCACATGTCGCACCACCGCCAGGTTGTGCGAGATGAACACGTAGGCGGTGTCGAACTCCTTCTGCAAGTCCATGAACAGGTTCAGCACCTGCGCCTGGATCGACACGTCCAGCGCCGAGGTCGGCTCGTCCGCCACCAGCACTTTGGGTTGCAGCATCATCGCCCGTGCCAGGGCAATGCGCTGGCGCTGGCCCCCGGAGAACATGTGCGGGTAGCGCTGGTAGTGTTCCGGGCGCAGGCCCACCTGCTCCATCATTTTTTGCACTTTCTCGCGCCGCTCGGCCTTGCTCAGCGAGGTGTTGATCAGCAGTGGCTCGGCCAGCTGGTCACCAATTTTCTGCCGTGGGTTAAGCGAGGCGTAAGGGCTCTGGAACACCATTTGCACATCGCGGCGCAGTTGCTTGCGCTGCGCCTTGCTGGCGCCTGTCACCTCGGTACCGGCGATTTGCAGCGAACCGGACGACGGTTCTTCGATGAGGGTCAGGGCACGGGCCAGGGTCGACTTGCCGCAGCCGGACTCGCCGACCACCGCCAAGGTCTTGCCGGCTTCCAGTTCGAACGACACGCCATTCAGTGCGCGGACCAGGGCGTGGCCTTTGAACAGCCCGCGGGAGACTTCGTAATGCCGGGTGAGGTCCCGGGCAGATAGAACGACGGCCATCACGCCACCTCCTGGTTCAGCGGATAGAAGCAACGCACCAGGCTGTGGGCCTGAGGATCGAGAGGCGGGCGCTGGCGCCGGCAGTTGTCCTGCACGTAGGGGCAGCGCGGCGACAACAGGCAGCCGACCGGGCGGTCGTAGCGGCCGGGGACGATGCCGGGCAGGGTGGCCAGGCGCTCGGCGCCGATGCTGTGCTCGGGGATCGCCGCCAGCAAGGCTTCGCTGTAAGGGTGGGCGGGCACGTCGAACAGCGTCGGCACCTGGCCCACTTCGACGGCTTCGCCTGCGTACATCACGCATACCCGCCTGGCCGTTTCGGCGACCACGGCAAGGTCGTGGGTGATCAGGATGAGCGCCATGTTGCGCTCCTTCTGCAGGTTGACCAGCAGCTCCATGATCTGCGCCTGGATGGTCACGTCCAGCGCGGTGGTCGGCTCGTCTGCGATCAGCAGCTTGGGCTCGCCGGCAATGGCCATGGCAATCGCCACGCGCTGGCTCATGCCGCCAGACAGCTGGTGCGGGTAGGCGTCCAGGCGGCTTTCCGCTGCCGGGATCTCGACCTTTTTCAACAGTTCAAGGGCACGCTGGCGCGCGGCCTTGCCCTTCAGGCCCAGGTGCTGGCGCAGCACTTCTTCGATCTGGTAGCCCACGGTATAGCTGGGGTTGAGCGCGGTCATCGGGTCCTGGAAGACCATGGCGATGTCCTTGCCCACCACCTTGCGCCGCTGGCGGCCGCTGAGCTTGAGCATGTCGGTGCCGTCGAAGCTGAGGGTGTCGGCGGTGATGCGCCCGGGGGCGTCGATCAGGCCCATCAAGGCCATCATGGTCACGGATTTGCCCGAGCCGGATTCGCCGACGATGGCCAGGATTTCCCCGGCGTCCACCGACAGGTCCAGGCCATCGACCACGGGTACCGCATTGGCATCGCCGAAGCGCACGTTCAGGTTTTTGATTTGCAACAGTGACATGGCGTTCTCCTCAGGCGGCGTTCTTGAGTTTCGGGTCCAGCGCATCGCGCAGGCCGTCGCCCATCAGGTTGATTGCCAGCACACTGAGCAGAATGGTCAGGCCGGGCAGGCTCACCACCCACCAAGCACGCTCGATGTAGTCACGGGCCGAAGCCAGCATGGTGCCCCACTCCGGGGTCGGCGGTTGCACGCCCAGGCCGAGGAAGCCCAGGGCGGCAGCGTCGAGGATCGCCGAGGAGAAGCTGAGGGTGGCCTGCACGATCAGCGGCGCCATGCAGTTGGGCAGCACGGTGACGAACATCAGCCGTGGCAGCCCGGCACCTGCCAGGCGTGCGGCGGTGACGTAGTCGCGGTTCAGCTCGACCATCACCGCAGCCCGGGTAAGGCGCACGTAGGAGGGCAGGGAGACGATGGCGATGGCGATCACCGTATTGATCAGCCCTGGGCCGAGGATGGCAACGATGGCCACGGCCAGCAGCAGGGAGGGCAGGGCCAGCATCACGTCCATCAGGCGCATGATCGACGGGCCGAGGATGTGCGGGAAGAAGCCTGCCAGCAGGCCCAGCAGGATGCCCGGGATCAGCGACATCACCACCGACGACAGGCCGATCAGCAGCGACAGCCGCGCCCCCTGGATCAAGCGCGAAAGCAGGTCGCGGCCCAGTTCGTCGGTGCCGAGGATGAACTGCCAGGTGCCGCCTTCGAGCCATACCGGCGGGGTCAGCAGGAAGTCGCGGTACTGCTCGCTCGGGTCATGGGGGGCAACCCATGGCGCGAACAGTGCGCAGAACACCACCAGGCACATGAAGGCCAGGCCCATTACCGCGCCTTTGTTGCGCGCGAAGGCTTGCCAGAATTCTTTGTACGGCGAGGGGTAGAGCAGGCTCTGGTCCACCGGGCTGGCCGGCGACACGGATTTTGCAATCGGGCTAGTCATGGCAAAGGCCTCAGCGCTGATGACGGATGCGTGGGTTGGCCAGGCCGTAGAGGATGTCCACGACGAAGTTGACCAGGATCACCAGGCAGGCAATCAACAGGATGCCGTTCTGGACCACGGGGTAGTCACGGGCACCGATGGCTTCGATCAGCCACTTGCCGATGCCCGGCCAGGAAAAGATGGTTTCGGTCAGCACTGCACCGGCCAGTAGTGTGCCGACCTGCAGGCCGAACACCGTGAGCACCGGAATCAGGGCATTGCGCAGACCATGCACGAACACCACCCGGGCGGGCGAAAGGCCCTTGGCGCGAGCGGTGCGGATGTAGTCTTCGCGCAACACTTCAAGCATCGACGAACGGGTCATGCGGGCGATTACCGCCAGCGGGATGGTGCCGAGCACGATGGCCGGCAAAATCAGGTGCATCACCGCGTCCTTGAACGCGCCTTCTTCGTCGCTGAGCAGGGTATCGATGAGCATGAAGCCGGTCTTCGGCTCGATGTCGTAAAGCAGGTCGATACGCCCGGACACCGGGGTCCAGCCCAGGCTTACCGAGAAGAACATGATCAGGATCAGGCCCCACCAGAAGATCGGCATCGAGTAGCCGGCCAGGGATATGCCCATCACCCCGTGGTCGAACAGTGAGCCGCGCTTGAGCGCGGCAATCACCCCGGCCAGCAGGCCGACGATGCCGGCGAACAGCAGGGCAGCGAAGGCCAGTTCGAGGGTGGCCGGGAACAGCGTGAGGAATTCGGTCCACACGCTTTCGCGGGTGCGCAGCGATTCCCCGAGGTCACCCTGGGCGAGCTTGCCGACGTAGTCCAGGTACTGGACCGGCAGCGGCTTGTTAAGGCCCAGGCGTTCCATGGCCTGGGCGTGCATTTCGGGGTCGACCCTGCGCTCGCCCATCATCACTTCCACCGGGTCCCCGGGGATCAGGCGTATGAGCGCGAAGGTGAGCAAGGTGATGCCGAAAAAGGTCGGTATCAACAGGCCAAGGCGCCGGGCAATAAAACTCAACATTGTCGGGGTTACCTCATCAGGCCGTGGGGCGATCAGCCCGCTACGGCAGTGCCGCCGGTTCCCGTATGGGTTGCCGGCGGTCGTTGTTGTTCTACTTCACCTTGGTGGTGGCGAAGTTATTGTTGGTCAGAGGGCTGATCACGTAGCCCTCCACGTTGTCACGCATGGCGGTGAACATCTTTGGATGGGCCATGCTGATCCAGGGTTGGTCGTCATCGTACACCTTCAATGCCTCGCTATAGAGCCTTGCACGCTCCTCGTTGTCGACCACCTCGCGGGCACGGGTGATCAGTTCCTGGAATTTCGAGTTGCACCAGCGGGCATAGTTCTCGCCGGTCTTGGCCGCGTCGCAGCTAAGCAGTGGGGTGAGGAAGTTGTCTGGATCGCCGTTGTCGCCCGCCCAGCCGGTGGACACCATGTCGGCTTCGCCCTTCTTGGCGCGGCGCAGCATTTCGGCCCACTCCATCACGCGGATATCCAGCTTCAGGCCGATCTGTTTCAGGTCGGCCTGCAGCATTTCGGCAGATAAGCGAGGGTTGGGATTGGTCATACCGCCGCCGTTGCGGGTGAATAGCGTCATCACCGTGCCGTCCGGCACGCCAGCTTCCTTGAGCAGGGCGCGTGCTCTTGCGAGGTCACGGGGCGGGTTCTGGTTTGCAGTGTTGTAGCCAGGCATGGTCGGCGGGTAGGGGTTCACACCCACCAGCGCGTTGCCTTTGCCAAACAGCTGGTCAACATGGGTCTGGCGGTCGAAAGCCATATTGATGGCTTTGCGCACGCGTACATCGCTGAGGTATTTGTGCTCGGTATTCATGGCGATGTAGCCGGTGACCAGGGCTTCGATTTCGGCGACCTTGAGCTTTGGGTCGGTCTTGATCGATGGCACGTCATCCGGCTTGGGATACAGGGCGACCTGGCATTCATTGGCGCGCAGCTTTTGCAGGCGCACGTTGCTGTCGGAGGTAATGGCGAACACCAGGGCGTCGGCCGGCGGTTTACCGCGGAAGTAGTCCGGGTTGGGTTTGAAGCGCACCTGCGCGTCCTTGTTGTAGCGCTGGAAAATGAACGCGCCGGTGCCGATCGGCTTGCTGTTCAGCTCAGCGGTTTTACCAGCCTTGAGTAACTGGTCGCCGTACTCGGCGGAGTAGATCGAGGTGAAACCCATGGCCATGTCATGCAGGAAGGGCGCTTCCGGGCGGGCCAGGGTGATCACCACGGTGCGCTCGTCGGCCTTCTTCACCGACTTGAGCAGCTCTTTGAAGGCCATGCTTTCAAAATACGGGTAACCGACACTGGTCTTGTCGTGCCACGGATGGTTCGGATCCAGTTGGCGGTTGAGGCTCCACAACACGTCGTCGGCGTTGAAGTCGCGGGTTGGCTTGAAGTAGTCGGTGGTGTGAAACTTCACCCCTTGGCGCAGATGGAAGGTGTAGGTCAGGCCGTCTGGCGAGATATCCCAGCGCTCGGCCAGGGCTGGCTGGATGTCAGTGGTGCCGGGCTTGAAGTCGACCAGGCGGTTGAAGAGCGTCTCGGCCGAAGCATCAAAGGTGACGGCGGTGGTGTACTGGACAACGTCGAATCCTTCCGGGCTGGCCTCGGTACACACCACCAGCGGTTTGGCTGCAAGCTGCGCGGCGCTGCCCAGCACCAGCGCGGCCAGGGCCAGGCGTAGCGGTAGCGATTTGATGAAAGCTCTCTGCATGGGTTGAAGACTCCCTGCTTTTGCATTGATTCCAGCGTAGCCGCCACGGCCCGTCACGAAGGGGCCGTGGCGCCAGCGGTCAAAGAATGTTGAATGGAATGGTGGTGACCACGCGGAACTCGTCCAGGCTGCCGTCACCCTGGGCCTTGCTGGCACGGTGGGTGGTGTAGGTGGCGCGGACGCTGGTGTCTTTCAGCGGCCCGCTCTGCACCGCGTAGCTGGTGCCGATGCCCCACTCGTAGTGGGTTTCGCCGTTCAGGCCATTCACGTCGTAGGCGGTGCCGCGGTAGTGGGTGCCGTCGATGCCCCAGCCGCGGGCGTTGTACAGGTTGAACTTCAGGCCGGGCACGCCGTAGGGCGCCATGTTCAGTACGTAGGAGATCTTCAGCGATTTTTCGTTGGGGCCGTTGAAGTCCGACAGCAGCGAGTTGGCCAGGTAGATGCCGTTGGTTTCGTGCAGGTAGTCGAAGTACTCGTTGCCGTTCACCTGCTGCCAGGAGGCACCGAGGGTGTGGGCCTGGTGGGTCAGGTCGAGCGACAGGCTGTAGGTGTCGTTGTCGATCTTGCCCATTTTCTGGCTGCCGGCATCCACGGTCTTGTAGTAGTTCAGGCCGGTGCTCAGGCTGAGCACTGCGCTGTCGCCGAGCACGTGGTTGGCGCCGAAGTAGTACTGGTTCCAGAAGTCGTCGACCTGGGTGGCGTACAGGCTGGTGCTCAGGCTCCTGAACGGCTGGTAGTTGATGCCGGCGGTGCTGGCGCGGTCGGTTTCCACACCCGTGGCGCTGTATTCGCTGCGAAACTTGCTCAGGCTCTGTTCGGTACGTGGCGAGACACGGTCGAAGGTGCCCAGGTCGAAGCTCAGGTTGTCGAACTCGGCGCTGTGCAGGAACGCGCCCTGGAAGCTCGATGGCAAGGCGCGGTTGCCGATGTAGGCGATCATCGGCGTGTCTACCGACTGACGGCCGAGGGTAAGGGTGGTGTTGGACACACGCGCCTTGATATTGCCCAGGCCCAGCTTGCTCCACTGGCCGATGGGGTCGCCATCGCTGTGGGTAAGGGTGCGGTTGTTGGGGCCGGCGACGGCCTGGCGGTTCTGTTGCAGGGCAATGGCATTGTAGGCTGCGGCCTCGACGGCGATGCCCACGGTGCCTTGGGTGAAACCGGAGCTGTAGTTGAGGATGGTGCCTTGCAGCCAGTTTTCACGGCTGTGGGTGGGGTGGCGGGTGCCGTCGCTCTTGTAGTAGCGCCACAGCGGCGCGCGTGCGGCGCGTTCACGGGCGTACCAGTTGCGGGTGGTGCCGGACAGGCTCTGGCCGTCGATGAAGCCGCTGGCTTGCGCCTGCTCGCTGCTGGCTTTGGGGGTGAGCGGGATGAAGGCCTGGCTTTGCGGATCGGCCTGGGCCACGGTGGAAAAGGCACTGATGGATAAGGCCAGTGCGGTCAGGGTGAATACTCTCAAGGTTGAAGCTCCCATTTTTTTCTAGTCATTGCCGGCCTTGTGGGCCGGATGGTTGTTGCGGTGTTGCCAGGGTTGCCCGGGGTCGCCGGGCTAAATCGGGGGCGTTGTGCTACCTGTACCGGCCTTTTCGCAGGTAAACCCGCTCCCACAGGGACCTGTGCAGGCCCTGGCTGATGGGGGTACTTGTGGGAGCGGGTTTACCCGCGACGAGGCCCTTGAAGGCTAAAAGTCAGTCAACACTCACGCCGGAGAAATCATTGCGCCCAAACGGGCTGACCTTGAACCCGGAAACCTTGACGCTGAGCGGCTGGTTCACGGTGGAGTGCGCCACCGGGGTAATCGGCACCTGCTGCTTGAGCCGCTGCTGGGCCTGCTGGTACAGGGCGCTGCGCTGCGCCTGGTCGGTGACCTGCTTGGCCTGCTTGACCAGGCTGTCGTACTGCGGGTCGCACCACAGCGAGTAGTTGTTGCTGCCGATGGCATCGCAGCTGTAGAGGGTGCCCAGCCAGTTGTCCGGGTCGCCGTTGTCGCCGGTCCAGCCAATCAGGGCGATGTCGTGTTCGCCGCTTTTCATGCGCTTGAGGTACTCGCCCCATTCGTAACTGACGATGCGCACCTTGAAACCAAGCTTGTTCCAGTCGGCCTGGAGCATTTCGGCCATCAGCTTGGCGTTGGGGTTGTACGGGCGTTGCACCGGCATGGCCCACAGGGTGACTTCGGTGCCCGGTTTGACGCCCGCCTGCTGCAGCAGCTGCCTGGCCTTTTCCGGGTCGTAGGGTGCGTCCTTGAGGCTTTCGTCATAGGACCACTGGGTGGGTGGCATGGCGTTGACCGCCAGTTGGCCGGAGTCCTGATAAACCGCCTGCAGGATGGCTTTCTTGTTCACAGCCATATCCATCGCCTGGCGCACCTCCAGCCGGTCGAAGGGTGGGTGCTGGGTGTTGTAGGCGATGTAGCCGAGGTTGAAGCCCGGTTGCTGCAGCACCTGCAGCGAACGGTCGGCCTTGAGCGCCGGCAGGTCGGCGGGGCGTGGGTGCAGGGTGACCTGGCATTCGTTGCGGCGCAGCTTCTGAATGCGTACCGAAGGGTCGATATTGATCGAGAACACCAGGTTGTCGATCTTCACTTCATCCGGTGCCCAGTAATCCTTGTTGCCCTTGTAGCGGATCTGCGAATCCTTCTGGTAACGCTGGAACACGAACGGCCCGGTGCCAATGGGCTGCTGGTTGATGTCGCTCGGCCTTGCGCTGGCCATCAGGTGTTCGGCGTATTCGGCGGAGAGGATGGAAGCGAAGCTCATGGCCAGATTCTGGATGAACGCGGCATCGACCGTGTTCAGGGTGAATGCCACGGTGAGTGGGTCGATTTTCTCGACGCGGGCGATGTTCTTGTCCAGGCCCATGCTGATGAAGTAAGGGAACTCGGTGGGGTAGGCCTGGCGGAACGGGTGGCTCTTGTCGAGCATGCGGTTGAAAGTGAACAGCACGTCGTCGGCATTGAAGTCACGGCCAGGTTTGAAGGCCTTGTTGCTGTGGAACTTCACCCCTTCACGCAGGCGGAAGGTGTAGCGCAAGCCATCGTCGGAGACTTCCCAGCGGGTCGCCAGGGCAGGGTGCACGGCAGTACCGCCGCGCTCGAACTCGACCAAGCGGTTGTAGACCGGTTCGGCGGCGTCGTTGTCGGTGGCGCTGGTGTACTGGGCGGTGTCGAAACCGGCGGGGCTGCCTTCGGAGCAGAACACCAGGTTGTTGGCCAGCACGACAGGGGATTGGCTGACCAGGCCTAGGGCCAGCAGCGCAGAAAGGCGGGTAACGTGGCGCATGGCAAATCCTTTTTCATCTGTTTGCGCCGCCTCCGGGTACGAATGGCGGCAACAGTTTGCCGACCCCGCAGCGTTTGGCCGCAGGACAACATGAAGAGGTGGCGGGGGTGAAGGGCACCCGCGATTCAGCGGGTGCCTCAGTCAGCCTATTTGTCCACGCTGACGCCATAGAAGGCGTTCAGCGCAAACGGGCTGATCTTGAAGTCCTTCACCTTGGCGCTCATGGGCTGGTACACGGTGGAGTGGGCGATCGGGGTGATCGGCACCTGCTCCTTGAGGATGTGCTGCGCCTTTTGGTACAGCTCGGTGCGCTTGGCCTGATCGGAGGTGGCCTTGGCCTGCTTGATCAGGTCGTCGTAGGGCTTGTAGCACCACTTGGAGAAGTTGTTGCCGTCGACGGCATCGCAGCCGTAGAGGGTGCCCAGCCAGTTGTCCGGGTCACCGTTGTCGCCGCTCCAGCCAATCAGCATGGCGCCCTGTTCGCCACCCTTGGAGCGTTTGATGTACTCGCCCCATTCATAGCTGACGATCTTTGCCTTGATGCCGATCTTGGCCCAGTCGGATTGCAGCATTTCGGCCATCAGCTTGGCGTTGGGGTTGTACGGCCGTTGTACGGGCATGGCCCACAGGGTGATCTCGGTGCCTTCCTTGATACCGGCTTCCTTCAGCAGTTGTTTGGCCTTTTCGGGGTCGAAGGCGGCGTCCTTGATGCTGTCGTCATAGGACCATTGCGTTGGCGGCATGCCATTGACTGCCAACTGGCCGGCACCCTGGTAGACCGACTCGATGATCTTCTTCTTGTCCACGGCCATGTCCAGCGCCTGGCGCACTTTCAGCTGGGCCATGGGGTTGGGCTCGTTGCTGCCCTTGATCTTGCCCATCACGTTGTAGGCGATGTAGCCGAGGTTGAACCCGGCTTGCTGCGGCATTTGCAGATTTTGGTCGGCCTTTAGCGGCTCGATGTCGGCCGGGCGCGGGAACAGGGTGACCTGGCACTCGTTCTTCTTCAGCTTCTGCATGCGCACCGAGGCATCGGTGGTGATGGCGAAGATCAGGTTATCGATCTTCACGTCATCGGGCTTCCAGTAGTCCTTGTTGCCCTTGAAGCGGATCTGCGCGTCCTTCTGGTACTTGCTGAACACGAACGGGCCGGTGCCGATCGGTTTCTGGTTGATGTCGGCAGCCTTGCCATTCTTGAGCAACTGGTCGGCGTATTCGGCCGACTGGATGGAAGCAAAGCTCATGGCCAGGTTCTGGATGAACGCTGCGTCGACTTCGTTGAGGGTGAACTTCACCGTCTGCTCGTCGAGTTTCTCCACCTTGGCGATGTTCTTGTCCATGCCCATGTCGGTGAAGTACGGGAACTCGGTGGGGTAGGCCTTACGGAACGGGTTGTCCTTGTCGAGCATGCGGTTGAAGGTGAACAGCACGTCGTCGGCGTTGAAGGGGCGGCTGGGCTTGAAGTAGTCGGTGGTATGGAACTTGACCCCTTCGCGCAGGTGGAAGGTGTAGGTCTTGCCGTCGTCGGACACTTCCCATTTGGTCGCCAGGCCCGGGATGACCGCAGTGCCGCCCCGTTCAAACTGGGTCAGGCGGTTGAACACGGTCTCTGCCGAGGCGTCGAAGTCGGTCCCGGTGGTGTACTGCCCCGGGTCGAAACCGGCCGGGCTGCCTTCGGAGCAGAACACCAGGTTGGACGCGGCCAGGGCCGACGGTGCACCGGTGAGTAAGCCTGCGCCAAGCAGGAACGGAATGACTGCGTGTTTGAGCATGGTGGCCTCATTGTTGTCATTTTTTGGATGAGGTGGCCTCGTGAGCCGACCTGCGGATACTTATGCAGGGGATGTTCCCAATGCAACAGGTAGAAGGATAGTTGGCGCCGGAAAAGTGGTACGACCGTACATGGATGTCGCATCGCTATAACTTTCGACGAAGTTAAACGTTTGCGCAGGCAAAATGATGGCATTTTGCGGGATGTTTCGAGGCGGGGGTATGCGTAGGATGCACCTTGGTGGTGCGTAGGAAACGTCTGAAAAGCAGGTTCAAGCGGCAGGCTTCAAGCAACAAGACAAAGCAGGCCGGGTTCACCGTCAACTTGAAACTTGCCGCTTGAAGCTTGTGGCTGTCAGGGCATCTGCACTTCGATCAGGCCATCGGCATTCATGCTCACTTCGCTGGTACCCGCCTCGATGTCCGGCGCTGGCGCGGCTTCATCAGCCCCCATGGCTTTCATTGCCATCGGCGCACTGCGCAGGTACGGGCGCGGGTAACCGCTGCTGTTGAGGTTCAGGCTGACCACTTTATAGCCCTTGCCGCCCAGGGCTTCGGTGGCCAGTTGCGCGCGTGCCTTGAAGGCATCGACCGCGTCCTTGAGCAGTGCATCCTCGCTTGCCTTGCGCGTGGCCGGGGCGATGGAGAAGTCCATGCCGCCCATTTTCAGCTCTTGCAGCAGGTCGGCGGTAAGCTGGGACAAGGCCGGGAAGTTGTCGCTTTCCAGGCGCAGCTCGGCGCGCTCGCGCCAGCCGGTAATCTTCTGGCCCTTGCTGTCATACACCGGGTAGCTGTTGCGGCTGCCCTGGCTGATCTTCACGTCCTTGACCTGGCGCGACTGCTGCACGGCCTTGTTCATGGTTTCGGTGATCTGCTTGGCGAGCTTGCCCGGGTCGGTGTTCTGCGCTTCGCTGTACAGGGTCACGACCATCAGGTCGCGCGCCACTTCCTTGCTCACTTCGGCACGCAGCGATACCTGGTTGTAACGTGGCTCATCGGCAGCCAGCGCCGGCAGGCTGGCGAGCAAGCCGCAAGACAGGATCAGGGCGGCGCCGCGACGTGGGATTTGCATGTGGTACTCCTTGGCAATAAAAGGCGTGGGGTCTGGTCATCCATTCCACGCATGGCCCATCAGACCGGCAACAGTGTAGTGGGTTCAAAAGTGCCATCATCAACCTGTGACAAAGTGTGGCGCTTTGCCGCATCGCTGCAGTGAGGCGCCCGGCTTCGGTATACTCCAGCCGATTTTCTGGAGCACTCATCAGGAGAGCTCATGCTCGCTGCCGTACAACCGCTGTCCGCTACCCGCCAGAACCTGTGGCGCCTGACCGTCATTCGGGTCCTGGTCCTGGCTGCCCAGGCCGGCTCCGTGGGCGTCGCCTACTGGACCGAATTGCTGCCGTTGCCCTGGCTGTCGCTGGCTGGCACCTTGGCGTTGTCCTCGCTGCTGTGTGCCTTTACGGCGCTGCGCTTGCGCCTGTCGCTGCCAGTCACCGAAATGGAGTACGCCCTGCAGCTGGCCTGCGACCTGCTGATCCACAGTGCCTTGCTGTACTACTCCGGCGGCTCGACCAACCCGTTCGTGTCGTATTACCTGGTACCGCTGGCGATTGCCGCGGTGACCTTGCCGTGGCTGTATTCGCTGATACTTTCGGGTATCGCCCTGACCGCCTACAGCCTGCTGCTGGTGCAGTTCTACCCGCTCGAAGGCCTGCCCATGGCGCGGGACAAGATGCAGGTCTACGGCATGTGGCTGAGCATTGCCCTCGCCGCGGCGGTGATTACCTTCTTTGCCGCGCGCATGGCCGAAGAGCTGCGCCGCCAGGAGCAGCTGCGCTCCGAACGGCGTGAGGAAAGCCTGCGCGACGAGCAATTGCTGGCCGTGGCCACCCAGGCCGCCGGTGCCGCCCATGAGCTGGGCACGCCGCTGGCGACCATGAGTGTGCTGATCAACGAAATGCGCCAGGACCATACCGACCCGCTGCTGCAGGAAGACCTGCAGATCCTCCAGGACCAGGTAAAGCTGTGCAAAGAGACCTTGCAACAGCTGGTGCGCGCTGCCGAAGCCAACCGCCGCCTGGCGATCGTGGAGCAGGATGTGACCGCCTGGCTGGACGAGGCGCTGAACCGTTGGCACCTGATGCGCCCCGAAGCCAGCTACCGCTTCCAGCGCCTGCGCGATGGCAAGGTGCCGCGGCTGACACCGCCGCCAGACCTGACCCAGGCGTTGCTGAACCTGCTGAACAATGCTGCCGATGCCTGCCCCGATGACCTGGAGGTGCACCTGGACTGGGATGCCCAGGACATCGTCATCAGTATCCGCGACCATGGCCCTGGCGTGCCGCCGGCCATTGCCGAAGCCATCGGCAAACCCTTCATTACCACCAAAGGCAAAGGCTTCGGCCTGGGCCTGTTCTTGAGCAAGGCCAGCGTGACCCGTGCGGGCGGTTCGGTAAAACTCTATAGTCATGAACAGGGTGGCACCCTGACCGAATTGCGCCTGCCCTATGGCAAGCGAGGAGATGAATGATGAGCGAAGAAAACCAGGTCGAAAGCGAAGAGCTGCCGCACCTGCTGTTGGTGGATGACGATGCCACCTTCACCCGGGTCATGGCCCGGGCAATGAGCCGTCGCGGTTTCCGCGTGAGCACCGCCAGTTCTGCCGAAGAAGGCTTGATCCTGGCGCAGCAGGACTTGCCGGACTACGCCACGCTGGACCTGAAGATGGACGGTGATTCCGGCCTCGTGCTGCTGCCCAAGCTGCTGGAGCTGGACCCGGAAATGCGCGTGGTGATCCTGACCGGCTACTCGAGCATTGCGACTGCGGTGGAAGCGGTCAAGCGCGGCGCCTGCAACTACCTGTGCAAGCCGGCCGACGCCGATGATGTGCTGGCAGCGCTGCTGTCGGAGCACACCGACCTGGATACCCTGGTGCCGGAAAACCCCATGTCGGTCGACCGCCTGCAGTGGGAACACATCCAGCGCGTGCTGAACGAGCACGAGGGCAACATTTCGGCCACCGCACGGGCGCTGGGCATGCACCGGCGGACCTTGCAGCGCAAGCTGCAGAAGCGCCCGGTCCGGCGCTGATCCCTTTCGCCTGTACCGGCCTCATCGCCGGCAAGCCAGCTCCCACAGGGACCCCGCGGGTTCCGGCCTGCATGCAATACCTGAGGGGAGCCGGGTTGCCGGCGATAGGGGCGGCACTGTCGGAAACGTCTCTTTATCGCACCTGATCCCCGCAACTAGCGGCCGTTGGCGTATCATTAGCCACCTAACGGCAACCCTCTCCAGGATCGCTTGCGCATGCTCGCCCTTCTCATCCAGACGCTGAACATCACGGCACCTGTCTTCGCCATGCTGTTCATGGGCGTGCTGCTCAAGCGCATCCACCTGATCGACGACAATTTCAACCGTGTCGCCTCGCAGTTGGTGTTCAACGTCTGCATGCCGGCGCTGCTGTTCCTCGGTATCTACCACGCCGACCTGGCTGCAGCGGTAAAGCCCGGCGTCATCCTCTACTTCATTGCCGCCACCCTGGTTGGCTTCGCCGTCGCCTGGGGCATGGCCATCTGGCGCAGCCCGCTGGCCGACCGGGGCATCTATACCCAGGGCGCGTTCCGCGGCAACAACGGCGTGATCGGCCTGGCCCTGGCTGCCAGCCTGTACGGCGACTACGGTATTTCGCTGGGGGCGGTGCTCGCCGGCCTGGTCATCCTCATGTACAACTCGCTGTCGGCCGTAGTACTGGCGGTGTACAGCCCGGACCTGAAGTCCGACCCGTGGAGCATCTGCAAGAGCATCTTCAGCAACCCCCTGATCATCAGTGTGCTGGTCGCGACACCCATGGCTTACGGCCAGGTGCCGCTACCCAACTGGCTGCTGACTTCGGGGGATTACCTGGCGCAAATGACCCTGCCGTTGGCGCTGATGTGTATTGGCGGCACCCTGTCGCTGGCGGCATTGCGCGACAGCGGCAGGCTGGCCATCGACGCCAGCCTGGTGAAGATGGTCTGGCTACCGCTGGTCGGCACCCTCGGGGCCTGGCTGTGCGGCTTTCGCGGGGCCGAACTGGGCATCCTGTTCCTGTACATCGGCAGCCCTACCGCAGCAGCCAGTTACGTCATGGCGCGAGCAGCCAATGGCAACCATGAGCTGGCTGCGTCGATCATCGTCATTACTACGCTAATGGCGGCAATCACCACCAATATCGGCATTTTCATCTTGCAGTGGGGCGGATGGATCTAGATCCTTGACTGCAAACAACACAAAAAACACAGCCTCACTGAGCTAAAGGACACTTCATGCAAGACCAGAGCACGCCCGAGCTACAGCGCGGGCTGAAGAATCGCCATATCCAGCTGATCGCGCTGGGCGGGGCCATCGGTACCGGCTTGTTCCTGGGCATCGCCCAGACCATCCAGCTGGCCGGCCCCTCCGTGTTGCTGGGGTATGCCATCGCGGGCCTGATGGCCTTCCTGATCATGCGCCAGCTGGGCGAAATGGTGGTGGAAGAGCCGGTAGCCGGTAGCTTCAGCCACTTTGCCCACCAGTACTGGAGCGAGTTTGCAGGCTTCGTGTCGGGCTGGAACTATTGGGTGGTGTATGTGCTGGTGGGCATGGCCGAGCTGACGGCTGTGGGTATCTACGTGCAGTACTGGTGGCCGGATTTCCCCACCTGGGCCACGGCGGCGATCTTCTTCGTGGTGATCAACCTGATCAACCTGACCCAGGTCAAGGTCTACGGCGAAATGGAATTCTGGTTCGCCCTGATCAAGGTAGTGGCCATCGTCAGCATGATCGGCTTCGGCGCCTGGTTGCTGAGCAGTGGCCATGGCGGCCCGGATGCCAGCGTGGCCAACCTCTGGCAATACGGCGGCTTCTTCCCTAACGGTGTTAGCGGCCTGGTGATGGCGCTGGCGGTGATCATGTTCTCGTTCGGTGGCCTGGAGCTGGTGGGTATCACCGCTGCCGAGGCCGACAACCCGCGCGAAAGCATCCCCAAGGCCACCAACCAGGTGGTGTATCGCATCCTGATCTTCTACATCGGTGCCCTGGCGGTGCTGCTGTCGCTGTACCCGTGGCAGAAGGTGGTGCAGGGCGGTAGCCCGTTCGTGATGATCTTCCACGAACTGGACAGCGACCTGGTGGCGACCATTCTCAATATCGTGGTGCTGACGGCCGCGCTGTCGGTCTACAACAGCTGCGTATACGCCAACAGCCGCATGCTGTTTGGTCTTGCCAGCCAGGGCGATGCACCGCGCCAGTTGCTGAAAGTCAGCCGCAGCGGTGTGCCGCTGACTGCGCTGGGCGTGTCGGCCTTCGCTACCGGGCTGTGCGTGGTGATCAACTACCTGATGCCGGGTGAGGCCTTTGGCTTGCTGATGGCCCTGGCGGTGTCGGCGCTGGTGATCAACTGGGCGAGCATCAGCATTACCCACCTGAAGTTCCGCAAGGCCAAGCTGGCGGCCGGGATTACCCCGTTCTACAAGAGCCTGGGGCACCCGCTGACCAACTACCTGTGCCTGGCGTTCATTGTGCTGATTCTGGTGGTGATGTACCTGACCCCGCCGATTCGCATCTCGGTGATGCTGATCCCGGCATGGATTGCCGTGCTGTGGGTGGCCTTCAAGCTGAAGAAGGCTCGGCAGGTTCGCCGTTAGATTTGTATCGCCTGTGAGATCGAGCGCCGCCCGCGCGGCGCTCGATCTAAAGGGCGACACAAGGCTTAAGGCATGCGCCAGATGACATGGCCTGATCAATGCTGCCGGCGCCAGGCACGCACAGTGGTATACAGCAGCACCACGCCGAGCACAGGCAGTACATAGAACAGCATCAACCGCTCCAGGCGCCCGGCCAGCGGCATGCCCATTGTGAATGCCGCCACGTGCAGCCCGTACGCCAGGTACAGGCAGAGGAATACCAAGCCTTCGGCGCGGGTGATCCGGTAACCGGAATAGAACACCGGCAGGCTCAGCACGGCAACCCCGAGCATTACTGGCAGGTCGAACGCCAGGGCGTTGGGCGAGATCGACAGCGGCTCAGGGGTGATCAGGGCGGTCAGGCCCAGCACGGCCAGCAGGTTGAACAGGTTGCTGCCGATGACCGTGCCCACGGCAATTTCCCGTTCACCGCGCAGGGCAGCGATCAATGCGGCGGCGAGCTCTGGCAGGGATGTGCAGATGGCGACGACGGTCAGGCCGATGATGCGCTCGGACAGCCCCAGGTCGGTGGCAACCTCCACGGCGGCCTCCAGCAGCAGGTGCCCCGCCAGGCTCAGCAGGGCAAGGCCGGCCAACACCAGCAGCAGCGTGCCTGACCAGAAGCGCCTGGCGCTGGATTTGGCGGTGTCCGGCGCGGGGAAGGTGCGTGCGTAGTGGCGCGACTGGTGCCAGAGCATTACCAGGTAGCCGACCAGGCCAAGCAGCAGCAGCCCTCCTTCAACCCGGCCCAGGTAACCGTTGGCGCACAGGGCATAGACCAGGCCGCTGGCGACGATCATCAGCGGAATGTCCAGGCGCACCAGCTGGCGCGACACGCGCAAGGGGATGATCAGCGCGGCCAGGCCGAGAATGACCAGTACGTTGAATATGTTGCTGCCGATCACGCTGCCGACCGCCACATCCGGCGCACCCTGGTAGGTGGCCTGCAGGCTCACGGTGAGTTGTGGCGCGGTACTGCCGAAAGCCACCAGGCTCAGGCCGATGATCAACGGGCGAACATGAAGGCGTTGTGCCAGGCGCAGCGCTGCGCGCACCAGCAATTCGGCGCCGCCGACCAGCAACAGCAGGGCAATGCCCAATTGCAGCAGGCTGAAGGTGGGAAGGGTGGCCAGGTCGAAAATGGTCGGACTCCTGTCGCGTCAGTCGCTAAGCCCTTGTACTCGCACGCGCGCTGTTCCGCTACGGAGCATGCCGATTTTTTCTGCTGCGGCGCGAGACAGGTCGATCAGGCGGCCGCGGGTGTGCGGGCCACGGTCGTTGATGCGCACCACCACACTGCGCTGGTTGGTCGTGTTGGTTACCAGTACGCGAGTGCCGAACGGCAGGCTGCGATGGGCGGCGGTAAGGCCGTGCTGGTTGAACGGTTCGCCGCTGGCGGTGCGTTTACCGTGGTGGCGCGAGCCGTAATAGGAAGCGGTGCCCGTCTGGTCGTAACCGCGCGGGTCGATGTCGTGGCTGGCGCAGCCGGCCAGCAGGGAGAAGAGGGCGAGAGTACCCAGGGATCTTTTCAGCAAGTCAGATGCGCTCCAGTGCGGCCATTCGCGGGCTTGCCCGCTCCCACAGGCATATCACCGCCTGTGAGAGCGGTCCAGTACTGTGGGAGCGGGCAAGCCCGCGAACGAGGGCAGAGCCCTCGCAGCATATTCAGGTCAGCCTTCGAGCTTGGCCTTGAGCAATTGGTTCACCTGCCCCGGGTTGGCCTTGCCTTTGGAAGCTTTCATCGCCTGGCCGACAAAGAAGCCGAACATCTTGCCACGCTTGGCCTCGTCGGCGGCGCGGTACTGTTCGACCTGCTCGGCATTGGCTGCCAGCATTTCGTCGAGCATCTTGTCGATCGCACCGGTGTCGGTAACCTGCTTCAGGCCTTTGCTTTCGATGATGCTGTCAGCATCGCCTTCACCGGCAGCCATGGCCTCGAACACGGTCTTGGCGATCTTGCCGCTGATGGTGTTGTCGCGGATGCGCAGCAGCATGCCACCCAGGTGCGCGGCGCTGACCGGTGACTGGTCGATCTCGATGCCCAGCTTGTTAAGCAGGCTGCCCAGCTCGACCATGACCCAGTTGGCCGCCAGCTTGGCGTCGCCACCAATTTTCACTACTTCTTCGAAGTAGTCCGCCTGTTCGCGGCTGGATGCCAGCACATTGGCGTCGTAGGCCGACAGGCCGTACTGGCTCTGGAAGCGTTCGACCTTCTGCGGCGGCAGCTCCGGCAGGCCGGCGCGGATGGTTTCGAGGAAGCTGTCCTCGATCACCACCGGCAGCAGGTCCGGGTCGGGGAAGTAACGGTAGTCGTTGGCTTCTTCCTTGCTGCGCATGGAGCGGGTTTCGTCTTTGTTCGGGTCGTACAGGCGGGTTTCCTGCACGACCTTGCCGCCGTCTTCGATCAGGTCGATCTGGCGCTGGATTTCGCTGTTGATCGCGCGCTCGATGAAGCGGAACGAGTTGACGTTCTTGATCTCGCAGCGGGTGCCGAACTCGACCTGGCCTTTCGGGCGGATCGACACGTTGCAGTCGCAGCGTAGCGAGCCTTCGGCCATGTTGCCGTCGCAGATGCCCAGGTAGCGCACCAGCGCGTGGATCGCCTTGACGTAAGCCACGGCTTCCTTGGCACTGCGCATGTCAGGCTCGGAGACGATTTCCAGCAGCGGGGTGCCGGCACGGTTGAGGTCGATGCCGGTGGAGCCGCTGAAGTCTTCGTGCAGGCTCTTGCCGGCATCTTCTTCCAGGTGCGCGCGGGTTACCCCGATGCGCTTGATGGTGCCGTCTTCCAGGGCGATATCCAGGTGACCCTTGCCGACGATCGGCAGGTCCATCTGGCTGATCTGGTAGCCCTTGGGCAGGTCCGGGTAGAAGTAGTTCTTGCGCGCGAACACGTTGCGCTTGCCGATTTCGGCATCGATGGCCAGGCCGAACATGCACGCCATGCGCACGGCTTCCTGGTTCAGCACCGGCAGTACGCCGGGCATCCCCAGGTCAACCAGGCTGGCCTGGGTGTTCGGCTCGGAACCGAAGGTGGTGGCGCTGCCGGAAAAGATCTTCGACTGGGTGGCGAGCTGAGTGTGGATTTCCAGCCCGATCACAACTTCCCATTGCATGTGTGAACTCCTCAGAAGCCGTTGGGGGCACGGGTGTGCCAGTCGGTCACTTGCTGGTAGCGGTGCGCGACGTTGAGCAGGCGGCCTTCCTGGAAGTACGGCGCCAGCAGCTGCACACCGACCGGCAGGCCGTCGACGAAGCCGGCCGGCATCGACAGGCCCGGCAGGCCCGCCAGGTTGGCGGTGATGGTGTAGACGTCTTCCAGGTAGGCGGCGACCGGGTCGCTGCTCTTGGCGCCAAGCTTCCAGGCCGGGTTCGGCGTGGTAGGGCCGAGGATCAGGTCGACATCGTTGAAGGCGGCCATGAAGTCGTTCTTGATCAGGCGGCGGATCTGCTGCGCCTTCACGTAGTACGCGTCGTAGTAGCCGGCCGACAGGGCGTAGGTGCCGACCATGATGCGGCGCTGCACTTCAACGCCGAAGCCTTCGCCACGGGAACGCTTGTACAGGTCGGTGAGGTCTTTCGGGGCTTCGCAGCGGTAGCCGAAGCGCACGCCGTCGAAGCGCGACAGGTTGGAAGAGGCTTCAGCCGGGGCGATCACGTAGTAGGCCGGGATGGCGTGCTGCATGTTCGGCAGGCTGATTTCCTTGACCACTGCGCCGAGCTTTTCCAGCTCTTTGACACTGGCCTGGACCAGGTCGGCGATACGCGGGTCGAGGCCTGCACCGAAGTACTCTTTCGGCAGGCCGATGCGCAGGCCCTGCAGCGAACCATTGAGGTTGGCGCTGTAGTCCGGCACCGGCTCTTCGATGCTGGTGGAGTCCTTGGCGTCGAAACCGGCCATGCCTTGCAGCAGCAGGGCGCAGTCCTCGGCAGTGCGGGCCAGCGGGCCGCCCTGGTCGAGGCTGGAGGCGTAGGCGATCATGCCCCAGCGCGAAACACGACCGTACGTCGGTTTGAGGCCGGTGAGGTTGGTCAGTGCCGCCGGCTGGCGGATCGAACCGCCGGTGTCGGTGCCAGTGGTGGCCGGCAGCAGGCGCGCGGCCACGGCAGCGGCCGACCCGCCCGACGAACCGCCTGGGACGTGTTCGAGGTTCCACGGGTTCTTCACCGCGCCGTAGTGGCTGGATTCGTTGGCCGAACCCATGGCGAACTCGTCCATGTTGGTCTTGCCCAGGGTGACCATGCCGGCTTCAGCCAGCTTGGCGACCACGGTGGCGTCGTACGGCGCCTTGAAGTTGTCGAGCATCTTCGAGCCGCAACTGGTGCGTACGCCGTTGGTGCAGAACAGGTCCTTGTGGGCGATGGGGGCACCCAGCAGCGTGCCGGTTTCGCCTGCGGCGCGACGGGCGTCGGCGGCACGCGCCTGGCCCAGGGCCAGCTCTTCGGTGACGCTGATGAAGCTGTTGATTTGAGGGTCGAGTTGCTTGATGCGCGCCAACAGGGCGCCGGTCAGCTCTTCGGAGGAAAACGACTTGTCGGCGAGTCCGCGGGCGATCTCGGCCAGGGTCAATTGATGCATGGCAGGCTCTATCCCTTACTCGATGACTTTGGGAACCAGGTACAGACCGCTTTCGGTCGACGGCGCGATAGCCTGGTAGGCGTCGCGCTGGTTGCTTTCGGTGACCTGGTCGGGGCGCAGGCGCTGGCTGGCCTCCAGCGGGTGGGCCAGGGGCTCGATGCCAGTGGTATCGACCGCTTGCATCTCGTCGACCAGCCCGAGGATGCTGTTCAGGGCATCGGTAATGCGTGGCAGTTCGCCATCATTCAGCCCCAGACGGGCCAGATGGGCGATCTTTTCCACGTCGCAGCGTTCAAGCGCCATGAAGATCTCCAAGGGAAACAAAGAACGGAATTTGGGTCCGCGATGAGGAACATGTCAGCTTTCTGGCGGTCCAACGGCCGCGATCATCGGCTGGCATGCTCGGAAAAACAGCCAATTTAACATATTGGCTCCTTGCCCAAAATCCCTGCCATTGTTAGAGTTTGCCGCACTTTTTTACCCACGCTTTCCCCAGGGTCACTTTCCCATGTTCAAGAAACTGCGTGGCATGTTTTCCAGCGATCTCTCCATCGACCTGGGTACTGCCAACACCCTTATTTACGTGCGTGAGCGCGGTATCGTCCTGAATGAGCCCTCGGTTGTTGCCATCCGTACCCATGGCAATCAGAAAAGCGTTGTCGCCGTCGGTACCGAAGCCAAACGCATGCTGGGCCGTACGCCTGGCAACATTGCTGCCATTCGTCCGATGAAGGACGGCGTTATCGCCGACTTCAGCGTTTGCGAAAAAATGTTGCAATATTTTATCAACAAGGTTCACGAGAACAGCTTCCTGCAGCCAAGCCCGCGCGTGCTGATCTGCGTGCCGTGCAAGTCGACCCAGGTAGAGCGCCGCGCCATTCGCGAGTCGGCCCTGGGTGCCGGTGCCCGTGAAGTGTTCCTGATCGAAGAGCCAATGGCGGCTGCCATCGGTGCCGGCTTGCCGGTTGAAGAGGCTCGCGGTTCGATGGTCGTCGATATCGGTGGTGGTACCACTGAAATCGCACTGATCTCCCTGAACGGCGTGGTCTATGCCGAATCCGTACGTGTTGGCGGCGACCGCTTCGATGAAGCCATCGTCACCTACGTGCGCCGCAACTACGGCAGCCTGATCGGCGAGTCCACCGCCGAGCGCATCAAGCAGGAAATCGGTACCGCTTACCCGGGCGGCGAAGTGCGCGAAGTCGATGTGCGTGGCCGCAACCTGGCCGAAGGCGTACCGCGTGCCTTCACCCTGAACTCCAACGAAGTGCTCGAAGCGCTGCAGGAATCGCTGGCGACCATCGTCCAGGCCGTGAAGAGCGCCCTGGAGCAATCGCCGCCCGAGCTGGCTTCGGACATCGCCGAGCGTGGCCTGGTGCTGACCGGTGGTGGCGCGCTGCTGCGTGACCTCGACAAGCTGCTGGCCCAGGAAACCGGCCTGCCGGTGATCGTCGCCGAGGACCCGCTGACCTGTGTCGCCCGTGGCGGCGGTCGCGCCCTGGAGATGATGGACAAGCACGCGATGGACCTGCTCTCCAGCGAGTGATCCCACTCGCTGTTCACGAGCGCCCGGTTTACAGGTAGCACGCACAGTGCTACCTGTATGTGCTGGGCTGGCGCCCGTCAAGGGCGCCGTATCCGTCAACCCGCAACCAGGCTGGTGCGTAGTTCCATGTCCAATGACCTCCTGAGTCGTCCACGAGGAACGGCCCATTAAACCGCTTTTCTCCAAGGGCCCTTCGCTGGGCGTTCGCCTGCTCGTTCTGGTGGTGATGTCGGTCGCGTTGATGGTTGTCGACGCGCGCTTTGACGTGCTCAAACCCGTGCGCAGCCAGATGGGCATGGTGCTGATGGAGTCGTACTGGATCACCGACCTGCCGCAACGTGCGTGGCAAGGCGTGGCCGGCCAGTTCGGCAGCCGCACTGAACTGATCGCCGAAAACGAAAAGCTCAAGACCGAAGCCCTGCTGTTGCAGGGGCGTCTGCAGAAACTGGCAGCCCTGACAGAGCAGAACGTGCGCCTGCGCGAGTTGCTGAACTCTTCGGCGCTGGTCAACGAAAAGGTCGAAGTGGCCGAGCTGATCGGTGTCGACCCCAACCCGTTCACCCACCGCATCCTGATCAACAAGGGCGAGCGTGATGGTGTGTTCCTTGGTCAGCCGGTGCTCGATGCGCGCGGTCTGATGGGCCAGGTGGTCGAGCTGATGCCCTACACCTCGCGGGTACTGTTGCTGACCGATACCACCCATAGCATTCCGGTGCAGGTCAACCGCAACGGCCTGCGCGCCATTGCCAGTGGCACCGGCAACCCGGAGCGCCTTGAACTGCGTCACGTGGCCGATACCGCCGACGTCAAGGAAGGCGACCTGCTGGTCAGCTCCGGCATGGGCCAGCGCTTCCCGGCTGGCTACCCGGTGGCGACGGTCAACGAGGTGATCCACGATTCCGGGCAGCCGTTCGCCATCGTGCGCGCCATCCCCACCGCCGCGCTCAATCGCAGCCGTTACATGCTGCTGGTGTTCAGCGACCGGCGTACCCCGGAGCAGCGCGCCACTGATGCTGCCATCGCCCAGGAAGAGGCTGACCGCAAGGGCACCACGGTCCCCGGCCAACCGGCGGGTACGGGCGAGCAGGGCACACCTGCCAGCACTACGCCTGTAACCCCAGTCACACCCGCAGCGCCGACAGCACCGGCCGTACAGCCTGCAGCCCCGGCGGCTAACCCTGCCACGCCTGCCGCAGCGCCTGCCGCACCCGCTCACACCCGGAGACAATGATGGCTGCTTCGCGCCGCAACAACGGCTGGGTCATCTGGCTGACTTTCGCCATCGGCCTGCTGCTCAGCGTCTCGCCCATGCCGCAGTTCATGGAAGTGTTCCGGCCCATGTGGCTGGCTTTGCTGGTGTCATTCTGGACCCTGGCGGTGCCGGGCAAGGTCGGCATGACCACGGCGTTCGTGCTGGGCCTTGCCGAGGACGTGTTGTACGGCACCCTGCTGGGCCAGAACGCGTTGATCCTCACCCTCATCACCTTCCTGGTGTTGTCCCTGCAGCAGCGCTTGCGCATGTTCCCCATGTGGCAGCAGAGCCTGGTGATCCTGGTCATTTTCGGCATCGCCCAGCTCATCCAGCTATGGCTCAGCGCCCTGACCGGCAACCGGTTGCCTACCCTGGCGCTGGTCTGGTCGGCGGTCATCAGTGCCTTGCTTTGGCCATGGATCAGTTTCGCCCTGCGCGACCTGCGCCGACGCTTGCATATCAACTGACGGCGATGCCGCAACTGACAGGGAGATGTCTGCATGAACCCGTTATACCTGGCCTCTGGCTCTCCCCGTCGTCGTGAACTGCTGACCCAGATCGGTGTGCCTTTCACCGTTGTCAGTGCACCCATCGATGAATCCCCGCTGCCTGACGAAAGCGCCCCGGCCTACGTTGAGCGCCTGGCTCGGGCCAAGGCTGCGGCTGGTCTGGCCCGTGTCGAGGGCCCGGCTGTGGTGCTGGGGGCGGACACTGCCGTGGTGCTCGATGGTCGTATTCTGGGCAAACCGGAAAACCGCGAAGATGCCATGGCCATGCTGGCTGGCCTGTCGGGCCGCGAGCACCAGGTATTGACTGCGGTTGCTCTCAGCGACGGCCTGCATACGCAAAGCCTGTGCGTCACCAGCAAGGTGCGCTTCCGGGCGATCAGCGCCGATGAAGCACAACGCTACTGGGCCAGCGGCGAGCCTGTGGACAAGGCCGGTGGCTACGCCATCCAGGGCCTGGGCGCAGTGTTCGTCACCGGTCTGTCCGGCAGTTATTCGGCCGTGGTAGGCCTGCCCCTCAGTGAGACGGCCGAGTTGCTTGGCACGTTTGGTATCGCCTGTTGGCAATCGCCCGTGCATACGCCAGAGGTAACAAACCCGCAGTAGCCAGCACGGCATACGCCATCCATCATTACAAAAGACCTTTGACGAGAGCCGGCCATGAGTGAAGAGATCCTGATCAACATCACCCCGATGGAGTCACGCGTGGCGGTGGTGGAAAACGGGGTACTGCAGGAAGTGCACGTCGAGCGCACCCAGCGCCGTGGCATCGTCGGCAATATCTACAAGGGCAAGGTGGTGCGTGTGCTGCCAGGCATGCAGGCGGCCTTCGTCGACATCGGCCTGGAGCGCGCTGCGTTCATCCATGCGTCGGAAATTTCTCAGCGTGAAGGCTCGGCGGTCGAGACCATCACGGCGCTGGTGCACGAAGGCCAGGCCCTTGTGGTGCAGGTGACCAAGGACCCGATTGGCACCAAGGGCGCACGCCTGACCACCCAGCTGTCGATCCCTTCCCGCTACCTGGTGTACATGCCGCGCAGCAGCCATGTCGGCATTTCGCTGAAGATCGAAGACGAAGCCGAGCGAGACCGCCTCAAGCAGGTGGTCAGCAACTGCATGGAAAGCGAAAACATCAAGGATGCCGGTGGTTTCATCCTGCGCACCGCCGCCGAAGGCGCTCGTGCCGAAGAGATCTTGCAGGACATCCGCTACCTGCGCCGCCTGTGGGAGCAGATCGGCGCCCAGATCAAGACCTGCGGCGCGCCGATGGTCATCTACGAGGATCTGGGCCTGGCCCTGCGTACCCTGCGTGACCTGGTCAACCCGAAGATCGAGAAGATCCGCATCGACTCGCGTGAAACGTTCCAGAAGACCACGCAGTTCGTCGGTGAACTGATGCCGGAAATCGCCGACCGCCTCGAACACTACCCGGGCGAACGGCCAATCTTTGACCTGTACGGTGTCGAAGACGAAATCCAGCGCGCCCTCGAGCGCAAGGTGCCGCTCAAGTCCGGTGGCTACCTGGTGGTCGACCCGGCCGAAGCGATGACCACCATTGATGTGAATACCGGTGCATTCGTCGGCCATCGCAACCTTGAAGAGACCATCTTCAAGACCAACCTGGAGGCTGCCACCGCCATCGCCCGGCAACTGCGCCTGCGCAATATCGGCGGCATCATCATCATCGACTTCATCGACATGGAAGATGAAGAACACCAGCGCCAGGTGCTGCGCACACTGGAAAAACAGCTGGAACGGGATCACGCGAAGACCAACATCATCGGCATCACCGAGCTGGGGCTGGTGCAGATGACCCGCAAGCGCACCCGTGAAAGCCTGGAGCAGGTGCTGTGCGAGCCGTGCCTGGCCTGTCAGGGCCGCGGCAAGCTGAAAACCCCCGAGACCATCTGCTACGAAATCTTCCGCGAGATCCTGCGCGAGGCACGTGCCTATCAGGCCGAGGGCTACCGTGTGCTGGCCAACCAGAAGGTGGTCGACCGCCTGCTGGATGAAGAATCGGGCAACGTGGCAGAGCTGGAGGCGTTCATCGGTCGAACCATTCGCTTCCAGGTCGAGTCGATGTATTCGCAGGAACAATACGACGTGGTGCTGCTCTGAGGTCTTCTCGAACGCGCCACTGGATGGTCGGGCTGGCAAAACCGCCACTACCGGCCATCATGGATAAACGACTTGGAGGGCCATGGCCATGGGACGTCTGACCCGCGTTCTTGTCGCCTTGACCCGCTGGGGGCTGGGCTTTTGCGCCCTGCTGGCGGTATTGGTGGCGTTGTATGTCAGCCTCGGCCGCGAGCTGGTACCGCTGGTGGCCGAATACCGTGCCGATGTGGAACGCAAAGCCGAGCAGGCGCTGGGGCTGCCGGTGCATGTCGGTGCCCTTGAGGGGCGCTGGAGCGGCCTGGCACCGGTGCTGCGTGTGCGTGACCTGCAACTGGGTGAAGGCGCGACGGCGCTGCGCCTGGACGACGTCAAGGTTGTGCCCGATGTCTGGGCCAGCCTCAGTGCCCGCGAAGTGCGCCTGGCGCGTATACAGTTGGGTGGCCTGCAACTGATCCTGCGTGAGAACGAGCAGGGGGCCTGGGACCTTGAAGGCCTGCCGAAGAAGGACGATGCGCCGCTTGACCCCGCCGAACTGCTGCAGCGCCTGCGCCAGCTGGGCCGCATTGATGTGTTCAACAGCCAGGTCACCTTGCACCCGTGGCAGCGAGACCCGCTCACCCTGACGTATGTGAGCGCCGGCCTGCAGGCGGGTGCTTCGCGCCAGGCCCTGGACTTGAGTGCGACCCTGCCCGATGGCCAGCCCCTGGCGCTGAACCTGCGTAGCCGTGCGTCGGCAAAGGCCTGGCGTGACGCCCAGGTAGATGCCTACCTGAGCCTGCCGCAAAGTGACTGGGCGCGATGGTTGCCCCCACGCCTGCTGGGCCAGTGGCATGCCGAGGCGCTGCGAGCGGGCGGCGAGTTGTGGGTCGACTGGCGCGAAGGGCAATTGCAGCAGGCAGTGGTGCGGCTCAATGCACCCGAGCTGCAGGGCGGTTATGCCGGGCGCAAGTCCGCGACACTGAACAACCTGGCTGTGGGCGCCTGGTTCCAGCGCCAGGCCCAAGGCTTTGATGTAGTGGTCGACTCCCTGGCCATGGACATCGGCAAGACCCGTTGGGAGTCGCACCTGCAGTTGCAGCAGCGTCCCGGCCAGAGCGCTGCTGATGAAAGCTGGAAGCTGCAGGCTGACCGGCTGCACCTTACGCCCCTTACCCCGCTGATCGAAGCCCTGGCACCGCTGCCTGACAATGTCATGGCCGTAGTCGATGGCCTCAAGGTAACCGGCGCGTTGCGCAATGTACGGCTGGAGGCCCGGCCCAAGGCCGAGGGTGACCAGCGCCTGCAATTCGACGCCAACCTGGAGAAGGTCGGTTTCGATGCCTATCACGGTGCCCCGGCTGCCGGTAACGTCAGCGGCAGCATCAGCGGCGACCTGGGGCATGGTGAACTGCGCCTGGATACCGATGCATTCATGCTGCACCTGTACCCGATCTTCGCTAAACCCTGGCACTACCAGAAAGCCAACGCGCGCCTCACCTGGGCGCTGGACAAGGAAGGCTTCACCCTGGTTGCGCCTTACCTCAAGGTGTTGGGCGAGGAGGGCAAGATTGCTGGTGACTTCCTTATTCGCCTGTTGTTCGAAGAAGGCCGCGAGGACTACATGGACCTGCGTGTCGGCCTCACCGAGGGCGATGGCCGCTACACCGCCAAGTACCTGCCCGAGGTGCTCAGCCCGGCCCTCGACGAATGGCTGCGCAGCGCCATCGTCAAAGGCACGGTGGATGAGGGCTACTTCCAGTACCAGGGCTCGCTGAATCATGGCGCCGCACCGCAAGCCCGCAGCATCAGCCTGTTTTTCAAGGTGCGGGACGCGGCGCTGGACTTCCAGCCTGGCTGGCCGCAGGTTCAGCACGTAGATGGCGATGTGTTCATCGAGGACAGCGGTGTGCGCATCAAGGCCCAGCGTGGCCTGTTGCTCGACACCAAGGTGAGCGATGTCAGCGTTGATATCCCGCATGTCGAGGGTGAGCAGCACAGTCGCCTGTACCTGGATGGCGACTTCGACGGCAGCCTGGGCGATGGCCTGAAAATACTCAAGGAAGCGCCGATCGGCACGGGCGAGATCTTCGCCGGCTGGGAGGGCGAAGGGCCGTTGAAGGGCAAGGTCAAGCTCGACATCCCGCTGGCTCGTGGGGAACGGCCGAAAGTGCAGGTGGATTTCGCCACCAGCGATGCGCGCCTGAAAGTTGCCCCGCCGAGCCTGGAGTTGAGCCGCTTGAAGGGTGATTTCAGCTTCGATTTTGACAAAGGCCTGAGTGGCAAGGGCATCAGCCTGCAGGCGTTCGGCAAGCCGGTGACGGCGCAAATTACTGCCGAAGGCCAGCCGGGGCAGATGCAGACGCGCATCGACGCCAATGGCCAGGTATCGCTCAAGGCACTGACCGACTGGCTGCAGTTCAAACAGGCTTTGCCAGCGTCCGGTGACCTGCCTTACCAGTTGCAACTCAGCCTGGGTAGCCGGGACAACCGGCTGAGCGTCAATTCGAACCTGAAGGGCTTGGCCATCGACCTGCCGGCGCCCTTCGGCAAAGCCGCAGCAGACACCCGCGACAGCCGTTTCAGCATGAGCCTGCAAGGCCAGGAGCGGCGGTTCGATGCCGCTTACACCGACCTTGCACGCTTTGCCTACGCCGCACCGGCCGACAAGCTCATGCAGGGGCGTGGTGAATTGCTGTTGGGCACTGGTGACGCCCAACTCCCGGCTGGCCAGGGTTTGCGGGTACGCGGGCGCCTGGAGTCGCTGGACCTGGCGCCCTGGCAAGAACAGGCGGCCCGGCTTGCCGGTGACGACCCAGGTGGCAGCGCGCGACAGAACCTGCAAAGTGTCGACCTGAGCATCGGCCAGCTGAAAGCCTTCGGCATGGACCTGAACCAGGCCGTGGTGCGTATGGCCCGTGGCGGCCCGGCCTGGGACCTGCGCCTGGACAGCAAGGAAGTGATTGGCAACGCCCGTGTGCCGGATGCCAAGGGTGCGCCAATGGTCGTGCGTATGCAGACCCTGCGCCTGCCCGCTGCCGACCCTGCCCAGGCTCAGGCCGAAGAGGGCCCGGACCCGTTGGCCTCGTTCGACCCGCGCAAGGTACCGGCGCTGGACTTGAGCATCGACAAGCTTTACCGCGGCGACGACCTGTTCGGCAGCGCGGCGATCAAATTGCGACCGACAGCGCGGGGCGTGACCGCCAGCGATATCGACCTCGACTTCAAAGGGCTGCGCATCGACGGCGGTGGCGGCTGGGAGGGTCAGCAGGGCAGCACCAGCAGCTGGTACAAAGGGCGCCTGGACGGCAAGAACCTGGCCGATGTGCTCAAGGCCTGGGGCTTCGCTCCGACTGTGACCAGCCGTGACTTCCGCCTGGATGTGGACGGCCGCTGGCCGGGTTCGCCCGCTGCGGTGGGCCTGAAGCGCTTCTCTGGCAGCATGGACGCGGCGCTGCGCACCGGCCAGTTCGTCGAAGTCGAAGGCAGTGCACAGGCACTGCGCGTGTTCGGCCTGCTCAACTTCAACTCCATTGGCCGGCGCCTGCGCCTGGACTTCTCCGACCTGTTCGAAAAGGGCCTCGCCTATGACCGGGTCAAAGGCCTGCTCGTGGCCAGTAATGGTGTCTATGTCACCCGCGAGCCGATCAGTGTCACTGGCCCGTCGAGCAACTTTGAGCTGGAGGGCACCCTGGACATGGTGCGCGACCGGGTCGATGCCAACCTGCAAGTGAGCCTGCCGGTGACCAACAACCTGCCGCTGGCGGCACTGATTATCGGTGCGCCAGCCGTAGGCGGCGCGCTGTTCCTGGTCGACCGGTTGATCGGTGACCGCGTGTCGCGCTTTGCCAGCGTGCACTACCGTGTCGAAGGGCCGTGGAAAGAGCCTAGAATCACATTTGTGAAACCTTTCGAGAAAACCCGCTAGGAGTGCCCATGAAGGCAGCGGTAATCCAGATGGTCAGCCAGGATGATGTGCTGGCCAACCTGCAACGTGCCGGTGCCCTGTTGGAGCAGGCCGCATCTGGCGGCGCACGGCTGGCGGTGCTGCCGGAAAACTTCGCCGCCATGGGCCGCAAGGACGCCGCTGCCATCGGCCGCGCCGAAGCATTGGGGGAAGGGCCGATCCTCCCATGGTTGAAACGCACCGCCCGCGACCTCAAGTTATGGGTTGTGGCCGGTACCTTGCCCTTGCCTCCGGTCGGCCAGCCCGAGGCCAAGGCGCATGCCTGCTCGCTGCTGATCGACGAACACGGCGAGGTGGCGGCACGCTATGACAAGCTGCACCTGTTCGACGTGGACGTTGCCGACAACCGCGGTCGGTACCGTGAGTCGGATGACTACGCCCATGGCGCCCAGGTGGTGGTGGCTGACACGCCGGTTGGGCGGTTGGGGCTGAGTGTGTGCTACGACTTGCGCTTTCCTGAGCTGTACAGCGCACTGCGTGCTGCCGGCGCGGAACTGATCACTGCCCCAGCGGCCTTTACAGCCGTGACAGGGGCGGCACATTGGGAGGTGCTGGTACGCGCCCGCGCAATCGAAACCCAGTGCTACCTGCTGGCTGCGGCGCAGGGCGGCACCCATCCAGGCCCTCGGGAAACCCATGGCCATGCGGCGATCGTCGACCCTTGGGGGCGCATCGTCGCACAACAGGCGCAAGGCGAAGCAGTACTGCTTGCCGAGCGCGACATTGAAGAACAAGCGTCCATCCGGGCGCGCATGCCGGTGGTATCGCACCGGCGCTTTTTCTCGCAGGGCGCGTTGCGGCCTGCGCACACCTCGGAGTGACTATGAGCCAGATGTTATCCACCGTCAGTGAGCAGCTCCTGGCCCCAGGCGGCTTGACCCTGGACAGCCTGCAGAGCGTACTGGGTGAGTTGGCCGGCCCCGGCATCGACGCCGCCGACCTGTATTTCCAGGGTCAGATCTCGGAAACCTGGGCGCTGGAAGACGGCATCGTCAAAGAGGGCAGCTTCAACCTGGACCAGGGCGTGGGCGTACGTGCCCAGTCCGGTGAAAAGACCGGCTTCGCCTACAGCAATGCGATCAACCTCGAGGCATTGACCTCGGCGGCGCGCGCCGCCCGTTCGATTTCACGTGCCGGGCAAAACGGCAAGGTCCAGGCTTTCCGCAGTCAGGAAGTGGCCGCCCTGTATGCCGCAGACAACCCGCTGGATGTACTCAGCCGTGCCGAAAAGGTCGAGCTGCTCAAGCGTGTCGATGTCGCCACCCGCGCCCTGGACCCGCGCATCCAGCAAGTCAGCGTGAGCATGGCCGGGGTCTGGGAGCGCATCCTGATCGCTGCGGCCGATGGCAGCCTGGCCGCCGACGTGCGCCCACTGGTGCGCTTCAACGTCAGCGTCATCGTCGAACAGAATGGCCGTCGCGAGCGCGGCGGGCAGGGCGGTGGCGGGCGTACCGACTACCGTTTCTTCACCGAAGAACGGGTAATGGGCTATGCCCGCGAGGCATTGCGCCAGGCGCTGGTAAACCTTGAGGCGATCCCGGCACCTGCAGGCACCTTGCCGGTTGTACTGGGCTCGGGCTGGTCGGGCGTGTTGCTGCACGAGGCTGTAGGCCATGGCCTGGAGGGTGACTTCAACCGCAAAGGCAGTTCGGCGTTCAGCGGCCGCATTGGCGAGAAGGTGGCATCGAGCCTGTGCACCATCGTTGACGATGGCACGCTCGAGGGCCGCCGTGGCTCACTGAGCGTGGATGACGAAGGCACTCCGACCGAATGCACCACGCTGATCGAGAACGGTGTGCTCAAGGGTTACATGCAGGACAAGCTCAACGCGCGCCTGATGGGCATGGCGTTGACCGGCAACGGTCGCCGGGAGTCCTACGCGCACCTGCCGATGCCCCGCATGACCAACACCTACATGCGTGCAGGCGAAAGCGACCCGCAGGAAATCATCGCGTCGGTGAAGAAGGGTATCTATTGCGCCAACCTGGGCGGTGGCCAGGTGGACATCACCAGCGGCAAGTTCGTGTTCTCGACCAGTGAGGCCTACCTGATCGAAGACGGCAAGATTACCGCGCCGGTCAAGGGTGCGACCCTGATTGGCAATGGCCCGGAGGCGATGAGCCGGGTGTCGATGGTCGGGAACGACCTGGCGCTGGACAGCGGGGTAGGGACGTGCGGCAAGGACGGGCAGTCGGTACCCGTAGGAGTAGGGCAGCCGACTTTGAAGCTGGACGCGATTACCGTAGGCGGTACAGGCGCTTGATGGCCCAGGGGGCTCTTGTGGGAGCGGGCTTGCTCCGCGAAGCAGGCCAAACGGTGGTGGCTGGCACCGGCTTTGCCGGTGTTCGCGGGGCAAGCCCGCTCCCACAGGGTCCCTGGGTGATCCGTCAGCGCAAGCCGCGCTGCAGCTCGTCGAGGTCGCGGATGTACTTGAACACCTTGCGCGCAGCAGCAGGCGGCTTGTTACGCGCTTTTTCGTGCTGGGCATGTCGGATCAGCGAGCGTAGTTGCTGGCGATCGGTATCGGGGTATTCGTTGACGAAACGCTCGAGGTCTTCGTCATTACCGTCGATGAGCCGGTCGCGCCAGCGCTCCAGGCCGTGGAAGCGCTCGTTGTACTGGCGGGTCGAGCTGTCCATCTGCTCAAGCAAGGCGTGGATGGCATCCAGGTCCTGCACGCGCATCAGCTTGCCGACAAACGACATGTGGCGTTTGCGGGCACCGTGAGCGGTGTGCTTGGAAGCCTCGGCCAGGGCCTTGCGTAGCTCGTCGGTCAACGGCAGACGCGCCAGAGTGTCGGCCTTGAGCGTAGTGAGGCGCTCGCCGAGTTCAACCAGCTCATGCAGTTCGCGCTTGATCTGGGTTTTGCTTTTTTCGCCGTCGTAGGCGTCGTTTGAATCAACCATGGTGGCAGTCCGCTAGAAATCGTCGCCATGATAACCAGTCGGGGGCCGCTTGTCCGGCCCGGTCGTAGAATGACCCCAAGCCGTACGCAGAATTTTAGTGGAGAGAACCATGAGTGCAGTCCAGAGCGTAGGTCCGAAAGACCTGCCAGCATTGCAGGAGCAGGTCGAGGCGATCATTGCCGAGGCGCGCCGCCAGGGGGCCAGCGCCTGCGAAGTGGCGGTGTCGCTGGAGCAGGGCCTGTCCACCACGGTACGCCAGCGTGAGGTTGAAACGGTCGAGTTCAACCGCGACCAAGGCTTTGGTATCACCCTTTATGTTGGCCAGCGCAAAGGCTCGGCCAGCACCTCGGCCAGTGGCCCGGACGCGATCCGCGAGACCGTCGCCGCAGCGTTGGCCATTGCCAAGCATACCTCCGAGGACGAATGCTCAGGCCTGGCCGACGCGGCGCTGATGGCCCGTGAAATCCCGGATCTGGACCTCTATCACGACTGGGCCATGGAGCCTGAAAAGGCCATCGAAATGGCCTTGGCCTGCGAGGCTGCGGCGTTCGATGAAGACCCGCGCATTCTCAATGCCGATGGCACCACACTCAATACCCACCAGGGCTGCCGGGTGTATGGCAACAGCCATGGCTTCATCGGCAGTTATGCTTCGACCCGGCACAGCCTGAGCTGCGTGATGATCGCTGAAGGCGACGGGCAGATGCAGCGTGACTACTGGTACGACGTGAACCGCCAGGGCAACCTGCTGGCCGACCCGCGCAGTATCGGCGCCCGCGCTGCCCAGCGCGCAGCCAGCCGTTTGGGCGCACGCCCGGTACCGACCTGCGAGGTGCCGGTGCTGTTCTCCGCCGAGCTGGCCGGTGGCCTGTTCGGCAGTTTCCTCTCGGCCATTTCCGGCGGCAACCTTTACCGCAAGTCGTCGTTCCTTGAAGGCACCATTGGGCAACGCCTGTTCCCCTCCTGGCTTACCCTTGACGAGCGCCCCCATATCCCACGGGCACTGGGTAGCGCGGCATTCGACGGTGATGGCCTGGCTACCTATGCCAAGCCGTTCGTCGACAAAGGCGAGCTGGTGTCGTACCTGCTGGGCACCTATTCCGGGCGCAAGCTGGGCTTGCCTAGCACGGCCAACTCCGGTGGCGTGCATAACCTGTTCGTCACTCACGGTGTGGAAGACCAGGCCGCATTGATCCGCCGTATGGGGCGCGGGCTGCTGGTGACCGAGTTGATGGGGCATGGGCTGAATATGGTGACGGGGGATTACTCCCGTGGTGCGGCTGGCTTCTGGGTCGAGAATGGCGAGATTCAGCATGCGGTTCAGGAAGTGACCATTGCCGGCAATATGAAGGATATGTTCCAGCAGATTGTCGCGATTGGTAGCGATCTGGAAACCCGCAGCAACATCCATACGGGCTCGGTTCTGATCGAACGGATGACTGTTGCTGGTAGCTGATCATTAACCTGTACTGCTCAGATAAAATGAAGACCCGGCCCCTGCGCCGGGTTTTTTTCATCACCTTTTTCTTGAAGTGATTCTGTTTATCACTTAATAATGAATATCATTATCCAGTAACCCGGCGATGATGTTCATGAAACCCGTCCTCCGCGAACTGCCCTACCTGGAAAACTGGCGCTGGCTCAGCCGGCGCATCCGCTGTGCGCTCGAGCCCGACGAGCCGCGCCTGATCGAGCATTACCTTGCCGAAGGCCGCTATCTGGTGTGCTGCACCGAGACCTCGCCATGGACGGTGGCACTCACCTCTTTCCGCCTGCTGCTGGATACCGCCTGCGACCGCATGCTGCCCTGGCATTGGCGCTGCCTGTGCCTGGACCAGGCCTGGCGCCCACTGCTGGACATGCGCAACCTCGACCGCCAGGAACAGAACCAGCGCTGGCAGCCCTATGCCCTGCAGTTGGCCAATTGCCGTCTGCTGCCGTCGATTTCTCCCGATGAACTGATGCAAGGATTTGATGATGAGTGATACCCGTATCGAGCGTGACAGCATGGGTGAGCTGCAGGTGCCGGCCCAGGCCCTGTATGGTGCCCAGACCCAGCGCGCGGTCGACAACTTCCCGGTCAGTGGTCTGCGCATGCCGGCCCAGTTCATTCGTGCCTTGTTGCTGGCCAAAGCTGCTGCCGCCAAGGCCAACGTGGAGCTGGAGCAACTGTCTGCAGCGCAGGGCCACGCCATCGTCAAGGCTGTCGAGCAACTGCTGGCGGAAGACTTCATCCAGCACTTCCCGGTGGATGTGTTCCAGACCGGCTCCGGCACCAGCTCGAACATGAACGCCAACGAGGTGATTGCCACCTTGGCAAGCCGCGTGCTGGGTGACGCTGTCAACGCCAATGACCACGTCAACTGTGGCCAGAGCAGCAACGACATCATCCCCACCACCATTCATGTCAGCGCTGCGCTGGCCTTGCACGAACAGTTGCTGCCGGCCCTGAGCCACCTGGTACAGGTGATCGAGACCAAGTCGGCGCAAGTGCATCAGTATGTGAAAACGGGCCGTACCCACTTGATGGACGCCATGCCGGTGCGCATGAGCCAGGTGCTGGATGGCTGGGCGGCACAGATCAACGCTGCCAAGGGGCACATCGAAGCGACCCTGCCGAGCTTGCAGGCGCTCGCCCAGGGCGGCACCGCCGTGGGTACGGGCATCAACGCCCACCCTCTGTTCGCTGCCGGTTTCGCCCGACAGCTCAGCGGCCTGACCCAGGTCCGGTTCACCCCAGGGCAGAACCTGTTCGCCCTGATCGGCTCGCAGGACACCGCCGTGGCGCTGTCTGGCCAGCTGAAGACCACCGCCGTGGCACTGATGAAGATCGCCAACGACCTGCGCTGGATGAACTCCGGCCCACTGGCCGGCCTGGGCGAAATCGAGCTGCAAGGCTTGCAGCCGGGTTCTTCGATCATGCCAGGCAAGGTCAACCCCGTGATCCCGGAGGCCACCGCCATGGTTGCCGCCCAGGTGATCGGTAATGACGCGACCATCGCTGTAGCTGGCCAGTCCGGCAACTTCGAGCTGAACGTGATGCTGCCGGTGATCGCCCGCAACTTGCTGGAGAGCATCGAGCTGATGGCCAACGTCAGCCGTTTGCTGGCCGACAAGGCCATCGCCAGCTTCAAGGTCAACGAGGCCAAGCTCAAGGAAGCCCTGGCGCGCAACCCGATCCTGGTCACTGCGCTGAACCCGATCATCGGTTACCTCAAGGCTGCCGAAATTGCCAAGACCGCCTACAAGCAGGGTCGCCCGGTCATCGATGTGGCGCTGGAGCACACCGACCTGTCACGTGACCAGCTTGAAGCGCTGCTGGACCCGGAAAAACTCACCGCCGGCGGTATCTGACCCTGCGTCACCGCCCAGGAGACAACCCATGCAGCACTGGAAACGCACCACGGAAACCGCCAACCGCCTGTTCGAACAAGGCGAGCTGGTCGACGCCCGGGAACACTACCTGCAAGCCCTGGCGCTGGCCCAGGTGCTGTTCGAGCGCTGGCATGACGTCGACGAAGCGGTGGCCGTGTTCGTCATCGCCCACCACAACCTGGCCGACCTGCACGTGCGCCTGAATCAGCCGCACGAGAGCGCCGACTACTTGTGCGCCGCCCACCAGCGGCTGCTGCACGCCAGCCAGGAGGCGCGATTGCCCCAGCCGCTGCGTGACGCAGCCCTGCGCCACAGTGGGCGAACCTACACCGAACTGCTGAATTTCATCGCCGAGTACGGCCAGTACCCGCGAACCGAGCGCCTGCTCAACCGCCACAATGCCGGGGCCAGCGAACTCGCTGCCCAGCCGGACGTGGCGCCTGGAACCCATGCCTACGGAATTCACTGACATGCCCCATACCTTGCCTGCTTTGCCTTACGCCTACGATGCGCTGGAGCCGCACATCGACGCCCAGACCATGGAGATCCACCACAGCAAGCACCATCAGACCTACGTCAACGGCCTCAATGCCGCCATCGAAGGCACTGAGTGGGCCGAATGGCCGGTGGAAAAACTGGTCGGTGCGGTCAAGCAGCTGCCAGAAAACCTGCGCGCTGCGGTAACCAACCATGGCGGCGGCCACGCCAACCACAGCCTGTTCTGGACTGTGATGTCGCCGCAGGGCGGCGGTGAGCCACAGGGCCAGCTGGTACAAGCCATCTCCTCGCAACTGGGCGGTTTCGATGCCTTCAAGGATGCCTTCACCAAAGCGGCGCTGACCCGCTTCGGCAGCGGCTGGGCCTGGCTCAGCGTGACCCCGCAGAAAACCCTGGTGGTGGAAAGCAGCGGTAACCAGGACAGCCCGCTGATGCACGGCAATACGCCGATCCTCGGCCTGGACGTGTGGGAGCATGCCTACTACCTGAAGTACCAGAACCGTCGCCCGGAATACATCGGTGCTTTCTACAACGTCATTGACTGGGCGGAAGTGGAACGTCGTTACGTTGAAGCCCTGAAGTGAGTCGGACCGGTATGCGCTCTGAAGTGATGTCTGTCAGCAGTGTGCGCCTGTTTCGCCTGGCGCTTGGGACTTTGCTTTTGCTGGCGGGCACCGCGCTGTTGGTAGCGCGTGGCCTTGCCTGGCTGGACCTGGAACCACGGATGTTGCGCGCCCTGGAGGGCGGCGCATTGTGCGCACTGGGGACGGCGTTGGGGGCGGTACCGGTACTGGTCATTCGCAACATGCCAGTGGCGCTGGCCGACACGCTGCTGGGCTTCGGTGCTGGCGTTATGCTGGCAGCCACCGCGTTTTCCCTGATCATTCCGGGTCTGGGCGCGGCCCAGTCCATCGGTTTCAGCCCTTGGGGGGCGGGTGGCCTGATCAGCTTTGGCTTGCTGTTCGGTGCGCTGTGCCTGTTTCTGGTTGACCTCAAAGTGTCTGGCGCCTCACCAGAAGCGCTGGTCGGCACCGACAACCAGCCGGTGATTGCTGCGCGCATCTGGCTGTTTGTCATCGCCATCATCGCGCACAACATTCCCGAAGGCATGGCCATCGGTGTGTCCGCCGGTGGTGGCATGGCCGACGCCGACAGCCTGGCCATGGGCATTGCCTTGCAGGATGTGCCTGAGGGGCTGGTAATTGCGCTGGTGCTGGCCGGGGCGGGCATGTCGCGCTTCAAAGCCTTCTTGATAGGCGCAGCGTCAGGCCTGGTCGAGCCGGTGGCTGCGGTGATCTGCGCCTGGCTGGTGAACATCGCCGAACTGCTGCTGCCGCTGGGCCTGGCCTGCGCGGCGGGGGCAATGCTGCTGGTGGTGACCCAGGAGATCATCCCGGAATCGCGCAGTAACGGCCATCATCGTCTGGCCAGCCTGGGGCTGTGTATTGGCTTCTGCCTGATGATGGTGATGGATACAGCATTGTCGTGAGCAAGCTTGGGTGCGCCTGCTCCATGCAGGCGGCACTCAGGTGATAATGACTTCAACCCGCCCTTCGCGACGGGAGCGAGGGGCTGGCTTGACCACAATCTGGATATCGCGCCCCAGTCGCGCCAGGCAATCGATCATCTTGGTCTCACTGATGCCGCGAAACTTGCCCCGCATCATTTCAGATACTTTGGGTTGGGGTAATCCAAGTACCGCTGCGGCTTCCAACTGGGTGAGGTGCCGAGCCTTGATGATGCTGCAGATCTTGCTGGCAAGCTGTGCCTTTACCAGCATTTCATTGGCGTCGGCACCGTTGAGGTCGGCATAGACGTTCCCACTGCCTGCTTCGATCTCAGTCATTTATTTCTCCTCTTGAGTGTGCCTCGGCCAGCTTCAGACGAGACCTGATCAAGGCGATGTCGTGACTGGAAGTCTTGATGCCGGAGACGGACTTCTTCTGAAAGCAATGCAGGACATAAATAGCCGAGCCAAAGCTCACGGTGTAGACCGCCCGGTAGGTGTTCCGGTTGTGATCCTCCATGATTTCCAGCACCCCCGCGCCTGAGAATCCCTTGAGGCATTTGGTTTGCTGATGCTTGCCGCCTTCCTGCGCCAAGTGCAGTGCAAAGCCGAAGATGTCCTGTACATCTTCAGGAAGTGCCTGAAGGTCTTTCTTGCTGCTGCCAACCCAATACAGCGCCCTGATTCGTTTTAATGCATCCATTGCATGGCCACAATCTATACCCATATAGGTATAAAGACAACCACGGCCGATTGCATCCTGATAATTGGCAGGAGATGTTGCGGGAGGGCTATTCGCCTTCGTCGAAGAAGTTGTTGATCAGCTCGACCAGCGCATCCATGGCGTCGTTGTCCTGCTCGCCTTCGGTGTGCAGGTGCACCTGGGTGCCTTTGCCGGCCGCCAGCATCATCACCGCCATGATGCTCTTGCCGTCCACCAGCTTGTCCGGCGTACGGCCAACCCGCACCTGGCAGGGGAAGCGGCCTGCCACGCCGACGAACTTGGCTGCCGCCCGGGCATGCAGGCCCAGCTTGTTGATGATGGTGATTTCGCGGGCGGGCATCGTGGGGCGGATCCTTGGGCTAGAGGTCGCGGTGGCGGACCTGGACGTTTTTCAGGGATTGCTGCAGCAACTGGCCAAGGCGCTCAGTGATGTACACCGAGCGGTGGTGGCCGCCGGTGCAGCCGATGGCAATGGTGACGTAGGCACGGTTGCTGGCGGCGAAGCGGGGCAGCCACTTGAGCAGATAGCTGGAAATGTCGCTGAACATGTCTTCGACATCCGGCTGTGCGGCCAGATAGTCGATTACCGGTTGGTCGAGGCCGGAGTGCTCGCGCAGCTCGGGCTTCCAGTAAGGGTTTGGCAGGCAGCGCACATCGAACACCAGGTCTGCATCGACCGGCATGCCACGCTTGAAACCGAACGACTCGACCAGGAACGCGGTGCCGGGCTCGGGTTGGTTGAGCAGGCGCAGCTTGATCGAATCACGCAGCTGATACAGATTCAGGTTGGTGGTGTCGATCTTCAGGTCGGCCAGGTCGGCGATCGGGCCCAGAAGCTCACTCTCGACCCGAATTGCTTCGGCCAGCGAGCGGTTGGCATTGGTCAGTGGGTGGCGTCGGCGGGTTTCCGAGAAGCGCTTGAGCAGCATGTCTTCGTCGGCATCCAGGAACAGCACATCACACTGGATGTTTCGCGCACGGGCTTCTTCGAGCAATTCGGGGAAGCGCGTCAGGTGGCTGGGCAGGTTACGCGCGTCGATCGACACGGCAACCTTCGGCTGTAGCAGTTCGGTGTTGATCAGAGCCTCTTCCGCCAGCTCCGGCAGCAGCCCGGCGGGCAGGTTGTCAATGCAGTAGAAACCGTTGTCTTCCAGTACATCGAGGGCGGTGCTCTTGCCGGAGCCGGAGCGGCCGCTGACAATGATCAGGCGCATGTTCAGTGCTCGTTCTGTACGTCCAGGACAACCTGGAACAGGGCCTCGTTACTGCTGGCGGCACGCAAGCGATCACGAACCTCCTTGCGATCGAGCATGCTGGCAATCTGGCGCAGCAGTTCCAGATGGGCATCGGTAGCGGCTTCAGGCACCAGCAGGACGAACAGCAGGTCCACGGGCGCGCCATCGATGGCGTCGTAATCGATTGGAGCTTGCAGATGCAGCAAGGCACTGACCGGGGCGGAACAGCCTTCAAGCCGGCAGTGGGGGATGGCGATGCCATTGCCGAAACCGGTCGAGCCGAGTTTTTCCCGGGCGACCAGTTTTTCGAAGACGTCTTGCATCTCCAGTTCTGGCACTTGGTCGGCGATGACGGTGGCGACCTTTTCCAGGGCGCGCTTCTTACTGCCGCCCGGCACGTTCACGAGTGAACGGCCGGGGGTCAGGATGGTTTCAAGTCGGATCATGGATGAGGGGGATCAGCGTGCAGCTGCACCTTGCAGCAGGCTTTGCTGTTTTTCCTTGTGTTTTTTCAGTTGGCGGTCGAGCTTGTCGGCCAAGGCGTCGATTGCTGCATACATGTCTTGGTCTTCGGCATTGGCAACCACTTCACCGCCAGGAATCTGCAGGGTCGCTTCGACCTTCTGCTGCAGCTTCTCGACTTTCATGATGACCTGCACGTTGGTGATCTTGTCGAAGTGACTCGCTACGCGTTTGAGCTTCTGCTCCACATAATCACGCAGCGGTGGGGTGACTTCTACATGCTGTCCACTGATATTGACTTGCATACAGCTTCTCCTTTGTTGCCCGTGCATAAAGAGGCAGGTCTCGCACCTGCCCCACAAACGCTGTGGCTCATCTCAGGGGCTACATCAGTCGCTTGCGCTCGCTCGACGGTGCGATGCCGAGGGACTCGCGGTACTTGGCGACGGTGCGACGGGCTACCTGGATGCCTTGTGCCTCCAGTAAACCAGCGATCTTGCTGTCACTCAATGGCTTTTTCTGATTTTCCGCCGCAACCAGTTTCTTGATGATCGCGCGAATCGCCGTGGACGAGCATTCTCCGCCTTCGGAGGTGCTGACGTGGCTGGAGAAAAAGTATTTCAGTTCGTAGATGCCACGCGGTGTGTGCATGTACTTTTGCGTGGTAACCCGCGAAATGGTCGACTCGTGCATCCCCACCGCTTCGGCAATGTCATGCAGCACCAGCGGCTTCATCGCTTCGTCGCCGTGGTCGAGGAAACCCCGCTGGTGCTCGACGATCTGCGTGGCAACCTTCATCAGGGTTTCGTTACGGCTTTGCAGGCTCTTGATGAACCAGCGCGCTTCCTGCAACTGGTTGCGCATGAAGGTGTTGTCGGCGCTGGTGTCGGCGCGGCGCACGAAACCGGCGTATTGCGGGTTCACCCGCAGGCGCGGTATGGCTTCCTGGTTCAGCTCCACCAGCCAACGGTCGGTATCTTTGCGCACGATGACGTCGGGCACCACGTACTCGGGTTCGCTGGACTCGATCTGCGAACCAGGGCGCGGGTTGAGGCTTTGTACCAGTTCGATGACCTGGCGAAGCTCGTCTTCCTTGATTTTCATGCGCCGCATCAGCTGGCTGTAGTCGCGGCTGCCGAGCAGGTCGATGAAATCGGTGACCAGGCGCTTGGCTTCGGTCATCCACGGGGTATTGGCAGGTAGCTGGCGCAGTTGCAGCAGCAGGCATTCGCCCAGATTGCGGGCGCCGACACCTGCCGGTTCGAACTGTTGGATACGGTGCAGTACCGCCTCGACTTCGTCCAGCTCGATGTCCAGCTCAGGGTCGAAACCGGCGCAGATTTCTTCGAGGGTGTCTTCCAGGTAGCCCTGGCCGTTGATGCTGTCGATGAGGGTAACGGCGATCAGGCGGTCGGTGTCGGACATCGGCGCCAGGTTCAGTTGCCACAGCAGGTGGCTTTGCAGGCTTTCGCCGGCCGATGTGCGGGTGGTGAAGTCCCACTCGTCGTCATCGTTGCTCGGCAGGCTGCTGGCGCTGGTCTGGTAGATGTCTTCCCATGCGGTATCGACTGGAAGCTCGTTGGGAATGCGCTCGCTCCATTCACCGTCTTCCAGGTTGTCGGCACTGATGGTGCTTTCCTGGAAGCTGTTGTCCTGGGCTTCGGCTGTCGGCTTGTTCTCGGCGTTGTCCGCCATCGGGTCGCTGTTGTCGAAGTCCTCGCCGTCTTCCTGACGTTCGAGCATCGGGTTCGACTCCAGCGCTTCCTGGATTTCCTGTTGCAGGTCCAGGGTGGAAAGCTGGAGCAGACGGATGGCCTGTTGCAACTGCGGTGTCATCGTCAGTTGCTGGCCCATTTTTAGGACGAGCGATGGTTTCATGGCAGGGGCTTGTACCTTGTTCGCCGGCGCGCATGCGCCATCCACTACACGAGGGCGCCGGGGCGCCAGATCAAGCAAGTTTTATGCCTTAAATTGTAGCGTTTGCCTAGAGCACCGTAACAACTTTACCCGCAGTTGTGCGGCTATTTTCCGGTGCTCCAGGCGCGTGCCGGGGTCAGAGACGGAACTCGTGGCCCAGGTAAACCTCTTTGACCAGGTCGTTGGCCAGGATGGTTTCGGCGTCGCCTTCGGCGATCAGTCGGCCATCATTGACGATATAGGCGGTTTCGCAGATATCCAGGGTCTCGCGCACGTTGTGGTCGGTGATCAGCACACCGATGCCCTTGGCCTTGAGGTGGTGGATGATCTGCTTGATGTCGCCGACCGAGATCGGGTCGACACCGGCGAATGGTTCGTCCAGCAAGATGAACTTGGGTGCGGTCGCCAGGGCGCGGGCAATCTCGACGCGACGGCGTTCACCACCAGAGAGGCTCATGCCGAGGTTGTCGCGGATGTGGCTGATGTGGAACTCCTGCAGCAGGCTTTCCAGTTCCTTGCGCCGGCCGTCGCGGTCGATGTCCTTGCGGGTCTCGAGGATGGCCATGATGTTGTCGGCCACCGACAGCTTGCGGAAGATCGAGGCTTCCTGCGGCAGGTAGCCGATGCCAGCACGGGCGCGGCCGTGCATGGGCTGGTGGCTGACATCGAGGTTATCGATGAGCACGCGCCCCTGCTCGGCCTGGACCAGCCCGACAATCATGTAGAAGCAGGTGGTCTTGCCGGCGCCGTTGGGGCCGAGCAGGCCGACGATCTGGCCGCTGTCGATCGACAGGCTGACATCGCGTACGACCTGCCGCCCCTTGTAGCTCTTGGCCAGGTGCTGGGCTTTGAGGGTTGCCATTTACTCGGCCTTCTTCTTGGGCTGGATCACCATGTCGATGCGCTGACGCGGTGTAGTCACGTTGCCACCGCGACCGGCGGTCGCCACCTGGGTCTGGGTGTTGTAGACGATCTTCTCGCCTTCGGTGGTGTTGCCTTCGTTCTCGACCTTGGCGCGGTCGGTGAGGATCACCAGGTCTTTCAGCGCCTGATACTGGATGGTCACGCCCCAGCCTTTCATCTTGTCTGGCTTGGCCGCGCTCTGCTGCTGCTCGAAGTAGGCCAGGTTGCCCACCGAGGTCACCACATCGATGTCGCCGGAAGCGGAGCGGGTGATGGTCACGGTGTTGCCTTTGATCATCATCGAGCCCTGGGTAATGACCACGTCGCCGGTGTAGGTGGCTACGCCTTGCTTGTCATCCAGGTGGGCCTGGTCGGCCTGGATGCGGATCGGCTGATCACGGTCATTCGGCAGTGCGAAGGCGCTCGCGCTTCCCAGTGCTGCGCTCAGGCTGAGCAAAAGGGGGAGGGTTTTAACGAGCCTCATACTGTCCTCTTACGTTAGAGAGCAGGTCCATCCTGCTTTCTTTCAAATACGCTTTCATTCCTTTGCCCGTAGTTGTGCCACCGGCGCCGTCGATTCTAACGGCTTGCTCGGTCTGCGCATATTGCTTCTGCGGGAACACGGTCATGCGTGAGCTGGTAATGATGGTTTCACGCTGCTTTTCGTCGATGCGCGCAATCCGGACCTTGTCGATCAGTTCGACCTCGGTGCCGTCCGGGTTGACCTCGGCGCGGGTGCTCTGCACGTGCCACGGGTATTCGGTGCCGCGGTACAGGTGCAGGTCCGGCGTGGTCAGCAACGTGATTTCGCTGGCCTTGAGGTGCTCGACCTTGTCGGCAGTCATTTCGTACTGCAGCTTGCCATCAGGCAGAAACTGCACGCTGTGGGCGTTGATCGCATAGTAGTCGATGGCGCTTTCGTCGACCTGGGCCACCGGCTTGTCGAGGAAGCTTTCCGGGCTGACGTTCCAGTAGCCGACCGCCGCCAGCAGGGCGGCGATCACTGCTAGCAGCGCAATATTGCGGGCTTTCTTGCTGAACATGGGCAGCCTTACAGGTAATTGGCGTTGGCAGCGTCCAGGGTGCCCTGGGCCTGCATGATCAGTTCGCAGAATTCACGGGCTGCGCCTTCGCCGCCGCGTGCCTGGGTCACGCCGTGGGCGTGCTGGCGAACAAACGGAGCGGCGTTGGCCACGGCCATGCCCAATGCTACCCGGCGAATGACCGGCAGGTCGGGCAGGTCGTCGCCCAGGTAGGCCACTTGATCATAGCTTAGGCCCAGTTCGGCGAGCAGGCCGTCAAGCACGACCAATTTGTCCTCGCGGCCCTGGTACAGGTGCGGGATGCCGAGGTTTTTCGCCCGGCGTTCGACCACAGGCGTTTTACGCCCGCTGATGATCGCGGTGGTCACGCCCGAGGCCATGAGCATCTTGATGCCCTGGCCGTCGAGGGTGTTGAAGGTCTTGAACTCGCTGCCGTCTTCGAGGAAGTACAGGCGCCCGTCGGTGAGCACGCCGTCCACATCGAACACTGCCAGTTTGATGGTTTTGCCGCGTTGCATGAGATCCTGGTTCATTCCATCACTCCTCACATTACACCGGCGCGCAGCAGGTCGTGCATGTTCAGGGCGCCGGTCGGGCGGTCCTCGCGGTCCACCACCACCAGTGCGCCGATCTTGTGGTCTTCCATGATCTTCAGGGCTTCGGCAGCGAGCATTTCGGCGCGGGCCGTCTTGCCGTGCACGGTCATCACCTGGTCGATCAGGGTGGTGTGTACGTCGATGTTGCGGTCCAGGCTGCGGCGCAGGTCGCCGTCGGTGAAGATCCCGGCCAGCGTGCCGTCGGCTTCGACGATCACGGTCATGCCCAGACCTTTGCGGGACATTTCAAGCAGCGCATCCTTGAGCAGGGTGCCGCGGGCTACCTGGGGCAGCTCGTCGCCGCTGTGCATCACGTTCTCGACCTTGAGCAACAGGCGGCGGCCCAGTGCACCGCCCGGGTGCGAGAAGGCAAAGTCTTCTGCCGTGAAGCCGCGGGCTTCGAGCAGGGCGATGGCCAGGCAGTCGCCCAGCACCAGCGATGCGGTGGTGGAAGAGGTGGGTGCCAGGTTAAGTGGGCAGGCCTCTTGCTCTACGCGGGCGTCGAGGTTGACCTCGGCCGCCTGGGCCAGGGGCGAATCGGGGTTGCCGGTCAGGCTGACCAGCTTGATGCCCAGGCGCTTGATCAGCGGCAGCAGGGTGACGATTTCGGCAGTGCTACCGGAATTCGACAGGGCAAGGATGACATCATCGCGGGTTATCATGCCCATGTCGCCATGGCTGGCTTCAGCCGGGTGCACGAAAAACGCCGGCGTACCGGTGCTGGCCAGGGTGGCGGCGATCTTGTTGCCGATATGCCCGGACTTGCCCATGCCGACCACGACCACCCGGCCCTTGCTGGCCAGGATCAGTTCGCAGGCTTTGACGAAATTGTCGTCGATGCGCGCCAACAGGGCCTCTACGGCCTCGAGTTCCAGGCGCAGGGTGCGTTGGGCGGATTGGATCAGCTCGCTGGATTGGCTCATGTCGAGAAAGCAATGCCTGATGAAAAGGCAGCGATTATACGCGCAATGACGAAAACCCTCACCCCTTCGATTGCTGTAGCGAATGTCATCAAAGCCTGTCACAGGGCTGAACGACTGCTTGCCTGGCCTTGGGGCGGTGGCGTCAGCGGTGCTATAGTTCGCCGCTATTCGGCCTGGCAGGGGCGCTTGTGCCTTCCTGATGGAGGCTGGCGTCCACTAGGACGAGGCTGCACTAGCAAGGAGTCTAGATGAGTGTGGATAGCGCCTACGCGGTCGAGTTGAAGGGGGTTACCTTCAAACGCGGTTCGCGCAGCATTTTCAGCAACGTCGACATTCGCATCCCGCGCGGCAAGGTCACCGGCATCATGGGGCCATCGGGTTGCGGCAAGACCACGTTGCTCCGCCTGATGGGCGCGCAGCTGCGCCCCTCCAGCGGTGAGGTATGGGTTGCCGGGCAGAACCTGCCGACCCTGTCGCGCAGCGACCTGTTCGATGCCCGCAAGCAGATGGGCGTGCTGTTCCAGAGTGGTGCACTGTTCACCGACCTTGATGTGTTCGAGAACGTCGCGTTCCCGCTGCGCGTGCACACCCAGCTGTCGGAAGAAATGATCCGCGACATCGTGCTGATGAAGCTGCAGGCCGTGGGCCTGCGCGGTGCCATCGACCTCATGCCCGACGAGTTGTCCGGTGGCATGAAGCGCCGTGTGGCGCTGGCACGGGCAATTGCCCTGGACCCGCAGATCCTCATGTACGACGAACCGTTCGTCGGCCAGGACCCCATTGCCATGGGCGTACTGGTGCGCCTGATCCGCCTGCTCAACGATGCCTTGGGCATCACCAGCATCGTCGTCTCCCACGACCTGGCGGAAACCGCCAGCATCGCCGACTACATCTATGTGGTAGGCGACGGCCAGGTGCTGGGGCAGGGCACCCCTGACGAGCTGATGGGCTCCGACAACCCACGGATTCGCCAGTTCATGAAGGGCGACCCGGACGGCCCGGTACCCTTCCACTTTCCTGCGCCTGACTACCGCGCCGACCTGCTGGGAGCGCGTTGATGCGCAAAAAATCCTTACTCGAACGTGTACGCCTGCTGGGGCGTTCGGCCATCGACGTGCTGGCCGTGCTGGGGCGTTCGTGCCTGTTCCTGTTCCATGCGCTGGTCGGCCGTGGCGGCATCGGCGGCGGCTTCCAGTTGCTGACCAAGCAGCTGTATTCGGTAGGCGTGCTGTCGCTGGCAATCGTTGTCGTGTCCGGTGTGTTCATCGGTATGGTGCTGGCGCTGCAGGGCTACAGCATCCTGACCAAGTACGGTTCGGAGCAGGCGGTGGGGCAGATGGTCGCCCTGACCCTGCTGCGGGAGCTCGGCCCGGTGGTGACGGCGTTGCTGTTTGCCGGCCGTGCAGGTTCTGCGCTGACCGCCGAAATCGGCAACATGAAGTCCACCGAGCAGCTGTCGAGCCTGGAAATGATCGGCGTCGACCCGCTCAAGTACATCGTCGCGCCGCGCCTGTGGGCCGGCTTCATCTCGCTGCCGCTGCTGGCGCTGATCTTCAGCGTGGTAGGCATCTGGGGTGGCTCGTGGGTAGCCGTGGACTGGCTGGGCGTCTACGAGGGCTCGTTCTGGGCCAACATGCAGAACAGTGTTTCGTTCACTGACGACGTGCTCAACGGGCTGGTCAAGAGCCTGGTGTTCGCCTTCGTCACAACCTGGATCGCCGTATTCCAGGGGTACGACTGTGAGCCCACCTCAGAAGGGATCAGCCGTGCCACCACCAAGACCGTGGTCTATGCCTCGTTGGCAGTGCTGGGTCTGGACTTTATTCTGACCGCCTTGATGTTTGGAGATTTCTGATGCAAAACCGCACCCTGGAAATCGGTGTCGGCCTGTTCCTCCTGGCCGGGATCCTGGCGCTGCTGCTGCTGGCCCTGCGTGTCAGCGGGCTGTCGGCCAGCCCGAGCAGCGATACCTATAAAGTTTATGCCTACTTCGACAATATCGCCGGTTTGACGGTCAGAGCTAAAGTGACCATGGCCGGTGTGACCATCGGCAAGGTCACCGCCATCGATCTGGACCGCGATTCCTACACCGGTCGGGTAACGTTGCAGTTGGACAAGACGGTAGACAACCTGCCGACCGACTCCACTGCCTCGATCCTGACCGCCGGTTTGCTTGGCGAGAAGTACATCGGCATCAGCGTGGGCGGTGAAGACCAGGTGCTCAAGGATGGCGCGACCATCCACGACACCCAGTCGGCACTGGTGCTGGAAGATCTGATTGGCAAGTTCCTGCTCAACTCCGTTGGCAAGGAACCGAAAGAAGCGCAACCGGCTAATTAAGGAGTTTCCATGATTTCGATCCTGCGACGTGGCCTGCTGGTTTTGCTGGCGGCTTTCCCCCTGCTGGTCGTGGCCGCGCAGTCGCCCCACGATGTGATTCAGGGCACCACCACCGAACTGTTGGGCGACCTCAAGGCCAACAAGGAACAGTACAAGTCCAACCCTGGCGCCTTCTACGATGCACTTAACCGCATCCTCGGCCCGGTGGTGGACGCCGACGGCATTTCCCGCAGCATCATGACCGTCAAGTACTCGCGCAAGGCCACGCCTGAGCAGATGCAGCGCTTCCAGGAAAACTTCAAGCGTAGCCTGATGCAGTTCTATGGCAACGCGCTGCTCGAATACAACAACCAGGGCATCATCGTCGACCCGGCCAAGGCCGATGACGGCAAGCGCGCCAGTGTCGGCATGAAGGTCACCGGCAACAACGGTGCCGTTTACCCGGTGCAGTACACCCTGGAAAACATTGCCGGCGAGTGGAAGGTGCGTAACGTCATCGTCAACGGCATCAACATCGGCAAGCTCTTCCGTGACCAGTTCGCCGATGCCATGCAGCGCAACGGCAACAATCTGGACAAGACCATCGACGGCTGGGCCGGCGAAGTGGCCAAGGCCAAGCAAACCGCGGACAGCTCGCCTGACAAGGAAGTGAAATGAGTGATGCCGGTGTGAGCATGGCCGAACCAGGCGTGCTGCGCCTGGCTGGCGTGCTGGATTACCGCAGCGGCCCGGGCTTGCGCAAGCAAGGCAAGGCGTTGATCGAAGCGTCTCGCGAGCCACGCCTGGTGCTGGATTGCTCGGCTGTCGAGAAGTCGTCGAGTGTCGGCCTGTCGCTGTTGCTGGCGTTCATTCGCGATGGTCAAGCCGCCGGCAAGGCCTTCGAGGTGCGCGGCATGCCCGACGACATGCGGGAAATCGCCGAGGTTTATGACCTCGATGAAGTGCTGGCGAGCTGATGGCCCGCCACTGATTGAGGCCCCTCGGTCAGCGCACGCCCTCGGTGGGCTTCGCAGGCGAGGGGCTTTTTTGTATGATGGCCGACCCGTGCGCATCGGGCGCCGATTGAGGTTGAGCATGCAGGCCCTAGAAGTTAAGAGCTTCCTTGAAGAAAAATTGCCGGGATCCCTGGTTGAAGTTGAAGGCGAAGGCTGCAACTTCCAGTTGAACGTGATCAGCGACGAGTTGGCTGGCCTGAGCCCGGTCAAGCGCCAGCAGGCGATCTATGCTCACCTTAATCCCTGGATCGCCAATGGCAGCATCCACGCGGTAACCATGAAATTTTTCAGCAGCGCAGCCTGGGCTGAGCGCACCTGAGCCAACTTGGCGGCGAGACTCCAATGGACAAACTGATTATTACTGGCGGCGCTCGCCTTGACGGCGAGATCCGCATTTCGGGCGCGAAGAACGCAGCCCTGCCGATTCTGGCGGCGACCCTGCTGGCCGATGGCCCGGTCACCGTGGGCAACCTGCCGCACCTGCACGACATCACCACCATGATCGAGCTGTTCGGCCGCATGGGCATCGAGCCTGTGATCGACGAAAAGCTGTCGGTGGAGATTGACCCACGCACCATCAAGACCCTGGTTGCGCCTTACGAGCTGGTCAAGACCATGCGCGCCTCGATCCTGGTGCTGGGCCCCATGGTTGCCCGTTTCGGCGAAGCCGAAGTGGCCCTGCCTGGCGGTTGCGCGATTGGTTCGCGCCCGGTCGACCTGCACATCCGCGGCCTCGAGGCCATGGGCGCGAAGATCGAAGTGGAAGGTGGCTACATCAAGGCCAAGGCGCCTGAGGGTGGCCTGCGCGGCGCGCACTTCTTCTTCGACACCGTCAGCGTCACCGGTACCGAGAACATCATGATGGCTGCTGCCCTGGCCAAGGGCCGCAGCGTGTTGCAGAACGCCGCACGCGAGCCTGAAGTGGTCGACCTGGCCAACTTCATCAATGCCATGGGCGGCAATGTCCAGGGCGCGGGTACCGACACCATCACCATCGATGGCGTCGAGCGCCTGCACTCGGCCACCTACCGCGTGATGCCGGACCGCATCGAGACAGGTACCTACCTGGTCGCTGCTGCCGTCACCGGTGGCCGCGTCAAAGTCAAGGACACCGACCCGACCATCCTTGAAGCCGTACTGGAAAAACTCAAGGAGTCCGGTGCCGACATCAACGTCGGCGAAGACTGGATCGAGCTGGACATGCACGGCAAGCGGCCGAAAGCCGTCAACCTGCGTACCGCCCCGTACCCGGCGTTCCCGACCGACATGCAGGCGCAGTTCATTTCGCTGAACGCCATTGCCGAAGGCACTGGCGCGGTGATCGAGACCATCTTCGAAAACCGCTTCATGCACGTTTACGAAATGCACCGCATGGGCGCGCAGATCCAGGTCGAAGGCAACACTGCCATCGTCACTGGCGTCAAGTCGCTCAAAGGCGCACCGGTCATGGCCACCGACCTGCGTGCTTCCGCCAGCCTGGTGCTGTCGGCGCTGGTTGCAGAAGGCGATACCCTGATCGACCGCATCTACCACATCGACCGTGGTTACGAGTGCATCGAAGAGAAACTGCAGATGCTCGGCGCAAAAATCCGCCGCGTACCGGGCTGATAGCCCGCAGGTGCAAGGATGCACCTTTCGAATTGAATGCGGCCAGGTCGATGACCTGGCCGGCAGCAGCCGCTTAAGGACCGACGTTCCAATGTTGACCATCGCGCTTTCCAAAGGCCGTATTCTCGACGACACCCTGCCGTTGCTGGCCGAGGCCGGTATCGTGCCGACCGAGAACCCGGACAAGAGCCGCAAACTGATCATCCCCACCACGCAGGACGATGTGCGCCTGCTGATCGTGCGTGCCACCGACGTGCCGACCTATGTCGAGCATGGTGCCGCCGACCTGGGTGTGGCCGGCAAGGACGTGCTGATGGAGTACGGCGGCCAGGGTATGTACGAACCCCTGGACCTGCAGATTGCCCAGTGCAAGCTGATGACTGCCGGCGTGGTCGGCGCAGCCGAGCCCAAGGGCCGCCTGCGCGTGGCCACCAAGTTTGTCAACGTAGCCAAGCGCTACTACGCCGAACAGGGCCGCCAGGTCGACATCATCAAGCTGTACGGCTCGATGGAGCTGGCACCGCTGATCAATCTCGCCGACAAGATCATCGACGTGGTCGACACCGGCAACACCCTGCGTGCCAACGGCCTGGAACCCCAGGAGCTGATCGCCACGATCAGCTCGCGCCTGGTGGTCAACAAGGCCTCGATGAAAATGCAGCATGCCCGTATCCAGAGCCTGATCGACACACTGCGTAACGCGGTCGAATCGCGACACCGCGGCTGACTCCTGAGCGCGGCCTTCGCTGTCGCGCCCGTCTATCCGCGTCATAGCCACTTTTCTCGGGTGCCCGCGCGGATGGACTGGTAGCCTAGGGCGCCTGAGCATTCGCTAATAATCGAGGCCCTCGCCATGACCGTGTCCACTGCAATTGCCCGTCTCAACGCTGCTGATCCGGATTTCGCCCGACATCTGGATCATCTGCTGAGCTGGGAAAGTGTGTCTGATGACGCGGTCAACCAGCGCGTGCTCGACATCATCAAGGGCGTGCGCGAGCGCGGCGATGCAGCACTGGTGGAGTTCACCCAGCGTTTCGACGGCGTTGCCGCCAACAGCATCGATGACCTGATCCTTGGTCGCGAGCGCCTTGAACTGGCCCTGACCCGCATTACCCCGGTGCAGCGTGAAGCCCTGGAAAAGGCCGCCAACCGTGTGCGCATGTACCACGAGCGGCAGAAGCAGGACTCCTGGCAGTACACCGAGGCCGACGGCACGGTGCTGGGCCAGAAGGTAACCCCGCTGGACCGTGCAGGCCTGTATGTGCCGGGCGGCAAGGCGTCGTACCCGTCGTCGGTGCTGATGAACGCCATTCCGGCCAAGGTTGCCGGCGTGGCCGAAGTGGTGATGGTAGTGCCGACCCCACGTGGTGAGGTCAACGAACTGGTGCTGGCCGCCGCCTGCATCGCCGGCGTCGACCGCGTGTTCACCGTCGGTGGTGCGCAAGCTGTCGCGGCGCTGGCCTACGGCACCGAAAGCGTGCCGCAGGTGGACAAGATTGTCGGCCCGGGCAACATCTACGTGGCCACTGCCAAGCGCCACGTGTTTGGCCAGGTAGGCATCGACATGATCGCCGGCCCGTCGGAAATCCTCGTGGTATGTGACGGCCAGACCGACCCGGACTGGATCGCCATGGACCTGTTCTCCCAGGCCGAGCACGACGAGGATGCCCAGGCCATCCTGGTCAGCCCGGATGCCGCGTTCCTCGACCGCGTTGCCGCCAGCATCGACAAGCTGATGCCGACCATGGAGCGTGCCGATATCATCGAGAAATCGATCAACGGTCGCGGCGCGCTGATCCAGGTGCGTGACATGCAACAGGCCATGGATGTGGCCAACCGCATCGCCCCGGAGCACCTGGAGCTGTCGGTGGCCGACCCGCAAGCCTGGTTGCCGCACATTCGCCACGCTGGCGCGATCTTCATGGGCCGCCACACCAGCGAAGCGCTGGGCGATTACTGCGCCGGCCCCAACCACGTGCTGCCTACCTCCGGCACCGCGCGGTTCTCGTCGCCGCTGGGGGTGTATGACTTCCAGAAGCGTTCGTCGATCATCTTCTGTTCCGAGCAGGGCGCGTCCGAGTTGGGCCACACCGCTTCCGTGCTGGCCCGCGGCGAGTCGCTGACCGCCCACGCCCGCAGCGCTGAATACCGTATCCTGACCCAAGAGAAGGGGAACTGAGCATGAGTCGATTCTGGAGCCCCTTCGTCAAGGATTTGGTGCCTTACGTGCCGGGCGAGCAACCCAAGCTGGCCCGTCTGGTCAAGCTCAACACCAACGAAAACCCCTACGGCCCGTCGCCCAAGGCGCTGGAGGCCATGCGTGGCGAGCTGAACGACAACCTGCGCCTGTACCCGGACCCGAACGGCGACCGGCTAAAGCAGGCGGTTGCCGAGTACTACGGCGTAACCCCGGGGCAAGTGTTTGTCGGCAACGGCTCGGACGAGGTGCTGGCGCACATTTTCCACGGCCTGTTCCAGCACGATGCACCGCTGCTGTTCCCGGACATCAGCTATAGCTTCTACCCGGTCTATTGCGGCCTGTACGGTATTGCTTTCGAGCAGGTGGCGCTGGATGAGCAGTTCCAGATCCGCATCGAGGACTACAACAAGCCCAGCGCCGGCATCATCTTCCCCAACCCCAACGCGCCGACTGGCTGCCTGATGCCGCTGCAGGCGGTGGAGCAGTTGCTGCAGGCCAACCGTGACTCGGTGGTGGTGGTCGACGAGGCCTACATTGATTTCGGTGGCGAGACGGCCATCAGCCTGGTGGATCGCTACGACAACCTGCTGGTGACCCAGACCCTGTCGAAGTCGCGCTCCCTGGCCGGCCTGCGGGTTGGCCTGGCGGTCGGGCACCCGGACCTGATCGAGGCGCTGGAGCGGATCAAGAACAGCTTCAACTCCTACCCGCTGGACCGTGCGGCGATCGTTGGCGCGGCGGTGGCGTTTGAAGACCGCGAGTACTTCGAGCAAACCTGCCGCAAGGTGATCGACAGCCGCGAAGTGCTGGTCGGGCAGCTTGAGGCCAAGGGCTTCGAGGTACTGCCTTCGGCCGCCAACTTCATCTTCGCGCGCCACCCGCAGCAGGATGCCGGCGAGCTGGCAGCACGTCTGCGCGAGCAAGGTGTAATCGTGCGTCACTTCAAGCAGCCACGCATTGCTCAGTTCCTGCGCATTACCATCGGTACGCCAGAGATGAACCAGGCGCTGCTCGATGCGTTGAACTGATTGCATCGCCACTCAGGCTGACGCATCACCCTGTAGGAGCAGCCTTGTGCTGCGAAGAGGCCGGTAAGGCAAGAGACTTTCTTTGGCTGCAATGGCCTCTTCGCAGCACAAGGCTGCTCCTACAGGGCTTTTGTTAACCTTGAAATCGACGCAGGACTGCTCCAGCACGGCTTAATAGCTGCTCTCTTCGATAACAAATGCCTTGGCCGCTGGCCGGTTGCGCACCGCCGTCGGCGTGCCATCAAGCACCAGCACGTAATCGTTCTGCTTCTCCATCCCTTGCGGATCAGTCCATTGCCCGTCCTTGGCCGGTACCTGTGCAACCACTTGCCCGTTCTTCAGAATCGTCAGGTAGCCAGTGGCATTGCTGTTCCAGCGTAACCGTCCCTTGTGTTCATCGGCCCGAGCCTTGCGCGCACCGGTTTTTCCCAGCAAAGGCGTGCCATCCAGTAGCCATTCCGGCTGCAGCGTCAGGCCCATGTGGCGTAGCACAGTGGGTGCTACCGAAGTCTGCGCGGGAAGGCCGTACAGGTTGTTGGGCCCTGGCATTTCCGCAGGAATGCTCAGCTCGGTCAGCTCCTGATTCAGCGGCTTGTTGCTGGCGATGAAGATGCTCTTTTCCTGCTCCGAAGCGCTGCCATGGCCTTTCCCCCAGTAATCGCGCCCATGGTCTGTGCTGATGATCACCAGCCAGTCTTCCTGCGGGTGCAGGCGCCGGCGTTCGTCGACCTTGTCCAGCAAATGCCCGATCTGGCTATCGAGTGTGCGCAACGCCTGCTGATAGTGATCGCCAAAGCCACTGTCGTGCCCGAGCTGGTCTGCCGCATCCAGCTGAATGAATGTGAAGTCGGCGGGCGTGTTGGCAAGGATTTGCAGCGTTCGCTCAATTACCCGCGCATCTGACAAACCACTCTCGCGTACATCGGCACCATGGGCATCTTCCAGCAGGAATGCCGTGTTCAGCGGTGACCAACCCACCACACTGGACAGGTAAGCGTTGGGCATGGCCAAGCGCAGCCGTTTGAACAGGCTGGGAAACGCCGGATCTACCCGCAACGACTCGGTATCCGAGTCGACGCCATGCTTGTTGCTCCAGACGCCGGTAAGCAGCGTGACCCAGCCCGGACCGCTCAAGGTAGGCTGCTCGCTGGCGCTGCCGTTGATTCCGCCAGCGTAGGCCTTGCCGTAATACAGCCGTTGATTCAGGTTGGTGGCGTCGCCCAACAGCAGGTATTGCTCCAACTGCACACCGTCCAGCCCGATGAGCAAGGCTTTGGGGCGGCTGGGGTGTCTGGCCGGATCGCAACCCGGCAGCATTGCCAGAAACAGCATTAACAGCAGGCTCGCCAGTCGCATGTAAGTACACCCCTGAAAAAACAATGCGAGCGTTGCAACAAAGGGTTTTCTTCACAACTGGCAGAAATACCAGGTGGTTTGCGGCGTTACCCGGCATCCAGTAAGCTGTGCCAATTCATCGGATGATTGGTTGAGTAAGATGAGCACTGAGTTGACCAAGCGTTCCCTGGTCGAACTGGCCGTGGAGCGCATGCGCGAGCGCATCGTGTTGGGCGACTGGCAAGTCGGCCAGCGTTTGCCCACCGAGCCGGAGCTGGCCCTTCAGCTGGGCATTAGCCGCAACACTGTGCGTGAGGCCATGCGCGTGCTGGCGTTCAGTGGCCTGGTGGAAATTCGTCAGGGCGACGGCAGCTACCTGCGCACGGCCCAGGACCCATTGCAGGCGGTGCAGGCAATGTCCCGCTGCACCCCCGAGCAGGCCCGTGAAACCCGCCATATCCTCGAAGCCGAGGCCATTGGCCTGGCGGCGTTGCGCCGCACGGATGCCGACCTGCAAGCGCTGCGCGAGGCCCTGGCCGGCAGTGCCGGGCACTTCCACGGGAATGTCGATGCCTATGTGGCGTGTGACCTGGTGTTTCACCAGCGGCTGGTAGATGCCGCCCACAACCCGGCATTGAGCGAGCTGTACCGGTACTTTTCCGGGGTGGTGGCTGCCGCTCTTCAGCACAACATGGCGACCGTGCCCCGTTGCCAGGCCACGTTCGATCTGCATGGGCAGATCCTCGATGCCATCGAACAACGTGATGCGGAGCGGGCCAAGCGCCTGAGCCGTACCCTCATCGAATCCTGACTCCGAGAAGGCCATGGCTGAATCCATCACCCGTAACAACCCGCGCAACGAGCGGGATCTCGATGAGCTGCTGATCGACGCTGAAGCGGACGACGAGCAGGTGCAGCAACAGCCTGTGGTATTGCGGCGGCCCTGGCTGTTGCTGCTTGGCCTAGTGCTGGTGGCATTGAACCTGCGCCCTGCATTGTCGAGCATGGCGCCGGTGCTGGGGCAGGTTGCCGAAGGCCTGGGGCTGAGTGCTTCGCAGGCCGGGTTGCTGACCACCTTGCCGGTGCTGTGCCTAGGGCTGTTCGCCCCACTGGCGCCGGTGCTGGCGCGGCGTTTTGGCAGCGAGCGGGTGATCCTGGGCATCCTTGTCACCCTGGCGCTGGGCATCGTTGTGCGAAGCGCCTTTGGGGCTATCGGGGTCTTCCTTGGCAGCCTGATGGCGGGGGCCAGCATCGGAATTATCGGCGTGCTGTTGCCGGGTATCGTCAAGCGCGACTTCCCGCAGCACGCTGGCACACTGACCGGTGTGTACACCATGGCGTTGTGCCTGGGCGCAGCGATGGCAGCCGGTGCCACCGTACCTTTGGCCCAACATTTTGACGGCAGCTGGGCGCTGGGGCTGGGCTTCTGGGTGCTACCGGCCTTGATGGCCATGCTGGTGTGGCTGCCGCAGGCCCGTCAGGGGCATGGCCTGCACAAGGTGGCCTATCGCGTGCGTGGCCTGTGGCGTGACCCGCTGGCCTGGCAGGTGACCCTTTACATGGGCCTGCAGTCATCACTGGCTTACATCGTGTTCGGCTGGTTGCCATCGATCCTCATCGGTCGCGGCCTGAGCCCGACCGCGGCGGGGCTGGTGTTGTCGGGGTCGGTGATCGTGCAGCTGGTCAGCTCGCTGAGTGCGCCTTGGCTGGCCACTCGCGGCAAGGACCAGCGGCTGGCGATCGTGCTGGTCATGCTGATTACCTTGGCTGGCCTGTTCGGTTGCCTCTATGCACCGGTGTCGGGGCTGTGGGGATGGGCCGTGGTGTTGGGCCTGGGGCAGGGCGGAACCTTTGCCCTGGCGCTGACCTTGATCGTGCTGCGCTCGAAAGATGCCCATGTGGCCGCGAACCTGTCGAGCATGGCCCAGGGGGTAGGTTATACCCTGGCGTCGATGGGGCCCTTCGCTGTGGGCCTGGTGCATGACCTCACAGGGGGCTGGGCGGCAGTAGGGTGGATTTTTGCTGTGCTGGGGGTAGGTGCAATCGTGTTCGGGCTGGGTGCCGGGCGGGCGTTGCATGTGCAGGTGACCAGCGAAAAAGTTTGAGACTGGCATAAGCCATCGGGGCAGATTATCGTGCTGCTTTCGACCCCAGGACGGACCTGCCCCATGAGTGACGCCAACCGCGACCTGATCACCCGCTTCTACCAGGCCTTCCAGCGCCTGGACGCCGAGGGCATGGTCGCTTGCTACAGCGACGATATCGTTTTCAGCGACCCGGTTTTCGGCACCCTGCGCGGCAAGGATGCGGGGGACATGTGGCGGATGCTCACCACCCGCGCCAAAGACTTCACCCTGGCATTCGACAGTGTGCGCGCCGACGAGCGCAGCGGCGGCGCGCACTGGGTAGCGACCTACCTGTTCAGCCAGACCGGCCGTATTGTGGTCAACGACATCCAGGCCCGCTTTGTGATCCGCGATGGGCTGATCTGCCAGCATGACGACACCTTCGACCTGTGGCGCTGGTCGCGGCAGGCGTTGGGTGTGCCGGGTATGTTGCTGGGCTGGTCGCCACTGGTGCAGAACAAAGTACGCTTGCAGGCATTCAAGGGATTGCGCGCATTCCAGCAGGCCCAAGGTGAGTGATGCCCTTGAGACGGTTGTTGGCAAACCCTGGTATGTCTACCTGGTAAGGGCTGCCAACGGCTCGCTGTACTGCGGCATCAGTGATGACCCGCAGCGCCGGTTTACCGCGCATCAGAAAGGGCAGGGCGCGCGTTACTTCAAGACCAGCCCGGCCCAGGCGCTGGTGTATGTCGAGCAATGGCCGGACAAAGGCGAAGCGTTGCGCCAGGAGCGGTTGGTGAAGCGGCTGCGCAAGTCGGCCAAGGAGGCGCTGGTGGCCTCCTTCAGCGGCCTTGGGGGTATCAGTCCTTGCGCCGCTTCAGCTGATCCACCAGGGTTGTAGGCAAGCCCTTGATGATCAAGGTCCCCGCCTCTTCGTCATACTCCACCTTGTCGCCCAGCAAGTGCGCCTCGAAGCTGATCGACAGCCCCTCGGCACGCCCGGTGAAGCGGCGGAACTGGTTGAGGGTGCGCTTGTCTGCGGGGATTTCCGGCGACAGGCCGTAATCCTTGTTGCGGATATGATCGTAGAACGCCTTGGGCCGGTCCTCGTCGATCAGGCTGGACAGTTCTTCCAGCGTTACCGGTTCGCCCATTTTGGTCTGGCTAGTCGCGTATTCGACCAGGGTCTGGGTCTTTTCGCGGGCGGACTCTTCGGGCAAGTCTTCGCTCTCGACGAAGTCACTGAAGGCCCTGAGCAGGGTGCGGGTTTCGCCCGGGCCGTCGACGCCTTCCTGGCAGCCGATGAAGTCGCGGAAATAGTCCGAAACCTTTTTGCCGTTCTTGCCCTTGATGAACGAAATGTACTGCTTGGAATTCTTGTTGTTCTTCCACTCCGACAGGTTGATGCGCGCTGCCAGGTGCAACTGGCCAAGGTCAAGGTGGCGCGAAGGGGTCACATCAAGCTCGGCGTTCACCGCCACGCCTTCACTGTGGTGCAGCAGGGCAATCGCCAGGTATTCGGTCATGCCTTGCTGGTAGTGAGCAAAAAGGGTGTGGCCGCCGGTGGACAGGTTGGACTCTTCCATCAGCTTTTGCAGGTGCTCCACCGCCACGCGGCTGAATGCGGTGAAGTCCTTTTCCTCGTCGAGGTACTGCTTCAGCCAGCCGCTCAGCGGATACGCCCCGGACTCACCGTGGAAGAACCCCCAGGCCTTGCCTTGCTTGGCGTTGTAACTATCGTTGAGGTCTGCCAACAGGTTTTCGATGGCGTCGGAAGCCGCCAGTTCGGCGTCGCGGGCGTGCAGTACAGCAGGGCTGCCATCGGGCTTTTTGTCGATCAGGTGAACGATGCAATGACGGATTGGCATGGGATTCTCGGCGAGCTGCAAAAGGCGTCAAGTTTACCCTAGACACAAGGTGATGCAGTGGCCGTATGTTGGCGGATATGTCGGTTGTTCGTTTTTTGTTCAGTTTTGTGCGTTTTAGGCTAAAACCCCCGAAAAACCTGCATTAAATCGAAGTGCGCAGCGGATATTTATCCATTCCTGTGGTAGTTTTGCGCGGTCTTGCGCCCCTCGTATGGCGCAGTGCTGGCAGCGTGCTGTCGTCGTGTCGAACCAAACGCCGATTTACGTATCTACATACGCGATTGGCGCGGCCCTCCACTGTAAGGGGCTGGCCCGATAACGTCGTAGTTCGCTGCATAACCATCGAATTTGATAGGGAAGGAACATCACCATGGCATTGACCAAAGACCAACTGATTGCCGACATCGCCGAATCGATCGCCGCGCCAAAAGCCACCGCTAAAAACGCTCTGGAGCAACTGGGCCAGATCGTTGCCGACCAACTGGAAAACGGCGCTGAAATCACTCTGCCAGGCATCGGCAAGCTGAAAGTCTCCGAGCGTCCTGCCCGTACCGGCCGCAACCCTTCGACTGGCGCTGCCATCGAAATCGCTGCCAAGAAAGTCGTCAAGTTCGTTCCAGCCAAAGTGCTGACCGATGCCATCAACAAGTAATTGTTGAAGCGTTGACAAAAACCGCGCCTGGCTTGCCAGGCGCGGTTTTTTCATGCCTGTGATTTACGCTGGGCGTGCCAGGCCTGGCGCGCGGCGTCGTCATGGAAGCTCCAGGCGACCATGCGGCTCTGTTTCTGCCCCTGGCCCATCTCGATGATGCGTACGGCCTTGGCACCGGCCTTTTTCAACGCAGCGTCTATCCCCGGCAGGTTGCTGACCTTGGACACCAGGCTGGTAAACCACAGCACCCGCTTGGCGTACTGCACGCTTTCGCCAACCAGTTGGGTGACAAAGCGGATTTCGCCGCCTTCGCACCACAATTCATTGTTCTGGCCCCCGAAGTTCAGCACCGGCAGCTTGCGCTTGGGGTCCTGCTTGCCGAGGTTTTTCCACTTGCGCTGGCTGCCGCGGGTGGCTTCCTCGCGCGAGGCATGGAAGGGCGGGTTGCACAGGGTCAGGTCGAAGCGGTCGTCATCCTGCAGCAGGCCGCTGAGGATATGCGCGCGGTTGGCCTGCTGGCGCAGGGTGATGGCCTTGCCCAGGCCATTGGCCTGGACGATGGCCTTGGCCGAGGCCAAGGCCATCGCGTCGATGTCCGAGCCGAGGAAGCGCCAGCGGTAGTCGCTGTAGCCCAGCAGCGGGTAGATGCAGTTGGCACCCACGCCGATATCCAGCGCACGCACCTGTGCGCCTTTGGGCACCTCACCGGCATTGTCGTCGGCCAGCAGGTCGGCGGCCGCGTGGATGTAGTCGGCGCGACCGGGAATGGGTGGGCACAGGTAATCGGCGGGGATGTCCCAGTGCTGGATGCCGTACTGGGCCTTGAGCAGGGCGCGGTTGAACACCCGCACGGCTTCGGGGTTGGCGAAGTCGATGCTGGGTTTGCCGTGGGGGTTGGTGATGGTAAAGCGCGCCAGGTCAGGGTGGGCCTTGATCAGGCTGGGGAAGTCGTAACGGCCCTGGTGGCGGTTGCGCGGGTGCAGGGTGGGTTTGTCTTGGGTCATGCTCGGGTCCGGTGCTGCATGTGCTGGCCAGGCGGCCGCTGTGCGGCCCATTCGCGGCACAAGGCCGCTCCTACAGGATAGCGGCGCCCTTGAAACCGGCGCCGTCCCTGTAGGAGCGGCCTTGTGCCGCGAACGAGGGCGAAGCCCTCGCTGGTCAGATCAGCAGTGTCAAGTTACAGCGCTGCAATCCGCGCATGCTGCTCGGTGAAGTTGGCCAGGGCCTGTTCGGACTCGGCCAGCTTGGCGCGTTCCTTCTCGATCACGGCAGGCGGAGCCTTGTCGACGAAGGCGGCGTTGGACAGCTTGCCGCCTACACGTTGCACTTCGCCTTGCAGACGCTGGATTTCCTTGTTCAGGCGCGCCAGCTCGGCATCCTTGTCGATCAGGCCGGCCATTGGCACCAGCACTTGCAGGTCACCGACCAGGGCAGTGGCCGACAGCGGCGCTTCGTCGGTATCGCCGAGGACGGTGAACGACTCGACCTTGGCCAGCTTCTTCAGCAGCGCTTCGTTTTCGTGCAGGCGGCGCTGGTCGTCGGCATTGGCGTTTTTCAGGAACAGCGGCAGCGGCTTGCCCGGGCCGATGTTCATCTCGGCGCGGATATTGCGCAGGCCGACCATCAGTTCCTTCAGCCACTCGATGTCGCCTTCGGCAGCTGCGTCGATGCGCGCTTCATTGGCCACCGGCCACGGCTGCAGCATGATGGTCTTGCCTTCGATACCGGCCAGCGGCGCGATGCGCTGCCAGATTTCTTCGGTAATGAACGGCATGAACGGGTGCGCCAGGCGCAGCGCCACTTCCAGTACGCGCACCAGGGTGCGACGGGTGCCGCGGGCGCGCTCGACCGGGGCGTTTTCGTCCCACAGTACCGGCTTGGACAGCTCCAGGTACCAGTCGCAGTACTGGTTCCAGATGAACTCGTACAGCGCCTGGCTGGCCAGGTCGAAGCGGAACTGCTCCAGCTGGCGGGTCACTTCGGCTTCGGTGCGCTGCAGCTGCGAGATGATCCAGCGGTCAGCCAACGACAGTTCGTAGGCTTCGCCGTTCTGGCCGCAGTCTTCGCCTTTGTCCAGCACGTAGCGGGCGGCGTTCCAGATCTTGTTGCAGAAGTTGCGGTAGCCTTCGACGCGGCCCATGTCGAACTTGATGTCGCGGCCAGTGGAGGCCAGCGAGCAGAAGGTGAAGCGCAGGGCGTCGGTGCCGTAGCTGGCGATACCTTCGGGGAACTCGGCCTTGGTCTGCTTGGCGATCTTCTCGGCAAGCTTGGGCTGCATCATGCCGCTGGTGCGTTTTTCCAGCAGGGCGTCGAGGGTAATGCCGTCGACGATGTCCAGCGGGTCGAGGACGTTGCCCTTGGACTTGGACATCTTCTGGCCCTGGCCGTCACGCACCAGGCCGTGCACGTACACGGTCTTGAACGGGACTTGCGGGGTGCCGTCTTCGTTCTTGATCAGGTGCATGGTCAGCATGATCATGCGCGCAACCCAGAAGAAGATGATGTCGAAGCCGGTTACCAGTACATCGGTGGAGTGGAACTTCTTGAGGAACTCGGTCTGTTCCGGCCAGCCCAGGGTGGAGAAGGTCCACAGGCCCGAGCTGAACCAGGTGTCGAGTACGTCGTCGTCCTGGCGCAGGGCCACGTCGGCGCCCAGGTTGTGCTTGGCACGCACTTCGGCTTCGTCGCGGCCAACGTAGACCTGGCCGGCCTCGTCGTACCACGCCGGGATGCGGTGGCCCCACCACAGCTGGCGGCTGATGCACCAGTCCTGGATGTCACGCATCCAGGAGAAGTACATGTTCTCGTACTGCTTGGGCACGAACTGGATGCGGCCATCTTCAACGGCAGCGATGGCAGGTTCTGCCAGCGGCTTGGTGGAGACGTACCACTGGTCGGTCAGCCACGGCTCGATGACGGTGCCCGAACGGTCGCCTTTCGGCACTTTCAGGGCGTGGTCGTCGATGCTCACCAGCAGGCCCTGGGCGTCCAGGTCGGCAACGATCTGCTTGCGCGCGACGAAGCGGTCGAGGTTGGCGTACTGGGCCGGCAGGCGGGTGTCGACCTGCTCGTTGATACTGCCGTCGAGGTTGAAGGCCTGGGCGCTGGCCAGCACGAAGGCATTCTTGTCGAAGATGTTCAGCAGCGGCAGGTTGTGGCGCTTGCCGACTTCGTAGTCGTTGAAGTCGTGAGCCGGGGTGATCTTCACGCAGCCGGTACCGAACTCGGGGTCGCAGTAGTCGTCGGCGATGATCGGGATGCGGCGGCCAACCAGCGGCAGTTCGACGAACTTGCCGATCAGCGCCTGGTAGCGTTCGTCAGTCGGGTTGACCGCAACGGCCGCGTCACCCAGCAGGGTTTCCGGACGGGTGGTGGCAACGACCAGGTAGTCCAGGCCCTCGGCGGTCTTGGCGCCGTCGGCCAGCGGGTAGCGCAGGTTCCACAGGTGGCCCTTTTCGTCGTGGTTTTCCACTTCGAGGTCGGAGATGGCGGTGTGCAGCTTGGTGTCCCAGTTGACCAAGCGCTTGCCGCGGTAGATCAGGCCGTCTTCGTGCAGGCGCACGAAAGCTTCCTTGACCGCGTCGGACAGGCCGTCATCCATGGTGAAACGCTCGCGGCTCCAGTCTACCGACGAGCCCAGACGGCGGATCTGGCGGCTGATGTTGCCACCGGACTGGTCCTTCCATTCCCAGACTTTTTCCAGGAACTTCTCGCGGCCCAGGTCATGCCGGTTCTGGCCCTTGGCTTCGAGCTGGCGTTCGACCAGCATCTGGGTGGCGATACCGGCGTGGTCGGTACCTGGCTGCCACAGGGTGTCGCGGCCTTGCATGCGGCGGAAACGGATCAGGGCGTCCATGATCGCGTTGTTGAACCCGTGGCCCATGTGCAGGCTGCCGGTCACGTTCGGCGGCGGGATCATGATGGTGTAGGACTCGCCTGCACCTTGTGGGGCGAAATAGTTCTCGGACTCCCAGGTGTTGTACCAGGAAGTTTCGATGGCGTGCGGCTGGTAGGTCTTATCCATGCGCGGCGGGACCCTGTGCATTTATTCGGGAAAGCCGGGAAGTATAACCAAGCTGGGGTGTTGAGGCGACAGCCGCTGGGGCTGCTTTGCAGCCCATTCGCGGCACAAGGCCGCTCCTACAGGGATCGCGGTGCCTGCAGAAGCTGCCTTGTGCTGCGAATGGGCCGCAAAGCGGCCCCGGAATATCACTCGGTACGCTTGATCAAGCGCTCGATCCGCGCATCCAGCCGGCGCTTGATCTCGTTCTCGATATGCGGGGTAAAGTCGTTGATCACGTCCTGCATGATCATCTGCGCCGCTGCGCGCAGCTCGCTTTCCAGGTGCAGCAGGGTGTCCTGCCGGCGTGTCTGCGGGTCTTCTTCGGGCTCGACAGCGATTGGTTCACCATCAGGCGCAGGGTTACCGGCAGGTTCTTCCAGCAGCAACGGGATCTGCTCCACCGTCTCGGTCAGCAGCGGTGGTTGCAGGTCGGCGTCGCCAAGCAGCTGGCGGATCGACTCGAGGTCATCGAGCAGATGGGCGGAGTCGGGCAAAGGGGAGGGCTTGTCCATCGTCGTCAAAGTCGCTGTAAGCGGTGGTCTTGCAGAGCATAGCCCTGTTCGCGGTAGAAACGGAATCGCTCACGGGCTGATTGGCGGATGCCAGGCTCTTCCACCACGATTTCGGCCACCCGCTCGAACTGGCCGACGAAGCCCGGCACGCCGGCCCCCAGGTTGATCAGCAGGTCGCAGTGATCGCCCGCGTTGTCAGCCAGGCCAAGGGCCACGCCGGCATCGGCATGCAGCTCGGCCAGGTCGTGGGGCACGAAGGCCTCACCCTTGAAGCGCCACAAACGCAGGTCCAGCTCGCTGCGCTGTTCTTCATCCTGACAATGCAGATAGACCCGGTGGCCGAGGCGCCAGGCCTTTTCGCACAGTTTGCAGGCGAAATCGAGCCGCGCCGACAGCGAGTCGGTGGGCAGGATGTAAAAGTCGACTTTGCTCATGGTGGTAATCGCCGGCCGGAGGTGCGCAAGGCACCACCGGCCTCACGGCGTCAGGCGCCAGCGCGGTCCAGCAGGTACTGGGTCAGCAGCGGCACTGGGCGGCCTGTGGCGCCTTTGTCCTTGCCACCACTGATCCATGCGGTACCGGCGATGTCCATGTGCGCCCAGTTGTAGGCCTTGGCGAAGCGTGACAGGAAGCAGCCTGCGGTGATGGTGCCGGCCTTCGGCCCGCCGATGTTGCCCATGTCGGCGAACGGGCTGTCCAGCTGCTCTTGGTATTCATCGAACAGCGGCAACTGCCAGGCACGGTCGTCGGCGCGCTTGCCAGCGTCGAGCAACTGGCCCACCAGGTCGTCGTTGTTGCCCATCAGGCCGGTGGTGTGGCTGCCCAGGGCGACGATGCAGGCGCCGGTCAGGGTGGCGATGTCGATCACCGCCTGCGGCTTGAAACGCTCGGCGTAGGTCAGGGTGTCGCACAGCACCAGGCGGCCTTCGGCGTCGGTGTTGAGGATTTCGACGGTCTGGCCGCTCATGGTGGTGACGATGTCACCCGGGCGGGTGGCGCCGCCGCTTGGCATGTTCTCGGCACAGGCCAGCAGGCACACCAGGTTGACCGGCAGTTGCAGTTCGAGCACCGCACGCAGGGTGCCGAACACGCTGGCAGCACCGCACATGTCGTACTTCATTTCGTCCATGCCGGCGCCTGGCTTGAGGCTGATGCCGCCGGTATCGAAGGTGATGCCCTTGCCCACCAGCACGAACGGCTTGTCTGCCTTCTTGCCGCCTTGGTAGTTGAGCACGATCAGGCGGGGTGGCTGGTCGCTGCCCTGGCCCACGGCGTAGAACGCGCCCATGCCCAGGTCCTTGATCTTCTTCTCGTCCAGCACCTCGACCTTCAGCGCCTTGTGCGCCTTGCCCAGCTCCTTGGCCTGTTCGGCGAGGAAGCTTGGGTGGCACAGGTTAGGCGGCAGGTTGCCCAGGTCGCGGGTGAAGGCCATGCCGGTGGCAATGGCGCTGGCGTGCTTGACGGCGCGCTCGACCTCGGCCTGGCCGGCCTTGTCGGCCAGCAGGGTGACTTTTTTCAGGGCGCGTGGCTCGACCTTCTGGCTCTTGAAGCGGTCGAACACGTACTCGCCGTCGAGCAGGGTTTCGGCCAGCAGGCGGTATTTGCCGTAGTGTGCATCGCGGTTGTTGACCGCGACATCGTCCAGGGCCAGCACTGCATCGGCGCCATTCAGGCCCTTGAGCACGCCGGCCACGCTGGCGACCAGTTTGCGCCAGGCGCGGTCGCCCAGGGCTTCGTCCTTGCCGCTGCCTACCAGCAGCACGCGCTCGGCTTTCAGGCCCTGCAGGTTCTGCAGCAGCAGGGTCTGGCCTGGCTTGCCAGCCAGGTCGCCGCGCTTGAGCACAGCGCTGATGGCACCTTCGCTGGCCAGGTCGACAGCCTTGGCAACAGTGCCGAGCTTGCGGTTTTCACCTACCGGAATGACCAGGGTGGCGGTTTTTACGGATGCAGCAGCTACGCTTTTTACAACCAGTTCCATGTCAGGGTCCCCGAATGATCGATACGAATGGCGCTGTGTATTCCAGCGCTCTGGACGGGCCTGGCGGCGGAGTCGCGCGCCAGCGGAAAAGCTGCCAGTTTGAGCCTGCGGCAAGCGTGCTGACAACCCCGTTATGCGCCTTCATGCGCGGCCAAGTGACAGGCGCGGTCAATCACAGGATAATGCGCGCACTTTACATGGAGGTTCGCCTTTGGCGAACCGGCATTGGTCTTGGCTGTACTAAGTCATTGTTTGGCGCCATTGCATGGCAGTCCGCCCTGACAACCCAGGAGTGTCTGGTTTGATCGTCTTTCGTTATCTGTCCCGCGAGGTCCTGGTGACCTTGAGCGCCGTCAGCGCTGTGCTGCTGGTGATCATCATGAGCGGGCGCTTCATCAAGTATCTGGCCCAGGCGGCCCAGGGCGTGCTCGACCCGGGCGTGCTGTTCCTGATCATGGGCTTCCGGCTGCCGGGTTTCCTGCAACTGATCCTGCCTCTGGGGCTGTTCCTCGGCATTCTCCTGGCGTACGGGCGGCTGTACCTGGAAAGCGAGATGACCGTGCTGTCCGCAACCGGTATGAGCCAGCAGCGCCTGTTGGGGCTGACCATGGTACCGGCGGCGCTGGTCGCCCTGCTGGTGGCCTGGCTGAGCCTGAGCCTTGCGCCGTTGGGCGTTGCCCAGGTGCAGCAGATCATTGCCCAGCAGGACACGCTGACCGAGTTCGACACCTTGGTGCCGGGCCGCTTCCAGACCTTGCGTGACGGTTCGCGGGTGACCTACACCGAGCAGCTGTCGGACGACCGCGTCAACCTGGCCGGGGTGTTCATCTCCGAGAAGCGCTTCAACCAGGACAAGACCAAGGACCGCGCCCCATCGGTACTGGTCGCTGAAAAAGGTCACCAGGAGATCCAGGCCGACGGCAACCGCTACCTGGTGCTGGAAAACGGCTATCGCTATGACGGTAACCCGGGCCAGGCCGATTACCGCGCGATCAAGTACGACACTTATGGTGTGCTGCTGCCCAAACCGGAAGTCGCCGAGGAAGTCACCGAGCGCGAGGCCATCCCCACTTCCGAGCTGATCGGCAAGAAGGGCCTGCGAGAGCGTGCCGAGCTGCAATGGCGGCTGTCGCTGCCGATCCTGGTATTCGTCGTGACCCTGCTGGCGGTACCGCTGTCCCGGGTCAACCCCCGCCAGGGCCGCTTCCTCAAGCTGCTGCCGGCAATTCTCTTGTACATGGCCTACCTGACAATGCTGATTTCCGTACGCGGCGCCCTCGAGAAGGGCAAATTGCCGATTGGCCTGGGCATGTGGTGGGTCCACGGCCTGTTCCTGCTGATCGGCCTCGGCCTGTTGTACTGGGAACCGATGCGCCTCAAGCGCGCCGCCCGTCGTGCGGAGGTGGCCCATGGGTAAGCTGGACCGCTACATCGGCCAGAGCGTACTGCTGGCCATCCTGGCTGTGCTGGGCATCATCCTCGGCCTGGCCTCGCTGTTCGCCTTCATCGACGAGATGAGCGACCTGAGTGACACCTACACGGTGATGGAGGCTGGCAACTTCGTCATGCTCACCGCACCTCGGCGGCTGTACGACATGCTGCCGATGGCCGCCCTGATCGGCTGCCTGATCGGCCTGGGCAGCCTGGCCAGCAGCAGCGAACTGACCATCATGCGTGCGGCCGGGGTGTCCATCGGCCGCATCGTCTGGGCGGTGATGAAGCCGATGCTGGTGCTGATGCTGGTCGGCCTGCTGATTGGCGAATACGTGGCGCCGGTGACCGAGAACAAGGCCCAGGCCGACCGTTCCCTGGCCCAGGGCGGTGGTGAGGCGCAAAGCTCCAAGCGCGGCATGTGGCACCGACAGGGTGAAGAATACGTGCACATCAACGCCGTGCAGCCCAACGGCCTGTTGCTGGGTGTGACCCGTTACCGCTTCGACAGCGAGCGCAAGATCGTTACTTCGAGCTTCGCCCGCCGCGCGCAGTACCAGAGCGACCACTGGTTGCTCGCCGACGTGCGTACCACCTACTTCCGTGGCGACCACACTGAAGTCGTCAGCGCACCGCAGGAGCGCTGGGATGTCTCGCTCACGCCAGAACTGCTCAATACGGTAATCCTGGCGCCGGAGTCGCTGTCCATTACCGGGTTGTGGGATTACATCCACTACTTGTCCGACCAGGGCCTGAACAATGCCCGTTACTGGTTGGCGTTCTGGACCAAGGTGCTGCAGCCGATGGTCACCGCGGCGCTGGTGCTGATGGCGATTTCCTTCATCTTCGGCCCGCTGCGCTCGGTAACCCTCGGCCAGCGCGTGTTCACCGGTGTGCTGGTGGGTTTCGTGTTCCGCATCGCCCAGGACCTGTTGGGGCCTTCGAGCCAGGTGTTCGGCTTCCCGCCGCTGCTGGCGGTGGTGATCCCGGCGGGGATCTGCGCCTTGGCCGGTGTCTGGCTGTTGCGTCGGGCAGGATAGTGGCCTGAGTTGTACAAAAAAGCCGACCTCAGTGTCGGCTTTTTCATGGGTGTTGCCTGTTCAGGCCTCTTCGCGGGTAAACCCGCGAAGAGGCCTGAACAGGCAACACAACGCTCGGATCATTTCTTCTGCTTCGGCACCCGCACCAGCTGGCTTTCCGAATAGATGTCATGCCAGCCACGCTTTCGCTTGTCGATCAACACCCAGAAAAAACCCAGCCCCAGACACAGCCATGAGGCAATCGATACCACGAAGCGCAACAACGCCTGCCACAGGCTGATGGCAGAACCATCGGCATTCTGCACGCGCACGCCCCACACCTGCATACCCAGCGTCTGCCCGCCATGGGTCCAGAACTTGGCAAAGAAGCCGAACAAGGCGAACAGCAGTACCGTCGACAATAGCGGGTCGCCATCCAGTGCGCCGGCTTCGGTCAGCTCTCGCATGCGCGCTTCGCCGATGATCGCCATCTGGATCAGCTTGTAGGCACCGGCTGTCACGATGAGCAGCGCAGTACATAGCAGGAAGTCATAAAACATTGCGGCCAGTCGTCGGCCCAGGCCAGCAGCGGGGAAGTCGCCCTGAGGGATAAGGTGGGGCTTGGGCATCGCTCGGCAACTCCAGGGGAAAAAGCTCATTCTATGGAATCGCAAGCAAAAAAAAGCCCCTGCGCGTCAACGCAGGGGCTCTTTTTTAGAAGTATCAGGCTTCAGCCTGGACTTCGTCAGCCTGCATGCCTTTTTGGCCTTGCACAGCAACGAAGGTCACTTTCTGGCCTTCTTTCAGGCTCTTGAAGCCGTTGCCCTGGATGGCGCGGAAGTGCACGAACAGATCCGGACCGCTTTCTGGGGTGATGAAACCGTAACCTTTTTCGTCATTGAACCACTTGACGGTACCGTTCTGACGCTCAGCCATTGTCTTATTTCCTATGAAACTTAAATTTTGATGACAGTTTCTTCTGCATTGTTTGTAAGCAAAAGATTACTGGGCTGGGTTGCAGGAAAGTAAGAGACGTCGAACGGGTTGTAGCAGATTGCGGCTACTGGCCCAGGTCACGAACTGTTGCGACCCATGCAAACACAGTGCACTGACTCTACGACAACTCCCGAGCGAAAAACAAGCCCTTGGTCGAATGGAAAATCGGCCGCTTGCCGATAACCGACCAATTTGTCGGAAACGGCATGGCGCCTGGCCTGGCGCCATGTTCAAAAGTTATTGGGCAGGTTCGAAAACGAATATGTCGAACCTGGCCATAATCTTCACAAAGCCGTTTCAACCACGGTAGTAACGTTGCGCCACGAAAGGCATTTTGCTGACTTTCAAGGCAACCTTCTTGCCGCGCACCACGGCAAACAGTGCGGTGTCGAGTGCAGCATGTTCACTATCGATATAACCCATTGCAACAGGTGCGCCGAGTGTCGGGCCAAAGCCGCCGCTGCACACTTTACCTACCGGCTTATCGTTCGCATCGACAATATCCGCGCCTTCACGTACTGGCGTGCGCTCCTGCGGCAACAGGCCGACACGTTTGCGCGCCACGCCGTCGCGCTGGTGGGCAAAGATCGCTTCGGCGCCGGGGAAGCCGGCCGCACGTGCACCGTCGGCACGGCGCACCTTGGAAATCGCCCACAGCAGGCTGGCTTCGATCGGGGTGGTCTCGGTATTCATGTCATGGCCATACAGGCACAGGCCGGCTTCCAGGCGCAGCGAGTCGCGTGCGCCCAGGCCGATAGGCTGTACTTCGGGCTCGGCCAGCAGGCGGCGGGCCAAGGCTTCGGCGGCCTGGACCGGTACCGAAATCTCGTAGCCGTCTTCGCCGGTGTAGCCTGAGCGGCTGACGAAGCAGTCTTCACCCAGCAGTTTTACCGGCCGGAACTGCATGAAGGTCATGCCGCCCACTTCCGGGGCCAGGCGCTCCAGTACCTTGACCGCTGCCGGCCCTTGCAGGGCAAGCAGGGCACGTTGTTCGAACAGCGGCTGCACCTCGCAACGGCTACCGATGTGCGTTTGCAGGTGAGCCAGGTCCTGGTCCTTGCAGGCGGCGTTGACCACCAGGAACAGGGTGTCGTCGCCCAGGTTGGCAACCATCAGGTCGTCAAGGATGCCGCCTTGTTCATTGGTGAACATGGCATAGCGCTGCATGCCCACCGGCAGGTCGATGATATCCACCGGTACAAGGCTTTCCAGGGCCTTGGCGGCATCGGCACCGCGCAGGATGATCTGGCCCATGTGCGAGACATCGAACAGGCCGGCCTGCTCGCGGGTGTGCAGGTGTTCCTTGAGCACGCCCAGCGGGTACTGCACCGGCATGTCGTAGCCGGCAAACGGCACCATGCGCGCACCCAGTTCCTGGTGCAGGGCGTGCAGTGGGGTCTTGAGCAGTGTTTCGGACATCGGTGACTCCTTGGTTTTATTGTTGGGTCAACATTCGATGATGTTGACGGCAAGACCGCCGCGGGCGGTCTCCTTGTATTTGCTTTTCATGTCGGCGCCGGTCTGGCGCATGGTGCGGATGACCTTGTCGAGCGACACGAAGTGCTGCCCGTCGCCGCGCAAGGCCATGCGCACCGCGTTGATCGCCTTCACCGAGCCCATGGCGTTGCGCTCGATGCAGGGCACCTGGACCAGCCCGCCGATCGGGTCGCAGGTCAGGCCCAGGTTGTGTTCCATGCCGATTTCGGCAGCGTTTTCCACCTGCTGCACGCTGCCGCCCATCACTTCGCACAGCGCGCCGGCGGCCATGGAACAGGCCACGCCGACTTCACCCTGGCAGCCCACTTCGGCGCCGGAGATGGAGGCGTTCTCTTTGTACAGGATGCCGATCGCCGCGGCGGTGAGCAGAAAACGCACCACCCCGTCGTCGCTGGCGCCCGGCACGAAGCGCATGTAGTAGTGCATCACCGCCGGGACGATGCCCGCCGCGCCGTTGGTGGGTGCGGTAACCACACGCCCGCCATTGGCGTTTTCCTCGTTCACTGCCAAGGCGTAGAGGTTGACCCAGTCGAGCACCGACAACGCATCGCGCAGGCTGGCTTCCGGGTGGCGGCTCAGCTGGCGATACAGGGCTGGCGCCCGCCGCTTGACCTTGAGCCCGCCCGGCAGGATGCCTTCATGCTGGCAGCCGGCTTCGACGCAATCCTGCATCACCTGCCAGATACGCAGCAGCCGGGCGCGGGTCTCCGCCTCCGGGCGCCAGGCGGCCTCGTTGGCCAGCATCACCTGGCTTACCGACAGGTTTTGCGTGGTGCAGTGGCCAAGCAGTTCCTTGGCGGTCTTGAACGGGTAGGGCAGCACTGTGCTGTCCTCGACGATACGGTCGTGACCGGCGGCATCCTCGTCGACCACGAAACCACCGCCCACCGAGTAGTATTCGCGGCTGCGGATTTGCAGGCCGGCGTCGTCGAAGGCGCGGAAGATCATGCCGTTGGGGTGGTAGTCCAGCGGCTTGCGGATCATTGCCAGGTGCTGCTTTTCGATGAACGCAATGCGCTGTTCGCCCAGCAGGTTGATGTGGCCGCTGTCGCGGATGGCTTGCAGGCGGCCTGGGATGGAGCCGGTGTCGACGGTGTCGGGGTGTTCACCTTCAAGGCCTAGCAGTACGGCCTTGTCACTGCCGTGGCCCTTGCCGGTGGCGCCCAGGGAGCCATACAGCTCGGCCTTGACGCTAACCGTGCTGGGCAGCAGTCCGTCGCGGCGCAGGCCTTCGGCAAAACGTGCGGCAGCACGCATCGGGCCGACCGTATGGGAGCTGGAGGGGCCGATGCCGATCTTGAACAGGTCGAAGACGCTCAGTGACATGGTGGTTCCTCCAGCCAGGAAAATTAGGCGGACGGTGAACCCTGTGGGAGCGGGCGTGCCCGCGAATGCGTCGGTGAAGGCATCATCGCATTCGCGGGCGCGCCCGCTCCCACAGAGGTCCACACCTCAAGTCAGGTAGCGGGCCTGAGCGCAATCAGGCGTCCTGATAGCTCTCGATCGACGGGCAGGCGCACACCAGGTTGCGGTCGCCGAACACGTTGTCGACCCGGCCGACCGGCGGCCAGTACTTGCTTTCCACCAGGCTTGGCAGCGGGTAGACCGCCTGCTCGCGGCTGTAGCCGTGGGCCCACTCGCCAACCAGCTCGGCCGCCGTGTGCGGGGCGTTCTTCAGCGGGTTGTCGTCCTTGTCCAGGCTACCGCTTTCGACCGCACGGATTTCTTCGCGGATCTGGATCATCGCGTCGCAGAAGCGGTCCAGTTCTTCCTTGGCCTCGCTTTCGGTCGGTTCGATCATCAGCGTGCCGGCCACCGGGAAGGACATGGTCGGGGCGTGGAAACCGAAGTCGATCAGGCGCTTGGCCACGTCGTCGACGCTAATGCCGCTGGTGTCTTTCAGTGGGCGCAGATCGAGGATGCACTCGTGGGCCACCAGGCCATTGCCACCGGTATACAGAACAGGATAGTGCTCTTCCAGGCGGCGGGCGATGTAGTTGGCGTTGAGGATCGCCATCTGCGAAGCACGCTTGAGGCCGGCACCGCCCATCATGCGGATGTACATCCAGGTGATCGGCAGGATGCTGGCGCTGCCGAACGGTGCGGCGCACACCGCCCCTTCGGTGTTTTCCAGCTGCGCATGGCCTGGCAGGAACGGCGCCAGGTGCGACTTGACGCCAATCGGGCCAACGCCCGGGCCGCCGCCACCGTGCGGGATGCAGAAGGTCTTGTGCAGGTTCAGGTGCGATACGTCGCCGCCGAACTTGCCCGGCGCGCACAGGCCGACCATGGCGTTCATGTTGGCGCCGTCGATGTACACCTGGCCACCGTTGTCGTGGATGATCGCGCAGATTTCGCCGATCGCTTCCTCGAACACACCGTGGGTCGACGGGTAGGTGATCATGATCGCGGCCAGGCGTTCGCGGTGCTCGATGGCCTTGGCGCGCAGGTCCTCGACATCGACGTTGCCGCGGGCGTCACAGGCGGTGACGACTACGCGCATGCCAGCCATGTGTGCGGTGGCCGGGTTGGTGCCGTGGGCCGACGACGGGATCAGGCAGATGTCGCGGTGGCTTTCGCCACGGCTGCGGTGGTAGGCGCGGATGGCCAGCAGGCCTGCGTACTCGCCTTGGGAGCCGGCGTTGGGCTGCAGCGACACGGCGTCATAGCCGGTGGCGGCGCACAGCATGGCTTCCAGCTCGGTGGTCATCTGCAGGTAGCCCTGGCTCTGCGCGGCCGGGGCGAACGGGTGCAGGTTGCCGAACTCGGCCCAGGTAACCGGGATCATTTCACTGGCCGCGTTCAGCTTCATGGTGCACGAGCCCAGCGGGATCATGCTGCGGTCCAGTGCCAGGTCCTTGTCGGCCAGGCGGCGCAGGTAGCGCATCAGCTCGGTTTCGCTGTGGTAACGGTTGAACACCGGGTGTTCGAGGATGGCCGACTGGCGCAGTAGGGCGGCAGGCAGCAGCGAACCGGTGCTGGCGGCCAGGGCGGCGAAGTCAGGCTGGGCCTTGTCGTCACCGAACAGCTGCCACAGGGATTCAACGTCAGCCTGGCTGCTGGTTTCGTCCAGCGACAGGCCCACGTGGGCGGCATCGATCTGGCGCAGGTTGATGCCCTGGGCGCGTGCCTTGTCATGCAGGGTTGCGGTGGCAGTGCCAGTAGCCAGGGTCAGGGTGTCGAAGGCGCTGGCGCCCACTACCTGTACGCCCAGCGTCTTCAGGCCGGCGGCCAGGATCGCGGTCAGTGCATGGGTGCGTTCGGCAATGCGCTTGAGGCCGGCCGGGCCGTGGTAAACGGCGAACATGCTGGCGATGTTGGCCAGCAGCACCTGGGCGGTGCAGATGTTGCTGGTGGCCTTTTCGCGGCGGATGTGCTGCTCGCGGGTCTGCATGGCCAGGCGCAGGGCGGTCTTGCCGAAGCGGTCGATCGATACGCCGACCAGGCGGCCCGGCATGTCGCGCTTGAACGCGTCCCGGGTGGCGAAGTAAGCCGCGTGCGGGCCACCGAAGCCCAGTGGTACGCCAAAACGCTGGGCGCTGCCGATGGCCACGTCGGCATCAAACTCGCCCGGTGGGGTCAGCAGGGTCAGGGCCAGCAGGTCGGCCGCGACGGCGACCAGCGCGTTGGCGGCGTGGAAGCGCTGTACCACTTCACGGTAGTCAAACACTTCACCGTTGCTGGCGGGGTATTGCAGCAGGGCGCCGAAGAAGGCACTGACATCGCCCAGCTCACGCTCGTCGCCGACCACCACCTCGATACCCAGCGGCTCGGCACGGGTGCGCAGCACGTCGAGGGTTTGCGGGTGGCAGTGCACGGAGGCGAAGAAGGCGTGGCTGGCCTTGTTCTTCGACAGGCGCTTGCAGAAGGTCATGGCCTCGGCCGCAGCAGTGGCTTCGTCGAGCAGGGAGGCGTTGGCGATCGGCAGGCCGGTCAGGTCGCTGATCAGGGTCTGGAAGTTCAGCAGCGCTTCCAGGCGGCCTTGGGAAATTTCTGGCTGGTACGGTGTGTAGGCGGTGTACCAGGCCGGGTTTTCCAGCAGGTTGCGCAGGATCGGCGCCGGGGTGTGGGTGTTGTAGTAGCCCTGGCCGATGTAGCTTTTGAACAGCTGGTTCTTGCCGGCGATGGCCTTGAGCGCGGCGAGCGCGTCGGCTTCGCTCTGGCCGTCGTGCGAGCCCAATACGCTGGTGCCCTTGATGCTGTCTGGGATGACTGCGGCCGTCATGGCGTCCAGCGAGTCGAAGCCCAGGGCGGCGAGCATGGCCTGCTCGTCAGCGGCGCGAGGGCCGATGTGGCGGGCGATGAATTCGTTGGCTGTGCTGAGGTTGATGGTCATGGCGGGGTTCCTCAGGCGTCGTCGTTGGCTTTGATCAGGCGGTCGTACGCGTCCTGGTCGAGCAGGGCGGTGACTTCGCTCATGTCGGCCGGGTTGAAGCGGAAGAACCAGCCTTCCCCCATCGGGTCTTCGTTGACCAGTTCAGGGCTGCTTTCGAGCTGGCCGTTGACCTCGACCACTTCGCCGGTCAGCGGCATGTACACGCCGCTGGCGGCCTTGACCGACTCGACGGTGGACGCTTCGCTACCTTTCTCATACTGCTGCAACTCGGGCAGTTGCACGAAAACCACATCGCCAAGGGCGTTCTGGGCGTAGGCAGTGATGCCCACGGTGACGCTGCCATCGGCTTCGACGCGCAGCCATTCGTGATCTTCAGTGAAACGCAACTCGCTCATGGGGAATCCTCGGGAAGCAGGGCGTTGGGCGCGGTGGCTCCGCGCTCTTGGGTTGGGATTCCCTAAGCAATAATGCGGCCAATCATAATAAATCCTTTTAAATCAACAACTTATCTAATTAATGCAATCCATTTGTCATTTTTGTGGAATGAAAACGCTACAGTTAGCGAGGAGGAGGAATGGGTTTTGGGATCAAACCCTTGTGCAGGCGCATTCGAATGCGTGTGTATCGATTTCAATCCGATGTATTGAAATCGATACAGGTGGGGTTGTCGGAATTCAACCTCCAGTAAGGAAGGGCAATGCCAGGTACAACTTGATCACGATCACATTGATGATGTCGATGAAGAACGCGCCCACCATCGGCACTACCAGGAAAGCAATGTGCGAGGCGCCGTAGCGCTGGGTCACCGCCTGCATGTTGGCGATGGCCGTCGGCGTTGCCCCCAGGCCGAAGCCGCAGTGCCCGGCAGCCAGTACTGCCGCATCGTAGTTGCGGCCCATCACCCGGAACGTCACGAAGATCGCGAACAGTGCCATGACCAGTGTTTGCGCGGCCAGCAATATAAAGAAGGGTAAGGCCAGTGCGGCCAGGTCCCACAACTTCAGCGACATCAAGGCAATGGCCAGGAACAGGGACAAACTGACATTGCCCAAGACCGAAACTTCCCGCTCGAATACACGGTAGAAGCCGAATGCGGAAAGAACGTTGCGCAACAGCACGCCGACGAACAATACGCACACGAAGGTCGGTAATTCAAATGCAGTGCTTTTCAATAAACCGTGAAGGAGGGTGCCCGCCAGCAAGCTGACGGCAATCAGGGCCAAGGTTTCGATGAATGAAGATGATGTAATCAGGCGCTCTTTATTCGGCTGCTCAAAGCCTTTTGGCAGTTGGGGGGCTTCTTCTTCGCTGCCGTGCGTCTTTACCCGCTTGATCAGCAGCCTGGCAACCGGGCCGCCAATAAGGCCGCCCAATACCAGGCCGAAAGTGGCAGAGGCCATCGCCAGTTCGGAGGCCGAAGGCAGGCCAAATTTTTCAGTGAACGTCGCGCCCCAGGCGGCGCCTGTGCCGTGGCCACCGGAGAGACTGATCGAACCGGCCAGCAGGCCCATCAACGGGTCGAGCCCCAAGGCCGTTGCCAGGCCGATGCCCATGGCGTTCTGCACCAGGAGCAAGCCAGTCACCACCAGCAGGAACACGGCGACCACACGCCCGCCTTTCTTCAGGCTGGCGAAGTCTGCACTCAAACCGATGGTGGCGAAGAACGCCAGCATCAACGGGGTTTGCAATGAGGTATCAAACTGGACCTGTATATCGAAGCTGCGTAATGCCAAAAGTGCCAAGGCAACGACCAATCCGCCTGCAACAGGTTCCGGGATATTGTAAACGCGCAGGAAACCAATGCGCGCGACCAGCCCGCGCCCCAGTAGCAGTACTAAAGAGGCGGCTACAAGTGTCCCGTAAAAATCGAGTTCAAACATCAAGGTACTCTTCGTTCAAGGTGACATGCGAAATTACGATGTCACCATTCTACGGCGAGCACTCCAGTCAATTGCGGCTACACGGCTAGGAAAAGTCTGAATGAGCTGTCGGTTTTGACGACACGCATCAAAGTTTCCCGGGTATTCCATATTTACGCAGCCGCTGGGCAATAGCGGTATGCGAAGTTTGCAAGCGCCCGGCCAGCTGCCGCGTCGACGGGTAACTGGCATACAGGCGCTGTAACAGTTCCCGCTCGAAATCACCCACGGCCTGTTCCAGGCTGGCCACTTCGCCGTCCTGTCCGCGGGCCACCGAGGTGCCAGCAATGTCCAGGTCGCCGATATCCACCAGGTTGCCCTCGCAGATGGCTGCAGCGCGGAAAATCACGTTCTGTAGCTGGCGCACGTTGCCCGGCCAAGGGTTGGCCAGCAGTGCAGAGTGGGTGGCGGGGGTCAGCCGGCAGGCTGGGCGCTGGATCTGTGTGCAGGCTTGCTGCATGAAGAAGTGCGCCAGCATCAGGATGTCCTGGCCCCTGTCGCGCAAGGGCGGTACCTGCAGGTTGAGCACGTTGAGGCGGTAGAACAGGTCTTCGCGGAAGCTGCCTTCGGCGACCATGCGCTCCAGGTCGCGGTGGGTGGCGCTGATGATGCGCACATCCACCTTCACTTCGCGGTCGCCGCCCACCCGACGGAAGCTGCCATCGCTTAGAAAACGCAGCAGCTTGGCCTGCAAATACGGTGACATTTCGCCAATTTCATCAAGGAACACCGTGCCCTGGTTGGCCAGCTCCATCAGCCCAGGCTTGCCACCGCGTTGCGCGCCGGTGAAGGCGCCAGGGGCGTAACCGAACAACTCGCTCTCGGCCAGGCTTTCGGGCAGTGCGGCACAGTTCAGCGCCAGGAATGGTGCCGCATGGCGGCTGCTGATGGCATGGCAGGCGCGGGCCACCAGCTCTTTACCGGTGCCGGTTTCGCCATGCACCAGCAGCGGTGCATCGAGCGCCGCCACGCGCAGGGCCCGGGCCTTGAGGGTGCGGATGGCGGGCGATTCGCCGAGCAGGGCATCGAAGCCTTCGGCGTGGTCGTGGTGCAGGGCCGACAGGCGTTCGCCCATGCGCGTCGGGGGGTACAGCGTCAGCAGGCCACCGGCGTTGGTGATCGGCATGGCGTCCAGCAGCAGGCTCTGGCCGTTGAGCTGCATCTCGCGCATGGGCAGGTGGAAGTTGTTGTCCAGCAGCGCTTGCAGCAGCGCGGGGTCGCCGAACAGTTCACCCACCGAGCGCCCGGCGGATTCGCGGCCGCACAGGGCGATCAGCGCCGGGTTGGCCAGCAGCACCAGGCCTGCGCTGTCCACTGCCAGCACCGGGTCGCTCATCGCTGCCAGCAGGGCATCGAGCTGCAGGTGACGACGCTGGCCTGGGAGGATGTCGACCACGTCCACCGATTGCACGCCCTGCACCTCGAACAGTGCATCATGCAGTTCTTCGAGCACGGCGGGGCTGAGGGTGGGGGCGTCGATGTAGACGTTCGGCGGGACCATCTCCACGGCGTCCAGGTTGAGGTGGCGGGCACCGAGCAGGGCGAGGACTTCCTGGGTGATGCCGACGCGGTCGATGAAGCTGACGTGGATGCGCATGAGGAGGCGAAAGGTGGTGGCCGGGGAGGGCGGTAGTATGCCTTAACATTGCCGGGGCCGCTTTGCAGCCCCATCGCGACACAAGGCCGCTCCCACAAAGTTTATGCATTCTCCCGTAGGAGCGGCCTTGTGCCGCGAATGGGCTGCAAAGCAGCCCCAAAATTCTGAAATCACTCCAGATGTTCAGGCTTGATCGAGTCGCCCGACTTCACATCCAGTTTGGCGCGGATATCTTCGAACATCGCGTCGTAGATCTTGTGCGGTGAGCTAAGGGTTTCGAATTTCTTGGGCGGGGCGAGGTGGGCCTGGGCCTTGCGGCTCATCACCATCAAGAAACTGGGCAGCACCTGGTCCTTGGGCAGAAAGAACTTTTCATCAATCGTCTTGCCTTCGATGCTGCCATGCATATGGAACTGTATGCCGCGGCCTTCCTTGGGATCTTGCGTCGCTTCGTACTCGATGTTGAGGTCGTAACTGTGGTCGGTGCTGTTCAGCGCAGTGCGCTCGATATGCACGTGACCGGGTTGAAACTGAGCCATGGCGAATCCTCCCGGAGGTCGAAAACGGCGGGCGCCAGGCACCCGCCAACTGCATTCAACGGTAGCTGATCCCAGGCTTCTCGGTGGAAACCCGTGTGCCGGCAGTACCTTTGACAATGTCTTCAATGTTTTCCAGCGAACTGATCACCGCCACCTTGCCGGTGTTGCGGGCAAAGTCACTGGCAGCTTGCACTTTCGGCCCCATGGAACCGGCGGCGAAGCCGAGGCGTTCGAGTTCGTCCGGGTGGGCCTGGGCAATGGCTTTTTGCGTCGGCTTGCCCCAGTCAATGTAGGCTGCATCGACGTCAGTGGCGATGATCAGAAGGTCGGCTTCCAATTGCTCTGCCAGCAGTGCCGAGCACAGGTCCTTGTCGATGACCGCTTCGATACCTTTGAGCTTGCGGTTTTCATCGTACATGGTGGGGATGCCGCCACCGCCTGCGCAAATCACGATGCTGTTCTTTTCCAGCAGCCACTTGATCGGGCGGATTTCGAAGATGCGCTTGGGTTTCGGGCTGGCCACCACACGACGGTACTTGTCGCCATCGGCCTTGACCACCCAGCCTTTCTCTTTGGCCAGGCGCTCGGCCTCTTCCTTGCTGTAGACCGGGCCGATGAACTTGGTCGGGTCCTTGAAGGCGGGGTCGTTGGCGTCCACTTCCACCTGGGTGAGCAGGGTGGCGAACGGCACCTCGAAAGCCAGCAGGTTGCCCAGTTCCTGTTCGATCATGTAGCCGATCATGCCTTCGGTTTCTGCACCCAGCACGTCCAGTGGGTAAGCCTCGTCAGGCTTGTAGGACAGGGCCTGAAGCGACAGCAGACCGACTTGCGGACCGTTGCCGTGGGCGATGACCAGTTCGTTGCCAGGGTGAATCTTGGCGATCTGTTCGGTGGCGGTGCGGATATTGGCGCGCTGGTTGTCAGCGGTCATGGGCTCGCCGCGACGCAGCAGGGCGTTGCCGCCCAATGCAACAACGATACGCATGGGGAATGTCCTTTACGCAGATGGGGTGAGCGCCTCGATCCTTTGTGGGAGCTGGCTTTCCGGCATCGCCGGAAGCCAGCTCCCACAGGAGCGAAGTGATTGTCAGAGGTCAGCCAGGGTCGATACCAGGATTGCCTTGATGGTGTGCATGCGGTTTTCCGCCTGCTCGAAGGCGATGCAGGCCGGCGACTCGAACACGTCGTCAGTCACTTCGATGCCGTTGGCCAGGTCCGGGTACTGTTCGGCGATCTGCTTGCCGACCTTGGTGTCGGAGTTATGGAACGCTGGCAGGCAGTGCATGAACTTGGTCCGTGGGTTGCCAGTGGACTTCATCAGCTCGGCATTCACCTGGTAAGGCTTGAGCTGCTTGATGCGCTCACCCCAGGCTTCGATCGGCTCGCCCATCGAAACCCACACGTCGGTATGAACAAAGTCCACACCCTTGACCGCCGCTTTCGGGTCTTCGGTGAGGGTGATGCGGGCGCCGCTTTCCTCAGCGTACTTCTTGCAGCGCTCGACCAGGTCGTCATGCGGCCACAGTGCCTTTGGCGCGGCGATGCGCACATCCATGCCGAGCTTGGCGCCAATCAGCAGCAGCGAGTTGCCCATGTTGTTGCGGGCGTCGCCCAGGTAGGCGTAGCTGATGTCGTGCAGCGGCTTGTCGCTGTTCTCGCGCATGGTCAGCACGTCAGCGATCATCTGGGTGGGGTGGTACTCATCGGTCAGGCCGTTGAACACCGGTACGCCGGCAAACTTGGCCAGCTCTTCGACGATTTCCTGCTTGAAACCGCGGTACTCGATGGCGTCGTACATGCGCCCGAGCACGCGGGCGGTGTCCTTCATGCTCTCTTTGTGGCCGATCTGCGAAGAGTTGGGGTCGATGTAGGTAACGTTCGCGCCCTGGTCGTAAGCCGCCACTTCGAAGGCGCAGCGGGTACGGGTGGAGGTTTTTTCGAAGATCAGCGCGATGTTGTTGCCCTTCAGGTGCTGCTGCTCGGTGCCAGTGTACTTGGCACGCTTGAGGTCGCGGGACAGGTCCAGCAGGTAGCGCAGCTCACGGTTGGTATGGTGTTCCAGGCTGAGCAGGTTGCGGTTGTGAATGTTGAACGCCATGATTGCTTCTCCTTGAGTCCGGTAGTGTCCCGGCCGGCACTTTGTGGGCGCGGCCGGGTGCAATGGTCGTTAGTAGTCGATCGGGTCACGCACAATCGGGCAGGTCATGCAGTGGCCGCCGCCCCGACCCCGGCCCAGTTCGCCGGCGCTGATGGTGATGACCTCGATGCCGGCCTTGCGCAGCAGGGTGTTGGTGTAGGTGTTGCGGTCATAGCCGATGACCACGCCCGGCTCGATGGCCACCACGTTGTTGCCGTCATCCCATTGTTCGCGCTCGGCGGCAAAGCTGTTGCCGCCGGTCTCGACCACGCGCAGTTTGTCTTTGTTGCCCAGCAACTGTTCGGATACCACCTCGAGGAACGAGGCATCCTGCGGCGCGATGTTCATGCCATAGGGCTTGCTGGAGTCTGGGGTGATGATGAATGGCTTGATCTCTTTCACCACCTCCGGGAACACCGTTACCAGGTCGCGGTCGCAGAAGCTGAACACGGTGTCCAGGTGCATCGCCGCGCGGGACTTCGGCAGGCCGGCGACGATGATTTTCTCGGCCGCGCCTTTCTCGAACAGGTTCTGAGCGAGTTGGCCGATGGCATGGCGCGAGGTGCGCTCGCCCATGCCGATCAGCACGATGCCCTTGCCGACCGGCATCACGTCGCCGCCCTCGAGGGTGGCGTTGCCGTGATCCTTGTCCGGGTCGCCATACCAGACCTGGAAGTCAGCACCGGTGAATTCCTTGTGGAACTTGTAAATGGCTGTGGTCAGCAGGGTTTCCTGGCGTCGCGCAGGCCAGTACATCGGGTTGAGCGTCACGCCACCGTAGATCCAGCAGGTGGTGTCGCGGGTGAACTGGGTGTTGGGCAGCGGCGGCAGAATGAAGCTGGAGTGGCCCAGGTACTTGTTGTACATCTTGATCACTTCGGCGCCTTCGCTTACTGGAAGGTCCTGGCCCGCCACGCCGCCAATCAGGAACTCTGCCAGGTGGCGTGGTTCCAGCCCTTCGAGCCAGCTACGCACCTCGTTGGTCAGGCCGACACCCACGGTGTCAGAGGTAATCTTGCGGTCAAGGATCCACTTGAGGGCTTCGGGTTGCTGCACGATGTCGGTCAGCAGGTTGTGCATTTCCAGCACATCCACGCCGCGCTCGCGCATTTTGGTGACGAAGTCGAAATGGTCACGCTTGGCCTGGTCGACCCAGATCACATCGTCGAACAGCAGCTCGTCACAGTTGCTCGGCGTCAGGCGCTTGTGCGCCAGGCCCGGCGAGCAAACCATCACTTTGCGCAGTTTGCCGGCTTCGGAGTGGACACCGTACTTCTGTTTTTCAGCGGACATGGTTTCATTCCTCCAATTGAACGAAGACGTGGGTCAAAGGGTCAGGAAGCCGTCGTACAGGCCATAAGCTGCCACCAGGGCGCCAATGACCACGGCTGCGAAGATCAGTTTTTCCACGCTGGTGAAGATAGGTTGGCCAACTTCACGCTTGGCTTTGGCGAACAAAATCGCCCCAGGTGCGTAGAGCAGGGCCGAGAGCAGCAGGTATTTCACGCCGCCGGCGTACAGCAGCCAGATGGCGTACAGCAGGGCGATGCCGCCGATGATCAGGTCTTTCTTGCGTTCGGCCAGGGCCTGCTCGTAGGTTTCGCTGCGCAGTGCCAGCAGGAACGCATAGGCTGCCGACCACAGGTAGGGCACCAGGATCATCGAGGTGGCGAGGTAGATCAGCGACAGGTAGGTGCTGTTGGAGAACAGCGTGATCACCAGGAAGATCTGCACCATGGCGTTGGTAAGCCACAGGGCGTTGGCCGGTACCTGGTTGGCATTTTCGCGGCGCAGGAACTCCGGCATGGTGTGGTCTTTGGCGGCAGCGAACATGATCTCGGCGCACAGCAGTACCCACGAAAGCAAGGCCCCCAACAGCGAGATGATCAGGCCGACGCTGATAAGCACCGCGCCCCAGTGGCCGACCACATGCTCCAGTACGGCTGCCATCGACGGGTTCTGCAGCTTGGCCAGTTCCGGTTGGGTCATGATGCCCAGCGACAGTACGTTGACCAGCACCAGGAACAGCAGCACGGTGACAAAGCCGATGACCGTGGCCTTGCCCACGTCAGAGCGCTTTTCCGCCCGGGACGAGAAGATGCTCGCGCCCTCGATGCCGATGAACACCCACACGGTGACCAGCATCATGTTGCGCACCTGGTTCATCACGCTGCCCAGCTCCGGTGTACCCAGGGCCCAGATGTCGGCGGTGAAGATGTCGAGCCTGAAGGCAAACAGGCAGATCAGCGCGAACAGCACCAGCGGCACCACTTTGGCCACGGTGGTGACCAGGTTGATGAATGCGGCTTCCTTGATGCCGCGCAGCACCAGGAAGTGCACCGCCCACAACAGCACCGATGCGCCAATGATGGCGGCCGGCGTGTTGCCTTCCCCGAAGATCGGGAAGAAGTAACCCAAGGTGCTGAACAGCAGCACGAAGTAGCCGACGTTACCCAGCCAGGCACTGATCCAGTAGCCCCAGGCCGAGGAAAAGCCCATGTAGTCGCCGAAACCGGCCTTGGCGTAGGCATACACCCCGCCATCCAGGTCAGGCTTGCGGTTGGCCAGGGTCTGGAACACGAACGCCAGGGTCAGCATGCCGACCGCGGTGATGCCCCAGCCGATCAGCACGGCGCCAACCCCTGCACTGGCGGCCATGTTTTGCGGCAGCGAGAAGATCCCGCCGCCAATCATCGAACCGACGACAAGTGCAACTAACGCGCCGAGCTTTAGTTTTCCGGATGAATCAGACATTTAACAACTCCTGCCAGGAGAAAGTTGACGTCAGCATAAATCCGACGCCGATGCCGTAAGCTGACTTGTGTCAGTTTAAGGCGACGTGAAGGAGGAAATTTCCTTCACGGGTGCTCCTGGAGAGTGCCGACAGCTAAAGCTGCAAGCCTTGCGCGCTGGCACCTCCATGTCTTTCTAGAGCAAACGCTCTGTTCAGCCTGCGATGCTTGAAGCTAGCCGTTTTTGACGCTTTCGCAAATTTTTCACAATAATTTTGAGTTTTATCGGGAACTGTTCTAGTTGCTGTCCAGCTGCTAGCTTTTAAGGAAGGATGCATAGACAAAGCAGTTATGAGTGCTATAGCTTGAGTGGCGGGTTCTCTTATAAGTAACCACATTTATATGGCCTGCAGGGCTGTTTCAAAGGTATGACAGCGCGTAAAAAAATGGGGGATGCATGAGCGAACCGGGACAGAAGCTGCGCCTGGGCGCGCTGATCGCACTGGTGGTCGGCTCGATGATCGGTGGCGGGATCTTCTCGCTGCCACAGAACATGGCGGCGCGTGCCGATGTCGGGGCGGTGCTGATCGGCTGGTGCATCACCGCCGTCGGCATGCTGGCCCTGGCGTTTGTGTTCCAGACACTGGCCAACCGCAAGCCGGAACTGGACTCGGGGGTGTACGCCTACGCCAAGGCAGGGTTCGGCGACTACATGGGCTTCTCGTCAGCCTGGGGCTACTGGATCAGCGCCTGGCTGGGTAATGTCGGCTATTTCGTACTGCTGTTCAGCACCCTGGGCTTTTACTTTCCGGTTTTCGGCGAAGGCAACACGCCGATCGCCATCGGCTGTGCCTCGTTGCTGCTGTGGTCAGTCCACTTTCTGGTTCTGCGCGGCATCAAGGAAGCTGCGTTCATCAACCAGGTGACCACCGTGGCCAAAGTGGTGCCGTTGCTGATGTTCGTGGTGATTGCGGCGTTCGCCTTTCGTGCCGATATCTTCACCCGTGACATCTGGGGCTTGAGCAACCCGCAATTCGGCAGCGTGCTGGAGCAGGTGCGCAACATGATGCTGGTGACCGTGTTCGTGTTCATCGGCATCGAGGGCGCCAGCGTGTACTCCGGGCGCGCCGAGCGTCGTTCGGATGTGGGCAAGGCTACCGTTATCGGTTTTCTTGGTGTGCTGGCGCTGCTGGTGCTGGTCAACGTGCTTTCGCTGGGGGTGATGACCCAGCCTGAACTGGCCGGTTTGCAGAACCCGTCGCTGGCCTCGGTCCTGGAGCATATCGTCGGCCCTTGGGGGGCGTTGCTGATCAGCCTCGGCCTGGCGGTTTCGCTGCTGGGTGCGTTGCTGTCCTGGGCGCTGCTGTGTGCCGAGATCCTGTTCGCCACGGCGCGGGACAAGACCATGCCGCGCTTTCTGGCCAAGGAAAACGCCAACCATGTGCCCTCCAACGCCCTGTGGCTGACCAACTGCATGATCCAGGGCTTCCTGCTGATTACGCTCTTCTCGGCCGGTACCTACACCAGCCTCATCTACCTGGCTTCGTCGATGATCCTGGTGCCTTACCTGTGGTCGGCGGCGTATGCCGTGCTGCTGGCTGTGCGTGCAGAAACCTACGCCGGGCAACCGGGGCTGCGCCGCAAGGACTTGCTGGTGGCGCTGGTTGCCTTGCTGTATGCCGTGTGGCTGTTGTATGCCGGCGGGCTCAAGTACCTGCTGCTGTCGGCGCTGCTGTATGCCCCCGGCGTGATCCTGTTCGCCAGGGCCAAGCATGAGCAGGGCCAGGCATTGTTCACCACATGGGAAAAGCTGATTTTCGCCGCCGTGCTGGCGGGCGCTGCACTGGCGGCCTACGCCCTGTATTCAGGGCTGTTGAGCTTGTGACGGGGCAGGGCAGGCGTGTTCCGGGCGTGACCAGATCCACAGGTTGCCCAGGGTCATGCCGGCGATTGCCACGAACACCGGCCAGTGGTGCTCCAGAAACGTCAGCATCAGGCCCGCGCACAGCAGCATGCTGATGGTAGCGCTTACCTTGGCCCGGCGCTGGATCACCTTGCCGTTGCGCCAGTTGTAGAGAATCGGCCCGAACAGCCGGTGGTTCTCCAGCCAGGCAGACAGGCGCGGCGAGCTGCGGGTCGCCGCCCAGGCGGCCAGCAGGATGAATTCGGTGGTCGGCAAACCGGGTATGACGATCGCGACCAAGCCCACCCCGAGGCTCACGTAAGCCAGGATTCCATACAACAGGCGGGCGATCTTCGAGCGGGCAGGTCGGGTCATGGTCTCACTGCAAAAAGCGGTTCGGCCACCGGTAGGGTGGCCGGGTACGGCGTATCAGACCAGCGCGGCATCCGCAGCATAGGCATGTTTGAGCAGTTCGGTGAAACGCTCGAAGGCGGCAACTGCACCGCGTTCGGCAGCGGCTTCCTCTTCAGCGGACAGCTCAAGGCCATCGAGGATGCGGGTGAACTGCTTCCAGCCTTCGGCACGGCCACCGGCTGGCTCGCCCAGGTGGCGGGCACCGAAGGTGTCGGACAGCTCCAGGGCCACGGCACGCTTGATCAGAAACGCAGCGCCCAGTTTGGAGCCTTCAGAGACGAAGATCCAGCCCATTGCCTCGCCCAGGCTCGGCTTGCCCACGGCGCCTGGCACGGCGGCTGGCACTTCGGTGTCGAGGTCGGCGAGGTCCAGGCGGGCCTGGTCGGCACGGCAGCGCTCGGCCAGGTCGGGGACTATGGCGTTCAGCTGCGGATCGTTGTACAGGGCTTGCAGCTCGGACTGGAACAGGTACTGGGCAACGACGAAGCGGGCGAAGCTTTCGCGGCTGTCGAAGGGCGCGTGGGATTTGACCAGGCCATCCAGCTCGGCGTGCGGGGCGTGGGTGATCTGGTTCAGGCGCTGGGAGCGCAGGGCTGGGCGTTCGGTCATGGGGGCAGTCCTTGGAAAGAGGGGCATCTAGATACAAGACGAAACAGCGGCGGCGGGACAGTAAAAAAACTGCGTTTTTGGCTTGAGAGCGGCAGCGTCTGTGGAATCGAGCGCCGCCCGCGCGGCGCTCGATCTCACAGGCGATTCAAAGTTAAAGCCCTCAGATATCCCAAACCACATTGATACCGAAGTTGCGCCCCGGCATGGTCAGGCGGTCGATGTTGGCTGGCTGGGTCACAGCCGCTTCACCTTGGCCGTCGTAGCTGCGTACCGAATCCCACTGCCAGTACTTCTTGTCGGTGAGGTTGTACAGGCCGGCGTTGATGGTCACGTCGTCGGTGACCTTGTAGTAGCCGGTCAGGTCCAGCACGCCGTAGCCCGGGGTGCGGAACTTCGAGCTCGAACCGTCTGGCGAGTAGAAGCTGGAGTCGTCGACACGGGTCTTGCGCTTGACCAGCGTCCAGCTCAGCAGGCCGCCGTAGTTCTGCTGCTCGTAACCAAGGCCGAACACGCCCTTCAGCGGGTTGACGCTGTTCAGTGGCTCACCAGTGTCGTCGTTACGACCATAGGTGTAGGCAATCGAACCCTGGGTATACAGGCCTTGCGGCGCGCCGAAGTGGTCGAGGTTCAGGCGGCCCTTGACCTCGGCACCCTTGATGGTGGCGTGCTTGATGTTGTTGGCCTGGAAGGTCTGTTCCAGATTGGCGCTTTGCACCGCATCTTCGTCGATGAAGTCGCGGTACTTGTTGTAGAACACCGCCACATCGAAGTTACCTGCGTCGAAGTTGCCACGCAGGCCCGTTTCGTAGCTCTTGCTCTTTTCCGGTTCCAGGCCTGGGTTGCCTTCTACGCGGTAACCTTCCTCAAGGTTCACGAACTTTCCGTACATGGCCTTGGCGGTCGGAGTACGGAAGCCTTCGGCATACTGACCATACCAGGTGTAGTTGTCGTTGAAGGCGTAGGTCAGGCCGAACTTGGGCGAGACGCGGTGCCACTTCTTGTCCGAGTCGTCCTGGGAGGTGGGTGCCGTGCCGGTGGACTCCAGGCCACGCAGGAATTCGTCGGTGAACTTGGGTTCCATGCGCGTGTAGTCGTAGCGCGCACCGGGCATGAAGGTCCAGTTGTTCCAGCGGATTTCATCCTGCACGAACAGGCTGTAGGTGTTCACGGTCGGGTCCGGGAAGTCGCTGACCAGAACCTGGCCGTCTGCCGGGCGTTCGGCGCCTGCGGCGGAGCAACCGGAGCCCACGGCCAGGCAGGTGCCCGTGCCGCTGCGCGTACCGGTGATTTTCTCGTGCTTGATCGTGGTGCCATAGGTCAGCAGGTGGTCGGTGGCGCCGATGCTGAATGCCTTGTCCAGCTGGGCATCGAAGACCCACTGGCGGTCCTTGTAGGTCGTGTCACGCGTGCGCAGTACCTGGCGGCCAGGCGGTGCGTAGACTTCTTCGGTGTGCTGGTCGGTCTTGGCGATCTGGTAGTTGAGGCTCCACTTGACGTGGTCAGCGACCAGCGAATCCAGGCCGAACTCATGGTTGATGCCAAAGCGCTCGCGGGTGATGGTGTCGTTGCCACTGCGCGCCTTGTAGTAACCCATGCCGCCAAAGCCCGGAATGAACGGCCCGCCCACCGCGCTGAGGATGTTCTGGTCGCGGTCATCCTTGTAGCGCTCGTAGGTGAAGCCCAGGCGCGCGTCGTCGTCGTAGTTCCAGCCCAGCTTGGCCAGCACGTTGGTGGTGCGCACGTCCATCGGGTTGGCTTCGGTGCGCGACAGGCCGGCACCGCTGTGGCTGCCGTGGGTTTCGGTCTCGTGGCCGTTACGCTGGCTCAGGTGCAGCAGGCCATCGAAATCACCCTCCCGGCCGGCAACGGTGGCGGAGGTCAGCCAGCTTTCGTCGGCCGAGCTGTAGCCGGTCTTCAGCCGCGCACCCACGTCCTTGCCGGGCTTGATGATGTCGTCGGGGTCGAGGGTGAAGTAGCTCACAGCGCCGCCGATGGCATTGCTGCCGTACAGCACCGAGGCCGGGCCGCGGAGGATTTCCACGCGCTTGACGATTTCCGGGTCGACGTAGTTGCGTTGGGTCTGGGCGTAGGGGCCGTAGAAGAAACTGTCCGGGATCGATACACCGTCGACCTGGGTGAGGATCCGCTCGCCGTCGATACCACGGATGTTGTAGCCGTTCAGGCCGCTGCGCTGGCCGGTGCCGGCCACCGATACGCCCGGCTCGTAGCGCACCAGGTCCTGGATGTTGTTGACGTTCTGCCGGTCCAGCTGCTCTCGGGTCTGCACACTGACGGTGCTTGGCACCAGGCTGACGTCCTGAGCACTCCGGGTTGCGCTGACGGTCACCTGCTGCAGGGCGATTACGTTGCCGCCAGCCTGGCGCTCAAGCACCACGTTGCCGTTGCTGATCTTGCGAAAACTCAGCCCGGTACCGTGCAGCAGGCGCTTGAGGGCGGCATCTGGCGGCAGCGAGCCTTGTACACCCGGCGAAGCCACGCCGTCGGCCAGCTCGGCGCTGAAGCCGACTTGCCAGCCGGTGACCTGGCTGAAGGCGTTGATCGCCGACACCAGCGGCTGCTGGCCGATGCTGAAGCGGTAGTCACCCATGCGCGGGCTGCTGGCCCGGGCCGGTTCGGCGGCCAGCGCTGGCAGGCTGCAAGCGCCGCTGGCGAGCAGGGCCAGGGTCAACAGGGACAGTTGCCCGGTTCGGCGGGGAAGGGTGGACGTGCGGGTAGGACCAGTGGACATCGAAAGCGCTCCCTGATGCGCGGGCTGTTATAGATGATTGCTGTTCTCGTTTTCAAACAAGAATCAGTTGCATTGGCTATAACGAGACGGGCGGGGCAGGGCGATCGCGTAAAAATAATTTCGGGGTCAGTTCAGAATCACCAGCGCAGGGTACTCATGCAGCTGTGCCGAGGTGATATGGGCCAGTGCGCGCAGGGTTTCCAACGGCTGGTCGAGGCGGTAATTGCCGGTGACTGAAACGTCTTCGAGCTGGGCATTGCGGTTGATGATCCAGCCGGGATAGTAGCGCCGCACTTCAGCCAGCACCTGGCTCAGTGGGCAATTCTCGAACACCAGACGGCCGTCGACCCAGGCCAGGTCCTTTTGCATGTCGGCGCGTTGGCGCTGGCCGAAGCCCTGCGGGCCCACGCTGATGCTGTCGCCGGCACTCAGGCGGATGCGCTGGTCGCGTGCGCCTTGCAGGTCGACATCACCGCGTTGCACCCGCAGCTGGGCCTCGCCATCGAGGTAGCGCACGGCAAAGTCGGTATCGCGCACCTGTGCGCGCAACGGCCCGGCCTCTACTTCAAGCGGCAGCAGTGCGCCCTCCGGTATCTGGAAGTAGGCCTCACCCTGCAGCAGGCGGGCGACCGGGCGGCCGTCCCGGCGGTCGCTGGCAAATGCCGAGTTGGTGTTAAGCAGCACTTTCGCGCCGTCTTCCAGTTGCAGGCGCTGGCGCTCGCCCACCACCGTCAGGTGGTCGGCCTGCAGGCGGGTGGGCAGGTCGCCAACGGTGAACAGGCCGACCAGCAGCACCGCAGCGGTGGCCAAGGGTTTCCAGTGGCTGCGCAAGCGCCCGCGCCATGAGCGGCGCTGCTGCTGGTGCATCTGCGTGGCAGCCTGGTGCAACGGCATACCGTTCCACAGTGCTTCTGCCTCGACATAGGCCTCGGCGTTTTCCGGTGCGGCGCTCAGCCAGGCTTCAAAGGCCTGGGTGTCTGCGGCATCGGCGCATTGCAGGCGCACCAGCCAGTCCAGCGCCTCGTCCATGGCACGAGCACGGGCACTAGGCCCGGCAGGTGACGGGCGAGGGGCAGGGCTGTCGGTCACGGTGAATCCTTGAATGGTTTTTTGCGAATGATCAAGGCTAAGACGGGGTGTGGCAAGGGCTTTGCGTCGCCGTTCGCCTGCGGTCAGCTTACTTGAGGCGTTCGGCAACACCCATGCAGATCGCCATGATCAGTTTCAGTTCCTTTTGCACCGTACTGGGCGAAACACTGAGTTGTTCGGCGATTTCCAGGTAGGTGGCGCCGTGCAGGCGGCTGAGGATGAAAATGCGCTGCTGGCGTTCACTCAGCTGGTTGAGGCTGACGCTCAGGTGCTTGAGCAGCTGCTCGGCGTGGGCGGCATCCTCGCTGCTGGTGGCGGGTGCGGCCACGCTGTGCAGCACTTCGTCGGGCACGTCGTCGACCAGCATGCGTGCCTGCACCCGGCGTGCGCGCAGGTGGTCCAGTGCCAGGTTGCGCGCGGTCTGGAACACGAACGGCTCGATGTGCTCGATGGGCCGCTCGCCCAGGGCGCGCGACACCCGCAGGTAGGTTTCCTGCAGCAGGTCTTCGGCCGTGCTGGGGTTGCCAACCATGCGCTGCAAGGTACGCAACAGGGTGAGGCGCTGGACGAGGAAGACGGAGTTGAACCGGGACTGACTCACGGGGTGACCTGGCCGACGAAAGGTTAATGATAATGCTTATCATCCGTAGCGTTGGTCAAGTGTGGATGTGCTAGGAAATGGTAAAGATTGTGAGTTCCCAGTCGCTGCGCATTCCTTGTAGGAGCAGCCTTGTGCTGCGAAGAGGCCGGTAGCCGCACAGAAAATGATGGGCTTTACCGGCCTCTTCGCAGCACAAGGCTGCTCCTACAGGGGAGCGTATGCCCTATGGATTACCGGGCCTGGCACAACGCCAGGCAGTTATCCAGCATGCGGTTGCTGAACGCCCACTCGTTGTCATACCACGCCAGCACCTTGAGCATGCGCCCGTTGGCCCGGGTATGGTTGGCATCGAAAATCGACGACAGCGGGTTGTGGTTGAAATCGCAGGAAACCAATGGCAACGCGTTGTAGCCCAATACCTTGGAATGCTGGCTGGCTTCAAGGAACAGTTGGTTGACCTGCTCGGCCGTGGCCTCGCGCTTGAGGTTGACGGTGAGGTCCACCAGCGACACGTTGATCACCGGCACCCGCACTGCCATGCCAGTGAGCTTGCCGGCCAGCTCCGGCAGCACCAGGCCCACGGCCTCGGCGGCGCCGGTCTTGCTGGGGATCATCGACTGGGTGGCCGAGCGCGCCCGGTACGGGTCGCTGTGGTACATGTCGGTCAGCACCTGGTCATTGGTGTAGGCGTGAATGGTGGTCATCAGGCCTTGCTCGATGCCGAACTCGCGGTGCAGCACCTGGGCGATCGGTGCCAGGCAGTTGGTGGTGCAGGAGGCGTTGGAAATGACCTGGTGCGAGGCCCGCAGGATGTCATGGTTTACCCCGTACACCACGGTGGCATCGGCACCTTTGGCCGGCGCCGAGACAATGACCTTGCCCGCCCCTGCCGCAAGGTGTGCAGCGGCCTTGGCGCGGTCGGTGAACAGCCCTGTGCACTCGAACACCACGTCGATCGCCTCGGCTTTCCAGGGCAGTTCGGCCGGGTTGCGGATGGCACTGACCGCGATACGGTCACCATTGACCGTCAGGCTTTCGTGGTCGGCCTCGACCGTGGCGTCGAACGTGCCGTGCACGCTGTCGAACTTGAGCAGGTGAGCATTCATGGCGCTGTCGCCCAGGTCGTTGATGGCGACGACCTGCAGGTCCTGGCGGTAGCCTTGGGTATACAGTGCGCGCAGGACGTTGCGACCGATGCGGCCGAATCCATTGATGGCGATGCGTAGGGTCATGACAGTACCTCTGGCAGTCCGAGTGAAACCTGTGGCAAAAAGGAGCTTCACTGAAACGGTTTTGTTGTTGGAATTACAAGATTATTCACTAGCCGATAGAAAACAAGCCTTTTTAGTGGCAGTATTTTGTTTAAACATACAACGAGTGGTTGGGCGATGCGCCTCCACCGATGCAGCAGGCTCCTTTGCTTGAGCCTAGGCCGCAATCGTTTGGAGGGGAAATGCCCGGTAAACCGCCCTTACAATTAGCCTGGAGTCCAGTACATGCATCCGCGCATCCTTGAGGTCACCCAGCGGCTGATCGAACGCAGCCGAGCCACCCGCGAACGCTACCTGCAGCTGATTCGCGGCGCGGCCAGTGAAGGCCCCATGCGTGCCAGCCTGCAATGCGCCAACTTCGCCCATGGCGTGGCCGGCTGTGGCAGCGAGGACAAGCAGACTCTGCGCCTGATGAACGCGGCCAATGTGGCTATCGTCTCGGCCTACAACGACATGTTGTCTGCCCACCAGCCGTACCTGCACTTCCCCGAGCAGATCAAGCAGGCCCTGCGCGAGGTCGGTTCGGTCGGGCAGTTCGCGGGGGGCGTGCCGGCCATGTGCGACGGCGTGACCCAGGGTGAGCCTGGCATGGAGCTGGCCATCGCCAGCCGCGAAGTCATCGCCATGTCCACGGCGGTAGCGCTGTCGCACAACATGTTCGATGCCGCGCTGATGCTGGGCATCTGCGACAAGATAGTCCCAGGCCTGATGATGGGCGCGCTGCGCTTCGGCCACCTGCCGACCATCTTTGTCCCGGGCGGGCCGATGGTGTCCGGCATTTCCAACAAGCAGAAGGCCGATGTGCGCCAGCGTTATGCGGAAGGCAAGGCCAGCCGTGAAGAGCTGCTGGAGTCGGAGATGAACTCCTATCACAGCCCGGGTACCTGCACCTTCTACGGCACCGCCAATACCAACCAGCTGGTGATGGAAGTGATGGGCCTGCACCTGCCGGGCGCCTCGTTCGTCAACCCGTACACGCCGCTGCGCGACGCCCTCACCGCCGAAGCCGCGCAGCAGGTCACGCGCATGACCAAGGCCAGCGGCAGTTTCATGCCGTTGGGCGAAATCGTCGACGAGAAGGCACTGGTCAATTCGATTGTCGCCCTGCACGCCACGGGCGGCTCGACCAACCACACCCTGCATATCCCGGCGATCGCCCAGGCGGCAGGTATCCAGCTGACCTGGCAGGACATGGCCGACCTCTCCGAGGTGGTGCCAACCCTGTCCCACGTCTACCCCAACGGCAAGGCCGACATCAACCACTTCCAGGCCGCCGGTGGCATGGCTTTCCTGATTCGCGAGCTGCTGGATGCCGGGCTGCTGCACGAAGATGTCAACACCGTGGCGGGCCACGGCCTGCGCCGCTATACCCAGGAGCCGTTCCTCGACAATGGCAAGCTGGTGTGGCGTGAAGGTCCGCAACAGAGCCTGGACGAAAGCATCCTGCGCCCGGTGGCGCGGCCGTTCTCGGCCGAAGGCGGCCTGCGGGTGATGGAAGGCAACCTGGGCCGTGGCGTGATGAAGGTGTCTGCTGTCGCCCCCGAGCACCAGGTGGTCGAAGCCCCGGCGCGCGTGTTCCAGGACCAGCAGTCGCTGGCCGATGCGTTCAAGGCCGGCGAGCTGGAACGTGACTTTGTCGCCGTGGTGCGCTTCCAGGGCCCGCGTTGCAACGGCATGCCCGAATTACACAAGCTCACACCCTTCCTCGGTGTGCTGCAGGACCGTGGCTACAAGGTGGCGCTGGTCACCGACGGGCGCATGTCCGGTGCCTCGGGCAAGATCCCGGCGGCCATCCACGTTTGCCCCGAGGCGTATGACGGCGGCCCGCTGGCGCGGGTGCGCGATGGTGATATCGTGCGGGTCGACGGTGTCGAAGGCACATTGCGGGTCATGGTGTCGGCCGAAGAACTGGCCAGCCGCGACCTGCCGCCGGCCCCCCAGGGCAATGACCTGGGCTGCGGGCGCGAGCTGTTCGGCTTCATGCGCATGGCGTTCAGCCCGGCAGAACAGGGCGCGAGTGCCTTCACCTCGGCCCTGGAGAACCTCAAATGAAGGACCTGCTGGTTGGCGACATTGGTGGCACCAATGCCCGTTTTGCGTTGTGGCGTGACAACCAGCTGCATGAGGTAAAAGTCTTCGCCACTGCGGACTACACCAGCCCGGAGCAGGCTATCGAGGCTTATCTCGAAGACCAAGGTATCGCCCGTGGCGGGTTGGCGGCTGTATGCCTGGCGGTAGCCGGGCCGGTCGATGGCGATGAATTTCGCTTTACCAACAACCATTGGCGCCTGAGCCGTACGGCTTTCTGCAAGACCTTGCAGGTTGAACGGCTGTTGCTGATCAACGATTTCACCGCCATGGCGCTGGGCATGACCCGCCTGCGCGAAGGGGAGTTCCGCGAGGTGTGCGCTGGGCAGGCTGACCCGTTGCGACCTGCGCTGGTGATCGGGCCAGGCACAGGCCTGGGCGTGGGTTCGCTGCTGCGCCTGGGCGAACAGCACTGGCATGCCTTGCCGGGGGAGGGCGGCCATGTCGACTTGCCAGTGGGCAATGCGCGCGAAGCGGCGATCCATCAGCAGATCCACGGCCAGATCGGCCATGTCAGTGCCGAGACCGTGCTCAGTGGCGGTGGCCTGGTGCGGCTGTACCAGGCAATCTGTGCGCTGGATGGCGATACAGCCCGGCACAAGACCCCGGCGCAGATTACCGACGCAGCGCTGGGCGGCGAGCCACGGGCGCTGGCGGTGGTCGAGCAGTTCTGTCGGTTTCTTGGGCGCGTGGCGGGTAACAATGTGCTGACCCTGGGCGCGCGGGGTGGGGTCTATATTGTCGGCGGTGTGATTCCGCGTTTTGCCGAACTGTTCCTGCGTAGCGGCTTTGCCGCGAGTTTTGCCGACAAGGGCTGCATGAGTGGTTATTTCGCCGGTGTGCCGGTGTGGCTGGTAACGGCGGAGTTTTCCGGCTTGCTGGGGGCCGGTGTGGCCCTGCAGCAGGCCTTGGACCACAGATAAATGTAAGGGGCCGCTGATAGTTCCGGCACAGCACGGTCCCGGTAGGAGCGGCCTTGTGCCGCGATGGGGCGCGAAGCGGCCCCAATAACAGGCAACCAAGACCTGTAACTAACAAGAGGAAGGACCACCTTGAGCACTGCCGGCAAATCGATCCTGATGGTCGACGACGACCAGGAAATCCGCGAACTGCTGCAAACCTACCTGAGCCGCTCAGGCTTCCAGGTGCATGCCGAAGCCGATGGAAAAGGCTTTCGTCACGCGCTGGAAAACACCCCCTGCGACCTGGTCATCCTCGACGTCATGCTGCCCGACGAAGATGGCTTCAGCCTGTGCCGCTGGGTGCGCCAGCACCCGCGCCAGGCACGCGTGCCGATCATCATGCTCACCGCCAGCTCCGACGAAGCCGACCGAGTCATTGGCCTGGAGCTGGGCGCCGACGACTACCTGGGCAAACCCTTCAGCCCTCGGGAACTACAAGCAAGGATCAAGGCCCTGCTGCGCCGCGCCGAATTCGGTCAGTCGGCGCCGGGCAGTGCGGTGCTGGCTTTCGACGACTGGCGCCTGGACACGGTCAGCCACCGTCTGTTCCACCACGACGGCGAAGAGGTGATTCTGTCCGGCGCCGACTTCGCCCTGCTCAAACTGTTCCTCGACCATCCGCAGCAGATTCTCGACCGCGACACCATAGGCAACGCCACCCGTGGTCGCGAGCCGATGCCGCTGGACCGCATCGTCGACATGGCGGTCAGCCGCCTGCGCCAGCGCCTGCGCGATACCGACAAGCCCCCGCGGCTGATCCGTACGGTGCGTGGCAGCGGCTACCTGTTGGCGGCGCATGTCTGCAGTGCGCCCTGAGCGGCGCTGGCGCCTGCTGCCGCGCTCGCTGCTGGGGCGCATGCTGCTACTGACCCTGCTGGTGGTGCTGCTGGCCCAAGGCTTGTCGAGCATCATCTGGGTGGCGCAGTTGCGTGCCAGCCAGCTGCAGGGCCTGCGCGCCAGCGCCAGCAGCCTGGCCCATTCCATGAGCGCCAGCGTCAGTTACTTCCGCTCGCTGCCGGTGGCCTATCGGCCGATGGTGCTCGACCAGTTGCGCAGCATGGGCGGCACGCGGTTTTTCGTCTCGCTCAACGCCAAGCCGCTCGACATGCCGGTGCTGCCCATCACCCCGCGCAAGCAGGCGGTGATCGATGTGTTCCAGCAGGTACTGCATGAGCGACTGGGCTCGCAGATGGATATTTCCGTTGAGTTCGTCGCGCCCGACGATCTGCGCATTTTCAACAGCGGCCTGAAACTCGACGAGCTGCCACGCTCCTGGGCGCATTACTCACTGACCCTGGAGCCGCTCAACCCGCCGGTGCTGGTGACGCAGATCCGCTTGGGCGAGGGCGAGTGGCTGTACATCGCCTCGTTGCTGCCCGAGCCCTATACCAGCCTTGAGGCCGAACGCCTGCCACGCCAGCAGATCGGTTTCATCGTGCTCACCACCGCCTTGCTGCTGTTGTTCATCGGTTTGCTGGTGCACTGGCAGAGCTGGCCGCTCAAGCGCCTGGCGCGCGCTGCGCGGGAGATGTCGCTGGGCGCCGATGTGGCGCCGGTGGCGGAAGGGGGTGGTAGCGAGGTGGTCGAAGTAAGCCGGGCGTTCAACAGCATGCGTGAGCGCATCAGCCGCTACCTTACCGAACGCAGCCAGCTGTTCAGCGCCATCTCCCACGACCTGCGCACGCCGATCACCCGCCTGCGGCTGCGTGTCGAACTGTTGGAGGACGAGCGCCTGCAGGCCAAGTTCAGCCAGGACCTGGACGAGCTGGAGCTGCTGGTCAAAGGTGCCTTGCAGTGCGTGAAGGACACCGATATCCACGAGAACATAGAGCCGGTCGACCTCAACCAGGTGCTGGAGATTCTGGCCGAGCCTTATTTGCGTGATGGCCGTATCACCGTCGAAGGTCGGGCGCTGGCGCCTTACCCAGGCAAGCCGCTGGCGCTGCGGCGCTGCATCGGCAACCTGATCGACAACGCCATCAAGTACGGCGCGCAGGCGCGGCTGCGCATCATCGACAGTGCCGAGGGCTTTGTGCTGCAGGTGGACGACCAGGGGCCGGGCGTACCGCAGCAGCAGCTGGAGCAAGTGTTCGAGCCGCATTTCCGCCTGGCTGGACAGCAGCAGGGCTATGGGCTGGGGTTAGGGATTGCGCGCAACATTGCCCATAGCCATGGTGGCGAGGTGAGCTTGCTGAACCTCAGGCAGGGTGGCTTGCGGGTGACTTTGCACCTGCCGCGGGGCATGGAGTGAAGCGTTGTGTTGCCTGCGCGGGCAATGTAACCAAACGATGACATTCACGCATCGCTTCGTTACCTGGCGGGGTGGGCACGCTGTTTAGACTCCATGCAACGCAAGCGACCGACTTGCACGGCATAACAACAAGAAAGGTGCTTCGATGAATCCCACGCTCCGTCTCGCTGCCGCAATTTCCCTGGCTTCCTTACTCCCGCTCAGTGCCCAGGCTGCCGAAGCCAAAGGCAGTGTCGAGGTGGTGCACTGGTGGACCTCCGGTGGTGAAAAAGCGGCTGTCGATGTGCTCAAGGCCCAGGTCGAGAAAGACGGCTTTACCTGGAAGGATGGCGCCGTCGCTGGCGGTGGCGGTGCCACGGCCATGACGGTGCTCAAGAGCCGCGCCGTAGCCGGCAACCCGCCGGGTGTCGCTCAGATCAAAGGGCCAGACATTCAGGATTGGGCGGCCACCGGCCTGCTCGACGGCGATGTGCTCAAGGATGTGGCCACGGAGGAAAAGTGGGACGCATTGCTCGACAAGAAGGTCGCCGACACCGTGAAGTACGACGGTGACTATGTCGCCGTGCCGGTAAACATCCACCGTACCAATTGGCTGTGGATCAACCCCGAGGCCTTCAAGAAAGCTGGCATCGACAAGGCGCCTGCCACCCTCGACGAATTTTACGCTGCTGCCGACAAGCTCAAGGCCGCTGGTTTCATCCCGCTCGCCCACGGCGGCCAGCCGTGGCAGGACAGCACCGTGTTCGAAAGCGTGGTGCTGTCGGTGATGGGCGCCGAGGGCTACAAGAAGGCCATGGTCGATCTCGACAACGCCGCCCTGACCGGTCCGGACATGGTCAAGGCGCTGACCGAACTGAAAAAGGTCGCCACCTACATGGACCCGGACGGCAAAGGCCAGGACTGGAACCTGGAAGCGGCCAAGGTCATCAACGGCAAGGCCGGCATGCAGATCATGGGCGACTGGGCCAAGAGCGAATGGACCTTGGCCAAGAAAACCGCCGGCAAGGATTACCAGTGCGTGCCGTTCCCCGGTACCGAAAACGCCTTCCTCTACAACATCGACTCGCTGGTGGTGTTCAAGCAGAACAACGCCGGCACGTCTGCCGGCCAGCAGGACATTGCCCGCAAAGTGCTGGGCCAGGACTTCCAGAAGGTCTTCAGCGGCAACAAGGGGTCGATCCCGGTGCGTAACGACATGCTTGCCGACATGGGCAAGCATGGCTTCGATGCCTGCGCGCAGGCGTCGGCCAGGGACTTCCTGGCCGACGCCAAGAATGGCGGCTTGCAGCCGAGCATGGCGCACAACATGGCCACCACGCTGGCCGTGCAGGGCGCGTTCTTCGATGTGGTGACCAACTACATCAACGACCCCAAGGCCGACCCGGCCGATGCGGCGAAGAAGCTGGCGGCGGCGATCAAGGCTGCCCAGTGAAGCTGACAATCATCCTGTAGGAGCAGCCTTGTGCTGCGAAAGGGCCGGGATGGCTTGAGGCATTGCTGTGCCTGCAATGGCCTCTTCGCAGCACAAGGCTGCTCCTACAGCAGTGCGTGCCGTTTCTGAAACGGGGATCTGAACCATGACCACGACTACCGCCCAACTGCGGGCCTCACCCCTGGACGCGCTTCAGCGCTGGCTGCCCAAGCTGGTGCTGGCCCCCAGCATGTTCATCGTCCTGGTGGGCTTCTACGGCTACATCCTCTGGACGTTCGTGCTGTCCTTCACCACCTCGACGTTCCTGCCCACCTACAAATGGGCCGGCCTTGCGCAATACGCGCGGCTGTTCGACAACGACCGCTGGTGGGTGGCAAGCAAGAACCTGCTGCTGTTCGGTGGCCTGTTCATCGCCATCAGCCTGGCCATCGGCGTGTTGCTGGCGGTGCTGCTGGACCAGCGCATCCGCCGTGAGGGCTTCATCCGCACCATTTACCTGTACCCCATGGCGTTGTCGATGATCGTTACCGGCACCGCCTGGAAGTGGCTGCTCAACCCCGGCATGGGCCTGGACAAGTTGTTGCGCGACTGGGGCTGGGAGGGCTTTCGCCTGGACTGGCTGATCGACCCCGACCGGGTGGTGTATTGCCTGGTGATCGCTGCTGTGTGGCAGGCGTCGGGCTTCATCATGGCGATGTTCCTGGCCGGCCTGCGTGGGGTCGACCCGTCGATCATCCGTGCGGCGCAGATGGATGGCGCCAGCCTGCCGCGCATCTACTGGACCGTGGTGCTGCCCAGCCTGCGCCCGGTGTTTTTCAGTGCACTGATGATCCTTTCGCACATTGCCATCAAGAGCTTCGACCTGGTGGCGGCGATGACCGCTGGCGGCCCGGGCTACTCGTCCGACCTGCCGGCAATGTTCATGTACTCGTTCACCTTCAGCCGCGGCCAGATGGGTATGGGCTCGGCCAGCGCCATCCTCATGCTCGGGGCGATCCTGGCGATCCTCGTGCCGTACCTGTACTCGGAGCTGCGGAGCAAACGCCATGCATAGCCCTGTCGACAAACCCACGCTCAGCCTCAGCCGCATCGCCATCCACGCGGTGTTGCTGAGCGCCGTGCTGCTGTACCTGGTGCCGCTGGTGGTGATGCTGCTGACCAGCTTCAAGACCCCTGAAGACATCAGCACCGGCAACCTGCTGAGCTGGCCGGCGGTGATTACCGGCATTGGCTGGGTCAAGGCCTGGAGCACGGTCAGCGGTTACTTCTGGAACTCGATCATGATCACCGTGCCAGCGGTGCTGATCTCCACCACCATCGGCGCACTGAACGGCTATGTGCTGTCGATGTGGCGCTTCCGTGGTTCGCAGCTGTTCTTCGGCCTGCTGCTGTTCGGCTGCTTCCTGCCATTCCAGACCGTGTTGCTGCCGGCCTCGTTCACCCTCGGCAAGCTGGGCCTGGCCAGCACCACCGGCGGCCTGGTGCTGGTGCACGTGGTCTACGGCCTGGCCTTCACCACGCTGTTTTTCCGCAACTTCTACGTGAGCATCCCTGATGCGCTGGTCAAGGCCGCGCGCCTGGACGGGGCCGGGTTCTTCACCATCTTCCGGCGGATCATCCTGCCGATGTCCACGCCGATCATCATGGTCTGCCTGATCTGGCAGTTCACTCAGATCTGGAACGACTTCCTGTTCGGCGTGGTGTTTTCCAGCGGTGATTCGCAACCGATCACCGTGGCCTTGAACAACCTGGTCAACACCAGCACCGGAGCCAAGGAATACAACGTCGACATGGCGGCAGCGATGATCGCCGGCCTGCCAACCCTGCTGGTCTATGTGGTTGCAGGCAAATATTTCGTGCGCGGGCTGACGGCCGGCGCGGTAAAGGGGTAAGTCATGGCAACGCTCGAACTTCGCAATGTGAACAAGACCTACGGCAGCGGCCTGCCGGACACCCTCAAGGACATTCAGCTGTCGATCAAAGATGGCGAGTTCCTGATCCTGGTCGGCCCCTCTGGCTGTGGCAAATCCACCTTGATGAACTGCATCGCCGGCCTGGAGCAGATCACCGGCGGTGCGATCCTCATCGACGAGCAGGACGTCAGCGGCATGAGCCCCAAGGACCGTGACATCGCCATGGTGTTCCAGTCCTACGCGCTGTACCCGACCATGAGCGTGCGCGAGAACATCGAATTCGGCCTGAAGATCCGCAAGATGCCGCAGGCGGCCATCGATGAAGAAGTGACGCGGGTCGCCAAGCTGCTGCAGATCGAGCACCTGCTGGCGCGCAAGCCGGCACAACTGTCCGGTGGCCAGCAACAACGGGTAGCCATGGGCCGCGCGCTGGCGCGTCGGCCGAAGATCTACCTGTTCGATGAGCCGCTGTCCAACCTCGATGCCAAGCTGCGGGTCGAGATGCGCACCGAAATGAAACTGATGCATCAGCGCCTGAAGACCACCACCGTTTACGTCACCCATGACCAGATCGAGGCCATGACCCTGGGTGACAAGGTGGCGGTGATGAAGGACGGCATCATCCAGCAGTTCGGCACCCCGCAGCAGATCTACAACGACCCGGCCAACCAGTTTGTTGCCAGCTTCATCGGTTCGCCGCCGATGAACTTCATTCCGGTGCGCCTGGCCAGGCAGGATGGCCGCTTGCTGGCGCTGCTCGACAGCGGCCAGGCGCGCTGCGAGTTGCCCCTGGGGCTGGCAGCTGACGAACTGGATGGCCGCGAGATCATCCTGGGCATCCGCCCTGAGCAGATCGCCCTGGGCGCTGTGCAGGGCAATGGCTTGCCGGGTATTCGCGCCGAGGTGCAGGTTACCGAACCTACCGGGCCCGACTTGCTGGTGTTTGTCACCCTCAACCAGACCAAGGTGTGCTGCCGCCTTGCGCCGGATGTGGCGTGCAGCGTGGGTGACACCCTCAACCTGCAATTCGACCCGGCCCGGGTGCTGCTGTTCGACGCCGACAGTGGCGAGCGCATACGCCTGGCCAGCACTGTCGCAACCGCAAAGGACAACGTGGCTCACTTGAAAGGCCGTTGACTCGTCTACACCATCAATAAGAAAAAAGAGGACGCAAAGGGATGGAACAGCGCAAACGTATCAGGACATTGGGCTCGCTGGCTTTGCTCGCCGTTGTCGGCAGCAGCGGCGCGCAGGCTGCCGAGGCTTTTTCCAGCGAATCGAAATGGATGACCGGGGATTGGGGCGGCACTCGTACCGAGTTGCTGGAGAAGGGCTACGACTTCACCCTCGACTACGTCGGGGAGGTGGCCGGCAACCTGCATGGTGGCTACAACGACGACAAGACTGCACGCTACAGCGACCAGTTTGCCCTTGGCGCACACCTGGACCTGCAGAAGATCTTCGGTTGGCACGATGCCGAGTTCAAGCTGGCGATCACCGAGCGCAGCGGCCGCAACCTGTCCAACGACCGCATCAGCGACCCGCGCGCCGGGCAGTTCAGCTCGGTGCAGGAGGTGTGGGGCCGCGGCCAGACCTGGCGCCTGACCCAGATGTGGATCAAGCAAAAGTACTTCGACGGCGCGCTGGACGTGAAATTCGGCCGCTTTGGCGAGGGCGAGGACTTCAACAGCTTCCCGTGCGACTTCCAGAACCTGGCCTTCTGTGGCTCGCAAGTGGGCAACTGGGTGGGCGGCATCTGGTACAACTGGCCGGTCAGCCAGTGGGCGCTGCGGGTGAAGTACAACATCACCCCGGAATTCTTCGTGCAGGTCGGCGCCTTCGAGCAGAACCCCTCCAACCTGGAAACCGGTAACGGCTTCAAGCTCAGCGGCAGCGGTACCAAGGGGGCAATCCTTCCGGTGGAAGCGGTGTGGTCGCCCAAGGTCAACGGCCTGCCGGGGGAGTACCGTCTGGGTTACTACTACAGCACGGCCAAGGCCGACGATGTGTTCGACGACGTCAACGGCAACCCGCAGGCGCTGACTGGTGGGGCATTCAAGTCGCATTCCAGCAAGCACGGTTGGTGGGTAGTGGCGCAGCAGCAGGTCACCGCCCAAGGTGGCGACGTCAACCGCGGCCTCAGCCTGTTCGCCAACTTTACCGTGCACGACAAGGCCACCAACGTGGTCGACAACTACCAGCAGGTGGGGTTGGTCTACAAAGGCGCCTTCGACGCCCGGCCCAAGGATGACATCGGCTTCGGTGTGGCGCGTATTCATGTGAATGACGACGTGAAGAAGCGCGCCGAACTGCTCAACGCCCAGAGTGGTATCAACGATTACGACAACCCAGGCTTCGTGCCGCTGCAACGCACCGAGTACAACGCCGAGCTCTACTACGGCTTCCACGTCACCAATTGGCTGACCGTACGGCCCAACCTGCAGTACATCAAGAGCCCGGGCGGGGTGGACGAAGTGGACAACGCGCTGGTCGCAGGCTTGAAGATTCAGTCGTCATTCTGAGGGCATTTGTTGTAAATTTACGCCAATCCCTTTTCGGTTCCCGGCACCCACTGGCCTGCAGTGGTTGTCGGGGATAGGCCGAGACAGCGCTATCTCAAACAACAAGAGCTCTGAACCATGCCCGAACATCCGCTCCATCGCTTCTTTTCCTCGCAGCGGCCAAGGCCGACATTCGAGTGGGAGCGTTACCAGCAGCGCGATGTGCTGATCATCGATCACCCCCGTTGCCAGGCGGTCTTCAGCCGCCAGGGCGCGCAGCTGCTGCACTTTCAGCCGGCAGGTGAACGGCCTTGGTTGTGGTGCGCCGAGCAGTGGCCGCAGGTGGGGGCGATCCGTGGCGGCGTGCCGGTGTGCTGGCCGTGGTATGGCCGTCACCCTAGTGAGGACCTGTGGCCGGCCCATGGCTGGGCGCGCCTGCTGGACTGGAAGCTGGTGGACAGCCGCGAAGACGATGAGGGCGTGACCTTGAAGTGGCGCCTGGACCTGTGCGACTGGCAGGTCGACCTGCACGCAAGGCTGGGCAGCCGTATGGAGCTGAGCCTGAGCACCGAGCACCAGGACAGCGAACCCTGCCAGCTGAGCCATGCGCTGCTGGCGTACTGGCGTATCAGCGACGTGTCCGAGATAGCGCTGTCCGGGTTGGAGGATATCGAAGGTTACGACCGCCTCAACCGCCAGGCCTGCCGTGAAGAGGGCGCGCTGAAGCTCAAGGGCGGCTGTCAGAAGGTTTACCCCGGCACGCCGAGGGTGCAGCTGCAGGACCCGGCCTGGCAGCGCGAGCTGTGCATCGATACCGGCGACAGCGACGACACCGTGGTCTGGCACCCGGGTAACCGACCGCTGATGGGCGTGACCGGCCGTGAAAGCCAGCGCTTTGTCTGTGTCGAGGCCGCCAGCGGCAGTGGCGAGGGCCTGAGCCTGGCGCCGGGGCAGCGTGCCCACCTGCGGCTGCAGGCGCACCGGCTCAGTTGAGTTCGTCGTCCTCGATCGGGTAGCGGCTGGCGTTCAGGCTTTCCTTGATCTTGCGCAGGTGCGGCTGGAAGTCGACGCCGCGGCGCAGGGTCATGCCAGTGGCCAGCACATCGAGCACGGTCAGCTGGATGATCCGCGAGGTCATCGGCATGTAGATGTCGGTGTCTTCCGGCAACGGGATGTGCAGGCTCAGGCTGCAGGCGTTGGCCAGCGGCGAGCCTGCGGCGGTCAGGCCCAGCACCGAGGCGCCGTTTTCACGGGCCAGGCGGGCCACTTCGACCAGTTCGCGGGTGCGCCCGGTGTAGGAAATGATCACGAACAGGTCGCCAGTGTGGGCCACCGAGGCCAGCATGCGCTGCATCAGTACATCGGCGTGGGCCGACACCGCCAGGTTGAAGCGGAAGAACTTGTGCTGGGCGTCCAGGGCCACCGGGGCCGAGGCGCCCAGCCCGAAGAAGTGGATCTGCCGGGCCTGGATCATCATGTCCACGGCGCGGCTGACCTGCTGCGGGTCCAGTTGCTGGCAGGCGCCGTCGAGCGAGGCGATGGCACTGGCGAAGATCTTCTGGGTGTAGGCTGCCGGGTCATCGTCGGCCTCTACCGCGCGGCTGACGTAGGCGGCGCCGCTGGCCAGGCTTTGTGCCAGTTGCAGCTTGAGTTCGGGGTAGCCGCTGACGCCAAACGAGCGGCAGAAGCGGTTGACGGTCGGTTCGCTGACCTTGGCCGCCTGGGCCAGCGCAGCAATGCTGAAGCGGGTGGCTTGTTGCGGGTTGAGCAGGATGACTTCGGCGACTTTGCGTTCGGCCTTGTTCAGCTCGTCGAGGCGTCCCTGGATCTGCTCCAGGAGGTTTCGCACGCGGTCCATGGGTGTGTCCTTGGGTCGGGAAGACAGCCGGCTGACGAAGCAGCAGGCTTTTTGCACGGTCGTCTATCGTACTGTCGGTGCGGGTGGCGCACCACTTGTCTGTAATACTTGTGTTTAATGTTGTGGTTTTTACTACATTATCCCTTGAAAACCGTATTCGAAAGCGGTATTCCTAGACCAACTTTAGGAAAGAACCTACATCATGGCTGCGATCAGTGTCGATCCTTGCACATTTGCCCTGTTTGGCGCCCTTGGCGACCTGGCGTTGCGCAAGCTGTTTCCTGCGCTCTACCAGCTCGACCGTGCCAACCTGCTGCACCCGGACACCCGCCTGCTGGCGCTGGCCCGCGAGGCAGGCAGCGCGCAGGAGCACCTGAACAGCATCGAAGCCCACCTGCGCCGGCATGTGCCCGAGGCCGATATCGAGCCTGCTGCATTGGGCCGCTTCCTGGCCCGGTTGAGCTACCAGCACCTGGACTTCCTGCAACCTGAGGGTTACCAGGCCCTGGCCGAGCAGTTGCCGGGCGACCTGCCGCTGATCGCCTACTTCGCCACGGCGGCAGCGGTGTACGGGGCCATCTGCGAAAACCTCGACAACGCCGGGCTGGCCCCGCGTACCCGGGTGGTGCTGGAAAAGCCCATCGGTCACGACCTGGAGTCGTCGCGACGGGTCAACGATGCCGTGGCGCGGTTCTTCCCCGAAAACCGGGTGTACCGTATCGACCACTATCTGGGCAAGGAGACGGTGCAGAACCTGATTGCCCTGCGTTTCGCCAATAGCCTGTTCGAAACCCAGTGGAACCAGAATTCCATCTCCCACGTGGAGATCACCGTTGCCGAAAAGGTCGGTATCGAAGGCCGCTGGGGCTACTTCGACAAGGCCGGCCAGCTACGCGACATGATCCAGAACCATCTGCTGCAGTTGCTGTGCCTGATCGCCATGGACCCGCCCAGCGAGCTGTCCGCCGATGCCATTCGTGATGAGAAGGTGAAGGTGCTAAAGGCCCTCGCACCGATCACGGGCGAGGGTTTGAGCACCCAAGTGGTGCGTGGTCAGTACATTGCCGGCTACAGCGAGGGCAAGCCGGTACCTGGCTACCTGGAAGAGGACAACGCCAACGCCCGCAGCGACACCGAAACCTTCGTCGCCCTGCGTGCCGATATCCGCAACTGGCGCTGGTCGGGTGTGCCGTTCTACCTGCGCACCGGCAAGCGCATGCCGCAGAAGCTGTCGCAGATCGTCATCCACTTCAAGGAAACGCCGCACTACATCTTCGCCCCGGAACAGCGTTTGCAAATCGGTAACAAGCTGATCATTCGCCTGCAACCGGACGAAGGCATTTCTTTACGGGTGATGACCAAGGAGCAGGGCCTGGACAAAGGCATGCAACTGCGCAGCGGCCCGTTGCAGCTCAATTTTTCTGACACCTGGCGCAGTACGCGGATTCCGGATGCCTACGAGCGCCTGTTGCTCGAAGTGATGCGTGGCAACCAGAACCTGTTCGTGCGCAAGGACGAAATCGAATATGCCTGGAAGTGGTGCGACCAGTTGATCGCTGGCTGGCGTAATGCGGGCGATGCGCCCAAGCCATACGCGGCGGGCTCCTGGGGGCCGATGAGCTCGATTGCATTGATCACACGCGATGGGAGGGCGTGGTATGGGGATATCTGAACTGAAATTGCCGGCAGCCGTGAAGGTTCACGAGCTGGCCGACGCCAAGACGCTGGCTGCAACCCTGGCCCATGATGTGGCCGAGCGCCTTCGTGCAGCCATTGCCGCCAAGGGCCAGGCCTGCGTGGTGCTGTCTGGTGGCCGCAGCCCGGTGCCATTCCTTGAGAAGCTGGCCAGTGAACACCTGGACTGGGCCAAGGTTACCGTCAGCCTGGCCGATGAGCGCTGGGTGCCGGTGGAGCATGCTGATAGCAACGCTGGCCTGTTGGCCCGCCACCTGCTCACGGGGGCGGCGGCCAAGGCCCGCTTTGTTAGCCTGTACCAGCAGGCGGAAAACCTTGATGCCGCTGCGCTCAAGGCCGACCAGGCCTTGACCGGGCTGCCGCCGATCGACGTGCTGGTGCTGGGCATGGGTGACGATGGCCATACCGCCTCGCTGTTCCCCGCCAGCCCCAACCTGGAAGCAGGCCTGGACCTGGCCAGCCCGCGTCGCTGCCTGCCGTTGCTGGCGCCGAGCGTGCCGCACCAGCGCCTGTCGATGACCCGCTCGCTACTGGCCAGCGCCGCCTTCATCGCGCTGTCCGTGCAAGGGCCGGGCAAACTCGCTACCCTGCGCGCCGCGCTGGCTGGCAACGACCTTACTGAAATGCCGATTCGCGCTTTTCTTCACGACCCCCTGGACATCTACTGGTGCCCATGAGCCAAGGATCCACTGTCATGACCACCCTCGAACGCCCACAGCCAAAGCTCTCGATGGCCGACAAGGCCGCCCGGATCGATGCCATCTGCGAAAAGGCGCGCATCCTGCCGGTGATCACCATCGCCCGTGAGGAAGACATCCTGCCGCTGGCCGATGCCCTGGCCGCCGGCGGCATCCGTACCCTGGAAGTGACCCTGCGTTCCCAGCATGGGCTCAAGGCCATCCAGGTGCTGCGTGAGCAGCGCCCAGAGTTGTGTGTAGGGTCCGGTACCGTGCTTGATCGCAGCATGTTCGCCGCTGTCGAAGCAGCCGGTGCACAGTTCGTCGTCACCCCGGGCATTACCCAGGACATTCTCGAAGCGGGCGTGGACAGCGAAATCCCGCTGCTGCCAGGCATCAGTACGCCCTCCGAAATCATGATGGGCTATGCCCTGGGCTACCGCCGGTTCAAGTTGTTCCCGGCGGAAATCAGCGGCGGCGTTGCGGCGATCAAGGCCTTTGGCGGCCCGTTCGGCGATATTCGCTTTTGCCCAACCGGCGGCGTTAACCCGGCCAATGTACGTAACTACATGGCCTTGCCCAACGTGATGTGCGTGGGCGGGACCTGGATGCTCGACAGCAGCTGGATCAAGAACGGCGACTGGGCGCGGATCGAAGCGTGCAGCGCGGAGGCGATGGCACTGTTGGACGCCAGCTGAATTTGTTGTGTGCTTTACAGCTTGAGGGGCGCTTGGTCAGCGCCCCTTTTTTTATGGGCGTTTTTTGTGTGACCGGGTCGCCGGTGCAAGAAGCCTTTCCCGATTATCGATACCGAATACGACGATTACGATGGCGCTGCAATCCTGAATGCAAAGCGGAGAGTTTGTATGAGCTTCATCGATAAAGAAATGATTAGAACGATTGGCAACTTTCCCCATAAGCGGGGAGCTTATGAAATAGAAACTTATTTGTATGGCGTAGACGGTAAGGTCAATCCTGGCTGCTGGATACTTGGCGACACCGTTTACGGTGACATGTATGTCGTCAATCAGAACTGGGGTACCTACTCTACCCCGATAATGGCGTATCTGGAGTATGCGGGAATGGCACGGGTCCCCAGTAGCGTAACGCATACTGAAGAAGTGTCTACGGTGGAGGGGTATAGCCGCTCGTTCTCTTCCTCTGTAGAAACAGAGGTCAACCTCGGGACGGGATTTCTGGGGAGCGTTGTGGGTGGGAAGCTGACATCCACGACCACTCAGGGTATTAGCCACTCGACTACGCGGTCCCGGAAAATTGAATTGGAAGGGCCGGGTATTTTCAACTTTTATCAGATGCACATGGTCTATGCGCATTGTGTTACAGGTGCCGGAAATTTCGCGGATTTCTTTAAATACGCAAAGGCTAAAACCTACGCCAAAGCGGGTAGGAAGGACAGGGAGGATCTGTGCATACTTACGTCTATTGCAACCAGTTCAATCATCACGGTAGCTGCTGAAAATTCGGTCAAGCCGCTAGGGTGGGATGAAATTCAAGAGGCAGCGTTGGTGAAGGGCCATCAGTTCCCGGAAAATAGTGGCCGATGGGTATTCAATTATGGTGCTTACTTCACACCCGGTAATCGCTATTAAATTCTGACAGAAAAAAACCGCATCATGGATGCGGTTTTTTTGTAGCTGGAACCATCAGGCTGCTTTGGCTTCCTGCTGACTCAGCGAGCGGTTCAGCGCGCTGAACAGGGCCTTGAAGCTGGCCGTGGTGATGTTCTCATCGATACCCACGCCATGTACCGGGCGGCCACCGGCCACGCGCAGTTCGATGTAGGCAGCTGCCTTGGCGTTGGTGCCAGCGCCAATCGCATGCTCGTTGTAGTCCATGATCTCCACGGCAATCGGCAGGCCGGCCACCAGTGCTTCCAGGGCGCCGTTGCCCTTGCCGCGCCAGTGCAGTGTGGTTTCGCCTTCGCCAGCAACTTCCACTTCCACGGCGCTGTGGCCGTTTTCTTCCTGCAGGCGGTGGCTGACCAGCGCGTAGGGCGCGTTGGCCTGGAGGTATTCCTTGTGCAGCAGGCTGTAGATCTGCTGGGCGGTCATTTCCAGGCCCAGGCGGTCGGTTTCACCCTGTACCACCTGGCTGAATTCGATCTGCATGCGACGCGGCAGGCTGATGCCATATTCCTGCTCGAGCAGGTAGGTGATACCGCCTTTGCCCGACTGGCTGTTGACGCGGATTACCGCTTCGTAGCTGCGGCCGATGTCGGCCGGGTCGATCGGCAGGTATGGCACTTCCCACAGTTCGCCATCCTGCTGCTTGGCGAAGCCCTTGCGGATGGCGTCCTGGTGCGAGCCGGAGAAAGCGGTGTGGACCAGGTCGCCCACGTACGGGTGACGTGGGTGCACCGGCAGCTGGTTGCACTCTTCGACCACTTTGCGCACGCCGTCGATGTCGGAGAAGTCCAGCAACGGGTCGATGCCTTGGGTGTAGAGGTTCAGTGCCAGGGTCACCAGGTCGACGTTACCGGTACGCTCGCCGTTGCCGAACAGGCAACCTTCGGCACGGTCGGCGCCGGCCATCAGGCCCAGCTCGGTGGCGGCGATGCCGGTGCCACGGTCGTTGTGGCAGTGCAGGCTGATGATCACGCTGTCGCGGCGGCTGACATTGCGGCAGAACCATTCGATCTGGTCGGCGTAGATGTTCGGCGTGGACACTTCCACGGTGGCCGGCAGGTTGAGGATGATCTTGTGCTCGGGCGTCGGGTTCCATACCTCGATGACCGCGTCGCAGACTTCCTTGGCGAAGTCCATCTCGGTGGCACTGAAGGTTTCGGGCGAGTACTGGAAGGTCCACTGGGTTTCCGGCTGCTGGGCAGCGTACTTGACGAACAGCTTGGCCGCGTTCACCGCGATGTCCTTCACGCCTTGCTTGTCCTGGTTGAAGACAATGCGGCGGAACGACGGGCTGGTGGCGTTGTACAGGTGGACGATGGCCTTCTTTGCGCCGCGCAGCGATTCGAAGGTGCGTGCGATCAGGTCTTCACGGGCCTGGGTCAACACCTGGATGGTGGTGTCGTCCGGGATGTGGCCGTCCTCGATCAGGGTGCGCACGAAGTCGAAATCGGTCTGCGAGGCAGACGGGAACGACGCTTCGATTTCCTTCACGCCCACCTGCACCAGGGTCTTCCAGAAGCGCAGTTTCTTCTCCGAATCCATCGGCTCGATCAGCGACTGGTTGCCATCACGCAGGTCGGAGCTGCACCAGATCGGCGCGGCGGTGATGGTCTTCGACGGCCAGGTACGGTCGGGCAGGTCGATGGTCGGGAAGGCGCGGTACTTCTTCGAAGGGTCTTTGAGCATGGACATGGAAGCAATCCTTTTGTGTGCGGCCGAGATCGGGCCTGCCGAGCGATAACGAGATGAAGAGGCGAGGCGACGCGATTCAGCCTGGTAGTCGGGCGCTGACCAGGCAGAGGCTGCGATGTTGTCGGAGCAGGATGAGGGTGCTGAAGGTTTTCATGCCTTCAACCCTAACCAGAGAGGTCAGGGATGGCAAGTGCTCGGGAAAAATTGAGAGAAATGCTTAAAAAAAGCCATTGAGCGAGATTTTATGGCTGTAATTAGCTGAGTGTTTCTTTATTTTTGCGCGGTATATTTCGATGGCGCAACCCAGTGGTATGGGTGATGACAGTGCTGGCCTCAGGGTTGGAATGCGCCAATGAAAATCGCCGGGTCCACCCGCGCATCATTCAGGCTGACGTTCCAGTGCATGTGCGGCCCGGTTGCCCGCCCGGTCGAGCCCACGCGCCCGACCACCTCGCCACGGCGCAGTTGCTGCCCCACCTGCACATCGATCTTCGACATATGGCAGAACATGCTGATAAAGCCCTGCCCATGGTCGACGAACACCGTGCGGCCATTGAAGAAGTAATCCCCCACCAGGATCACCTTGCCATTGGCCGGGGTCTTGATGGGTGTGCCCGCCGGCACCGCGAAGTCCAGCCCGGCATGGGGGTTGCGCTCCTCACCGTTGAAGAAGCGGCGCACGCCGAATTTGCTCGACAGCGGGCCGTTGACCGGCTTGTCGAGGATCAGGTTGCTCGGCAGGGTAGGGCTGAAGCTACGGTAGGCCTTGATCTGCTCGGCCAGTTCGCGGTCGATGCGCTTGAGGTCGGCCGGGTTCGGGTTCACCTGGCGAGTGTTCTTCAGGGTGATGCGCTGTTCAGGGTACTTCTTGCTCCCGACGCTGAAGGGCAGGGTGCGGCCGTCCTGGCTCAGCACGGCTGTACCGGGCTTCTGGGTCAGCGGGATGCCGACGATGGCCAGCCAGTTGTCCTGCTCCTTCACCACCAGCACCGGCTTGCCGTCGAAACGGGCGCTGGGCGCGCTGGTGGCGGGGCCCAGGTCAACCACCGCCACGCCACCCGGCACCGGCTTGTTCAGTGTGCGGGTGATATAGCTGGCCTGGGCGCCGCTAGCCAGCAGCAGGAGGGAGAGGGCGAGTAGGGGCGCGAGCAGGCGGGGCATGTGTCAGTCCAGTAGTGAAAGAGTGACCGGGGTCAGGTGGTTGTCTTCGACCCGCACCTGCAGTTCGCCTTCGTTCAGGCGGGCGGTGAGGCGCTGGCCGTTGCGGGTCTGTTCGGCACTGCGAATGGCCTGGCCCTGGTCGTCCAGCAGGATGCTGTAGCCGCGGGCGAGGGTGGCCAGCGGGCTGACCACTTGCAGGGTTTGCAGCTGGGCCTGGAAGCGTTGGCGACGGTCTTTCAACACATCGCGCATGGCCCGGGGCAGGCGCTCGGCCAGGCTGTCGAGGCGCTGGCTCAGCAGTTTCAGATTGCGCCCCGGGTGCTGCGCGGCCAGGCGGGTGTCCATGCGTGCCAGGCGCTCGCGGCGCTGGTTGAGGCTGAGCATGAAGGCGCGGCGCAGGCGCATGTCCAGGTCGTCCAGGCGCTGGGCTTGCTGACGCAGGCGCTCGCCCGGGTGACGCAGGCGCCGGGTCAGTGACTCCAGGCGCAGGCGGTCATGGGTCAGACGGTTCTGCATGCGCAGCAACAGGCGCCGTTGCAGGCCGTCCAGCCGTTGCTGCAAGCCACTGTTGTCGGGGGCCAGCAACTCGGCCGCGGCAGACGGCGTGGGGGCGCGTACGTCGGCGACGAAGTCGCTGATCGACACGTCGGTTTCATGGCCCACGGCGCTGACAATAGGGGTGACGCAGGCGGCCACGGCACGCGCCACGGCTTCTTCGTTGAAGCACCACAGGTCTTCCAGCGAACCACCACCCCGGGCCAGGATCAGCGCATCGAAACCAAGGCTGTCGGCCAGGCGAATGGCGCGCACGATCTGCGCGATGGCTTCGCGCCCCTGAACCGCCGTAGGGATCAGGTTCAGTTCCACCTGTGGGGCTCGGCGGCCAAACACGCTGATGATGTCGCGGATCACAGCGCCGGTAGGCGAGCTGATGATGCCGATCCGTTGAGGATGGGCCGGTAGCGGTTTTTTGCGTTCGGTGCTGAACAGCCCCTCGGCACTGAGCTTTTCCTTCAGCGCCTCGAAGGCAAGGCGCAATGCGCCGTCACCGGCTGGCTCGACGGTGTCGAGAATCAGCTGGTAGTCGCCACGCCCTTCGAACAGCGAAACCTTGCCGCGTACCCGCACCGCCAGGCCGTCGCGCAGGGCCTGGCGCACCCGCGTGGCGTTTTGCCGGAACAGCGCGCAACGCACCTGGGCGCCGCTGTCCTTGAGGGTGAAGTACATGTGGCCGGATGCCGGGCGGGCAAGATTGGAGATTTCGCCTTCCACCCAGACGCTGCGGAACACGTCTTCCAGCAGCACGCGGGCGCGGCCGTTGAGTTGGCTGACGGTAAGGACCTCACGGTCCAGGCCGAGTCGTTCGAAGGGGTCTTTGATCATGGCGGGCATCATCGCAGTTGCAGGCAGAGAGCTTCAAGCAATATGAACCTCCATTTGCCAGATTGGCGCCACCTCAACTCAGACCTGACATATTGTACATAGGCTCAAATTGAGGCACGGCGACGACTGGGTGAATTGGCTCGTAACTCATGTGCCTGCATTCTGATATCTGTTACCTCCGTTGTGTTCGGAGTTGTAGTTTGCACCGATTGTTGTATCGCCGACGGGAGGTCGGTGAGCGAAGAGTTTTCACTGCTTTGCAGGCTCTCCATTGACGCGTAAGGGGTCGCTTCAGCGCTACCGATAACCTCCTGCGGGCGGGGTTGTGCACGCTGCGTCAGTTCCCGTTGCAGGGTGAGAGCTCGCTCAGTTTGTGCAATTAGATCTGCGGCTTCATTCGTTTCTTGCTGCTGCGCAAGCCTCTCGAATGCCGAAGTAAGGCTGGGTCGCCTGGAAGAGGTTGCCCGGCGTGTTTGGGCAATACGTTTCGGAGGCGCTAAATGCCCAGATGGGTCAGCAAAGTTCACCGGGTCACCCGCACAGTAGGCATAGCTATTGATTCCCCCTTTGCCGAAGGGGCTCAGGCTATCTGGCGAAAGGAAACGCAATAGGCGTGGGTTGTAGGCGCGATATCCTCTGCCCAGCATGTAGTACTCAGATTGTCGGTCTTGGGGTTCTCCGTTGAATCCCAGCCAAGTTGTAAGGTGGCCTTCCGATTTGCGGTGCCCGTAAGGGCAGTACGGCGTTGCGCGTTGAAGTGCGCAGCACTTGATGCTTTGCAGTGGTTTGAACGCTTCCATGGCGTGAGCCCTGCTTCGTTTCCAGATGTTATTCAAACCCTCTAGCGGGGCAAACTCAACTGGCAGATTTGACTGGTAGGGTGGTGGCTTGGGTCAACGCTGCATCGCTGCCACGAACTGCCGCACCATCTGCCCCGCATCACGTCGGCAAGCCAGCGCTACGGTGCTCTCGCAGCCCCCTTCCAGCGCCACGAAACTGACCGAAGCCGATGCAATTTCACGCATGCACGCTGGCAGTAACGCCACCCCGAACCCCGCCTGAATCAGCTGCAATTGTGTAGTTTTGCGCGACAGCACCTGCGCCGCGCGCGGAAAGAAGCCGGCCTCCATGCACAACGAAGCCGACAGGTAACTCAGCCCGCCACGGTCCCGGTGCGGGATGGAAATAAAGCGTTCTTCCCTCAATTGCTCCAGTTGAACGTGCTGCGCGTTGGCCAACGGGTGCCCAGCGGCGACCGCCAGCAACAGCGGTTCGCTGAACAGTTCATGCAGCATCACGCCTTCGTGCTGGCGCAGCACTGGCAAGCGCAGCAGGCCAATGTCCAGCCGGCCGGCCGCAATATCTTCCAGTTGGGCCTCCGACGACTGCTGCGCGATCTCCAGCGAAACTCCCGGGTTTTCCCGCAAATAGTCCCCCAGGCGAGCCAGCAACGGGCCGATCAGCGGCACAGTACTGGAATGATTCAGGCGCAGGCTGCCCTGCAACCCCTCCCCAATGTCGCGCGTTACGCGCTCAGCTTGCGCCAGGTCGGCCAGCAAGCGGCGTGCCCGTTCCAGAAAGGCCTGGCCGGCCAGCGTCAGGCGCGGCAGGCGTGCCGTGCGTTCGAACAGCGGCGTGCCCAATTGCTGCTCCAGCTCCTTGATCTGCCGGCTCAGCGCCGACTGGGCGATGTACAGCCGTTCGGCGGCGCCGCTGAAGCTGCCACACTCGGCAATTTCCACGAAGTAACGCAACTGGCGGATCGACGTCATGTCATGCCTTTTCGAGATGGCTTTGGCGATAAAGGCATATTAGTCGGCATGGCTCATCGCTGGCTAACCTTGGCCTGTCTTCCCAGGAATTGCTGCCATGCTAGCCCAACTGTCTTTTTCCGGCCTTGGCTGGTTACCCATCCTGCTGGGTGTTGGTGTTGCCTACATCGTCTTTGGTATTGCCGGTTTCGGTACCGCGCTGGTGGCCGGGCCGGTACTGATCCATTTCATGCCGTTGTCACGCATCATCCCGCTGCTGGTGCTGCTGGACTTTGTTGCCGCGTTCGGCAACCTGCTGCCGTCGCGCCGGGATGTGGTGCGCAGCGAGTTGTTACGGCTGTTGCCGTTCATGGCCCTGGGCTGCACGTTGGGCGTGGTGTTCCTGCTGCAACTGAAGTCCGACCTTTTGCTGCTGTTGATGGGGGTGTTCGTGACCGCCTATGCGTTGTACGGGCTGGCAGTGAAAGTGCGGCCGGCCAGCCTGTCGTGGTTGTGGGCGGTGCCGATGGGTACGGCAGGCGGGTTGTTCGGGGCGCTGTTCGGCAGCGGCGGGTTTCTTTATGCCCTTTACCTGAGCGCACGGCTGGAAGTGAAGGAACAGGTACGCGCCACCCAGAGCGCGCTGATCAGTTGCAGCACGGTCGTACGCCTGACGCTGTTCCTGATCGCCGGTGTGTATGCCGACCAAAGCCTGTTGCTGCTCGCCGCCTGCTTGCTGCCAGTCATGTTCGTCGGCCTCTGGGTGGGGCGCCGGCTGACCAACCGGCTGTCCCGTGAAGCCTTTGTTCGGCTGGTCACCTGGCTGGTGCTGGCCAGTGGGCTGGCGTTGATTGGTCGCTACCTGAGCGCCTGAGCGGTAGAATTGCGTCATTACCGGCGTTTTTCAGGCTTGTCCCGTACATGAACACCCAGAGCATCATCGTTCCCAAGCTGTCCACCGTCCCGGCGCATGAAGCCCGCGCCCGCGCCATCCTGCGCTGGCTGGTGCGCGAGAAGGTCGTCGAAGAACAGCTGACTACCTGTGGCCGCACCGGCAACCGTATGGGCCATGCCCTGGCCGCAGGGGCGTGCAAGGTGGCCCTCCACCCGGAAAAGCTGCCCTTCGACCAGCAGGTCAACGGCATGGAGGTGGTGCTCAAGCGCTGCATCTACACCCCCACCGAAGGCTTTCTCGAAGAAGCCGGTTGCCCGGAGTGCCGGCGCGAGGTGGGCGAGCCGCTGTTCGAAAGCCTGGAAGAGTGGTCGCCGGCGGTAACCGACAACTTCACCTGCCCGCTGTGCGGCTTTGAAGATGACATCAATGGCTTCATTTACCTGCAGCCATGTGCCTTTTCCAACCTGGGGTTCATCTTCAACAACTGGGGCGAGGCCGGGTTTACCCAGGCCTTTCTCGACAGCTTTGCCGACTGGCTCGACCAGCCGGTGGCCGTGGTGCAGGTAAAAGTGCCACAAGGCTGACCGAAGGCCCTTATTTTGCATTGAGCGGCGCGCCCTGCATGAGTATAATGGCGCGCTTCCATTTTTCCCGCCCGGGAGCCCCCGCGATGCTGCGTATCAGCCAAGAAGCCCTGACCTTCGACGATATCCTCCTTGTACCTGGCTACTCTGAGGTACTGCCTAATGAAGTCAGTCTCAAGACCCGTTTGACCCGTGGCATCGAGCTGAACATTCCGCTGGTTTCCGCCGCCATGGATACCGTGACCGAAGCGCGTCTGGCCATTGCCATGGCCCAGGAAGGCGGCATCGGCATCATCCACAAGAACATGACCATCGAACAGCAGGCCGGCGAAGTACGCAAGGTCAAGAAGTTCGAGGCTGGCGTGGTCAAGGACCCGATCACCATCGAAGCCGACGCCACCGTGCGTGACCTGTTCGACCTGACCCGCCTGAACAACATCTCCGGTGTTCCGGTGCTGGCGAACGGCGACCTGGTCGGTATCGTCACCTCCCGTGACGTGCGCTTTGAAACCCGCCTGGACGCCAAGGTCCGCGACGTGATGACCCCCAAAGAGCGTCTGGTCACCGTCCGCGAAGGCGCCGACAAGAACGAAGTCCGCGAGCTGCTGCACAAGCACCGTCTGGAAAAAGTCCTGATCGTCGACGACAAGTTCAGCCTCAAGGGCATGATGACCGTCAAGGACATCGAAAAAGCCAAGGCCTACCCGCTGGCCAGCAAGGACGACCAGGGGCGTCTGCGCGTCGGCGCTGCGGTCGGCACCGGCAAGGACACCGGCGAGCGCGTTGCCGCCCTGGTTGCCGCTGGCGTTGACGTGGTGGTTGTCGACACTGCCCACGGTCACTCCAAAGGCGTGATCGACCGCGTTCGCTGGGTTAAAGAAACCTACCCGCAAGTGCAGGTGATCGGCGGCAACATCGCCACCGGCGCCGCAGCCAAGGCTTTGGCCGAAGCTGGCGCTGACGCCGTCAAGGTCGGTATCGGCCCAGGCTCGATCTGCACCACCCGTATCGTTGCCGGTGTCGGCGTGCCGCAAATCAGCGCCATCGCCAACGTCGCCGCTGCACTGGAAGGCACTGGCGTGCCACTGATCGCCGACGGCGGTATCCGCTTCTCCGGTGACCTGTCCAAGGCCATCGTTGCCGGTGCGTCCTGCGTGATGATGGGTTCGATGTTCGCCGGTACCGAAGAGGCCCCGGGTGAAGTCGAACTGTTCCAGGGCCGTTCCTACAAGGCCTACCGCGGCATGGGCTCGCTGGGTGCCATGGCACAGGCGCAAGGCTCGTCCGACCGTTACTTCCAGGACTCCTCGGCCGGCGCCGAGAAGCTTGTTCCTGAGGGGATCGAAGGCCGCGTGCCTTACAAGGGCGCCCTGGCCGCGATCATCCACCAGCTGATGGGCGGCCTGCGTTCGTCCATGGGCTACACCGGCAGCGCAACCATCGAAGAGATGCGCACCAAGCCGGAATTTGTACGCATCACGGGTGCCGGCATGGCCGAGTCCCACGTGCATGATGTGCAAATCACCAAAGAAGCCCCTAACTACCGCGTAGGCTGAGGCTTCCAGCAATATAAGGATGCGGGGCTGTCACGACAGCCCCGCGTCGTTTCCGATTTCCACTGACGAGATTGAGTCATGGCCCTCGACATTCACGCTCACCGCATCCTGATCCTCGATTTCGGTTCCCAGTACACCCAGCTGATTGCCCGCCGCGTGCGCGAAATCGGCGTGTACTGCGAACTGCACCCGTTCGACATGGACGATGAAGCGATCCGCGAATTCAACCCGCGCGGCATCATCCTCGCTGGCGGCCCCGAGTCGGTCCACGAAGCCAACAGCCCGCGTGCCCCGCAGGCTGTGTTCGACCTGAACGTACCGGTGCTGGGCATCTGCTACGGCATGCAGACCATGGCCGAACAGATGGGCGGCAAGGTCGAAGGTTCCGAGCTGCGTGAGTTCGGTTATGCCCGCGTAGACGTGGTCGGCAAGAGCCGCCTGCTCGACGGCATCGAAGACCACGTTGACGCCGACGGCGTGCTGGGCCTGGATGTGTGGATGAGCCACGGTGACAAGGTCACCCAGATGCCGGGCAACTTCCATGTACTGGCCAGCACCCCGAGCTGCCCGATCGCCGGCATGTTCGACGATACTCGCGGCTACTATGGCGTGCAGTTCCACCCTGAAGTGACTCACACCAAGCAGGGCGGTCGCATCCTGTCCCGCTTCGTGCAGGACATCTGCGGCTGTGAGGCCCTGTGGACCGCCTCCAACATCGTTGAAGACGCCATCGCCCAGGTGCGTGCGCAAGTCGGTTCGGCCAACGTCCTGCTGGGCCTGTCTGGCGGCGTAGACAGCTCGGTGGTTGCCGCACTGCTGCACCGCGCCATCGGCGACCAGCTGACCTGCGTCTTCGTCGACAACGGCCTGCTGCGCCTGCATGAAGGCGACCAGGTGATGGCCATGTTCAAAGAGAACATGGGCGTCAAGGTGATCCGCGCCGACGCTGAAAAGCAGTTCCTCGACAACCTGGAAGGCGAAGCCGATCCGGAGAAGAAGCGCAAGATCATCGGCCGCACCTTCATCGACATCTTCGACGCCGAAGCCAGCAAGCTGGATAACATCCAGTTCCTCGCCCAGGGCACCATCTACCCGGACGTGATCGAGTCGGCTGGCGCCAAGAGCGGCAAGGCCCACGTGATCAAGTCGCACCACAACGTGGGTGGCCTGCCGGAGGAAATGAACCTCAAGCTGGTTGAGCCGCTGCGTGAACTGTTCAAGGACGAAGTGCGCAAGATCGGCCTGGAACTGGGCCTGCCGTACGACATGGTCTACCGCCACCCGTTCCCGGGCCCGGGCCTGGGCGTGCGTATCCTGGGTGAAGTGAAGAAGGAATACGCCGACATCCTGCGTCGCGCCGACCACATCTTCATCGAAGAACTGCGCAAGGCCGACTGGTACCACAAGACCAGCCAGGCATTCGTGGTGTTCCAGCCGGTCAAGTCGGTGGGTGTTGTTGGCGACGGTCGTCGCTACGCCTGGGTCGTGGCCCTGCGTGCCGTCGAAACCGTGGACTTCATGACTGCGCGTTGGGCACACTTGCCATACGAGCTGCTGGAAACCGTCAGCGGCCGTATCATCAACGAAATCGAAGGCATCTCGCGCGTTACATACGACGTGTCGAGCAAGCCGCCGGCCACCATCGAGTGGGAATAAGTTGAGCCACAAGGGCGCCGCAAGGCGCCCTTGTCGTATCTGCGCCTTGCCTGGCTCAAGGAGCAATGTGTTGCATGCCGCGTAATCTCAGCCGGGCATGAAGCTCGGCAAGGTTTTGAAAGCGACGTTCATGAATGGCCGGCCAGTCGGGGCGCTCCACGTAGTAAAATCGCCCATCGCGCTTGATCAGCGTGCGTCGCAAGGTCGAATCCCGGCTGCGGTTGACCAGGTATTGCTCGCCATTGGTACGTTCGATCGCGTAATCGCCAGGCCTTACCAGCAGGCTTTCAAAATCCGGTGATGGCGGGCGGGTGGTCAACACTCCGGCGCGTAGCCGCAGGTCGCTTTGCACATGCCTTAACGCGCCATCGTCGTCCAGGGCATCCACACCAGGGTCTGTGCTGTAAGCGTCAGGTTCGCCGATCGGGCGGTCTTCGACACGAAGGCCTAGCGCGCCTTCTGTTTCAGCCAGGCCGGTGACGCCATGGAAGGTGTTGGCGTGGGTACTGCCGACCAGCGCAATCCATTTTCCCGAGCCGCGCGCTGCCTGGTCTGCCTCGATAATCAAGTGTGCATGGAAGTTCATCATGCGCTGGCGTGCCACATCGGAAACGGGTGTCGCCCACGCCTGGCGATAACTGGCCATGCAGTCGATGGACTGTATGCGTACGCCGTTTTTCTGTGCGCTGACCAGTACCTGCCGAAAGGTGTAGCGGCCTTCGGCGTCGGTGCGGTGGCCGACATCCTGGCCTTCTACATAGCGATCCAGCTCCTGCGGCATCACGCCTGTGCGGTTGAAGGTATCGATGTCTGCTTGCTGAAAGTCGGTGGTGAAGTGCTCCATGTACAGTGTGTTTACCTTCAGCTTGCGTAGCAGGCGCATGTTGTCGATCAGCAATCGCTTGCTGCCAAGGCCACTGTGCGCTTCGCCAATCACCAAGCCGTTAGTGTTCTGGTACAGGGTTTTGAAAACGGTTTTGGATGAAGCGTTGGCGGGGATTTCGGGTATCTGTGGACGTGGCGGTGTTTGCACTGTGGCCATGAACGCATCGGCATCGGCCGCCAGTTGATCACGTACCTGGCGGAAGCGGGCTATGGCGGCCTGTCGATCCGGGGCGTCGAGGAACGCTCGCGCACCTGTAATCTCATCATCGGAAACATCCTTCAGTGAGGCGCGCAAGTCAGCTGGTATTTCGTAAGGGGTGCCGGGCAAGGGCGGCACGCTTGCGCTTGCCGACGGCCGACCCCAGATTTTCAGGCTCGAAAGCATACCCCCGTTGAGGCCGAGGCGTTCCACTGGCTGCCACTGGCCTGCGCCATCCAGGCGGATGGGTAAGCTTTTGTAAAATGAGAAAGGGTTTTCAGGGTCGACGATGGTCCAGGATTTCAGTTCGGGTACAAAACGCACTTGGTAAGGCATCTCATCGATCAGTGCGTAAAACTGCCCATCTTGCAGATGGATACCTTCAAGAAATCCTGTACCAGGTTTGCCGCCAAGTACTACATTCGTCTCGAAAGGGCGTAGTGCAGCCCACCTTTCGCTTGGCTGGAAGGGCTGAGGTACCCAGGTTTCAATCGCGTCCGCCACCTCTGAAGCACTTTCATCAGTGGGTTCCCCGCTGTGTTCATGCGCTGATTCTTCCGCCGGTATCGGGGCTTCCCCTTCCTCAGTCGCAGCGCCTGCTTCAGCCACCTCTGCGACCTCGTCAAGGGGTTTGCCGGGTGCGCTGAGCAGAAAGGTCGCGTTGAACAGTGTCTCGATGGCGGCGAAAATCGCGCCGGTAATACCTGCCTTGCGTTCACGCGTGGTGTGCCCGTGAATCGCCTGGTAGATGTTCAAACCCATTTCAGCAATGCCAGCCCCCACCAGCGCCAAAGCTACCGGCCAACTCACTGCCGCCATGGGGCCGAACACCTGCACGCCCGCTTTCAGATAACCGATCCACAATTGTCTGCGCAGGTCGGCGTTGGAGCGCAAAGAGAAATGCGCATCATCGATCATCCGCTGGCGAGCTTTGTTGCGCAGCCAGTCGAAGGCATCCTCTTCAATTGCCAGGTCGAGGGTGTTGAGACCGGTGTAATCCTGTTTGCTCAAACCATGAAAGAGCAGATCAATCAGGTGATTCAGCCCGACTTTACCGTCAGCCTCTTCGCGATCGTCGAGGGAGAAATGTGCCAGAAAACGGGTTCGGTTTTCGACATAAGTGCAGTTCGTGAGCACCCAACAGAACAGTGCCAGGTCATTTGGAAAGTAATGTAGACCGTCGACATCGCCCGGCATGTAAATCAGCTGGCTGCCATTGGCCAACTGCAGGCGAAGGATGTCCGTCGCCACATACCCGCCAATGTCCAGCGCGCATACGCGCGTTGCTCCACCCGGCAAGACCCTTTGTTGCAGTGCTTCCAGCGACGGCGGCCAGGTCGTCTCGCCCACCAGGGCATGAGCGATATCCTGGCCGTGGCGGGCTAGCTCGGATGAGGGATCTTCCGCGCATGCCTCCAGTAATTTGCTCATGAAGTTGGCTTTGGCCAACGTGCGGAAGTTCTCTGAATGCTCGGCCCAGAAAGACGTCATCCGCGTTTTGAATGCCGTGGCAAAATCAATGCTCCAGAAATAATCCAGAACATCCTTGGCTTGGAGTCGAACTTCATTGCGCTCGTCATACGCGTCTTTGCCTGGCCCATCGCTGTAGAAGCCAGCGAGATAACTGAGCACGTCTGCGTTGTCCTGGGCCTGGGCATCGAAGCGGTGCATCACCAGTTGTGGCAGGGTCAGGGATTCATACGGCTGATCCAGGTGTTGCCAACCGTTGAAGGTTCGAGGGCTGCTGACGGCGGTGTGAAAACGGTGCAGGTAGACATTGTCGGGCTCCAGCGCTTTCAGATCATGGCGCGCGAGGAGTTGTTGCGCGACTTCACGCGCCATCTCGCGCATGTCAGGGCAGTCTTCAGTGAGGTGTGCGGCGAGGGTCATCAGCATTTGCTGGTCGCCAGGGAGGGTGTCGGTAAGCATCACGGTGGTCCAGTTGAAGTGAAAGGGTGCCAGCTTCGAACGGCCGTGAGCCAGGGCGGTGGTGCTTATTGCTTGTCAGGTCGCTTCGGGATGCCGGGTTTTCACTTAATATTTCCCATTTGCAGGTGTATCGTATTCGCCCTTTATCGCCAGCCACGGCTGGCAGCTTGATTGCGCAGAACACGAGGTACCCGCACCGATGTCCTTCACCCGTCGACAAATGCTCAAGGGCCTGACCGGCCTGGTTGTGGTTGGCCTGGGCGCCGGTGGCGCGGCGCGTTACTGGCTCGGCAAAGTCGAAGATGACAATGCCGGGCATGATTACGAGCTGATCGCCGCGCCGCTGGATGTCGAGCTGGTGCCAGGCTTCAAGACCGAGGCCTGGGCGTTCGGGCCGTCGGCACCGGGCACCGAGCTGCGCGTGCGCCAAGGCACCTGGTTGCGGGTGCGCTTCATCAACCACCTTCCGGTGGAGACCACTATTCACTGGCACGGCATTCGCCTGCCGCTGGAAATGGACGGCGTGCCTTATGTGTCGCAATTGCCGGTCAAGCCGGGCGAGTACTTCGACTACAAGTTCCGCGTGCCGGATGCTGGCAGCTACTGGTATCACCCGCATGTCAGTAGCTCCGAAGAGCTCGGCCGCGGCCTGGTCGGCCCGCTGATCGTCGAGGAGCGTGAGCCCACCGGGTTCCAGCATGAGCGCACGTTGAGCCTGAAAAACTGGCATGTGGACGAGCAGGGCGCCTGGCTGCCTTTCAGCATCCCTCGCGAGGCGGCGCGCAATGGCACCGCAGGGCGCTTGATCACCATCAATGGTCAGGCCGGCTCGGTCACCGAGCTGCCGGCTGGCCAAGTGGTGCGGGTGCGCCTGCTGAACCTCGACAACACCTGGACGTACCGCCTGAACCTCAAGGGCAACTGCGAGGCGAAAATCTATGCCCTCGACGGCAATCCGGTGACCCCGCGACTACTGGAGGACGAGTACTGGCTCGGCCCCGGCATGCGCATCTGCCTCGCCATCCGTATTCCCCAGGCCGGCGAGGAGATCTCCCTGCGCGATGGTTTCGTGCGCCTGGGTACCCTGCGTTCGGTGGCCAGCAATGACGCGCCGAGTGACTGGCCGCCAGCGCTGCCGGCCAACCCGATCGCCGAGCCGGACCTGGAGAATGCCGAAAAGCTCAACTTCAATTTCGAGTGGGCGGCAGGCGTCTCGGTCACCCCAGACCCGGGCAAGCCGTCGAGCATGTGGCAGATCAACGGACAGGCCTGGGATATCACCGACAAGACCTGCGCCGACCGCCCTATCGCCACGTTGAAAAAGGGCAAGAGCTACATCTTCGAGCTGAAGAACATGACCCAGTACCAGCACCCGATCCACCTGCATGGCATGAGCTTCAAGGTGATCGGCTCCAACCGTCACGACATCAAGGAGCCGTGGTTCACCGACACCTACCTGCTGGGCAAGAACGAGCGCGCACAGGTGGCACTGGTGGCGGATAACCCGGGCACCTGGATGTTCCATTGCCACGTCATCGACCACATGGAAACCGGCCTGATGGCCGCGATTGCGGTGGTCTGATGCGCCCGCAAATCGTCGATCGCAGCCGCGATCAGGAATTCATGCGCCTGGCCCTGGCCCTGGCCGCCGAAGGTGCGGCGCTGGGCGAGGTGCCCGTGGGGGCGGTGCTGGTGCAGCATGGGCAGGTGATCGGCCAGGGCTTCAACCGGCCGATCATCGACAGCGACCCCAGTGCGCATGCCGAGATGGTGGCCATCCGTGCAGCGGCGAAATCGGCCAGCAATTACCGCCTGCCCGGCAGCACCCTGTACGTGACCCTGGAACCGTGCAGCATGTGCGCGGGGCTGATCGTGCATTCGCGGGTGATGCGCGTGGTATTTGGCGCGCTGGAGCCCAAGGCAGGCATTGTGCAGAGCCAGGGGCAGTTCTTCGGCCAGGGGTTCCTCAACCACAGGGTGATGGTGGAGGGCGGGGTGTTGGCGCAGGAGTGCGGGCAGATCCTCAGCGACTTCTTCAAGGCCCGCCGGGCCAAGACCTAGCGCTCCAGAGAGGCGCGGTTCCTGTAGGAGCAGCCTTTTGCTGCGAAGAGGCCCGCATGGCATTAGATTCTTTGTGGCTATACCGGCCTCTTCGCAGCGCAAGGCTGCTCCTACAGGAAATCTATTGGCCTGAGGGCAATGGTGCCTACATCGGCGGCGACTGGTCCGCCGGTTTGGTCTTGTTGACCCCGGGTACATGCAGGTTGCCCTCGGCCACCTGGCCTTCGAGCTGCGGCTGGGTCACCCAGGTGAGGATGTCGTAGTAACGACGGATGTTGGCCACGAAGTGCACCGGCTCGCCGCCACGGGCATAACCGTATTTGGTCTGGCGATACCACTGCTTCTGCGAAAGGCGCGGCAGCATCTTCTTCACGTCCAGCCACTTGTTCGGGTTGAGCTTCTCGCGCTTGGCCAGGGTACGGGCGTCTTCCAGGTGGCCACTGCCGACGTTATAGGCAGCCAGGGCGAACCAGGTGCGGTCCGGCTCCTGGATACTGTCGTCCAACTCGGCCTTGATCTTCATGAAATACTTGGCACCACCCTGGATGCTCTGTTTCGGGTCCAGCCGGTTGGACACACCCATGGCCTGGGCGGTGCGCTGGGTCAGCATCATCAGGCCGCGAACACCGGTCTTGGAGGTGACCTCCGGCTGCCACATCGATTCCTGATAGCCGATGGCGGCCAGCAGACGCCAGTCCACCTGCTCGACCTTGGCGTAGCTCTTGAAGTGCTTTTCGTACTTGGGCAGGCGCTGTTGCAGATGCTGGGCGAAGGTGTAGGCACCCACATAACCCAATACGTCGACATGGCCGTAATAACGGTCTTTCAGGCGTTGCAGGGTGCCGTTCTTCTGCGCCTTGTCGAGAAATTCGTTGATTTCGTTAAGCAGGCTGTTGTCTTCGCCGGCTGCCACTGCCCAGCGCTGGTCGCGGGTGTCGCCCACGTCGAAGGCCACGCGCACATTGGGGAAGTACACCTGGTTCATCGCCAGCTCGTTGGAGTCGACCAGGGTCAGGTCGATCTGCCCTTCGTCGACCATGCGCAGCAGGTCGACCACCTCCACGGCATCCGACTCTTCATATTCCAGGCCGGGGTTCTGTTTTTTCAGCTCGGCCAGCAGGTCGGCATGGCTGCTGCCTTTGAGCACCATGATTTTCTTGCCGACCAGGCCCTTGGCATTGGTCGGGCGCGGGCGGCCGTTGCGGTAGATGACCTGCGGGGTCACTTCCAGGTACGGGTGCGAGAATTTCGCCTGGGCCGTGCGTCGCTCGCTGCTGACCAGGCCGGCGGCTGCCAGCACCGGGCCGGAGGGTTTGCCGAGGTCGTCGAACAGCTCATCGAGGTTGTCGGCAGTCTCGATCTCCAGCTTCACCCCGAGATCGTCGGCGAAATGCTTGACCAGCTCGTACTCGAAACCGGTTTCGCCGTTGCGATCCTGAAAGTAGGTGGCCGGGCTGTTGCGGGTGATCACGCGCAGCACGCCATCCTCCTTCACGCGCTCGAGGGTGCTGGGTTTTTCAACGCAGGCACCGAGCAGCAGAAAGAGTCCGGTTGCGAGAAGCCATTTGGCGCAACGCTGGCGCAAAGCAGTGTGGGCGAACATAGGTTGCAGTATACGCAAAGGACCGGTTCAACCATATCTCGACAACGGTTAGCTTGTCTGGTAGCGGGTTTTGTGGTTTGAGTGGCTTGCCTGGCGATGCGCCGCGCGGGCGGCGCTCGATTCCCCAAGCGCTGAAGAACCCAAGGCGAACCCCTCGGAAATCTGACCCGAAAGTCCGGTTACGCCGCCCGGCAGCCGTGGCGTAGAGCGGGTGCCGAAAGCCATCGAATTAGGCTAGAATGCACGGCCTCTAAGCACACCCCTTCCTGAGGCTGTCCCGACGATGTTGATCCTGCGCGGCGCTCCTGCCCTTTCTGCCTTTCGCCACGGTAAATTACTCGAGCAACTGAGCCAGAAAGTCCCCGCTGTTACTGGTTTGTATGCCGAATTCGCCCACTTCGCCGATGTCGATGGCGAGCTGACCGCCGACCAGCAGCAGGTGCTGGGCCGTCTGCTCAAGTACGGCCCGAGCGTGCCGGTACAGGAGCCGACCGGCCGCCTGTTCCTGGTCGTGCCGCGGTTGGGCACCATTTCGCCGTGGGCCAGCAAGGCCAGCGACATCGCCCACAACTGCGGCCTGCAGTCGATTCAGCGCCTGGAGCGCGGTATCGCCTACTACGTTGCCGGCACCCTGAGCGACGCTGATGCCGCACTGATTGCCGCCGAATTGCACGACCGCATGACCCAGCGTGTGCTGGCCCAGCTGGAGCAGGCATCCGACCTGTTCAGCCACGCCCAGCCCAAGCCGATGACCTCGGTGGATATCCTGGGCGGTGGCCGTGAGGCCCTGGCCCAGGCCAACATCGACCTGGGCCTGGCCCTGGCCGAAGACGAGATCGACTACCTGGTCGCCGCCTTCCAGGGGCTCAAGCGCAACCCGAACGACATCGAACTGATGATGTTCGCCCAGGCCAACTCCGAGCACTGCCGCCACAAGATCTTCAACGCCAGTTGGGACATCGACGGCCAGGCTCAGGAAAAAAGCCTGTTCGGCATGATCAAGAACACCTACCAGATGCACAGCGAAGGCGTGCTGTCTGCGTACAAGGACAACGCCTCGGTCATCGTCGGTAACGTGGCCGGCCGCTTCTTCCCGAACCCTGAGACCCGCCAGTACGGCGCGGTTCAGGAGCCGGTGCACATCCTGATGAAGGTGGAAACCCACAACCACCCGACCGCCATCGCCCCGTTCTCCGGCGCCTCCACCGGCTCTGGTGGCGAAATTCGCGACGAAGGTGCTACTGGCCGTGGCGCCAAGCCCAAGGCGGGCCTGACCGGCTTCACCGTGTCCAACCTGCGCATTCCGGGCTTCGAACAGCCTTGGGAGCAGGCGTACGGCAAGCCTGAGCGTATCGTCGACGCCCTCGACATCATGATCGAAGGCCCTCTGGGTGGCGCAGCGTTCAACAACGAATTCGGTCGCCCCGCCCTGACCGGTTACTTCCGTACCTTCGAGCAGTCGATCAACACTCCGCACGGCGAAGAAGTGCGCGGCTACCACAAGCCGATCATGCTGGCCGGTGGTATGGGCAACATCCGTGAAGACCACGTGCAAAAGGGCGAGATCACCGTCGGCGCCAAGCTGATCGTGCTCGGTGGCCCGGCCATGCTGATCGGCCTGGGCGGCGGCGCCGCTTCGTCGGTGGCGACCGGTGCCAGTTCGGCTGACCTGGACTTTGCTTCGGTACAGCGCGAAAACCCGGAAATGGAGCGCCGTTGCCAGGAGGTCATCGACCGCTGCTGGCAGCTGGGCGACAACAACCCAATCGCCTTCATCCACGACGTGGGCGCCGGCGGTATCTCCAACGCCTTCCCCGAGCTGGTCAACGACGGTGGCCGTGGTGGCCGCTTCGAGCTGCGTAACGTGCCCAATGACGAGCCGGGCATGGCCCCGCACGAAATCTGGAGCAACGAATCGCAAGAGCGTTACGTGCTGGCCGTCAGCGCCGTCGACTTCGAGCGCTTCCAGGCCATCTGCGAGCGTGAGCGTTGCCCGTTTGCCGTGGTCGGGGAAGCAACCGAAGAGCCACACCTGACCGTAAGCGACAGCCACTTCGGCAACACGCCTGTGGACATGCCGCTGGACGTGCTGCTGGGCAAACCGCCGCGCATGCACCGTTCGGTTACCCGCGAAGCCGAGCTGGGCGATGACTTCGACCCGAGCGAGCTGGACCTGGACAACGCCGTCCAGCGCGTGTTGAACCACCCGGCCGTGGCCAGCAAGAGCTTCCTGATCACCATCGGCGACCGCACCATCACCGGCCTGGTTGCCCGCGACCAGATGGTCGGCCCTTGGCAGGTACCGGTCGCCGACTGCGCCGTCACCGCCACCAGCTTCGACGTCTACACCGGTGAAGCCATGGCCATGGGCGAGCGCACCCCGCTGGCGCTGCTGGATGCCCCGGCGTCCGGCCGCATGGCCATCGGCGAAACCCTGACTAACCTGGCGGCCTCGCGCATCGAGAAGCTGTCCGACATCAAACTGTCGGCCAACTGGATGTCCGCTGCCGGCCACCCAGGTGAAGACGCCCGCCTGTACGACACCGTCAAGGCTGTCGGCATGGAACTGTGCCCGGAGCTGGGCATCACCATTCCGGTCGGCAAAGACTCGATGTCGATGAAGACCAAGTGGAGCGATGAGGGTGGCGAGAAGAGCGTCACCTCGCCAATGTCGCTGATCATCACCGGCTTTGCCCCGGTCACCGACATCCGCAAGACCCTGACTCCTGAGCTGCGCATGGACAAGGGCGAAACCGACCTGATCCTGATCGACCTGGGCCGTGGCAAAAACCGCATGGGCGCCTCGATCCTGGCCCAGACCTACGGCAAGATCGCTGCCCAGGCACCGGACGTCGACGACGCCGAAGACCTCAAGGCCTTCTTCGCCGTAATCCAGGGCCTGAACGCCGACGGCCACCTGCTGGCCTACCACGACCGCTCCGACGGCGGCCTGGTCACCACCGTGCTGGAAATGGCCTTCGCCGGCCACTGCGGCCTCGACCTGCAACTCGACCCGCTGACCGACAACCGCAAGGACGTCCCGGCCATCCTCTTCAACGAAGAGCTGGGTGCGGTCATCCAGGTTCGCCAGGATGCCACCCCGGACGTGCTGGCACAGTTCAGCGCCGCTGGCCTGGGTGAAGAGTGCGTCGCGGTGATCGGCAAGCCGGTCAACAACGCCGAAGTGTCCATCAGCCTGAACGGCGAAGTGCTGTTCGACGACGACCGTCGCATGCTGCAGCGCCAGTGGGCCGAGACCAGCTACCAGATCCAGCGCCTGCGCGACAACGCTGACTGTGCCGACCAGGAATTCGACCTGCTGCTCGAGGAAGACAACCCGGGCCTGTCGGTCAAGCTGGGCTTCGACGTCAACGACGACATCGCCGCGCCGTACATCAAGAAGGGCGTGCGCCCGCAAGTGGCCATCCTGCGTGAGCAGGGCGTCAACGGCCAGGTCGAGATGGCCGCCGCCTTCGACCGCGCCGGCTTCGCCGCCATCGACGTGCACATGAGCGACATCCTCGCGGGCCGTGTCGACTTCGAGGCCTTCAAGGGCCTGGTCGCCTGCGGTGGCTTCTCCTACGGTGACGTGCTGGGTGCCGGTGAAGGCTGGGCCAAGTCGGCGCTGTTCAACGCCCGTGCCCGTGACGCCTTCCAGGCCTTCTTCGAGCGTACCGACAGCTTCGCCCTGGGTGTGTGCAACGGTTGCCAGATGATGTCCAACCTGCACGAGCTGATCCCGGGCACCGAGTACTGGCCGCACTTCGTGCGTAACCGCTCGGAGCAGTTCGAGGCACGCGTGGCCATGGTCGAGGTGCAGAAGTCGAACTCGATCTTCCTGCAGGGCATGGCCGGTTCGCGCATGCCAATCGCCATCGCCCACGGTGAAGGCCATGCCGAGTTCGCCAACGAAGCGGCACTGCTGGAAGCCGACCTGTCCGGTTGCGTGGCCCTGCGCTACGTCGACAACCACGGCAAGGTCACCGAAGCCTACCCGGCGAACCCGAACGGCTCGCCGCGTGGTATCACCGGCCTGACCAGCCGCGACGGCCGTGTGACCATCATGATGCCGCACCCGGAGCGTGTGTTCCGCGCCGTGCAGAACTCCTGGCGCCCGGATGAGTGGCAGGAAGATGCCGCGCTGATGCGTATGTTCCGCAACGCGCGGGTGTGGGTGAACTAAGGCGTGTACAAGCTCGCCTTCTTCGTCCCCGCCAGCCACGTCGAAGTGGTCAAGGCCGCTGTGTTCGCTGCGGGTGGCGGGCGCATCGGTGACTATGACCACTGTGCCTGGCAAACCCTGGGCCAGGGCCAGTTCCGCCCGTTGGACGGCAGCCAGCCGTACCTCGGGCAAACCGGCCAGGTCGAGGTGGTAGAAGAGTGGAAGGTGGAGCTGGTGGTGGCTGACGACCTGATTGCCCAGGTCGTCGCAGCGCTCAGGCAAAGCCACCCGTACGAGACGCCAGCCTATGAGGTCTGGCGGCTCGCCGAGTTCTAGACCGCATCAAGGCCATCGCCGGCAAGCCAGCTCCCACAGGGATATCACCCATTTCAGATCCTGTGATATCCCTGTGGGAGCTGGCTTGCCGGCGATAGTGCCCTGTCAGCCAGCCACAATCTCCTTGCCTTGCCCAGGCTGCTTCAACATTCCACAAGCCAGCAACCCCACCTCGAACAGCACCCACATCGGCACTGCCAGCATCGTCTGCGAAAACACATCCGGCGGTGTCAGGATCATCCCCACCACAAAGCACCCGACGACCACGTAGGGCCTGCTGCGCCTCAGTGTGGCTACATCCGCCAACCCCACCCAGACCACGATGAACGTCGCCACCGGGATCTCGAACGCCAACCCGAACGCCAGGAACAGCGCGAGGATGAAGTCCAGGTACTGGCTGATATCGGTCATCATCGCCACGCCGTCCGGCGTTACGCTGGCAAAAAAGCCGAACATCATCGGGAACACCAGAAAGAACGCGAACGCCATGCCGGCATAGAACAACACGATGCTCGACACCAGCAGCGGCAAGGCAATGCGCTGCTCTCGGCGGTACAGCCCCGGCGCCAGAAAACCCCAGGCCTGGTGCAGCAGCAGCGGCATGGCCACGAACAGCGCGCACATTGCGGTCAGCTTGAAGGGTGTCAAGAATGGCGAGGTGACGCTTGTGGCGATCATGCTCGCGCCTTCCGGCAAAAAGCGCCGCAGCGGCTCGGATATGAGCGTGTACAGCGTCTGGGCGAAAGGGAACAGGCCGGCGAACACCACTGCTACCAGCGCCAGGCAACGCACCAGGCGTTTGCGCAGGTCGCGCAGGTGTTCGGTCAGCGGCATGCCGGCCGCCGGGTCCATGGCAATACTCATGAGGCGTTTTCCTTGGGCAGCGTGACGGTGGCCGCGTCATTGGCCGGCTCCGTGTTCAGGCTGATGCCTTGGCGGATCTCCTGTTCCAGGCGCTGCAAGGGGGCGCTGTCGAGGTCGGGCAACTCGATCTCGCGCTCTACCTGCGTGCGCAAGGCATGCATGGCCCGGCGCGCCTGGCCCAGGCCGCGGCCAAGGGTGCGCGCTGCCACCGGCAGGCGCTCCGGGCCCAACACCAGCAGCGCGACGACGCCAACCAGCAGCAGCTCGCTGAAGCCTACCTCGAACATCAGGCCTGACGGTCCGCTTGAGGCTGCTGCGTGGCCTGGCCGGTCAGCGGGGCCTGTTGCTGAACCTGCGCCTGGCCAGGTGCGTTGGCGTCAGCGTCGCCGCCCATGGACTTGCGAAAACCCTGGATCGCCTCGCCCACATCGCTACCAAGGCCCTTGAGGCGCTTGGTACCAAACAGCAGAAATACGATCAGCAGTACGATCACCAGTTGCCAGATTCCAATGCCACCCATTGCGACCACTCCTGTAAGGTCATGAAAAGGAACGGCAATCCTGCCTCGTGTAGATGACGTGCACATGACGAACGGGCATTGCCATCTACCTGCAACACGCCGCGTGTTGACTGGCGTCTTTATTCCACGAGCGAGGCACGCACGGATGGGTGGCAGGCAACAGCAGGGTGCGGCCCTGCTGATGGTGATGGTGGTGCTGGCAATGCTGGCGGCGGGCATGGCCTGGCTGGTGGAAGATGGCCGGCGCCAGGTGGATGAAGTGCGCCTGCTGCACCAGCGGGTGCAGGCGCGGGCCATGGAGCAGGCTGGCCTGGCCTATGCCGGGCAGGCCCTGCGCGACCCCGCCTGGCGGCTTAGCCCGCTGTTTTGGCAGGCCTTGCGTGGGCAGCCGCTGAACTACGATTTTGGCGCCGGTCAGGCGCAACTGCGGGTGCGCGACCAGCACACCTGCTTCAACGTCAATGCGCTGCTGGGCGCCGATGGCAAGCGTGCCGAACGCCAGTTGCGCTACCTGCTGGGCGACGACATGGCTGCCGAGCGCCTGGTCGATGCGCTGGCCGACTGGCTCGACGCCGACAGCGACACCCGCCTGCAGGGCGCCGAAAGCGCCCAGTACCTGCGCCAACAACCGCCGCGCCTGGCGGCCAACCAGCCGATGCTCGACACCAGCGAGCTGAACCTGCTGCTGGAGCCGGACGCCGCTCGCCAGGCTCGTTACCCGATGCTGTGTGCCTTGCCCCAGGTCACCGGCTGGCGCCTGAACGCCAATGCGCTTGGGCTGGAGCACCTTCCGTTACTGGAGGCGCTGTACGAAGGGCGCTATTCGCGGTCGTTGCTCAGCCGCATCATCAGTGGGCGGCCGGCGTCGGGGTACGTGGATGCAGCCGCGTTGCGCCAGGCGCTGGGGGCGGTGGATGACGAAACGTTCGAACGGCTGAGCGAAGGGTTGCTGCTGAACAGCGGGTATTTCCTGTTGCAGTTGTCGTTCGAGGAAGAGGGGCGGGCGATACGCAGCGAATTCCAGGTGGAGGCGTTGGGGGTGGTGCAATGGCATGCCCGGGTGCCGGCGCAGCAAGTGCGGGTGCGTAGCCGGGAGCCGATGGCCTGGTAAGGCTTGAGATGGTCGGGGCTGCTGTGCAGCCCATTCGCGGCACAAGGCCGCTCCTACAGGGGTACGCGATCCCTTGTAGGAGCGGCCTTGTGCCGCGAATGGGCCGCAAAGCGGCCCCCTGTACGCTGGACGATCAGGCAGTCCCGATCTCGCCGCCATCATTGCGCTGAATCACTACCGTCGAAGCCCGCGGCCGAACGGTGGCACCCGCCGGGGTCGCATCGGTGGCCGTGTCGGTATACGGCCAGTTCCCCGGGTGCTGAATGTTGACGAACAGCGTCTTGTTGTCCGGGGTAAAGGCAATCCCGGTCACTTCGCACTCATTCGGCCCAACAAAGAAGCGGCGCAGGTCCACCTGGTTCTGTGCGTTCACCGGCACTTGCTTGCCGGTAGCGTCCACAAGGTCGGTAGGGATCACCGCCAGCAACTGGTCGTTGGTGTAATCGGTGAGGGTACTCTCGCCGTTGTCGGTCTCGAACCACAACACGCCGCGGCTATCGAAGCTCATGCCGTCAGGGCTGGCGAACTGGTTCAGTTCGGTCAGGCCGGAACGGTTGATGTCGGCAGTACCGGCGGCGTTTGCGCCGAACACGAAGATGTCCCAGTTGAAGCTCAACTGGTCGTCGCTGTCGTGCCAGCGAATGATGTGGCCGTGGCGGTTCGGGCCTCGCGGGTTGGCCGCATCGACCTTTTCCGGAGTGCGCGCGCTGTTGTTGGTCAGGGTCAGGTACACGTCGCCGTTCAGCGGGTTGACCGTCGTCCATTCCGGGCGGTCCATCGGCGTTGCGCCCACGGCATCGCCAGCCCCACGGGTGTTGAGGATGATGCCTGGCAGGTCACCATACAGCGCACCCAGGGTGCTGCCAGCCGTGGTGGCGGTGGCCACGTCCAGCAGCAGCCATACGCCGGTGCCATCGGCATTGAAGCGCGCCACATAGAGCTTGCCCTGGTCCAGGTACTTGGCGCCGGTGGCGAGGCGGTCGGCCGGGTTGGCATCGGCGGCATCCCACACAGCGGTGGACACCCACTTGTACAGGTACTCGTTGTTCGAGTCGTCACCCATGTACCACACCAGCGGCTTGCCGGCGACTGGCAGGCCTGGGGCGCAGCCCTCGTGGCGGAAGCGGCCCAGCGCGGTGCGTTTGGTGGCCAGGGTGCTGCTGTTGTACGGGTCGATCTCGACGATGTAACCGTAGGTGCTGGCTTCGTTGCGGTAGTCGTCGGTGGCGCTGGCGCCCTTGACGGTGACGTCGAAACGGGCGAACTCGTCGGCCACTTCGGTGCTGTCACCGGCAGCGCTTTCCCACTTGTACTGGCCGCTGGAGGTGCCCACGCCAATACGGCGCTGGTCTTCGGGGCGGGTGCCCTTGTTGACGAAGATGCCCGGCCAGTTCTCTTCACAGGTCAGGTAGGTGCCCCACGGGGTGTAACCGTTGCCGCAGTTGTTGTTGGTGCCACGGCAGTGGGTACCGGCGGTGGAGTATTTGGTCTTGACGTGGTCGGTGCCGCGCAGCGGTCCGGTGATTTCCATGCGCGACGCTGTGGTGAAGCGGCGGTTCAACGGGTCGTTGTCGACCACCTGCCAGCGGCCGCTGACTTTCTTCAGGCGCACCACGCCAGCCCCATGGGCGTTGATTTCCTTGCGCACTTCCTCGACCGGGCGCTTGCCGTTGACATCGGTGGTCGGGCCGGCCGGGTGCAGGGCGGCGGCGTCGATGTACTCGAAGTTGATCGCCAGCAGGCCGTCTTCCGAGCTGCCGTTGATGGGGAAGAAGTGCATGCCGTCATGGTGCATGCCCATGGCGTTGGCCTGGTCGGTCGAGGTGTTGCTGCCGTCGGACTTCCATGGGTTGGCGTTGCTGTTCAGCGGCGTGCCCCACGGCGCCAGCACGTAGGCGCTGTAGCCGGCGGCAACCACACAGGCGTCGGTGCGCGAGCCCGGGATGGACTGGAAGCCCAGTGCCAGTTTCGGCACCTCCGGCTCGGTCACAGGCGGCTCGGTCACCGGTGGCTCGGTGACCGGATCATCGTGATCGGAACCACCACCGTCGAAGCAGCCTGTCAGGCCGGTACCGGCAATCATGGCGATGGCGGCGCCCAGGCTGCCGCGCATCACGCTGCGGCGGCTGAGGTAGGCGTCCATGACGTTGGCCATCGGCATGTTGGCGCTGTGGTTCCGGTCCAGGTTGTCGCCGGTATCTCGACTCATCAGGGTGTCCTTGTAGTGGCTGAGTTAGAGGAACCCGCGACTTTAGTGAGGAAATATGATGATTGATTGGCAGAAATGTTAAGGGGTTTTTAAAACGGCTCGCTCTTAGAAGGTCTTCTGACAGATCAATTTGGAATGTCTGTCGGATTTCTGCCATCAAACTGTAATGCCAACGCCGCAACATCCGTGGCCCGGAATGAATGTGGAAAAGGATGGCAGGTGCGATGGCGAGCAGTGTGCACAGGCGCGAAGTGATCGGCTGGATGGGTGTCGGGGCATTGGCACCGCTGCTCGGCGCTTGTTCCGCCTTCCCTGGGCAGCAGGGCAGCAACGCCGGGCTCGATCTGCTGTACGTGGCCGATACGCTCGATGCCCGCCAACCCGGCCAGGCCGTGGTGCCAGCGACCCGCCTGGGCCCGGTCAGCCACTTGGGCCGCGCGCCCTGGATGACCGGCAGCAGCGCCCGCCTTGCCTACCCGCACCTGGCACCTCTGCTCGATGCCAGCCAGGCAGCCGCCGCGCAGCTGGGCGGCTATGCGGTGCTGGCGGCGCTGCTGGAGCAACTGCGCGGCGAGGCCGGCGCAGGCAACAGCCTGACCCTGGAGAATGGCCAAGGCTGGAACGGCAGTGGCCTGGCCTACCTGACCCAAGGCGAAAGCGGGGTGCAGGGCAGTCAACTGCTGGGCACCGAAGCGCGGGTCAGCAGTGACGAGCGTGTGCTGTGGCCACAACGCAGTACCGGGCTGTATCGCCAAGCTGGCGGCGTTACCCTCGGCGCAGGCCTGGCGGACGCGCAACGCAAAGCCCTGGGCCTTGAAGCCTTGCACGTCTTCGAGCGCGGCGGTGCACGGATTGCCGTGGTCGGCGTGACCGACCCCTATGCCCAGGATCAGAAAGCCTCCCTCAAACTGTGGTACCAGTCGCTGCAGCCGGTGTTCGAGCAGGCCCGGCGCGAGGCCGACCTGGTGGTGGCCATGGCCGATGTCGGCACCGGCCCCGGCCTGTGGCTGGCCGAGCGGGTGCCGCAAATCGATGTGCTGTTGTGCGCCCGTGGCCAGGACCTGTGGCCGGCGCCCGTCGAGGTAACCCAGGCCAGTGGTCGGCGTGTGCCGGTGCTGTTTGCCGGTTGCCGGGGCAGCGGTGCCTTCCGCCTGCGCTGCCAGCGCGTGGCCGGGCTGTGGCAGTTCGACGGGCGGTTCTTCCCGGCCTTTGAACAGCAACTGGCGCCTGCCGCGCAGCTGCGTGTGGGGGCATTGCAGGCAGAACTGCGCCAGCAACGTGCCGGCCATGCGGCGTGGCTCGATCAACCGCTGGCCCGCGCGCCACAGGCCTTGTGGCGCCGTGATACCCGTGGCGGCAGCTGGGACCGCCTGCTGCATCAGGCCTTGGCCGATGACAGCGGCATGCCCGTGCTGTTGCCGGGCCTGCGTTACGACTACCCGCTGCCCAAAGGTGCGTCGATCACACGGGAACACCTGATCAGCCTCACCGGTGGCTACCCGGCACCGGTGGTCGAAGCGCCGGCCCGGCAGGTGGAACAAGTGCTGGAGAACGCTGCAGAGCAGCTGTTCGGCGACCCGCTGCTGCTCGACAACAGCCAGGACCTGCCGCGCTGGCAGGGCCAGGCCTGGGGTGTCAGCTACAGCCCGCAAGGCAAGCGCATCACTGGGCTGGAGCCGGTGCAGGGCCTGTGCCGCACCTTCGGCCTGCAGTTTGAAAGCCAGGCTGGCGAACCCCTGTGGCAGCGGGTCGAAGCCTGGCTCGCCCGCCAACCTGGCGACTGGCAACTGGCGCCGCTGCAACTGCCCGAAGTGCGTTACGTGCAGGGGCACCCGGGCTGGCACCCACGGCAGTTGGCCTCGTGACACTCGCCTCGCGCTTTTTCACCGGCGCTGGCCTGACGCTGGCCGGCTGGCTGGCCGCCCAGTGCGTGCTGCAACTGAGCCGCCAGCCGCAGCCGGCCATGGCGCCGACGGCAGCCGTAAGCCCGCTGCCAGGGCTGATGGTCGGTCACTGGCAAGCGCCCATCGACGACGGCGCCATCGCCATTACTCGCCTGCCATTGCACTACCTCGGCGGCCTCAGGGCGCAGCCGCTGTCTTCCAGTGTGGTGGTGCTGCGCTACGGCGAGCAGGTGCGCACCCTGGCCCGCGGTCAGCGCCTGGCGCCGGGGATCGTGCTGCAGGACATCGACACCGATGGCCTGATTTTCAACAACCAGGGGCGGCGTGAACGCCTGCCCTGGCCGCCACGCCCCGCCGTGACCGGCTTCAAGCGGCAAGGATGAACGATGCCTGTTAGATACTGCGTGGCCGCCGTGCTGAGCTTGGCCCTGGCCACAGGCCTGCCAGAGGCCCGCGCCGAAGAGCCGGTGTTCGATGAAAATGGTACGCCGATGTACGAGGTGAACTTCGTCGACACCGAACTGGGCGAGTTTATCGACAGCGTGTCGCGCATCACCGGCACCACCTTCATCGTCGACCCCCGGGTCAAGGGCAAGGTCACCGTGCGCACCGTCGACCTGCACGACGCCGATGCCATCTACGACATCTTCCTGGCGCAGTTGCGCGCCCAGGGCTACGCCACTGTCGACCTGCCCAACGGCAGCGTGAAGATCGTCCCCGACCAGGCCGCGCGCCTGGAGCCGGTGCCGGTGGAGGCGGGTGGGCAGCAGGGCGAAGGCAGTGACAGCGTGGCGACGCGGGTATTCAACGTGCGCAACGCCGCCAGCGAGCAGGTGCTGGGCATCCTCAAACCGCTGATCGACCCACGGGTCGGTGTGATCACACCGTACCCGGCGGCGCACCAGTTGGTGGTGACCGACTGGCGCAGCAACCTGGACCGAATCGCCAGCCTGCTGCGCCAGCTCGACCGCCCCCAGGAAGCACCTGGCAACGGCAGTACCCAGGTCATCTACCTGCGGCACGCCAATGCAGGTGAAGTGGTCAAGGTGCTGCGCGGGCTGAGCCAGGAAGGCATGGCGCCGGCTGAAGGCACGGGCGAAGGCGAGGGCAAGGACAGGCCGGTAATGGCCGCCGCCGGTGGCCCGGGCATTCGCCTGGAGTACGAAGAAGGCACCAACGCTGTGGTCATGGTCGGCCCCGACAGCGAGCTGGCCGCCTACCGCACCATCGTCGAACAGCTGGACATCCGTCGTGCCCAGGTGGTGGTGGAGGCCATCATCGCCGAGGTGTCCGACAGCAGCGCCCAGGAGCTGGGTGTGCAATGGCTGTTTGCCGACGAAAAATTCGGCGCCGGCATCGTCAACTTCGGCAGCAACGGGGTGAACATCGCCAATATCGCCGGGGCTGCTGCCAGTGGTGACAACGAGGCGCTTGGCGACCTGTTGTCCGCGACCACCGGCGCCACGGCGGGCATCGGCCATTTCGGCGGCGGGTTCAACTTTGCCATGCTGGTCAATGCACTGAAGGGCAAGAGCGGCTTCAACCTGCTGTCCACGCCCACCCTGTTGACCCTGGACAACGCCGAAGCGTCGATCCTGGTCGGCCAGGAAGTGCCCTTCGTTACCGGCTCGGTCACGCAAAACAACGCCAACCCGTACCAGACCATCGAGCGCAAAGAGGTCGGGGTGAAGCTGCGTATCAAGCCGCAGATCAACATCGACAACAGCGTGCGCCTGGACATTGTCCAGGAGGTGTCGTCGATTGCCGAGTCCAGCGCGGCCAGCGACGTGATCACCAACAAGCGCGAGATCAAGACCAAGGTCATGGTCGAAGACAATGGCCTGGTCATTCTCGGCGGCCTGATCAGCGACGAGTTGAGCACCAGCAACCAGCGCGTGCCGCTGCTCGGTGATATCCCTTACCTGGGCCGGCTGTTCCGCTCCGATGCCACCAGGAACACCAAGCAGAACCTGATGGTGTTCATCCGCCCGCGCATCCTGCGGGACGGGCCGAGCCTGGCCGGGCTCAGCGAAGACAAATACCGCACCCTGCAGCAGACCACACCGCTGCAATTGCCGGACCTTGCAGAGGGCACGCCGCTGTTGCAGGTGTTCCCCTCCAGCCGCGCACGCCTCGAAGGCGGTGCCTGGTGATGTTGCCGTATCGCCAGGCACGCCAGAGCGGGGTGGCCATGACCACGACGGAACAGGGCTGGCAGCTGTGGCTGCGGCCCGACGCCGACAGTGCCCAGTTGCAGGAACTGCTGCGGGTACATGGCCAGCCCTGCATGCTCGAATACCTGGAGCCTGCCGTGTTCGACGAGCGCCTCGGCCAGCTGTACCAGGCCGGCGATGGCGCCAATCAAGCGCTGATCGAAGGCATCGGCGACCAGGTCGACCTGGACAGCCTGATGAGCGAGATGCCGCAGGTCGAAGACCTGCTGGAAAGCGATGACGAAGCCCCGGTAATTCGCCTGATAAACGGCCTGTTCGGCCAGGCGCTGCGCCTGCGCGCCTCGGACATCCATATCGAAACCTTCGAGCAAAGCCTGGTGGTGCGCCTGCGCGTCGATGGCCACCTGCGCGAAGTGCTGCGCCCGCCGCGTGCGCTGTCGGCCATGCTGGTGTCGCGGATCAAGGTCATGGCACGGCTGGATATTGCCGAGAAGCGCCAGCCCCAGGACGGCCGTATTACCCTGCGCGCGGCAGGGCGCGAGGTGGATGTGCGGGTTTCGACCCTGCCCGGCATTCATGGCGAGCGCGTGGTCATGCGTGTGCTCGACAAGCAGGCCAGCTTGCTCGCACTGGGCAACCTGGGCATGCCGCCCGCGGTGTTGCAGGGCCTGCGCAGTTGCCTGGCGCGGCCCAACGGTATCGTGCTGTCCACCGGCCCGACCGGTTCGGGCAAAACCACCACCCTGTACGCCAGCCTCAACAGCCTCAACGATGGCAGCCGCAACATTCTCACCGTCGAGGACCCGGTGGAATACGCCATCGCCGGCATCGGCCAGACCGCCATCAACCCGCGTGCGGGGCTGACCTTCGCCAGTGGCCTGCGCGCCATCCTGCGCCAGGACCCGGACGTGATAATGCTCGGCGAAATCCGTGACCCGGAAACCGCGCAGATAGCCGTGCAGGCCAGCCTGACCGGCCACCTGGTGCTGTCCACCCTGCACACCAACAGTGCCGTGGGGGCGGTGACCCGCCTGCGCGACATGGGTATCGAGCCGTTCCTGATTGCCTCGTGCCTGCGCGGTGTGCTGGCCCAGCGGCTGGTGCGGCGTTTGTGCAGTTGCGCCGTGGCGCACCCGCTGCAAGCTGCCGAGCGTGACCTGTGGCCAGAACTGACGTCGCTGGGCAGCAGCTACCACGCGGTGGGCTGCGAGCAGTGCCAGGGCAGCGGCTATGTCGGGCGCCTGGGCCTGTACGAATTCATCGAACTGGATGCCGGGCTGATCGGCCTGCTGTATGACGGCGCCAGTGAACTGGCCATGCAGGAGTACCTGGCCGGGCGCCGGCAGAGCCTGGTCGCAATGGCCAGCGACTGCCTGGCCCGTGGCGAGACCAGCCTGGCCGAAGTACTGCGTGTGGTGCAGGGCTAAACCATGCCGACCTATCGCTACGTGGCCGTCGACCTCGCCGGCAAGACCCGCAAGGCCAGCGTGCAGGCTGACAGTGAACGCCATGCGCGCCAGTTGCTGCGCGATCAGGGGCTGTTTGCCCGCCAGTTGCAGCGCCAGGACATCGGTAATCGGCAACCCCGACGCCAGCGTTTGAGCCGTGCCCAGCTGTGTGAACTGACCCGTCAGCTGGCCACATTGACCGGTGCCGGCATCCCCTTGGTCGATGCCTTGGGCACCCTTGAGCGCCAGTTGCGTCAACCTGCCCTGCACAGTGTGCTGGTGGCCCTGCGCGGCTCCCTTGCCGAAGGCCTGGGCCTGGCCCGCAGCCTGGCGCGCCAGGGGGCGCCATTCACTGGCTTGTACTGCGCGCTGGTCGAGGCCGGCGAACGCTCCGGGCGCCTGGCACAGGTGCTGACCCGGCTGGCCGATCACCTTGAACAGGTGCAACGACAACAGCACAAGGCGCGTACTGCGCTGATCTATCCCACCGTACTGATGGGCGTATCGCTTGCCGTGGTCGTTGGCCTGATGACTTTTGTCGTGCCCAAGCTCACCGAACAGTTTGCCCACGCCGGGCAAAGCCTGCCGCTGATCACCGCGTTGCTGATCGGCCTGAGCCAGGGGCTGGTGCAGGCCGGGCCCTGGTTGCTGGGCCTGGCGCTATTGATGGGCGTGCTCGGCACCTTGCTGTTGCGCAAGCCGCACTGGTGCCTGCGCCGCGACCAGATGCTGCTGCGCCTGCCTCGTATCGGCAGCCTGTTGCAGGTGCTGGAAAGCGCACGCCTGGCACGCAGCCTGGCGATTCTCAGCGGCAGTGGCGTAGCCCTGCTCGAAGCTTTGCAAGTAGCTACCGAAACGGTCGGCAACCGGCGTATCCGCCTGGCCATGGAGCAGGTGCGCCAGCAAGTGCAGGGTGGCACCAGCCTGCACCGTGCGCTGGATGCCAGCCAGCAATTCCCGCCGCTGCTGGTGAACATGGTCGGCAGCGGCGAGGCCAGCGGCACCCTGGCCGACATGCTCGAGCGCGTGGCCGACGACCAAGAGCGCGGCTTTGCCCGCCAGGTGGATACCGCCATGGCGCTGTTCGAACCCCTGATGATCCTGGTGATGGGCGCCGTGGTGCTGTTCATCGTGCTGGCGGTGCTGCTGCCGATCATGCAACTCAATCAGGGCCTGCAACTGTGAATACAAGGAGTACTGCCATGCAGCATCAACGTAACCGCCAGCGCGGTTTCACCCTCATGGAAATCATGGTGGTGATCTTCATCATCGGCCTGCTGATCGCCGTGGTCGCGCCCAGCGTGCTGGGCAACCAGGACAAGGCCATGAAGCAGAAGGTGATGGCCGACCTGGCCACCCTGGAGCAGGCGCTGGACATGTACCGCCTGGACAACCTGCGCTTTCCCAGCACTGAACAGGGCCTGGCCGCGCTGGTGAAAAAGCCGAGCCAGGAACCGCTGCCGCGGGCCTGGCGCAGTGACGGCTATGTGCGCCGCCTGCCGGAAGACCCATGGGGCACCCCGTACCAGTACCGCATGCCCGGTGAGCATGGCCGGGTGGATGTGTATTCGCTGGGTGCCGATGGCCAGCCGGGCGGTGAAGGTCAGGATGCCGACCTGGGTAACTGGGCGCTGTAAGGGTGAGCCGTCAGCGGGGCTTCAGCCTGATCGAGTTGCTGGTGGTGCTGGCCATCGCCGGCCTGATGACGGGGCTGGCAGTGGCCGGGCTCGGCAGCGGTCAAGCGCCTGTCGATCAGGCCCTGCAACGCCTTGCCAGCGAAACCCGGGCCCAGGCGGCGCTTGCAAGGCATGCGGGGCAACTGCGTGGGCTGCGCTGGAATGGGCAGCGCCCGGAGTTCGTGCGGCGTGAGGGCAATGCCTGGGTGGTCGAGGCGGTCGGGCTTGGCGACTGGCCCAAGGGCCTGCACCCGGACTGGCCCGCCAGCCCGCAGCCCCACTTGCTGTTCACCCCGCACGGCTGGGCACAGCCGGGCAGCGTGCGCTGGCGCTGGGCCGATGGCAGCCAGCAATGGGCGTGGGGCCGCGATGGCCGCTTGCAGGTGGCGGTTGCGCCATGAAGCAACGTCAGCGTGGCTTCACCTTGCTGGAGGTCACTGTGGCCTTGGCGATTGCCGCCGTGTTGGCGGTGATCACCAGCCAGGTCCTGCGTCAGCGCCTGGCCGTACAAGATAACCTGCAACAACACCGCCTTGGCCTGTTGTGTGCCCGTGAACTGCAAACACGTTTCGCCGTCGAGCAATTCTGGCCTTCTGCCAATCAAGTGAAGGGTGAACTGAGCCAGGGTGGCCTGCCGTGTCATTGGCAACTGCAACTGCGCCGCACCGGCGTGCGTGACCTGCGCCGTGGCGAACTGCAACTGTACGCCGACCGCGACCAGCGCCTGCCGCTGGGCCAGTACACCGTGTTTCTGGAACGCCCATGAAAAGCTCCCCACCACTCCTCGGACCCGGTAGGAGCAGCCTTGTGCTGCGAAGTGGCCAGTGTGGCCACAGCAAATCTGCCAGTCATTCCGGCCTCTTCGCAGCACAAGGCTGCTCCTGCAAAGGTTCTGTGCAGGCATTGAACCCGAGCATCAATACATGAAGCGCCGCCAGGCAGGCCTGACCCTGATCGAACTGATGGTGGCCCTGGCCCTGACAGTCCTGCTCGGCATCATGCTCGCTGCGTTGGTCAATGGCTGGATGAAAGTGCGCGAACGCCTGCAAGTGACCACCCAAGAAACCTCGGTGCTGGATTTCTGCCTGGCCCTTGAGCGGCGTTTCGACAGCCCGGTGCTGCGCCGCGTCTACGACCAGCGCCTACCCCTGGCCAGCCGCTGGCTGGACTGGCAACCGGCAAGCAACCAATTACAGTGGGTCGCCACCACCGGCCTGCCGGAAGCCGAAGGTGGCTCGCGGCTGCAACGCCAGCGGCTGCGCTTCGAGGCCCGTGAGCAGCGCCTGCTGCTGGAAAGCTCGGTCGACCTGTACGCCGCCGCCACGCCGCGCTGGGTCCAGCGTGAGCGGCTCGACCGGGTTGGCGCCATGAACGTCCTTTATTACCAGGGCGGCCAGTGGCTTGCCTGGCCTTCTGACCAACCTGCGCACCCCGGCCGTGGTGTGCGTCTGGAACTGCAGCGTGATGGAGCACCCTATGTCTGCACCTTCGCCCTCCCGTGGGGGCGCTCATGAAATTTGAATGGCGACAGCGCGCACCTGCTCAACCGTGGTTGTTGCTGCGCCCGGGTGTTGTCTGGCACTGGGCGCTGGCCGAGGGCGGCATCGTGCAAAGCCAGGGGCAGGGTGAGCCACCCGCAAACCTGCAAGCCCGGGTTGCCCTTGTTCTGCCTGCCGAGGCCTGCAGCGTCTTCCACGTGCCTGCCCCACCCGGGCTCAAGCGTGAGGAGTGGCCGTTGTTGCTCGAAGACCGCTTGCTGCAACCGCCGGACGAGGTGACCTGCGCCTGCCTGGCCCGTCAGCCCGGCCACCTTCGCTTGCTGGTGGTGGCGCGTCAGCAACTGGACGACTGGCGCGGACAGTGTGGCGTATGGGGCTTGCAGGTAGAACGTTGCTGGGCGGAGTTGCAGTTGCTGCCCAGGCCTGAGGCAGGCAGTGCCTGGCATTGGCAGCGAATGCCCGGCGTGTCCTTGTACAAAGGGCTGGCCGAGGACGAGCAGGAGCATTGGCTGGCATGGCCGCAAGCACTGGGTGAAGCGCCGCGGCAACCCTGGGCACACATGCAAAGCGTGCCACTGAGTGGCGACTGGCCAAGCACGCTGGCACCGCTTGACGCGATGCCCGGCCTGTTCGAGCGCGCTCGCAAGGCACCTTCGTTGCCCATCGTTTCACGCCCGCAGCAACGCCTGTTGGCCGCCTGCCTGGTACTGGCGGCAGTCTGGGGTGGGCTGTGGTTGAACCAGCAGTGGCGTCAGGCACAACTCTGGCGCGCCCAGGTGTTTGCCGTGACGGGTGAGCAGGCCAGCCCACGGCACGCCGCGCAGGCGCTCAAACGCCTGCGGGAAAGCGAGCTTCAACAGCAAGTACGCACCCGCCAGCTCGAAGACCTGCAGGCAGCCTTGCAGGCCTGGCTGCAGGATCACCCTGGCTGGCGCTTGCAAGCGGTGCGCTTCGATGGCCAGCGCTGGCACCTGCGGTTAGAGGGCGACGGCGCCGCGCCACCCTGGCAGGACATGGCCAACGCCGCCGGTGCTGCCGTACAGATACAAGGTGGCGAAGTGGTCTTTGACCTGGGAGTAGCAACATGAGCCGGGACTGGATACAGCGTCATCGGCTGAAGGTCGCCTGGCTGCTGATCGCCGTGTTGCTGACCTTTCTGGCCCTGCGCGAGGGCCTCGCGCAATGGCGCGAGCTCAGCCAGTGGCAGGGGCTGGCAGAACAAGCCGCAAGCCTGCATGGCGGCCAGGGCTTGAGCCTGGAGCGTCTGAAGCAGTCGGCTGAAGCGCGACGGGTCGTACTGGCCGAGGTCGATGCGCAAGGCAAGACCTGGCAACTGCGTGGCCAGGTGGCCGATGAGCGGGTGCTGCAGGGCTGGTTGCAGTCCCTGCATGAAGAGGGCGCAACGCCGCTGCAATGGGGGCTGGAACAGGATGGCAAGGCGTTGCGCTTCGACCTGGTGGTGCAGCCATGAGCCGTAAAGGTGTGGCGTGGGTCCTGCTGGTTTTCGGCCTGACCGTGCTCGTTGAGCTGCCCGCCGCCTGGGTCGCTCGCGGGGCTGGGCTGCCAGTGCGTGAGGCCAGCGGCAGCCTTTGGCAGGGACAGGCACAACAGTTGGGGCCAGTGGGGCCCCTGCGCTGGTCGGTGCAGCCTTGGCGCTTGCAGGCGACTGCGCAGTTGGGGTTCCAGGGGCAGGCCTGGCAGTTACGCGCCGAAGGCTGGCCGTGGCGCTGGCGGCTGGAGGCAACGGCGATGGGCGCCCAGGCGACGGTGGCCACGGATTATCGCCTGGCCGGGCTGTGGCAGGGCGCAGTCCGCATGCAGGGGGCAGGGCGCCAATGCCTGGGCAGCGAGGGCCGTGTAACGGTGAGCGACCTGGCGCTCAGCGAACCGTGGGCGCTGGGCCTGGGGCAGGGCTGGCTGGAAATGGACTGCCGCAGTGGCTGGCGCCTGCGGGGGCAACTGGCGCAGCAGGGGCAGCATGAGTTGTCCGTGGATGCTGACCTGCCAGGGCGGCGGGCCCAGGTGGGGTTCGAGCTGCAGCCGGAGGCGGCGTTGACGCCCTTGTTACGAGGTGCGCGGTGGCTGGGGCCGCAGGCGTTGGCAGGGCAACGCGACCTGCGCTGGTAAGCTGTGGGAGCAACTGTCTTTCACCATCACTCCGGCGGCCGCCTCACCTTGTAGGAGCAGCCTTGTGCTGCGAAGAGGCCCGTATGGCTAAAGATCATCTTCGTCTGCAATGGCCTCTTCGCAGCACAAGGCTGCTCCTACATGAGACTGTGTTTCTCTTCAGGGCCGGATTTCGATCAACGTGCCATCGCGCACCAGTTCCCAGACTTCCTGCATGTCACGGTTACGCATGGCAATGCAGCCATCGGTCCAGTCCAGGGTGTGGAAATACCACTCCGGGTACTCGTCGTTGATCGGCGTGCCGTGAATCATGATCATGCTGCCGGCACTCACCCCTTCGCGGGTGGCGCGGGCGGCATCGCTCACGTTCGGATAGTTGATGTGCATGGCCAGGTTGAAGCGGTCGCTCTGCTTGCGCCAGTCCAGCCAGTACAGGCCTTCGGGGGTTTTCTTGTCGCCTTCGCGTTCCTTGGCGCCCTTTGGTTGCTTGCCCAGGGAAATACGGTAGGTTTTCAGCGGCTCGCCGCGGCTGATCAGTTGCAGGCGACGCTCGGACTTGATCACCAGCACCTTGTCGATCAGCGGTTGCATCGCCTGCTGTGAAGGCGATGGCGTTTGCGCTGCCGGCACGGGCTTGCGAATGATGGTCTCGGTGAAAGCCGCCTGGGACACCGAGGTAACGCAAAGGCAGAAAAGGGCAAGCAACCAGCGCATGTAACGGTATCCCTGAAGGCTTCTTCTAAGTAGAGGTCGAGGTCGAGACGTTCATCGGCGGCAGGTACTCATGGCCTATGGGGTAGTGCTGCCCGATGCGGTCGCGATAGTAGCATTCTAGTGTGCGTGTGACGGTGCGGAAAGCCAGCTCGCCCCACGGTATCTCATGTTGCTCGAACAACCGCACTTCCAGGCTTTCGACACCCACATCAAACGCCAGGTCTGCCAGCTCAGCGCGGAAGAACACATGCACCTGGTCGATGTGCGGCAAATCGAACAGCTGGTACAGGCTCATCGGCCCGACTCGGGCGCAGGCTTCCTCGACGGTTTCGCGACGGGCGGCCTGGTCGAGGGTTTCGCCGTTCTCCATGAAGCCGGCGGGCAGGGTCCAGAAGCCGCGGCGTGGTTCGATGGCACGCCGGCACAGCAGCACCTGGCTGCCCCAGGTCGGTAGCACGCCGGCGACGATGTTGGGGTTCTGGTAATGGATGGTCTGGCAAGACTCGCAGACATACCGCAGGCGGCTATCGCCTTCGGGAATCCGCTGAGTGACCGGCTGGCCGCACGCGCTGCAGAATTTCATGTGGGGTTCCCTTTTGTTCAAGGCTATCTTGGCGCGCCGGCAGGGCCGCCGCAAGCGCGGGGGCTTGGGTGCTTCGCGGCTTTGGTGCATCATGCAAGGCAGGCCTTGGATACGAGCGTGCGCAATGCTGGACGAGCTACTTCGCCGAATGAGCAATCACCAACCCGCATCACTGGAAACCGACCGGCGGTTCCCCGAAGCGGCGGTCCTTTTGCCCATCACCCGCAGCGAAGCGCCCGAACTGGTCCTGACCCTGCGCGCCAAGGGCCTGTCCACCCATGGTGGCGAAGTGGCCTTTCCCGGTGGCCGACGCGACCCGGAAGACCCGGACCTGGTGTTTACCGCCCTGCGTGAAGCCGAAGAAGAAATCGGCCTGCCGCCTGGGCTGGTGGAAGTGATAGGCCCGCTGAGCCCGCTGATTTCGCTGCATGGCCTTAAAGTGACGCCATTCGTCGGGCTTATTCCCGACTTCGTCGAATACCGCGCCAACGATGCCGAAATCGCGGCAGTATTCACCGTGCCGCTGGAATTCTTCCGCCAGGACCCGCGTGATCATACCCACCGTATCGATTATCAGGGGCGCAGCTGGTACGTGCCCAGCTACCGCTATGGCGAATACAAGATCTGGGGGTTGTCGGCGATCATGATCGTCGAACTGGTCAACGTGCTGTTCGATGCCGGCATCAGCCTGCACCAGCCCCCTGAGCGTTATATCGAAAACTGAGCGGGGCCTACCCCGCCGTCTGCGTTCCAGCCTGAGGAGCATGCATGAAATACCGCCTGGGCGACCTGCGGGTCGAAAGCCACCCCACCAGTTGGGCCGCACCCAACGCCACGCTGATCGGCAACGTGCGCCTGCAGGCCAATGCCAGTGTGTGGTTTGGCGCGGTGCTGCGCGGGGATAACGAGCTGATCGATATCGGCGAAGGCAGCAACGTGCAGGATGGCACGGTGATGCACACCGACATGGGCTCGCCGCTGACCCTGGGCAAGGGCGTCACCGTTGGTCACAACGCCATGCTGCATGGCTGCACGGTGGGCGACTACAGCCTGGTCGGTATCAATGCCGTGATCCTCAATGGCGCGCGCATTGGCAAGCACTGCATCATCGGCGCCAATGCACTGATCGCCGAGGGCAAGGAAATCCCCGACGGTTCGCTGGTGGTCGGCTCGCCCGGCAAGGTCGTACGTGAATTGACCGAGCAGCAGAAGCGCATGCTTGAAGCCAGTGCCGCGCATTACGTGCAAAATGCCCAGCGTTATGCGCAGGAGCTGGTGGTTGATGATGAGTAAGGTGGTAGAGCGGCCGGTGGCTTCGCCGTGCGTAAGCATTTGCGCGCTGGACGAGCAGGATATCTGCACGGGCTGCCAGCGTACCGTGGCGGAGATTGGCCGCTGGGGGCGGATGGACAACGATGAGCGCCGGGCGGTGCTGAAGCTGTGCCATGAACGGGCAGTAGAGGCCGGCCTCATCCTGTAGGAGCGGCGTTGCCTGTCGAGGGCGCCAGCGGTAATCTGTACGGCTTGCCCATAGACTACCCGCCATGTTCTATCTGATTGCCTACATCAGCAGCGTAGTGCTGATCAACTACGCCTTTTCCAGCGCGCCGCACCTGGACATCATCTGGTCCGCCTGGGGCGGCCTGGTGTTCATCCTGCGCGACATGGTGCAGACCCGCTTCGGCCATGGTGCGCTGGTTGCCATGCTGGTGGCCCTGGTGCTGTCCTATGTCACCTCGGAACCGGCCATCGCCCTGGCCAGCGCCACCGCGTTCTTCATTTCCGAGCTGATCGACTGGCTGGTGTTCAGCATCACCCGCCGGCCGTTGCGCGACCGCCTGTGGCTGAGCTCGGCGCTGAGCATCCCGGTGGATACCTTCATCTTTTTCGGCATGATCGGCGCCCTGACCCCGGCAGTGATCGGCACCGCCATGGCGTCGAAGTTCGCCGGCGTCACTGCCGTGTGGCTGGCCATGGCATTTCGCGCCCGACGGGCTGCCGTCGCCGGTTGATGGTGTAGAATAGCGGTCCTTTTTCAGCGGGCGGCGCATAGCCTGGCGCGGCCCCGGACGCCTTCGAGGACCTGAAATGACCCGTATCGGAACCCCCTTGTCGCCCACCGCGACCCGTGTACTGCTGTGCGGCTGTGGCGAGTTGGGCAAGGAAGTGGTGATCGAGCTGCAGCGCCTGGGCGTCGAAGTGATCGCCGTCGACCGCTACGCCAATGCCCCGGCCATGCAAGTGGCGCACCGCAGCCACGTGGTCAACATGCTCGATGGCGTTGCCCTGCGCGCGGTGATCGAGGCCGAGAAGCCGCATTATATCGTCCCGGAAATCGAAGCCATCGCCACCGCCACCCTGGTTGAGCTGGAAAACGAAGGTTTCAACGTGGTGCCGACAGCCCGCGCCACGCAGCTGACCATGAACCGTGAAGGCATCCGCCGTCTGGCCGCCGAAGAGCTGGACCTGCCAACCTCGCCGTATCACTTCGCCGACACCTATGAAGACTACGCCAAGGCCGTGGCCGATGTCGGTTACCCATGCGTGGTCAAGCCGGTGATGAGTTCGTCTGGCAAAGGCCAGAGCCTGCTGCGCAGCGACGCCGACCTGCAGAAGTCGTGGGACTACGCCCAGGAAGGCGGCCGCGCCGGCAAGGGCCGGGTGATCGTCGAGGGCTTTATCGACTTTGAATACGAAATCACCCTGCTGACCGTGCGCCACGTCGGCGGTACCACCTTCCTGGAGCCGGTTGGCCACCGCCAGGAAAAGGGCGACTATCAGGAGTCGTGGCAGCCGCAGGCCATGAGCTCGAAAGCGCTGGCCGAGTCGCAGCGCGTGGCCAAGGCTGTTACCGATGCCCTGGGCGGTCGTGGCCTGTTTGGCGTGGAACTGTTCGTGAAGGGCGACCAGGTGTGGTTCAGCGAAGTGTCGCCGCGCCCGCATGACACCGGCCTGGTCACCCTGATTTCCCAGGACCTGTCGCAGTTCGCCCTGCATGCCCGTGCCATTCTCGGCCTGCCGATTCCGGTGGTGCGCCAGTTTGGCCCGTCGGCCTCGGCGGTGATCCTGCCAGAAGGGCAGTCGCAGCAGACCAGCTTCGCCAACCTGGGCGCAGCGCTGAGCGAACCGGATACCGCCATTCGCCTGTTCGGCAAGCCGGAAATCAACGGCACCCGCCGCATGGGCGTGTGCCTGGCGCGTGATGAGTCGGTCGAGTTGGCGCGGGCCAAGGCGACCCGCGCTTCGCAGGCGGTAAAGGTCGAGTTCTGATTCGAAACCGCAGGGGGCCGCGTTGCGGCCCATTCGCAGCACAAGGCTGCTCCTACAACGGCAACGCACGTCCCTGTAGGAGCAGCCTTGTGCTGCGAATGGGGCGCAACGCGGCCCCCATTGCTTACAGCTCGGTATTACGGGTCTCTTTCAGGCACAGCACCGCAATCAGGCTGATCACCGCCGCAGCCGACACATAGCCCCCCACCCAGCTCAACCCGCCCATGCTCACCAGCTTCTGGGCGAAGAACGGTGCCGCCGAGGCCCCGACAATCCCGCCCAGGTTATACGCCGCCGAAGCCCCGGTATAACGCACATGAGTCGGGAACAGCTCGGGCAGCAGTGCCCCCATCGGCGCAAAGGTCACACCCATCAGGAACAGCTCGATGGCCAGGAACAGCGCCACACCCGTCGTCGATCCCGAAGTCAGCAGTGGCTCCATGGCAAAGCCCGAAGCTACGGCCAGCAGGCCGCCGACGATCAGCACCGGCTTGCGCCCGTAACGGTCGCTGAGCCAGGCCGACAGCGGCGTGGCCAGGGCCATGAACACCACCGCGAAGCACAGCAGGCCCAGGAACGTCTCGCGGCTGTAGCCCAACGTGGTCACGCCGTAGCTCAGCGAGAACACTGTGGAGATATAGAACAGCGCGTAGCACACCACCATCGCCGCAGCGCCCAGCAGGGTGGGCAGCCAGTAGCTGGAAAACAGCTCGACCACTGGCATTTTCACCCGCTCGTGGCGGGCGACAGCCTTGGCGAAGACCGGGCTTTCTTCAAGTTTCAGGCGCACATACAGGCCCACCAGCACCAGCGCCGCACTGAGCAGGAACGGAATACGCCAGCCCCATTCACGGAACTGCTCGTCGCTGAGCGTCAGGGCCAGGCTCAGGAACAGGCCGTTGGCGGCCAAAAAGCCGATCGAAGGGCCCAACTGGGGGAACATGCCGAACCAGGCGCGCTTGCCTTCGGGGGCGTTCTCGGTAGCCAGCAGCGCCGCGCCACCCCATTCACCGCCCAGGCCCAGGCCTTGGCCAAAGCGCAGCAGGCACAGGATGATCGGCGCCCACACGCCAATGCTGTCATAGCCCGGCAATACGCCGATGGCGGTGGTGGAGACACCCATCAGCAGCAGCGAGGCAACCAAGGTCGATTTGCGGCCGATACGGTCGCCAAAGTGGCCGAACAACGCCGAACCCAGCGGGCGAGCGAGGAAGGCGATGCCGAAGGTGAGGAAGGCTGCCAGCATTTGCGCGGTGCCCGACCCGGATGGGAAGAATACCGGGCCGATCACCAGGGCAGCAGCAGTGGCGTACACGTAGAAGTCGTAGAACTCGATGGCGGTGCCGATGAAGCTGGCGGTGGCTACCCGCGCGGGCGAGTTGACCGGCGCGGCAGGCGCTTCGGCGTAGGTGCTGCTTGTCATTAAGTAGGTCCCTAACAGTCTGGTCCGGCTCCATGGGCATGGCCCGCGCGGTGTGCTGAGCGAAAGGGCAGGCACGGTTGCGCGGACGCCGGAGCGTTTTATTGTTGTGTGCGCCCGACTGACGATAGCCCGGGGGGGATAGGGGCGGGGCGGGCACTGTTCGGGGTGTTGAAGCAGGACCGCGGGGCGTGTCAGTGGAGCGGACTGGCCGTGGAACGCCGGGTGCGGGTAGCAGGCGTGACGGCGGGGCTGGGTAAGCGTGACCCGAGTATAGCTATCGGGTCACGGTCCACACCAGTACCTTACTGGCACAATTGTCCTCTGTTTCGAGGATTTCCAGGCGATAGCGGCCGATCTTCAGGCAAACGGCACTTTCCGGGATGCTTTCCAGTGCTTCGGTAACCAGCCCGTTGAGGGTTTTCGGCCCGCCGTCGCAGGGCAGGTGCCAGCCCAGGGTGCGGTTGATTTCGCGCAGCGAGGCGTTGCCGTCGATGACGAAGGTGCCATCGGGCTGCGGGTGTACGTGGGGGTTTTCCAGGCTCTGTTCGTCCTCGAACTCGCCAACGATCTCTTCGAGGATGTCTTCCAGGGTGACGATGCCCTGCACCTCGCCGTACTCGTCCACTACCACACCCAGCCGGCGCTGCTGCTTGTGGAAGTTCAGCAGCTGCATTTGCAGGGGCGTGCTTTCTGGCACGAAATAGGGTTCGTAGCAGGCACCGTGCAGTGCCTCCAGGGTCAGGTCGCCCTTGGGCAGCAGGTGGCTGATCAGCTTGGTGTTGAGGATTGCTTCTACCTGATTGATGTCGTTGTGGTAGACCGGCAGGCGGGTGTGGCGGCTGACGATCAACTGCTCGATGATGCGCTCGATCGGCTCGTCGAGGTTGATGCCGTCCACTTCGTTGCGCGGTACCAGGATGTCGTTGACGGTGATTTTGTCCAGCGACTGCAGGCCGTCGAGCAGGCCATGGCGAGGTGGTTCGTGCTCCTCGTCTTCGTCGAAATCATCGGCTTCCTGCGGGTGCAGGGCCACGGCCGTAGGCTGCACGCGGAACGGGCGCAGGAGCAGCTTGGCGAAACCGTCCAGCAGGCAGGCCAGCGGCTGCAGGAGGGCGAGGGGCACTTTAAGCAGGCTGCTACCGAGGCTGACGCAGGCGTGCGGGTTACGCCGGGCCAGGCGCCGCGGCACGTACTCGGCAAACACCAGCAATGTGAGGGTGGCGGCCAGCCCTGCCAGCCAGAAGCCGTGCTCGCCGCTATGGCGCTGGCCTATCAGGCAGGCGAGGCCCAGCACCAGCAGCTTGCCCAAACTGGCGCACAGCACCAGTGCCTGGGCCGGGAGCAAGGGCTGGCCGTCATCAAGGGTGCGCAGCGAGCCATTGAGCAGCAGGCGGGCGGCATCCACCGTGGTGAACAGCGCCGACCACAGCAGCGCCAGTGCCAGGGTGCCGAGTAGCGGTGCGTACGGCAGTGTGTCCATGAGCGGCCGTCAGATATGCAGGATGAATTCGCGAACCAGCTTGCTGCCGAAATAGGCCAGCATCAGCAGGCAGAAACCGGCCAGCGTCCAGCGGATGGCCTTGTGACCACGCCAGCCCAGGCGGGTGCGGCCCCACAGCAGTACGCTGAAAACCACCCAGGCGACACAGGCCAGCAAGGTCTTGTGTACCAGGTGCTGGGCAAACAGGTTGTCGAGGAACAGCCAGCCGGAGATCAGCGACAGCGACAGCAGGCACCAGCCGGCCCAGAGGAAGCCGAACAGCAGGCTTTCCATGGTTTGCAGGGGCGGGAAGTTGCGAATCAGCCCGGAGGGGTGCTTGTTCTTCAGCTGGCGGTCCTGCAGCAGCAGCAGCAGCGACTGGAACACCGCGATGGTGAACAGCCCGTACGCCAGGATCGACAGCAGGATATGCGCGAGGATGCCGGGCTCTTCGTTGATCAGCGGCACGGTGCCAGGCGGCGCGAACTGCGCCAGCAGCGCCGTCACCGCGCCCAGCGGGAACAGCAACACCAGCAGGTTTTCGACCGGTATGCGCAGGCAGGCCAGCAGGGTCAGGCCGATGACGGCCACGGCGATCAGGCTGGCGGCGCTGAAGAAGTCCAGGCTCAGGCCCAGCGGGGTGATCAGCTGGAAGTACAGCGCACCGGCCTGGGCGAGCACCGCGAAGGTACCCAGCAGGGCGAGCAGGCGCTTGTCGGACTTGCGGCCCTGGGCCAGGTGCGAGCCCTGGTAGATGGCCGCCGCTATATATAGGCCGGCAGCGATCAGGTTGGGGATGAGGCTGGGAGAGGAGACCATAAGTCCTGGTTGGCGAGCCTTAAAGAGACGGAGTTTGGCATAGATTCCGCTGATCAAGGAAGACTGAAGGCTTGCGTCAGGGCATTCGCGGGCTCGCCCGCTCCCACAGGTAAGGCGCAGGTCCGCAACAGGGTTGAAATCCTGTGGGAGCGGGCATGCCCGCGAAGGGGGCAGTGCAGCCACCGAATATCTCCCAAGGTGTGCGCCGCCGCCGCACTTCGCTATAATCGCCGCCTTGCTGTGCCCGGCGGGTGTGTATTTCCCCCAGGGTGCCTGACAAACCTCGGCTTTTACTGGGCCTGAAAGGATCACCATGTTCGAAAACCTGACCGACCGCCTGTCACAGACGCTGCGCCATGTCACCGGCAAGGCCAAGCTGACCGAAGACAACATCAAGGACACGCTGCGCGAAGTGCGCATGGCCCTGCTCGAGGCCGACGTTGCCCTGCCGGTGGTCAAGGATTTCGTCAATAGCGTCAAGGAACGTGCGGTCGGCACCGAAGTGTCGCGCAGCCTGACCCCGGGCCAGGCGTTCGTGAAGATCGTCCAGGCCGAGCTGGAAAGCCTGATGGGCGCGGCCAACGAAGACCTCGCGCTCAATGCCGCACCGCCTGCCGTGGTACTGATGGCCGGCCTGCAGGGCGCGGGTAAGACCACCACCGCCGGCAAGCTGGCGCGCTTCCTTAAAGAGCGCAAGAAAAAGACCGTGATGGTGGTATCCGCTGACGTCTACCGCCCGGCGGCGATCAAGCAGCTGGAAACCCTGGCCAACGACATCGGCGTCACCTTCTTCCCGTCCGACATCAGCCAGAAGCCTGTGGCCATTGCCGAAGCGGCCATCCGCGAAGCCAAGCTGAAGTTCATCGATGTGGTCATCGTCGACACCGCCGGCCGTCTGCACATCGACGCCGACATGATGGACGAGATCAAGGCGCTGCACGCTGCGGTCAAGCCGATCGAGACCCTGTTCGTGGTCGACGCCATGACCGGCCAGGACGCCGCCAACACTGCCAAGGCCTTTGGCGAGGCCCTGCCGCTGACCGGCGTGGTCCTCACCAAGGTTGACGGTGACGCCCGTGGCGGTGCTGCACTGTCGGTGCGTGCCATCACTGGCAAGCCGATCAAGTTCATCGGTATGGGTGAGAAGACCGAGGCCCTCGAGCCGTTCCACCCCGACCGCGTCGCTTCGCGCATCCTCGGCATGGGCGACGTGCTCAGCCTGATCGAGCAGGCCGAGCAGACCATCGACAAGGCCAAGGCCGACAAGCTGGCCAAGAAGCTGAAGAAGGGCAAGGGCTTCGACCTCGAAGACTTCCGCGACCAGCTGCAACAGATGAAGAACATGGGCGGCCTGGGCGGCCTGATGGACAAGCTGCCGAGCATCGGCGGGGTCAACCTGTCGCAGATGGGCAATGCCCAGGGCGCGGCCGAGAAGCAGTTCAAGCAGATGGAAGCGATCATCAACTCAATGACCCCGGCCGAGCGCCGCGACCCTGACCTGATCAGCGGTTCGCGCAAGCGCCGTATCGCCCTTGGCTCCGGCACCCAGGTGCAGGACATCGGCCGGCTGATCAAGCAGCACAAGCAAATGCAGAAGATGATGAAGAAATTTTCTGCCAAAGGCGGCATGGCCAAGATGATGCGCGGCCTTGGCGGCATGATGCCCGGCGGCGGCATGCCCAAGCTGTAAACAGATTCAGGCCAGTGGCGGCAACCCCGCCACTGACCGGAACCCGCTTCGGCGGGAACACCGCCGCCCCTATGATGAGGCGGCTTAATAGCAGATCAGCAGGCTGGCCGTTTTATTTGAAGTAAAAAGGCATTTGCAAATGTCCGTATATTCCTTGAGAATGTGCGGCCTTTCGGGCACCCGTGTGCCCGCTGTGCATCATGATTTGCAGCACCGACTACAGGAACGATGTTCAATGCTTACCATTCGTCTTGCCCGTGGCGGCTCCAAAAAGCGCCCGTTTTACCAACTGACCGTAACCGACTCGCGTAACCCGCGTGACGGCTCCCACATCGAACAGGTTGGCTTCTTCAACCCTATCGCTCGTGGTCAGGAAGTTCGTCTGTCCGTTAAACAAGACCGCGTTGCTCACTGGCTGAGCATCGGCGCACAGCCGTCTGAGCGTGTTGCTCAGCTGCTGAAGGAAGCGGCCAAGGCTGCTGCCTGAACCGTATGAACGCGACGCCAGAAAAGGCTGACGACCTCATCGTCGTTGGCAAGATTTTTTCGGTTCACGGCGTTCGCGGCGAGGTGAAGGTGTATTCCTTTACCGATCCGATTGAAAACCTGTTGGATTACCGTAACTGGACGCTTCGGCGCGAAGGGTCGGTCAAGCAGGTCGAGCTGGTCAGTGGCCGTTCCAATAAAAAGGAGCTGGTCGCCAAGCTCAAAGGGCTCGACGATCGTGACGAAGCGCGTCTTCTGAGCGGTTACGAGATTTGCATCTCGCGCAGCCTTTTGCCCAACCTGACGGACGACGAGTACTACTGGTACCAGTTGGTCGGTCTGAAAGTCATCAACCAGGACGAACAGCTGTTCGGCACGGTTGATCACCTGTTGGAGACCGGCGCGAACGATGTAATGGTGGTCAAGCCTTGCGCAGGCAGCCTGGATGACCGTGAGCGCTTGTTGCCCTATACGGCGCAATGTGTGCTGGCAGTCGACCTTGAAGCCGGTGTGATGCGGGTCGAATGGGACGCGGATTTCTAACTGATGGGTAACCTTCGCGTAGAAGTCATCACGTTGTTCCCCGAGATGTTCTCGGCCATTACGGAGTACGGCATTACCAGCCGCGCGGTGAAGCAGGGCTTGTTGCAAGTCACTTGCTGGAATCCGCGGGACTACACCAGTGATCGCCACCACACGGTGGATGATCGGCCTTTTGGCGGTGGTCCGGGGATGGTGATGAAGATCAAGCCTCTGGAAGATGCGCTGGCCAGTGCCAGGCAAGCGACCGGAGCAACGGCAAAGGTAATCTATCTTTCGCCACAAGGCCGCAAGCTGGATCAGCAAGCGGTCAAAGGCTTGGCCGAACAGGAATCTTTGATCCTGATCGCCGGCCGTTATGAAGGCATTGACGAGCGTTTTATTGATGCTTATGTCGATGAAGAGTGGTCGATTGGCGACTATGTGCTTTCCGGTGGTGAGCTACCGGCCATGGTACTGATCGATGCGGTTACGCGGCTGCTGCCCGGAGCTTTAGGGCATGTAGGCTCGGCGGAGGAAGATTCCTTCACCGATGGCTTGCTGGATTGCCCGCACTACACCCGACCTGAGGTGTATGCGGATCAGCGTGTTCCCGACGTGTTGCTAAGTGGCAACCATGCACATATCCGGCGATGGCGGATGAAGCAGTCCCTTGGTAGGACCTTCGAACGACGTGCCGATCTTCTGGAAAGTCGCTCACTTTCTGGAGAAGAGAAAAAGCTGCTCGAGGAATACCTCCGCGAGCGGAACGATAGTTAACGTATCGATGGTGGATCACGTTTGTCCACCTTAGGAGCACAGCATGACTAACAAAATCATCCAGCAGCTCGAAGCAGAGCAGATGAGCAAGGAAATCCCGACCTTCGCACCAGGCGACACCGTTGTCGTTCAGGTTAAAGTGAAGGAAGGTGAGCGTTCCCGTCTGCAGGCGTTCGAAGGCGTTGTTATCGCCAAGCGTAACCGTGGTCTGAACAGCGCCTTCACCGTGCGCAAGATCTCGAGCGGCGTTGGTGTTGAGCGTACCTTCCAGACCTACAGCCCGCAAATCGACAGCCTGGCCGTGAAACGTCGTGGTGACGTGCGTAAAGCCAAGCTGTACTACCTGCGCGACCTGTCCGGCAAAGCCGCTCGCATCAAGGAAAAACTGTCCTGAGGACAGTTTGCCCGGTGGCCAAGGCCGCCTAGCGAGAAAAAAGCAGCCTTCGGGCTGCTTTTTTGCGTTTTGAACCCCCGAAGATGTGATTGCCATGACTACCCGAGACCAGGAAATCCAGCGCCGCACCGAGTTGTCGGTGACCCGCGTGACCAAGGCGGTGTTCCCCAACACCACCAACCACCACAACACCCTGTTTGGCGGCACCGCCCTGGCCTGGATGGACGAAGTGTCGTTCATTGCCGCCACGCGCTTCTGTCGCCTGCCGCTGGTGACCGTGTCCACTGACCGCATCGACTTCAAGCACCCGATCCCGGCGGGCTCGATCGTCGAATTGGTGGGCTCGGTGATCAAGGTCGGCAATACCAGCCTGCAGGTGCAGGTGGACGTGTTTGTCGAGAACATGTACCTGGACGGCCGCGAGCGGGCGATTCACGGTGTCTTCAGCTTCGTCGCCATTGATGAAGACAAACGCCCGGTGCCGGTGCTGCCAGGCGCCTGAGTATCATGCTTGCGGCGCTGGTTCGATCAGTGCCACCAAGGTCCACCCCGGTTGCGGCTGTAACGGGTTGTCGGGGCTGGCTACATGCACCCAGCCATGCCCGTCGCGAGCAAACAGCAAGTGCGCACGCTCGCCGTGCAGGGCCTGGTAGGCGTCCCAATCAAAGCCTTCGGTCAGGTTGGTGCTGTACAGCTCGGCGCCCTGATGCAAGCGGTTGGCCAGTTGCAGATACGTCATCGAGCTGGCCCCCAGCAAGTGCCCGCGGTGCTCCTCGGCCGCCCGATGCTTGTCGCTGCGTTGTTTCTCCAGGCCGCTTGCCAGCACGAACAGCCGGCCGTGGCCGAAATCATGGCGGAACCTGGCGCAGGCCAGGGCATTGATTTCGCCGGCGGGGGAGAGGCCAAGCAAGTGCCCGAGCCCGACCAGGTCCAGGTGGGCGTCGGCATGCTGCGAGGCGGGGTTGCCAAAATAAGTCGGTAGCCCGTCCATGCGCGCGGCGCGAATGTTTTCCCAGCTGGAATCCGTCAGTAAAACCCGGCAGCCCAATTGTTGCAGGGCTTTGGCGATGGCCCGGGCCGGCCCGTTGGCACCGACGATGAGAAACCCGCTGGGTGCCGGTTCGGCGACCTTCAGCAGGCGCGCCAGCGGCCTGGCCGTGGCGCTTTGCAGTACCACCGTGCCGATGATCACTGCGAAGGTGAGCGGTACCAGCAGCAAGGCGTCCTCGTGGCCGGCCTGGTGCAGGCGGATGGCGAAAATCGCCGAAACGGCCGCGGCAACGATACCGCGTGGCGCGATCCACGCCAGCAGCGTGCGCTCCCGCCAGCTGAGTGCCGAGCCTAGTGTGGCCAGCCATACGTTGAGCGGGCGTGCCAGCAACTGGATCACCAGCAGCAATGCCAATACTGCCGGGCCGAGCCCCAGCAGGGCATGCAGGTCAAGGCGCGCAGCCAGCAGGATGAACAGACCGGAAATCAGCAGCACGCTGAGGTTTTCCTTGAAGTGCAGGATTTGCCGCACATCGACCCCGCGCATGTTGGCCAGCCACATCCCCATCACGGTCACCGCCAGCAACCCGGACTCGTGCATTATCTGGTTGGCGGCGATGAAAATACCCAGCACAGCCGCCAGCGAGGCCAGGTTGTGCAGATACTCCGGTAGCCACTGCTCGCGCATGATCTGCCCCAGCAGCCACCCACCGGCCGCGCCCAGGGCAGTGCCGCAAAAAATCACCCCGGCAAAGGTGGTCAGGCTGTGGCTCAGGCCGTTGCCGTCGGCGCTGGCGATGATGAAGCTGTACACCACCACGGCGAGCAGCGCGCCGACCGGGTCGATCATGATCCCTTCCCAGCGCAGGATATTGGCGATGGTCGACTTTGGCCGCACCACACGCAACATGGGCACGATTACCGTGGGGCCGGTCACCAGGGTCAAGGTGCCGAACAGGATAGACAGCGGCCAGTCGAACCCGAGCAACCAGTGGGTCGCCAGGGCGATCACCAGCCAGGTGACCAATGCGCCCACGGTGACCAGGCGATGCACCACGCTGCCGATCTCGCGCCACTGCGACAGGTGCAGGGTCAGGCTGCCTTCGAACAGGATCAGCGCCACGGCCAGCGACACCAGCGGCATCAGCAACGGGCCGAACAGCGCCTCGGGGTCGAGCCAGCCCAGTGCCGGCCCCGCGATGATCCCGGCCAGCAGCAGAAACAGAATCGCTGGTAGTTTCAGGCGCCAGGCCAGCCATTGGCAGGCAAGCGCAGCGGCACCGATACCACCGACGCTGAGAAGAATCTGCTGTTCGTTCATACGGGCTCCCTATGCCTGCAGTGTTATGAAAGACTAAGCGCCAATTCGCCGTTTGCCACCGAGTCTTCATGCCCGCCCTCGACCACCCCCTGATCGACCAGTTTCTCGACGCCCTGTGGCTTGAAAAAGGCCTGTCCGACAACACCCGCGTGTCCTACCGCAGCGATCTGGCATTGTTCAACGGCTGGTTGCAGGAACATTCGGTTTCCCTGCCCGACGCTGGCCGTGACCTGATCCTCGACCACCTGGCCTGGCGCCTCGATCAAGGTTACAAGCCACGCTCCACGGCGCGCTTCCTGTCCGGCCTGCGCGGTTTCTTCCGCTATCTGCTGCGGGAAAAGCTGGTGGCGGTAGACCCGACCCTGCAGGTCGACATGCCGCAACTGGGCAAGCCGCTGCCCAAGTCGTTGTCCGAAGCCGACGTTGAAGCCTTGCTGCAGGCCCCGGACCTGGGCGAAGCCATCGGCCAGCGCGACCGCGCCATGCTCGAAGTGCTGTATGCGTGCGGCCTGCGCGTCACCGAGCTGGTCAGCCTGACCCTCGACCAGGTCAACCTGCGCCAGGGTGTGCTGCGGGTGATGGGCAAGGGCAGCAAGGAGCGCCTGGTGCCCATGGGCGAGGAGGCAGTGGTGTGGCTGGAACGCTACCAGCGCAATGGCCGTGCCGAGTTGCTCAATGGCCGCCCCAGCGATGTGCTGTTCCCCAGCCAGCGCGGCGAGCAGATGACCCGCCAGACCTTCTGGCACCGCATCAAGCACCATGCCCGGGTGGCAGGTATCGACAAATCGCTGTCGCCGCACACGCTGCGCCACGCGTTCGCCACCCACCTGCTCAACCATGGCGCCGACCTGCGCGTGGTGCAGATGCTGCTTGGTCACAGCGACCTTTCGACCACCCAGATTTACACCCACGTTGCCAAGGCCCGCCTGCAGCAGTTGCACGCGCAGCACCACCCGCGTGGATGAATGTTTTTCATGTTCCGCCGACTGGTCCTTGCAAGGCCCTTCACCGGTGGTGTGATGTGGTAGGCTTGGGCGGTTTGCACCAAGGGCCGCACGGCCACCGCGTCTTTTCCGCAGGTGGCGCCCTCCGGTCCCTGTCCGCCTTCAGGAGTTCCCATGCGCGTGACCCAGTTTTTCGCCGCCGCCGCGTTGGCGCTGGCCAGTACCTTCGCTGTTGCCGCGGCAACCGATAGCAACGCCGTCGCCGAGCAGGCCATCCGCAAATCGCTGCAGAACCTCGAGCTGGAAGTGCCCGTCGAAAGCGTGGCCAGCAGCCCGCTGAACGGCCTGTATGAAGTCAAGCTGCAGGGCGGCCGCGTGCTGTACGCCAGCGCCGACGGCCAGTTCGTGATGCAGGGCTACCTGTTCCAGATCCAGGACGGCAAGCCGGTCAACCTCACCGAGAAAACCGAGCGTATGGGCGTCGCCAAGCTCATCAACGGCATTCCAGCGGCCGAGATGGTGGTTTATCCTGCCAAGGGCGAGACCAAGTCGCACATCACCGTGTTCACCGACACCACCTGCCCGTATTGCCACAAGCTGCACGCCGAAGTGCCCGAGCTGAACCGTCGCGGTATCGAAGTGCGCTATGTCGCCTTCCCGCGCCAGGGGCTGGGCTCGCCGGGTGACCAGCAGTTGCAGGCTGTGTGGTGCTCCAGCGATCGCCGTGGGGCGATGGACAAGATGGTCGAAGGTGAAGAGATCAAGGCCGCCAAGTGCGCCAACCCGGTCGGCAAGCAGTTCCAGTTGGGGCAGTCGATCGGTGTCAATGGCACGCCGGCCATCGTCCTTGAAAGCGGCCAGGTCATTCCGGGCTACCAGCCGGCACCGCAAGTCGCCAAGCTGGCACTTGCCAAGTAATCCAATTCAGTACGCCGTCGTCATGGGGTGACGGCATGTTTCACGGTCGGCGAAGGTGTCGGCCGTTCAATGGGGAGTTCACAGTGAAACCGGTCAAAGTAGGCATCTGTGGGTTGGGGACCGTCGGTGGCGGAACCTTCAATGTACTTCAGCGCAACGCCGAGGAGATTGCCCGCCGTGCCGGGCGCGGTATTGAAGTGGCACAGATCGCCATGCGCTCGCAGAACCCGAACTGCCAGATTACCGGTACCCCCATTACCGCTGACGTGTTCGAAGTTGCGAGCAACCCGGAGATCGATATTGTCATCGAGCTGATCGGTGGCTACACCATCGCCCGCGACCTGGTGCTCAAGGCCATCGAAAACGGCAAGCACGTGGTCACCGCCAACAAGGCGCTGATTGCCGTGCACGGTAACGAAATCTTTGCCAAGGCCCGCGAGAAGGGCGTGATCGTCGCCTTCGAAGCGGCCGTGGCGGGCGGCATCCCGGTGATCAAGGCCATCCGCGAAGGCCTGTCGGCCAACCGCATCAACTGGCTGGCCGGCATCATCAACGGCACCGGCAACTTCATCCTCACCGAAATGCGTGAGAAGGGCCGTGCCTTCCCGGACGTGCTGGCCGAAGCCCAGGCGCTGGGTTACGCCGAAGCCGACCCGACCTTCGACGTCGAGGGCATCGACGCCGCGCACAAGCTGACCATCCTGGCGTCGATCGCTTTTGGCATTCCGCTGCAGTTCGACAAGGCCTACACCGAAGGCATTACCCAGCTGACCACTGCTGACGTGAACTATGCCGAGGCCCTGGGCTACCGCATCAAGCACCTGGGCGTGGCGCGTCGCACCGCCGAAGGCATCGAGCTGCGTGTGCACCCGACGCTGATCCCGGCCGACCGCCTCATCGCCAACGTCAACGGCGTGATGAACGCTGTCATGGTCAACGGTGACGCCGCCGGTTCCACCCTGTACTACGGTGCGGGCGCCGGCATGGAGCCTACTGCTTCGTCGGTGGTGGGCGACCTGGTCGACGTGGTCCGTGCCATGACCTCCGACCCGGAAAACCGCGTACCGCACCTGGCCTTCCAGCCAGACTCGCTGTCGGCCCATCCGATCCTGCCGATCGAAGCCTGCGAAAGCGCCTACTACCTGCGCATCCAGGCCAAGGATCACCCGGGCGTACTTGCCCAGGTGGCCAGCATCCTGTCGGAGCGTGGCATCAACATCGAGTCGATCATGCAGAAGGAAGCCGAGGAGCAGGACGGCCTGGTGCCGATGATCCTCCTGACCCATGGTGTGGTCGAACAGAGCATCAACGACGCCATCGTCGCCCTGGAAGCCCTGCAGGACGTGATCGGCAAGGTCGTGCGTATCCGCGTCGAACAGCTCAACTGACAAAATTATTGCCGTCGGGCCGCCAGCGCGGCCCCGGCCCCAGCATCGAAGGTTTGCACCCATGCGCTATATCAGTACCCGCGGCCAGGCACCGGCCCTGAATTTCGAAGACGTGTTGCTGGCTGGCCTGGCCAGTGACGGCGGCCTGTACGTGCCAGAAAACCTGCCACGCTTCACCCAGGAAGAAATCGCTTCCTGGGCTGGCCTGCCATACCACGAGCTGGCCTTCCGCGTGATGCGCCCGTTCGTTGAAGGCAGCATCGCCGACGCCGATTTCAAGAAGATCCTCGAAGAAACCTACGGCGAGTTCGCCCACGCTGCGGTCGCCCCGCTGCGTCAGCTGAACAGCAACGAGTGGGTGCTGGAGCTGTTCCACGGCCCGACCTTGGCGTTCAAGGACTTCGCCCTGCAACTGCTCGGCCGCCTGCTCGACCACGTGCTGGCCAAGCGCAACGAGCGCGTGGTGATCATTGGCGCCACCAGCGGTGACACCGGTTCCGCCGCCATCGAAGGCTGCCGCCGTTGCGACAACGTCGACATCTTCATCCTGCACCCGCACCAGCGCGTGTCGGAAGTGCAGCGCCGCCAGATGACCACCATCTTCGGGGACAACATCCACAACATCGCCATCGAAGGCAACTTCGACGACTGCCAGGAAATGGTCAAGGCCAGCTTCGCCGACCAGTCGTTCCTCAAGGGCACCCGCCTGGTGGCAGTCAACTCGATCAACTGGGCGCGCATCATGGCCCAGATCGTCTACTACTTCCACGCAGCCCTGCAGCTGGGCGGCCCGGCACGTTCGGTGGCGTTCTCGGTACCAACCGGCAACTTCGGCGACATCTTCGCCGGTTACCTGGCGCGCAACATGGGCCTGCCGATCAGCCAGCTGATCGTCGCCACCAACCGCAACGACATCCTGCACCGCTTCATGAGCGGCAACCAGTACGTCAAGGACACCCTGCACGCGACCCTGTCGCCGTCGATGGACATCATGGTCTCGTCCAACTTCGAGCGCCTGCTGTTCGACCTGCACGGCCGCAACGGCGCCTCCATTGCCGAGCTGATGGACAACTTCAAGCAAGGTGGCGGCTTCAGCGTCGAGCAAGGCCGCTGGACCGAAGCCCGCAAACTGTTCGACTCGCTGGCCGTCAGTGACGAACAGACCTGCGAGACCATTGCCGAAGTCTTCGCTGCCACCGGTGAAGTGCTCGACCCGCACACCGCGATTGGCGTCAAGGCTGCCCGCGAGTGCCGTCGTAGCCTGGACACGCCAATGGTGGTGCTGGGTACCGCGCACCCGGTCAAGTTCCCGGAAGCGGTGGAAAAGGCGGGTGTAGGCAAGGCGCTGGAGCTGCCGGCGCACCTCAGTGACCTGTTCAGCCGTGAAGAGCGTTGCACGGTGCTGGCCAATGACCTGAAAGCAGTGCAGGGCTTTGTCAGCCAGCACGGCAACCGCGGCAAACCGTTGTAAGCGCGTTGCCATGTGGGGCCGCAAAGCGGCCCCACATGTCAGCCTTTTCCTTTGATCCTTCAGAAATTTCCTCTTCGGCCCGTCCAGCGCCAAGCCTAAATTAGCCGGTCCTCCCACCAGGAGCGGCATATGCACCAGCCCTACGTGTTGATCCACCAGGCTCGCCCGTCCCACCAGATCCTCCTGCACCAGGCCCTCAACGCCCAAGGCATTTTCAACGTGCGCATCAGCGCAAACGCCACCGACCTGGACGCTTGCCTGGCTGCTGAACGTCGCCCCGACCTGCTGATTCTCGACCACGCCATGCCAACCCGGGCCGGCCTTTCTTTGCTCGCACGGCAGCATCGATCACGAGCGTTGCTGTTCGTCGGTCAGGCTACCCCCAAGCACCAGAACCTTGCCCAGGAGGCAAGAAAGCGGGGCCTCTGGGTACTCGCCGAACTCCCCTGGCCGCTTTCGACGACACGCCTGCAGCGTGCCCTGCAAGCGCTGCACGAGCGCCCGTGGCGGCGTATTCAAACTGTCATGTCTGCCCCGCATGCTCAATGAAACAGCTGCGGCATACGAACTTTGCGCTGCGCCTGTTGGTCAGTTCCTTTATATCCCACCACGCAGCGAGTGAACCGGATGGAAAGAATCTGCAAACTGCTCAACGAAGCCCTGACTCCCTATCAGGCCCAGCTTGGCATCGCCGATGCCAGCGGCAATCGTCAGTTGACCGTTCACGACCGCGTTGCCGGTATTACCTTGCGACGCATGGTCAGCGAGCGTCAGTTGCAAGAGCAACGCCTGTTGATCGATCTGGTAGATGGCCTGCACCGTGACTTGCAGATTGCCGAAGGGCGGTTGCAGCCTTGTGTGATCGCGGCGCTGCAGCAGCGTCAGCAACCCCAGGGAACCTTTGCCTGAGTGGTGTATCAGACAGTGTAAGGGTAGCCAGCCAGTGCTTTGCTCCGGTGCTGGCAAGGCTGCCTCGGGAAGTCCCCAAGGACTTTCGCTTGGCCCCGGGCGTCCTCCCCAGCGTCCGGGGTTTCTTTTTTCTGCGCAGGCACATTTCCCTGCAGGAGCAGCCTTGTGCTGCGAAAGGGCCAGTGCAGCTTGAGAATGTCGTTTGTCATGAGGGCCTCTTCGCAGCACAAGGCTGCTCCTACAGCGACCGTGTATGTCGGTTGGCTTATTGGCCTTCGAAGAAGCGTTTGCTGTCTTCCAGATAGTCTTCCTGTAACGCCGGATCCAGCCAACGCGCATACAACGCCGGCAAAACATCCCGGCGCAGTGCAGGTAACAGCTGATCGATATGCGCGATCGCTTCGCGGCCCAAAGGGCTGTCCGTGCAACCCACATGCAGAAACTGGTAGCGCTCTACCCCCTGCACCGGATGAAACTGGTAATCCGCCAGTGCCCCCCCTTGCTGCTGAATCAGATAGCGCACTTCCGGCCAGTAGCCGAGCACCATGCGCAGGCGCCCCAGCTGTTGCATCTGTAGCAGGTTGGCGGTGGCATCGTTGCCGTAGTGACGGCTGAGCACGCTGTCGGGCAACTGGCGCAGGATGGCGTCGATCTGGGTGCCGTAGCTGCGTTCTGCAACAATCCCCAGCTTCAGCGAGTCGTTGCTCAGCAGACCATGCAGGTCTACCTGCTGACCGTCGAGGTACGGCACCACCAGCGCCTGGTTTTCCTTGCGCAGCACCAGGCCACCGCTGAGCACGCCCAGCGATGGCATGGAAAAGCGCACATATTCGGCACGTTCCGGGGTCCATAGCAGGGTAGGGTCGCAGGTGAAGCTGTTGCGGTCTTGCAGCATCTGGATGCCACGGGCGCGGTTGACCCGCACAATGCTGTGGTCGTATTCGGGCATCTGCCCAATCAGCAGCGGCAACAACTGGTCGATCACCCCTTGGCCTTTTTCCGGGCCTGCAAAAATGGTGAACGGCGGCAGGTCACGCACCAGCCAGAACATGCGTTCCTTGGCACTGACAGGCTGTAGCAGCAATGCGGGCAGTAGCCCGCACAGCAGGATCAGGTGGCGTAGCCCGCGGGTAGCGCGCATGGGCGAGGGCGGCGCCAGGCGTCAGACCGCGCCGGCTTCGCGCAGGCCGGCAATGGCCGCTGCGTCGTAGCCCAGGCGGGAGAGCAATGCCTCGGTGTGTTCGCCCAGCGCCGGGCCGACCCATTCGGTGGAGCCAGGGGTATCCGACAGCTTCGGCACGATGCCCGGCATGCGGAACGTCTTGCCGTCCGGCAGCTTGGCCTGCAGGAACATTTCCCGCGCCAGGTACTGCGGGTCATTGAACATGTCCTCGGCCGAATAGATACGGCTGGCCGGTACTTCGGCCGTGGTCAGTACCTGCATCAGTTGCTCAAGAGGCAGGCTGTTGGCCCAGCGGTCGATCACCCCGTACAGCTCGTCACGGCGCAGGTCGCGGCCATCGTTGCTGGCCAGGGTCGGGTCATCTGCCAGGTCGGCACGGCCGATGGCCTGCATGAAGCGCTTGAAGATCGCATCGCCGTTGGCGCCGATCTGCACGTGCTTGCCGTCGGCGCTGGTGTGGATGGAGGAGGGGGTGATACCCGGCATGATGTTGCCGGTGCGCTCGCGGATAAAACCGAACACATCGAACTCCGGGACCATGCTTTCCATCATGGCGAAGATCGCTTCGTACAGCGCCACGTCCACCACCTGGCCCTGGCCGCCATTGACCTCACGGTGGCGCAGCGCCATCAACGCACCGATCACCCCCCACAGGGCGGCGATCGAATCGCCGATGGAAATGCCCGTGCGTACCGGCGGGCGGTCGTCGAAGCCGGTGATGTAGCGCAAACCGCCCATCGACTCGCCCACCGCGCCGAAGCCCGGTTGGTCTTTCATCGGCCCGGTCTGGCCAAAGCCCGAGAGGCGCACCATTACCAGGCGCGGGTTAAGGGCATGCAGCACATCCCAGCCCAAGCCGAGTTTTTCCAGCACGCCCGGGCGGAAGTTCTCGATCAGGATGTCGGCGTCGGCCAGTAGGCGCTTCAGAATCTCGAGGCCTTCGGGGTGCTTGAGGTTGAGGGTGAGCGATTGCTTGTTGCGCGCCTGCACGAACCACCACAGCGAAGTGCCCTCGTACAGCTTGCGCCACTTGCGCAACGGGTCGCCGCCATCGGGGGATTCGACCTTGATCACCTCGGCGCCGAATTCGGCACAGATGCGCGAGGCGAACGGCCCGGCAATGAGGGTACCAAGTTCGACAACTTTGAGGCCGGCGAGGGGTTTGCTGGGCGTCGACATGGGGCATCCGTGGCAGCTGGGCAGAGCCGTGGTTTTATCACACGTCGGTTTCGCCGGGTACTGCTGCGGCGCATGGAAGGTGCGGATGGGTTAGACTGTGCCACTTTTCTTTTGCACGAAGCCCGTCGACCATGGCCCAGCCGTCCACCACCTACAAGTTCGAATTGAATCTGACCGACCTTGATCGCAATGTCTACGAAAGCGTCAAGCAGACCATTGCTCGCCACCCTTCGGAAACCGAAGAGCGTATGGCGGTTCGTCTGTTGGCGTATGCGCTCTGGTACAACGAGAACTTGTCGTTTGGCCGCGGTCTGTCGGATGTCGATGAGCCGGCACTGTGGGAAAAGAGCCTGGACGATCGCGTGTTGCACTGGATCGAAGTGGGCCAGCCAGACGCCGACCGCCTGACCTGGTGCTCGCGCCGTACCGAACGCACCAGCCTGCTGGCCTATGGCAGCCTGCGTGTGTGGGAAGGCAAGGTGGTGGGCGCGGTCAAGAACCTGAAAAACCTGAACATCGCTGCCGTGCCTCAGGAAGTGCTGGAGACGCTGGCCACCGACATGCCGCGCAGCATCAAGTGGGACGTGATGATCAGCGAAGGCACGGTGTTCGTGACGGATGACCGTGGCCAGCACGAAGTGCAACTGCAGTGGCTGCTTGGTGAGCGTGGCTGAAGCGACCCATGCGCATCGAACCTCGCCCCCTGCCGCCGACCCTGCCATTTCTGGGTAACTTGCCACCCTTGCTGACCCGCCTGTACGCCGCGCGCGGCGTGCAGTCCGAGGCCGAACTGGACAAAAGCCTGGCGCGCCTGCTGCCGTACCAGCAGCTCAAGGGCATCGAGGCCGGTGTCGACCTGCTGGTCGAGGCGCTGGACCAGCGCCAGCGCATTCTTATCGTTGGCGACTTCGATGCCGATGGCGCCACCGCCAGCACCGTCGGGGTGCTGGGCCTGCGCCTGATGGGTGCAGCCCACGTCGATTACCTGGTGCCCAACCGCTTCGAATACGGCTACGGCCTGACCCCGGAAATCGTCGAGGTGGCACTGCAGCGTCAGCCGCAACTGCTGATCACCGTGGACAACGGCATTTCCAGCGTCGAGGGTGTGGCGGCAGCCAAGGCCGCCGGGCTCAAGGTACTGGTCACCGACCACCACCTGCCGGGCCAGCAATTGCCCGATGCCGACGCCATCATCAACCCTAACCAGCCGGGCTGTACGTTCCCGAGCAAGGCGCTGGCCGGGGTAGGGGTGATCTTCTATGTGCTGATGGCCCTGCGCGCGCGCCTGCGCAGCCTGGGGCGCTACGAGACGCACCCACAGCCGAACATCGGCGAACTGCTCGACCTGGTCGCGCTAGGCAGCGTCGCCGACGTGGTGCCGCTGGATGCCAACAACCGCATCCTGGTGCACCAGGGTCTCGAGCGCATCCGCGCCGGCCGCGCCCGGCCAGGGCTGAAGGCGATTCTCGAAGTGGCCCGCCGCGATCACCGGCGCATCACCTCGACTGACCTGGGTTTCATCCTCGGCCCACGGCTGAACGCCGCCGGTCGCCTGGACGACATGAGCCTGGGCATTGAATGCCTGCTGTGCGAAGACGCGGCACTGGCCCAGGACATGGCCCAGCAGCTGGACGACCTGAACCAGGACCGCAAGTCCATCGAGCAGGGCATGCAGCGCGAGGCCCTGGCCCAGCTCAAGGACCTGCCGGTCGAGTCGATGCCGTATGGACTGTGCCTGTTCGATGCCGACTGGCACCAGGGTGTGATCGGTATTCTGGCTTCGCGCCTTAAAGAGCGTTATCACCGGCCAACCATCGCCTTCGCTGATGCCGGCGAGGGCATGCTCAAAGGTTCGGCGCGCTCGGTACCAGGCTTCCACATCCGCGATGCACTGGATGCCGTGGCGGCGCGTCACCCGCAACTGATCAGCAAGTTCGGCGGCCACGCCATGGCTGCGGGCTTATCGTTGCCTGAGGGTAATTTCCCGGCCTTTGCCGAGGCGTTCGACGAAGAAGTGCGGCGCCAGCTGCGTGAGGAAGACCTGACAGGCCGGCTGTTGTCCGATGGCAGCCTGGCCGTGGAGGAATTCCACCTCGACCTGGCCAAGGCCCTGCGCCATGCCGGGCCTTGGGGCCAGCATTTCCCCGAGCCGCTGTTCCACGGCGTGTTCCAGCTGGTGGAGCAGCGCGTGGTGGGCGAGCGGCACCTGAAGGTGGTGCTCAAGAGCGAGTGTGGTTCGGTTCGACTGGATGGCATTGCCTTTGGCGTCGACCGCGAAGTGTGGCCGAACCCGACCGTGCGCTGGGTCGAACTGGCGTACAAGCTGGATGTGAACGAGTTTCGTGGCAACGAAAGTGTGCAGTTGATGATTGCCCACATGGAGCCGCGCTGACGGGTTCGCTGGGCTTGCCTTGATTCTTGTGGTGTGCGGAAATCCAGCGCCGCCCGCGCGGCGCTCGATCTCAAAGCCGACATCACTCTCAAGGCAGGCACCCAAATCCCATGGAACCTCCCCCCCACCCATTCTGGTCTAGTCTGAAGTTATGACCGGACCTGGGCCAGGGACGTGCAATTGAGTGTCCGGGCCGGATCACCATTGGAGTCCTTGGGAGGTGCCCTCATGAGCCTGCTGCTCGAGCCTTACACCCTGCGTCAGCTGACCTTGCCCAACCGCATCGCGGTATCGCCGATGTGCCAGTATTCCGCCGTCGATGGCCTGGCCAACGACTGGCACCTTGTCCATTTAGGCAGCCGTGCCGTTGGTGGCGCGGGCTTGGTGATCACGGAAGCCGTGGCGGTGACCGCCAATGGCCGTATCACCGCCGAAGACCTCGGCCTGTGGGACGACACCCAGATAGCGCCGCTGCAACGCATCACCCGCTTCATTACCGCCCAGGGTGCCGTACCTGGCATCCAGTTGGCCCATGCCGGGCGCAAGGCCAGCACTTACCGCCCATGGTTGGGCAAGCAAGGCAGCGTCAAGCTGGAAGAGGGCGGCTGGCAGCCAGTAGGCCCGTCGAAGATCGCGTTCGACCCGCAACACACACCGCCACATGAGCTGACCCCGGCCGAGATCCAGGATGTGATCGCGGCCTTCGTCGCCTCGACCGCGCGCGCCTTGAAGGCCGGTTTCAAGGTGGTGGAAATCCATGCAGCCCATGGCTACCTGTTGCATCAGTTCCTGTCACCTTTAAGCAACCAGCGCCGCGACGAGTACGGCAGTTGTTTCGAAAACCGCATCCGCCTGACCCTGCAGGTGGTCGAGGCCGTGCGCAAGGTGTGGCCTGCCGAGTTGCCACTGATGGTGCGGGTATCGGCAACCGATTGGGTGGAGGACGGCTGGAACCCGGATGAAACCGTCGAACTGGCTCGTCGCCTGCGAGGGTTGGGTGTGGACCTGATCGATGTATCCTCTGGGGGCACCTCGGTAAACGCCGAGATCCCCACCGGCCCCGGCTACCAGACCCGCTTCGCTGAACGCGTGCGCAAGGAATCGGAAATTGCCACCGGCACCGTGGGCATGATCACCGAACCGGCCCAGGCCGAGCACATCCTGCGCACCGGCCAGGCGGACCTCATTTTCCTCGCCCGCGAGCTGCTGCGTGACCCGTACTGGCCACTGCACGCCGACGACGACCTGGGCGGCAACAAGGCCACCTGGCCTGCGCAATACCAACGCGCGACCAGCCGCGCCAACCCGATTCACGAGTCCGACCTGCGCGATTGACCCAACCCTTGCGCGGTCCCTGTAGGAGCGGCCTTGTGTCGCGACAGGGCTGCGAAGCGGCCCCAGATTTTTCAGCTCCGCCGCTGACAATGCTGGGGCCGCTTCGCAGCCCTTTCGCGACGCAAGGCCGCTCCTACAATGACCGTGTTGGCAGCTCGAATCAGTTATAGGCAGCCTTGCTGAGGATATCGCTGACCCATTGGTTGATGCTCTTTTCCGCCAGCTCTGCCTTGGCCGCCACGCTGGCGTGAAGGGTAGGCTCAAGGCGTAGGCTAAGCTTTCCGGAGTACGTTTTCTGCGGCTCCCTCCCGAGGCGTTCGCAAGTCTCAAGATAATCGTCAACGGCCTCTTCAAATGCTTGACGCAATTCACTGATCGATTCGCCATGAAAACCGATCACGTCGCGAATACCTGCGACATGGCCGATCAGCAACTGGTCTTCGTCGCTGTATTCGATACGAGCGGCGTAGCCGCGGTAAGTCATTACATTCATGGTAATAGTCCTGCCTGCTCAATGAACTGACGGGCGTCTCGCAGTTGATAAGGCTTGGCGTGCCTGTCCGGATGAGGGCGGTGGAAGGTTGCCACCGCTCCATTGAGTTCAAAGCGAACCCGTGACCCCCTTCCTTCTATGACCCTTGCACCCAGCGATACCAGCAGTGACTCCACTCGCGCCCAATCCAGTGTCTTGGGAACCGGCCTTTTCAGTAATGCTTCAAGTGTGGCTTGCTGATGATTATTAATGGTATCAGATTATGATACCAATCATGAAGGCTCAATGGGCGCGCAGTAGGAGGACGTAGATCGCGGTTGAAGGAAAATTCTGAGATGTTGACCGAGGGGCATTGGAGGCCCTCGGCCAACGCGAGCGCTTAGTGCTTGATCATCACATGCCGCACGCAGGTGTAGTCCTCCAGCCCATACATCGACATATCCTTCCCATACCCCGAATGCTTCTGCCCGCCATGGGGCATTTCGCTGACCAGCATGAAGTGGGTATTCACCCAGGTGCAGCCATACTGCAAGCGCGCCGCCAGGCGGTGGGCGCGGCCGGTGTCGCGGGTCCAGACCGATGAGGCCAGGCCGTAGTTGGAGTCGTTGGCCCATTCCAGCGCCTGCGCTTCGTCCTTGAAGCGGGTGACCGATACCACCGGGCCGAACACTTCGTTGCGCACGATCTCGTCGTCCTGCTGGGCATCGGCCAACACCGTCGGTTCGAAGAAGAAACCATCGCCATCAATCGCCTTGCCGCCGGTCACCAGGCGAATGTGCGGTTGGGCGATGGCCCGCTGCACAAGGCCTGCGACCTTGTCGCGGTGCTGGGCACTGATCAACGGCCCCAGCTCGGTGTCCTCGGCCTCCTGCAGGCCCGGTTTGAGGCTGGCTACGGCTTCACCCAGGCGCTCGACAAAGCGCTCGTAGATGCCGTCCTGCACGTACAGGCGGCAGGCTGCGGTGCAGTCCTGGCCGGCGTTGTAGAAGCCGAAAGTGCGGATGCCGTCGATGGCAGCGTCGATGTCGGCGTCGTCGAACACCAGCACCGGGGCCTTGCCACCCAGCTCCATGTGCATGCGTTTCACGCTGTCGGCGGTGGCGCTGATGATGTGCGCACCAGTGGGGATGGAGCCGGTCAGCGACACCATGCGCACCTTGGGATGGTTGACCAGCGGGTTGCCGACGGTCTGGCCGCGGCCAAAGAGAATGTTGAGGACGCCCGGTGGCAGCAGATCCTGGGCCAGTTCACCCAGGCGCAAGGCGGTCAGCGGCGTCAGTTCGGAGGGTTTGATCACCACTGTATTGCCGGCTGCCAGGGCCGGCGCGATCTTCCACGCCAACATCATCAGCGGATAGTTCCACGGTGCGATGGAAGCAACTACGCCCAATGGGTCGCGGCGGATCATCGAGGTGTGGCCGGGCAGGTACTCGCCCGCCGCCAAGCCCCCCAGGCAACGCGCTGCACCGGCGAAGTAGCGGAACACGTCGGCAATCGCCGGGATTTCATCGTTCAGCGCGGCGCTCAGGGGCTTGCCGCAGTTCTGCGATTCCAGCCGGGCCAGTTCATCGCCATGGGCTTCGATGGCATCCGCCAGCGCCAGCAAGGTTTGCGAGCGGTCCTTGGGGCTGGTTTGCGACCAGCTGTCGAAGGCCTGGTCGGCGGCGCGCACGGCGCTGTCCACCTGGGCTTCGGTGGCTTCGTTGATCTGTGCCAGGGCGGTTCCCAGCGCCGGGTTGAGCACGGTCCAGGCCGGGCCTTGGCCAGCGACCAGTTGGCCGTTGATCAGCATCTGCGTTTGCATCGGGGACTCCTCCAGGGTCATTTGCCACTGCCCGTGACGCTCTCGCCGCCACGGGTCAGGTAGTAGGCGCCAAGGATTGGCAGCATGGTCACCAACATCACCAGCATGGCGACCACGTTGGTCACCGGCACGTCGCGCGGGCGGCTGAGCTGGTTCAACAGCCAGATCGGCAGGGTGCGTTCGTGGCCGGCGGTGAAGGTGGTGACGATGATTTCATCGAACGACAGGGCAAAAGCCAGCATGCCACCGGCCAGCAGTGCCGAGCCAAGGTTGGGCAGGATGATGTAGCGGAAGGTCTGCCAGCCATCGGCGCCCAAATCCATCGACGCTTCAATCAGGCTCTGCGAGGTGCGCCGCAGGCGGGCGATCACGTTGTTGTAGACGATCACCACGCAGAACGTGGCGTGACCGATCACGATGGTGAACACCCCGGGCTCTATCCCCAGGGACTTGAAGGCCGAGAGCAGGGCGATGCCGGTGATGATGCCGGGCAGGGCGATAGGCAGGATCAGCATCAGCGAAATGCTCTCTTTGCCGAAGAAGCTGCGCCGATACAACGCGACCGACGCCAGTGTGCCCAGCACCAGGGCAATCAGCGTGGCCAGGCAGGCCACCTGCAGCGACAGCTTGATCGCCTCCAGTACATCGGGCCGGGCGAAAGCCACGCCGATCCATTTCAGGGTAAAGCCCTTGGGCGGGAAGCTGAACGCCGCGTCTTCGGTGTTGAAGGCGTACAGGAAGATGATCAGGATCGGGAAGTGCAGGAATAGCAGCCCGCCCCAGGCCGCCAGTCGCAGCCCTGTTGAAGCTTTTTCAGAGTGCATCGAAGGCCCCCAGGCGCTTGACGATGGACAGGTACACGGCAATCAGCACGATGGGCACCAGGGTGAACGCGGCGGCCATCGGCATGTTGCCGATCGCCCCTTGCTGGGCATAGACCATGCTGCCAATGAAGTAACCGGGTGGGCCGACCAGCTGCGGCACGATGAAGTCACCCAGGGTGAGCGAGAAGGTGAAGATCGAGCCGGCGGCGATGCCTGGGATCGAAAGCGGCAGGATCACCTGCACGAAGGTTTGCCCGGGCCGTGCGCCAAGGTCTGCCGAGGCTTGCAGCAGCGAAGGCGGCAGGCGCTCCAGCGAGGCCTGGATCGGCAGGATCATGAATGGCAGCCAGATGTACACGAACACCATGAAGCGCCCCAGGTGGGAAGTCGACAGCGTGCTGCCGCCCACGCCCGGCACGGCCAGCAACGCCTGCAGCAGGCCATCCAGGTGCAACTGCTGGACGAACCACTGGGCGACGCCGCCCTTTGCCAGCAGCAGGGTCCAGGCATAGGTTTTGACGATGTAGCTGGCCCACATCGGCATCATCACCGCGATGTAGAAAAACGCCTTGGTCTTGCCGCTGGTGAAGCGCGCCATGTAGTAGGCGATGGGGAAGGCCAGTACCGCGCTGGCCAATGACACGGCCACCGCCATGCCCAGGGTGCGCAGGATGATGTCGAAGTTCGACGGGTTGAACAGCGCGGCGAAGTTGCCCAGGGTCAGGTCCGGGGTCACCGCCATGGTGAAGTCGTCGAAAGTGTAGAAACCTTGCCACAGCAGGTTCAGCAACGAGCCCAGGTAGATTGCGCCGAACCACGTCAGCGGGGGGGCCAGCAGCAGTGCGAGGTAAAGGCTCGGGCGCCGGTACAGCAGGTTGGACAGGCTGCGCAGTGTGCTCATGTCAGCGGGCCTCGGGTTCCTGCAGCACCGTCATGGCCTCGCGGGGCCAATGTGCCAGCACCCGTTGCCCGGGCTGCCACACTTGGGGCTGCGCTTGCCAGCGGTCGTTGGCCTGGCTCACCGCCAACAGCTGGCCGCTTTCCAGTTGCAGCTCGAAGCGTGTGGCGCTGCCCTGGTACTGAACATCGCGCAACAAGCCGCTGACCTGCACTTCATGGCTGGTCACCACCGGCTCGCCCAGGCGGATGTGCTCGGGGCGGATGGAGAAGGGCGCCGGGCTGCCGTTGAGCTGCATGGCCAGCTCGCCACGCACCACGTTGGAGGTGCCGACGAATTCGGCGACGAAGGTGGTAGCGGGCTTCATGTACAGGTTGCGCGGGGTGTCGACCTGTTCGATACGGCCGCGGTTGAACACCGCGACCCGGTCGGACATCGACAGGGCCTCGGTCTGGTCGTGGGTGACGAAGATGAAGGTGATGCCCAGTTGGCGCTGCAGTTTTTTCAGCTCGCCCTGCATCTGTTCGCGCAACTTCAGGTCCAGCGCGCCCAGGGGTTCATCCAGCAATAATACCCGTGGCCGGTTGACCAAGGCACGGGCCAGGGCCACGCGCTGGCGCTGGCCGCCGGACAGCTGCGCCGGCTTGCGCGCGCCATAGCCGGCCAGGGCCACCATGGCCAGGGCTTCTTCGGCGCGGCCGTGGCGCTCGGCCTTGGCCACACCTTTCACTTTCAGGCCATAGGCGATGTTGTCCAGCACGTTCATGTGCGGGAACAGCGCGTAGTCCTGGAACACGGTGTTGACGTCGCGCTGGTAGGGCGGCACGCCAGCGGCTTCGATGCCGTGGATACGGATCGAACCGCCGGTGGGTTGTTCGAAGCCGGCGATCAGGCGCAGGCAGGTGGTCTTGCCCGAGCCGGAAGGGCCGAGCATGGAGAAGAATTCGCCATCGATGATGTCGATGCTGACCTGATCGACAGCCTTGACCTCGCCGAAGGTGCGGGAAACCTGGGTGAACTGGACGGCTAGGGGCATAGGCAGTACTCAGTTGTCTATGTATTGCCTGCCCTGGCCCTGTCGCCGGCACGCCAGGGCAGGCCAAGTAACTTTTAGCGCCCACCCATGATCGCAATGTAGTCCTGGGTCCAGCGGCTATACGGCACGAACTTGCCCCCCTGGGCCTGCGGGGTTTTCCAGAAGGCGATCTTGTCGAAGTTGTCGAACCCGTTGGTCTTGCAGCCCTCGGCGCCCAGCAGTTCGCTGCCGGTGCACGCTGCCGGCACCGCCGGCAACGAGCCGAACCAGGCCGCTACGTCACCCTGCACCTTAGGTTGCAGCGACCAGTCCATCCACTTGTAGGCGCAGTTGGGGTGCTTGGCCTCGCTGTGCAGCATGGTGGTGTCGGCCCAGCCGGTTGCGCCTTCCTTGGGAATGGTCGAGGCCACCGGCTGGTTCTCGGCCTTCAGGCCATTGACCATGTAGCCCCAGGAACTGGCGGCGACCACGCCTTCGTTCTTCACGTCGCTCATCTGCACCGTGGCGTCATGCCAGTAACGGTGGATCAGCGGTTGCTGCTGGCGCAGCAGTTCCAGCACGGCCTTGTATTGCTCCTCGTTCAGCTCGTAGGGGTCCTTGATGCCCAGTTCGGGCTTGGTCGACTTCAGGTACAGCGCCGCGTCGGCTATGTAGATCGGCCCGTCGTAGGCCTGCACGCGGCCTTTGTTCGGCTTGCCGTCGGGCAGGTTCTGCGGCTCGAACACCACACCCCAGCTGGTAGGGGCCTGCTTGAAGGTGTTGGTGTTGTACAGCAGCACGTTCGGCCCCCACTGATACGGGGTGCCGTACACCTGCTTGTCGACCACGTACCAGCCACCGTTCTGCAGGCGCGGGTCGATGTTCTTCCAGTTGGGGATCAGGGTGGTGTTGATCGGCTGCACGCGCTTGCCCACGATCAGCCGCAGCGAGGCATCGCCCGAGGCGGTGACCAGGTCATAACCGCCCTTGGTCATCAGGCTGACCATCTCGTCCGAGGTGGCGGCGGTCTTCACACTCACCTTGCAGCCGGTTTCCTTCTCGAAGCCGGTCACCCAGTCGTAGGCCTTGTCGCTTTCACCGCGCTCGATGTAGCCGGGCCAGGCAACGATATCCAGGCGCCCCTCGCCGGGCCCCAGGGCTTTGGGCGGTTCGGCAGCCTGCAGGCTGGCGCTGGCCAGCACGGCACCGGTCATGGCGCCGAGCAATGCGGTCTTGTGCACTGACATGGTGTTCCCTCTTTTTGGAGATCTTGTTCGGGGCAGTCATCAAGCAAGCCGTGAAGCAATTGTTATAAGCGTAGTGCGATCGCGCGAGGTATTGGCGATATCGAGTCTAGTTGGCTTTTTGCCAGCCAATGCAACATCCGGAAGCAAATCCGCGATGGCGTGCGTTCTGCCAAGCCTTACTCTGGCGGTTGAATCTTCTTGCGTGGAGACACATGAATGAACACTCGGGGCTTGCTTGATCAACTCCTCAAATCCGGCCAGCAGATGCTCGAAAAACAGGGGGGCGCCAACAAGTCCGGCGGCGCTGGCGGTGGGCTTGGCGGGCTGTTGTCCGGTGCCGGTGGCGGCCTGTTGGGTGGGGGCGCCCTGGGCCTGCTGCTCGGTAGCAAGAAAGCCCGCAAGTACGGCGGCAAGGCCCTGACCTACGGCGGCCTGGCTGCGCTGGGTGTGCTGGCCTACAAAGCCTACGGCAACTGGCAGGCCAATCAGCAGGGGGCCGCAGCCGAACCGCAAACCGTCGACCGCCTGCCGCCTGCCCAGGTCGAGCAGCATAGCCAGGCGGTGTTGAGGGCGCTGGTAGCGGCGGCCAAGTCCGATGGCCATATCGACGAGCGCGAACGGGCGTTGATCGAGGGCGAATTTACCCGCCTGGACAGCGACCGTGAACTGCAGCACTGGCTGCATGCCGAGCTGAACAAACCGCTGGACCCGGCCGAGGTGGCCCGCGCCGCGCAAACACCAGAAATGGCCGCCGAGATGTACCTGGCCAGCGTGATGATGGTCGATCAGGAAAACTTCATGGAGCGCTCCTACCTGGACGAACTGGCCCGCCAGCTGCGTTTGGACCCGGCGCTGCGTCAGGAACTGGAAAGCCAGGTACGGCTTGCTGCTGGCCAGTAATCACTCATTCAGGCGTGCGCGCTCCCTGTAGGAGCAGCCTTGTGCTGCGAAGAGGCCATGAAGGCCCATGCAGAAGCATTGATCATCCAGGCCCTTTCGCAGCGCAAGGCTGCTCCTACAGGGGCCATGGTGCGCTCATGATCTACGAAACAAATGGCATGTCCATCAGCAGGGATGCCTGTTTACCCCTCACTTCATCCGAAAATGTGTAAGGCCTCTGGGCTATACTTCAGCGATTTTTCCCGCTCGTTGAGAATTCCTGAGGGCTGAATGTGAAAAACTGGACCTTGCGCCAACGGATCCTGGCAAGTTTCGCCGTGATCATCGCCATCATGCTGCTGATGATCGTGGCCGCCTACTCGCGGTTGGTGGCCATCGAAACCGCCGAGGAGGCAGTGGGGACCGACAGCATTCCCGGGGTCTACTACAGCTCGATGATCCGCAGCGCCTGGGTCGACAGCTACGTCACCAGCCAGCAACTGGTGGGCCTGTCCAACCACCGGGAAATCACTTCGGCCGACATGGAGCTGTTCAAAAGCTTCGAGGACCGGCTCAAGCAACACATGGCCAGCTACCAGACCACCATCCAGGACAAGGACGACCAGACCCGCTTCGACAGCTTCGTGCAGTTGGAACAGAACTACATGAAGATCGTCGGTCAGGTACTGGACACATACCGTCAGCACAACTACGCCGAAGCCGAACGGCTGATCATCGAGGTGCTGACGCCGGCCTGGGTAGATGGCCGCAAGCACCTGAATGAAGTGATCGAGCACAATCGGGCCTCTGCCGACACCGCCACCAACGAGATCGTCAGCGCCGTCAGCACGGCCAAGGGCAGCATGGTGGTATCGCTGCTGCTGGCAATCGTCGCCGCCGGCATCTGCGGCCTGTTGCTGATGCGCGCCATCACCGCGCCCATGCAGCGCATTGTCCATGCCCTCGACAAGCTGCGTTCGGGTGACCTGAGCATGCGCCTGAGCCTGGACCGCAAGGACGAGTTCGGCGCCATCGAAAGCGGCTTCAACGAAATGGCCGAAGCACTGGCCAACCTGGTAGCCCAGGCCCAGCGCTCGTCGGTGCAGGTGACCACGTCGGTTACCGAAATTGCCGCCACGTCCAAGCAACAGCAGGCCACCGCCACCGAAACGGCCGCCACCACCACCGAAATTGGCGCCACCTCGCGGGAAATCGCCGCCACTTCGCGTGATCTGGTGCGTACCATGACCGAAGTCACCTCCGCCGCTGATCAGGCTTCCAGCCTCGCCGGCTCCGGCCAGCAGGGGCTGGCGCGCATGGAGGAGACCATGCACCAGGTGATGGGCGCCGCCGACCTGGTCAACGCCAAGCTCGGTATCCTCAACGAAAAGGCCAGCAACATCACCCAGATGGTGGTGACCATCGTCAAGGTGGCCGACCAGACCAACCTGCTGTCGCTCAACGCCGCCATCGAAGCGGAAAAGGCCGGTGAGTACGGCCGTGGCTTTGCCGTGGTGGCCACCGAAGTGCGCCGCCTGGCCGACCAGACCGCCGTGGCCACCTACGACATCGAGCAGATGGTGCGTGAAATCCAGTCGGCGGTGTCTGCCGGGGTCATGGGCATGGACAAGTTTTCCGAAGAAGTGCGCCGCGGCATGTTCGAGGTGCAGCAGGTGGGCGAGCAGCTCAGCCAGATCATTCACCAGGTGCAGGCCCTGGCGCCGCGTGTGCTGATGGTCAATGAAGGCATGCAGGCCCAGGCCACCGGTGCCGAGCAGATCAACCAGGCGCTGGCGCAGCTCAGCGATGCCAGTACCCAGACCGTCGAGTCGCTGCGACAGGCCAGCTTTGCCATCGATGAACTGAGCCAGGTGGCCGCCGGCCTGCGTGGCGGCGTGTCGCGTTTCAAAGTCTGAACGCGATGAACGACTTGCCACCGCACGCCGCATCCGCGCACAACGCCAAGGGCGCGTTGTACCTGCAGTTTCGCCTCAGGGAACAGCGCTTTGCCCTTAGCGTGCACGAGGTGATCGAGGTGCTGCCGCGCCAGCCGCTCAAGCCGATTGCCCAGGCACCTGCCTGGGTCGCGGGCATCCTCGCCCATCGTGGCCATCTGGTTCCTGTGATCGACCTTGGCGCGCTGAGTTTTGGCCAGCCGGCGGCGCAGCGCACCAGTACGCGCCTGGTGCTGGTGCATTATCGTGGCAGCCTGCAACTCGGCCTGATCCTGGAGCAGGCCACCGAGACCCTGCGTTGCCACCCGGAGGAATTCCAGCCTTATGGCGTGGACAGCGGCGAAGCGCCGTATCTGGGCCCGGTACGCCAGGATGAGCAGGGCCTGCTGCAGCGCATCGAAGTCAACGATCTGCTGCCTGATGCCGTGCACCACCTGCTGTACACGGATGAGCCGACAGGGATGCCGACATGAACGAACAGCGTTTCTTCCGCTTCTTGCGCGAGCGCATCGGCCTGGATGTTGAGTCGGTAGGTGCGCCCATGGTCGAGCGCGCGCTGCGTCAGCGTTGCGTGGCCGTGGGCGCCGTCGACCTGGACCATTACTGGCTGCGCCTGCAGCAGTCGGCGGATGAGCAACAGGCGTTGATCGAGTCGGTGATCGTTCCGGAAACCTGGTTTTTCCGCTACCCGGAGTCTTTTACCGCCCTGGCCGGCCTGGCACACAAGCGCCTGGCCGAACTGGCCGGGGCCCGCCCACTGCGCCTGCTCAGCCTGCCATGCTCGACCGGCGAGGAACCCTATTCGCTGGCCATGGCCTTGCTCGACGCGGGCATTGCGCCGGGTGCGTTTCTGATCGATGGCATGGACATCAGCCCCAGTTCGGTGACCAAGGCCGGGCAGGCCGTGTATGGGCGCAATGCGTTTCGCGGCAGCAACCTGGGCTTTCGCGAGCGCTACTTCGATGCCCTCGATGAAGGCCACCGCCTGCACGGTCGGGTGCAGCAGCAAGTCAGCCTGCAGGTGGGCAATGTGCTCGATCCCGCGCTGGCCAGCCGCGACGGCCTGTACGACTTCGTGTTCTGTCGCAACCTGTTGATCTATTTTGACGTGCCTACCCAGCAGCGTGTATTCGAGGTGCTCAAGCGCCTGCTGCATCCGCAGGGTGTGCTGTTCATCGGCCCGGCCGAAGGCAGCTTGCTGGCGCGGCTGGGCATGCGCCCGCTAGGGATCGCCCAGTCGTTTGCCTATGTACGCCAGGAAGGTGGCAATGTCCCGTTGGCAGTGGCACCTGAACCCGCACGGCGCACCGTACCGCCGCTGGCCACGGCGGGTTATCCGCCACCCGGCGCGCCGCTGCCGCGCCCGCTGCGTGTATTGCCGATGGCGCCCAAGCCAGCGCCGGCCCGCGAGCGTGCGCGTGAGGACGCGAGCGAGCTGCTGGCCAGTATCGCCCGGCTTGCCAACGCCGGCGCCAGCGAGCGGGCGCGTGCCGAATGCCAGCGCTACCTGGGCCAGTTCGCGCCGTCGGCGCAGGTGTACTACTGGCTAGGGCTGCTCAGTGATACCGAAGGCGATGCGCAGCAGGCGCTGACCCATTATCGCAAAGCCCTGTACCTGGAGCCGCAGCACCCCGAGGCGCTAGTACACCTGGCGGCCTTGTTGGCGTCCCAGGGTGACCTGGCCGGTGCCCGGCGCCTGCAGGACCGCGCTGCACGGGTTGGCAGGGAGCCTGAACGATGAAGGGTGAAATGGCGATGCAACTGCTGGCCGAAGATGACGCGCACATCGACGACTGCTGGAACCGCATTGGCGTCCACGGCGACAAGCAGTGCCCGCTGCTGGAGCGGCATGTCCACTGCCGAAACTGCGATGTGTATGCGGCTTCGGCCACCCGGCTGCTTGACCGCTACGCGCTGATGCAGGACCACCAGGCTGCGCCGGCGCAGCCAGTAGAGGAAAACACCGGCCGCTCCATGCTGCTGTTCCGCCTGGGCGAAGAGTGGCTGGCGCTGGCCACCGCCAGCCTGGCCGAGATCGCCCCGATGCAGGCCGTGCATTCGCTGCCGCATCAGCGCTCGCGGCTGCTGCAGGGGGTTGCCAATGTGCGCGGTGCGTTGGTGCCGTGCCTGTCACTGGCTGACTTGCTGGGTGTGCAGGCCGACACCGCCGAGCAACGCAGCGGTCGGGCCATGCCACGCATGCTGATTCTGGCGGCCGAGGGAGGGCCGGTAGTGATGGCCGTTGAGGAAATCGACGGTATTCACCGGCTAGACCCACTGCTGCTGGGCAGCGGCCAGGACGCCACGCGCTTTACCGCCGCAGTCCTGCAGTGGCGCGGCCGCAGCGTGCGGGTGCTGGACGATCAACACTTACTGTCTGCCGTGCAGCGGAGCCTGTCATGACCCCAGAGCAAATGCGCGACGCATCGTTGCTCGAATTGTTCAGCCTGGAGGCAGAGGCGCAGACCCAGGTCCTCAGCGCCGGCCTGATGGCGCTGGAGCGCAACCCTACCCAGGCTGACCAGCTTGAGGCTTGCATGCGCGCCGCCCACTCGCTGAAGGGCGCAGCGCGCATCGTTGGGGTGGATGCCGGCGTCAGCGTCGCCCACGTCATGGAAGACTGCCTGGTGGCGGCACAGGAGGGCCGCTTGCGCCTGAGTGCCGAGCACATCGACGCGCTGTTGCAAGGCACCGACCTGCTGATGCGTATCGCCACACCCGGCGACGTCGGGGCGCAGGCGACCCTGCCCGTGTTCCTGGCGCAAATGGCCAGCCTGCTCGACCCAAGGGCTGCGGCCATGCCTGCCGTGCCGCCGTCAGTGCCCGTGCTGCCAGACTTGCCGCTGGCAACCTTGCCAGCCGAGCCTATGGCGTTGCCACTTGATGCTTTGGAGTCCGACCCCGAACCTGCCCCGCGCCGCAAGGCCGGCAAACGCGGCGGCGAAGGTGCCGAGCGGGTGCTGCGGGTCACCGCCGACCGCCTCAACAGCCTGCTCGACCTGTCCAGCAAGTCGCTGGTGGAAACCCAGCGGCTCAAACCTTACCTGGCCACCTTGCAGCGGCTCAAGCGCATGCATGGCCAGGGTATGCAGGCGCTTGATGGCCTGCGCATGCAGTTGGAGGACAGTGGCCAGGACAGCGAGGTGCTCGAAGCCCTGGCACAAACCCAGCGTCTGCTGGCCGAAACCCAGCAGATCCTGCAGCAGCAGGCCGCCGATCTGGACGAATTCGGCTGGCAGGCCAGCCAGCGTGCACAGTTGTTGTACGACACCGCCCTGGCCTGCCGAATGCGGCCGTTCGCCGATGTGCTGACCGGCCAGAGCCGTATGGTCCGAGACCTTGGCCGCTCGCTGGGCAAACCGGTACAGCTGGCGGTAGAGGGGGAAAAGACCCAGGTCGACCGCGATGTGCTGGAAAAGCTTGAAGCACCGCTGACCCACCTGCTGCGCAACGCGGTTGACCACGGCATCGAGCTGCCGGAGCGTCGCCTGCTGGCGGGCAAGCCAGAGGAAGGCGTGATTCGCCTGCGCGCCTCGCACCAGGCCGGCATGCTCAGCCTGGAACTGATCGACGATGGTGCCGGCATCGACCTGGAGCGCTTGCGCAGCAGCATCGTCGAGCGCGCCCTGTCGCCTGCCGACACGGTGGCGCGGATGAGTGATGCAGAACTGCTGACGTTCTTGTTCCTGCCCGGCTTCAGCCTGCGCGACAAGGTCACCGAGGTGTCTGGGCGCGGCGTGGGGCTGGATGCGGTGCAACACATGATCCGCGAGCTACGCGGCTCCATCGAGCTGACCCAGGTGGCGGGGCAGGGCTGTCGCTTCCATCTGCAGGTGCCATTGACCCTGTCGGTGGTGCGCAGCCTGGTGATCGAGGTGGGTGGCGAGGCCTATGCCTTCCCGCTTGCCCACATCGAACGCACGCTGGAAGTGACCACCGAGCAGATCGTGCAGATCGAAGGGCGCCAGCATTTCTGGCACGAAGGCCGGCTTATCGGCCTGGTGGCGGCCAGCCAGTTGTTGAACCGGCCTGCCGGCCAGGCGCAAGACGGCAGCCTGCGGGTGGTGGTGATCCGTGAGCGCGAGCAGCTGTACGGCGTGGCCGTGGAGCGGCTGATAGGTGAGCGGGTACTGGTTGTGATGCCGCTCGACTCACGGCTAGGCAAGGTGCAGGACATTTCTTCCGGCGCCTTGCTCGATGACGGCTCGGTGGTGTTGATCGTCGATGTCGAAGACCTGCTGCGTTCGGTGGAGAAACTGCTCAGTACCGGCAGCCTGGAACGCGTCGAACGCGGAAGCAGCGGCGCTCGTGGTGTGGTGCGCAAGCGCATCCTGGTGGTCGACGATTCGCTGACCGTGCGCGAGCTGCAACGCAAGCTGCTGGGCAACCGTGGCTACGATGTGGCGGTTGCGGTAGATGGCATGGACGGCTGGAACGCCCTGCGCAGTGAGGACTTCGATCTGCTGATCACTGACATCGACATGCCACGCATGGACGGCATCGAACTGGTCACCCTGGTGCGTCGCGATCAGCGCCTGCAATCGCTGCCGGTGATGGTGGTGTCCTACAAAGACCGTGAGGAAGACCGACGGCGTGGCCTGGATGCTGGCGCCGACTACTATTTGGCGAAAGCCAGTTTCCACGACGATGCGTTGCTGGAGGCTGTAGTCGAGCTGATCGGAGGTGCTCAAGGATGAAGATCGCCATCGTCAATGACATGCCCATGGCTGTCGAGGCCCTGCGCCGGGCGGTTGCCTTCGAGCCCGCACACCAGGTGGTGTGGGTGGCCAGCAATGGCGCCGAGGCGGTGCAGCGTTGCGCCGAGCAACTGCCGGACCTGATCCTGATGGACCTGATCATGCCGGTGATGGACGGCGTGGAGGCCACCCGGCGGATCATGGCCGAAACCCCGTGCGCCATCGTCATCGTCACGGTGGACCGCCAACAGAACGTGCACCGCGTGTTCGAGGCCATGGGCCATGGCGCCCTCGACGTGGTCGACACCCCGGCACTGGGCGCTGGGGATGCCCGCGAAGCGGCGGCGCCACTGCTGCGTAAAATCCTCAATATCGGCTGGCTGGTCGGCCAGCAGCGCACGCCAGCGGCAAGGCCGGTGGCCACACCGCTGCGTGAGGCCTCGCAGCGTCGCGGGCTGGTGGCGATCGGTTCGTCGGCGGGTGGCCCGGCAGCCCTCGAAGTGCTGCTCAAGGGCTTGCCTGCAGCGTTTCCGGCGGCCATCGTACTGGTTCAGCATGTGGACCAGGTGTTTGCTGCCGGCATGGCAGAGTGGCTCAGCAGCGCAGCCGGCCTGCCGGTGCGCCTGGCCCGTGACGGCGAGCCGCCGCAGCCGGGCCAGGTATTGCTGGCCGGCACCAACCACCACATTCGCCTGCTACAAAATGGCCAACTGGCCTACACTGCCGAGCCTGTCAATGAAATCTACCGGCCCTCGATCGATGTGTTCTTTGAGAGCGTGGCACGTTACTGGAATGGCGATGCGGTGGGCGTGCTGCTCACCGGCATGGGGCGCGACGGCGCCCAGGGCCTGAAGCTGATGCGTCAGCAGGGCTTTCTGACCATTGCCCAGGACCAGGCCAGCAGCGCAGTGTACGGCATGCCCAAGGCCGCCGCGGCAATCGATGCCGCAGTGGAAATTCGCCCGCTGGAACGCATCGCCGGGCGCTTGATGGACTTTTTCGCAAAATGACGAAATGTATTGAATCACGCCGCCAGAACGGCAGTGATCGGGTGAACAGGTATGAATGACTTACCGATCGAAGGTTTTGCCACCACCAACGAAAACTCGGCGATGGTGCTGCTGGTCGACGACCAGGCCATGATCGGCGAGGCGGTGCGGCGTGGTCTGGCCAATGAAGACAACATCGACTTCCACTTCTGTGCCGACCCGCACCAGGCGGTGGTCCAGGCCATGCGCATCAAGCCCACGGTTATCCTCCAGGACCTGATCATGCCTGGCCTGGACGGCTTGACCCTGGTACGCGAATACCGCAACAACCCGGCCACCCAGGACATCCCGATCATCGTACTGTCGACCAAGGAAGACCCGCTGGTCAAAAGCGCGGCGTTTGCCGCCGGGGCCAACGATTACCTGGTCAAGCTGCCGGACACCATCGAACTGGTAGCGCGCATTCGCTACCATTCGCGCTCCTACCTTACCCTGCTGCAACGCGACGAGGCTTACCGCGCCCTGCGCGTCAGCCAGCAGCAGTTGCTCGACTCCAACCTGATGCTGCAGCGGCTGATGAACTCCGATGGCCTGACCGGGCTGTCCAACCGCCGTCACTTCGACGAATACCTGGAGCTGGAGTGGCGCCGCGCCATGCGTGAACAGCAGCAGTTGTCGTTGCTGATGATCGATGTGGACTATTTCAAGGCCTACAACGACAGCTTCGGTCACCTGGCCGGCGACGAGGCCTTGCGCCAGGTGGCCGAGGCGATCCGTGGCTCATGCTCGCGGCCGACCGACCTGCCGGCCCGCTATGGTGGCGAGGAGTTTGCCCTGGTGCTGCCCAACACCTCGCCAGGCGGGGCACGCCTGGTGGCTGAAAAGCTGCGTCAGACCGTTCTCGGCCTTGGCATCCCGCACAGCGCCCCGGTGGCCGACTCACACCTGACCGTGAGCATCGGCCTGGCCACCCAGACCCCGGCCGTCGGCAGCCACTGCCGGCAGCTGATTTCGGCGGCGGACAAAGGCTTGTACCAGGCCAAGAACAGCGGGCGTAACCAGGTGGGTATCGCCTGACACAGTGCCGCTCCTGCAGTGCCCGCTGACAGGCTATACGAATGTGACCGCCCGGCGGGTCTGCCGCCGTGCTGCGGACTCGGTTATACTCGCGGGCTTTTCACCGAATTCGTACGAGAGCCGCGCGCCCATGGAAATCCAACCGATTCTGAACACCATCAAGGACCTCACCGAGCGTTCCCAGTCCATTCGGGGGTATCTTTGACTACGATCACAAGCATGACCGCCTGATCGAAGTCAATCGCGAGCTGGAAGACCCAAACGTCTGGAACAAGCCCGAATACGCCCAGGAACTGGGCCGCGAGCTCGCTGCCCTGAAGCAGATCGTCGAAACCCTGGATGAACTGTCCGGTGGCCTGAACGACTGCCGCGACTTGCTGGACATGGCCGTCGAAGAAAAAGACGAAGCCGCTGTCGAGGACGTGACCGCCGAGCTGCAGCGCCTGGAAGAAGCCCTGGCGAAGCTTGAGTTCCGCCGCATGTTCAGCGGCGAGATGGACATGAACAACGCCTACCTGGACATCCAGGCCGGTTCCGGCGGCACCGAAGCCCAGGACTGGGCCAACATTCTGTTGCGCATGTACCTGCGCTGGGCCGACAAGCGCGGTTTCGACGCCACCATCATCGAGCTTTCCGAAGGTGAAGTCGCCGGCATCAAAGGCGCTACCGTGCACATCAAGGGCGAGTACGCCTTTGGCTGGCTGCGCACCGAGATCGGCGTGCACCGCCTGGTGCGCAAGAGCCCGTTCGACTCCGGCGCCCGTCGTCACACCTCGTTCTCGGCGGTGTTCGTGTCGCCCGAGATCGACGACAAGGTCGAGATCGACATCAACCCGTCCGACCTGCGTATCGACACCTACCGCTCCTCGGGCGCCGGTGGTCAGCACGTGAACACCACCGACTCCGCGGTACGTATCACCCACGTGCCGACCAACACCGTGGTGGCTTGCCAGAACGAACGCTCCCAGCACGCCAACAAGGACACCGCCATGAAAATGCTGCGGGCCAAGTTGTACGAGCTGGAAATGCAGAAGCGCAACGCCGCTTCGCAAGCGCTGGAAGACAGCAAGTCGGACATCGGCTGGGGTCACCAGATCCGCTCGTACGTGCTCGACGCGTCGCGTATCAAGGACCTGCGTACCAACGTTGAACGCAGCGACTGCAACAAGGTGCTCGACGGTGATATCGACGAATACCTGGAAGCCAGCCTGAAACAGGGCCTGTAAGCTTCACTCCTGCTGAAAGACCCTCGCCTGCGGGCGAGGGCAATGAATTCCCTGATGGAAGATGTGACGACATGAGCGACCTCAAGACCGACTCGCAAGACCTGCAACAGGAAGAAAATGCCCTGATCGCCCTGCGCAAGGAAAAACTTGCCGCCGAGCGCGCCAAAGGCAACGCCTTCCCCAACGACTTCCGTCGCGACAGCTACTGCAACGACCTGCAGAAACAGTACGCGGACAAGACCAAGGAAGAGCTGGAAGCAGCCGCGATTCCGGTCAAGGTTGCCGGCCGTATCATGCTCAACCGTGGCTCGTTCATGGTTATCCAGGACATGACCGGTCGCATCCAGGTCTACGTCAACCGCAAGACCCTGTCGGAAGAAACCCTGGCCGCAGTCAAGACCTGGGACCTGGGCGACATCATCAGCGCCGAAGGCACCCTGGCACGTTCCGGCAAGGGTGACCTGTACGTCGAAATGACCAACGTGCGCCTGCTGACCAAGTCGCTGCGCCCGCTGCCCGACAAGCACCACGGCCTGACCGACACCGAACAGCGCTACCGCCAGCGTTACGTCGACCTGATGGTCAACGAAGAAACCCGCCACACCTTCCGTGTGCGTTCGCAGGTTATCTCGCACATTCGCAAGTTCCTCATCGAGCGTGACTTCCTCGAAGTCGAGACGCCGATGCTGCAGACCATCCCGGGCGGCGCCGCTGCCAAGCCGTTCGAAACCCACCACAATGCCCTGGACATGGCCATGTTCCTGCGTATCGCGCCGGAGCTGTACCTCAAGCGCCTGGTGGTGGGTGGCTTTGAGAAAGTGTTCGAGATCAACCGCAACTTCCGTAACGAAGGTGTTTCGACGCGTCATAACCCCGAATTCACCATGCTCGAGTTTTACCAGGCCTACGCCGACTACAACGACAACATGGACCTCACCGAGGAACTGTTCCGCGAGCTGGCGCAGTTGGTACTGGGCAGCACCGACGTGCCTTACGGCGACAAGGTGTTCCACTTCGGCGAGCCGTTCGTGCGCCTGTCGGTGTTCGACTCGATCCTCAAGTACAACCCGGAACTGACCGCTGCCGACCTGCAGGACGTTGACCGCGCCCGGGACATCGCCAAGAAGGCCGGTGCCAAGGTGCTGGGCCACGAAGGCCTGGGCAAGCTGCAGGTGATGATTTTCGAAGAGCTGGTCGAGCACAAGCTGGAGCAGCCTCACTTCATCACCGAGTACCCGTTCGAAGTGTCGCCGCTGGCTCGTCGCAACGACGACAACCCGGCCGTTACCGACCGCTTCGAGCTGTTCATCGGTGGCCGCGAAATCGCCAACGCCTACTCCGAGCTCAACGATGCCGAAGACCAGGCCGAGCGCTTCCTGGCCCAGGTGGCCGAGAAGGACGCTGGTGACGACGAGGCCATGCACTACGACGCCGACTTCGTGCGTGCGCTGGAGTACGGCATGCCGCCGACCGCCGGTGAAGGCATCGGCATCGACCGCCTGGTCATGTTGCTGACCAACTCGCCGTCGATCCGCGACGTGATCCTGTTCCCGCACATGCGTCCACAGGCCTGAGTGAATTGAACAAGCCGCCTTTCGAGGCGGCTTTTTCTTGCCTGAAGCTTTATGTTGTCTGTACTGGCTCCATCGCCGGCCAGCCAGCTCCCACAGGTACTGCATAGGTCCTGACTATTGTGCGGGCCTGTGGGAGCTGGCTTGCCGGCGATGAGGCCAGTGCAGGCCGCAGATGACTTGAACCGTGAGGTATGCCCTGTGACACCCGCCATGCCTGATCAAGGCGCCGCCGGCATCGCTACCGCCGTCGCCGAAAACGTGCAATACCAAGGCCGCAAGACTGCCCGCCAAGGCAGCGAACAGCGCCGCCAGCTGATCCTCGACGCCGCCATGCGTATCGTCGTGCGCGATGGCGTGCGCGGTGTGCGCCACCGTGCGGTGGCCGCCGAGGCCGCTGTGCCGCTGTCGGCCACCACCTACTACTTCAAGGACATCGAGGACCTGCTCACCGATACCTTCGCCCAGTATGTCGAGCGTAGTGCCGCCTACATGGCCAAGTTGTGGGCCAACACGGAAGTGGTACTGCGCCAGTTGCTGGCCCAGGGTGACGGCAGCCCGGCGGCACGGGCGCGGCTGGCTGACGAAGTGGCGCGCATGACTGCCGACTATGTTCAGCGGCAACTGCTGAACCGCCGCGACTTCCTGATGGCCGAACAGGCCTTCCGCCAAGAGGCGCTGCTGTGCCCACGCCTGGCTGAGCTGGTGCGTGCCCACGAGCAGATCCTGCTGCACGGCACCCGTCAATTGCTGCAGGTGGTGGGGTCGCGGCAACCAGAACAGGACGCCCAGATGTTGACGGCGATTATCGAGCAGATGGAATATCAGGGCCTGCTCAAGGATGCGAACGCGCAAGCCGATGGGCAGATGCTCGCTATGCTTACCCGATACCTGCAGCTGGTGCTGGCATCGGCCTGAGCCGAGACCGATTTTTCAAGGAGAACCTGATGAAAGCCTGGCGTGTGGTGTTGTTGACTCTGTCATTCCTGCTGCTGGGCGGTTGTCTGGTGACCTTCCATGAGCCCTTGCCCAGCAACCAGGCGGCGCCCAAGGCGCTGCTCGGCAAGTGGAGCAGCAAGGACGCCTGGGGCGAGCCGTTGAAGCTGACCATCAGCCGCAGCGGTGGCGGTGCCTACAAGGCGGTGGCCACGGCCAAGGGCAAGGCCCCTGAGGAGTACGTGTTCACCGTGTCGCGCCACGGCAACCGCTGGTACCTGTCGGCCGGAGTGCCCAAACGCCTGGGAGGCAACTTCCTGATCGGCGGTTTCGACATCGTCGAGGGCAAGGAGCTGGTGGTCTACAACCTGGATGTCGAGCAGGTGCAGCAGGCGGTGGACAAGAAGGAACTGACCGGGCGCAGCACCGAGGTGCCTGAAGACAACGGCGACGGCGTGCTGATCGATAGCCCCTCGGCGCGGGTGCTGGCGTACCTGGACGACCCGGCCAACTCCGACCTGTTCGTCGAAGTGGCGCGGTTCCAGCGTACTGGCAAGTAGTTACCTGTGCCGGCCTTTTCATGGTTTGAAATTGCAATGCGATCCCGGTAGGAGCAGCCTTGTGCTGCGAAAGGGCAGGTAAGACAACAGATATTTGCTGCCGATAGAGGCCTCTTCGCAGCACAAGGCTGCTCCTACAGGGACCGAGGCCGAGACAGATAAGGAGTCCCCGTTGGACGAATACCAGCAAACCATCCGTGCCCTGTCCGACCGCATCGTTGCGGCGCAGACCCCGATCCGGGTCCTGGACGCGGTTAAATGGGACGAAAACATTCGTCAGGGCTTCCTCAAAGCCAAGGGCAAAGAGCCGCCGGCCGTCGACCGTGCCTATTACCAGTCGCGCCCGCTATCGTTCGACTCCGGCGCGGTGAAGGCCGAGTTCCAGGGCATCGAGCGTGACATCATCCGCCAGCTAGGTCAGTTCAACCCGGTCGGGCAGATCATGAAGCGCATGTGCCGCGAGTACCGCATGGTGGTGCGCATGCTCGAAGCGCGCGGGACCGAGGACTTCGGCCTGATCTCCCAGGAACTGTATGGCGCTGCCTCCGATGCCTTCCATGCCGGTGACCCGACCCTGGCCGACCTCGGTCTGATGCTGTCGGATTACCTCAACAATATCGATGGCCGTGGCGACCTGAAGGACGAACCGAAGAACCTCACCGCCAAAGAGGCGGTGGAGATCCTCCAGCGCCGGCTGAACAAGGTGTTCGGCGAGGCCGAGGGAACCATCCGCGTGTTCGAGTCCGACGGTATCGTCGCCGATGCCGCGGCCGGTGCCGACTACATCAAGGTGCGCGCCGATGCCATGTTCAACGCCCGCGACGTGCGCGCCCTGGAGGTGCACGAGGGGCTGGTGCATGTCGGTACCACGCTCAATGGCCTGAACCAGCCGATCTGCACCTTCCTGGCCAAGGGCCCGCCCTCGTCGACGGTGACCCAGGAAGGCCTGGCCATCCTCATGGAAGTGATTGCCTTCGCCTCCTACCCCAGCCGCCTGCGCAAGCTCACCAACCGCACTCGCGCCATCCACATGGTCGAGGAGGGCGCCGATTTCCTCCAGGTGTTCGATTTTTTCCGTGGGCAAGGCTTCGAGATGGCGCAGAGCTACAGCAACGCCAGCCGGGTGTTCCGCGGTTCGGTGCCCAATGGCCTGCCATTCACCAAGGACTTGTCCTACCTCAAGGGCTTCATCATGGTTTACAACTACATTCAGTTGGCCGTGAAGAAGGGCAAGCTCGAACAGATCCCGTTGCTGTTCTGTGGCAAGACCACCCTGGAAGACATGCGTACCTTGCGCCAGCTGGTGGAGGAGGGCCTGGTTGCGCCGCCCAAGTACTTGCCCGAGCAGTTCCGCGACCTTAACGCGCTGTCGGCCTGGATGTGCTTCTCCAACTTCCTCAACCACCTGAGCCTGGACCGTATTGAAGCCGACTACGCGAACATTCTCTGAGTGCTGCCGCCTGCTGGCCCTGGGCTTGGTCCTGCTGGGCCTTGGCGGCTGCAGCAGCCTGCTGTTCTACCCCGAGCGTGGTCAGGCCTTTACGCCTGAGCGGGCCAAGCTGGCGTACCGCGATGTAACGTTGACCACAACTGATGGCATCCGCCTGCACGGTTGGTGGTTGCCGGCCAAGGTCGGGGTCGAGGTCAAAGGTACGGTACTGCACTTGCACGGCAACGGCGGCAACCTGCCGGGGCACTTGGGTGGCAGCTACTGGCTGCCGGAGCAGGGCTATCAGGTGCTGATGATCGATTACCGCGGTTATGGCCTGTCGCAGGGGGCGCCAAGCCTGCCAGAGGTGTACGAAGATATCGCCGCCGCCATGGCCTGGCTGGACCAGGCGCCCGAGGTAAAGGGCAAGCCCCTGGTGCTGCTGGGGCAAAGCCTTGGAGGGGCCATGGCCATTCACTACCTGGCGGCCCACCCCGAGCAGCGCCAGCGCTTCAGTGCCCTGGTGTTCGATGGCGTGCCGGCCAGTTACCGTTCAGTCGGGCGCTTTGCCCTCAGCACGTCGTGGATGACCTGGCCGTTGCAGGTGCCGCTGTCGTGGCTGGTGCCGGACGGTGACAGTGCAATCCGTTCGATCGAGCAACTGAGCAGCCCGCCCAAGCTGTTTTTCCATAGCATTGACGACAACCTGGTGCCGATGGACAACGGCATCCGCCTGTACCAGCACGCGCCACCGCCGCGGGTGCTGCAACTGACCCGCGGTGGCCACGTGCAGACCTTCGCCGACCCCACATGGCGCCAGGTGATGCTGCGTTTCCTCGACGACCCTAGCCATTTCAACGGCCTGCGGCGGCTTGCCGAAGTGCCCAATTTCCCTGACGAGAAGAACAAGCAATGAGTGAAGAACGCAACGCCATCCCGCTGATCCTGACCGGCGTCGGCAGCATCATCGTGACGGTGGGGGCCTTGTGGTACTACGGTTACCTGCATTTCGCCAAACCCGAGGATGCCCTGTTGCTGCAGGACTTCACCATGCTCAAGACCATCCCGGGCGAGGACTACAAGGTTTCGCTGGACCCGGCGGCGCAAGTGGCCCAGTGCGTCGATGGCGTGCTGGTGTTGTTCGACACCGAGCAGAAAGGCCTGACCGGCGTGCTGGTGGACAACCGCAAGCGTGCGGTGCGCTGCATGGGCGAGGAAACCCCGCAGCAGGTGAAGTGAGCCATTATCCCTACTGCCTGTACCGGCCTCTTCGCGGGCGTGCCCGCGAAGAGGCCGGTACAGGCAAAAAAAAGCCCCGCGTCGAGCGCGGGGCTTTCTTTTCAGCTAGCCAGCCTTACCGCTGAACCTGGCTCACCGAACGGGGTGCCACTGGCTGGTTGTCGTTGGAGATGGTTACCTCCACGCGACGGTTTTGCGCACGGCCCGAGTTGCTGCCGTTGTCCGCTACCGGGTACTCCTTGCCATAGCCTTGGGAGACGATGCGCGCCGGATCTACGCCGGCACGTACCAGTGCCATGCGTACGCTGTTGGCGCGGCGCTCGGACAGGGTCTGGTTGTAGTTGGCCGAGCCGACGCTGTCGGTGTAGCCCTCGACAATCACCTTGCGCTCCGGGTTTTCCTGGAGGAACTGGGCCAGCTTGGTGACGTTCGGGTAGGCGTTGCTCTTGAGTTCGGCCTTGTTGAAGTCGAACAGCACGTCGCCGAAGGTCACCAGCGTACCGCGGTCGGTCTGCTTGGCGTTGAGGCTGTCCTGCAGCTTGGCGATCTGGGCGTCGCGGGCATCCAGCTTGGCCTGGGCGCGTTGGGCCGAGGCATTTTTCAGCTCGCCTTCGGCGGTGCGCAGGGCAATGGTCTGCTTGGCCACTTCAACGCGCTGGTTGGTCAGATAGGCCAGTTGGTCGACCTTCTTCTCGTCTTCACGGTCCATGTAGGCCTTGTCGGCCTTGTTCAGCCAGTCCTGGGCGTCCTTGGTCTCCAGTGCCGCGACCTTGCTCGATTGCGGGTCGCTCTGCAGCGAGGAGAAGTTGGTGCGGGCCGACTCCAGGTTGGCGTTAGGGTCGTGCGAGCAGGCAGCAAGACCAACGCTGAGGGCCAGCAGGGCGGGAATCATGACGTAATTGCGCATAGTGTTCATCCTTTGATCGAGTGCGAAGGCTAAGGTTGGCGGGGCAGGGCTCACTGAGCGCTGCGCAGGCCTTCCTCACGTACGTCCTGAACGCCCTGACGGGCATCCTGCACGGCCTTCTGGGCCTTGGCCGCCTGGGCCTTGCGTTCGGCGAGGCGTGCGTCCCACTCGGCCTGTTGGGCCAGGCGCTTGGCCTCGTCGTACTTCTTGTCGTGCATGGCGATTTCGGCTTGCTTGAACTTGTCCTGGGCCGCTTTCATTTCCACGGCGGCGAACTCGGTGCCACCCGCGCTCACGGCGGAGTTCACGGCGGATTGGGTAACTGCGTACTGCTCGGTAGGCGGGTTGCCCGCACAGCCGGCCAGGACCAGGCTACTGCCCAGGGCCAGCGCGGCCAGCTTGAACCCGCGCACATGAGTGGATGACAGTTTGCTAGTGCGGGTCTTCATGGTGGTCAGTTCCATTGGATCACTCCTGATTACGACGATGTCCGTAGCAGTCCATCGCTTATTCCCTGACAAAACCGCGCGCTTCAGCTGAACGGTGCACGAGGGCAGTGTGCAGGGTTTTAGCGTGATGGCTATTGGCTCCGACTCGACCGTTTTTGGAATGGTTCAGAAAAAAGTGCACTAAACGAGGAATTATTTCTGACTGATCGGTCAGCGCGATTTGCCTGGAACTTTCGCAGGAAAAGGCGGTATTCCGGGCCTTGCCGAGGCCCGGAACGGTGGTGCGGGTGGTTATCTTTCGCTATCGTCGTCGGTGGTGCTCAGGCTGTGCAGGTGCTGTCGCGAGAGGGCCAGAAAGCGCGGAGTAGAGCCGACATCTTCGTACAGCGGGTCACCTTCTTCATCGGTGGCGATGACCTGGCGACCCTGCACATAGGGGAAGCTGGCTTCCAGCTCTTCGAGTGCGGCCGCCACCAGTTCGCCGAGCAGTTCCTCGGCGGTGCGCTTGGGGTACATGTCGATCAGCGCGGCCAGGCGCGCCTCGGACTCCAGGTCCAGATGCAATACATGGCCCGTGCGGCTGAGGGTACCGGCGGCATTCTGTTCCCAGTGCTGGGCGAGTTCACGGATTTTCATGATGACCTCTGTTGACGCCTGCTATGGCTGCATTGCATGGGAGTGCTTGCGTTCACTTTAGTTTGCTTTGGCTGATCACGGCTTGCCATTGGCGCTCGGCAGGGGGCACTCTTCGGTAGAGCTGTGTACAGGAGTGCGCCAGAGCCGCGCCAAAGAGAGGGCCAATGACCGATATCGATGTGCGTTTGCGTGAAGATGTCCATGTGTTGGGTGAGCTGCTCGGCGAAACCATTCGCCAGCAGCATGGCGATGCGTTTTTGCAGAAAATCGAAGATATCCGCCACAGTGCCAAGGCCGACCGCCGTGGCCCTGGCGAGCAACTGACGTCCACCCTGGCCGACCTTGCCGAAGAAGACTTGCTGCCCGTGGCCAGGGCCTTCAACCAGTTCCTCAACCTGGCCAACATGGCCGAGCAGTACCAGTTGATCCGCCGCCGCGACGCCGGCCAGCCCGAACCCTTCGAGGCCCGTGTGCTGCCCGAATTGCTGGCGCGCTTGAAGCAGGCCGGGCATAGCAACGATGCCCTGGCTCGGCAGCTGGCCAAGCTCGACATCCAATTGGTGCTTACCGCGCACCCCACCGAGGTGGCCCGCCGCACCTTGATCCAGAAGTACGACGCCATCGCCGGCCAGCTGGCTGCCCAGGACCACCGTGACCTGACCCCGGACGAACGCCAGCAGGTGCGGGAACGCCTGCGCCGGCTGATTGCCGAGGCCTGGCACACCGAAGAAATCCGCCGCACCCGGCCGACGCCGGTAGACGAAGCCAAGTGGGGCTTCGCGGTGATCGAGCATTCGCTGTGGCACGCCATCCCCAGCCACCTGCGCAAGGTCGACAAGGCTCTGCTGGATGCCACCGGCCTGCGCCTGCCGCTGGAGGCCGCGCCAATCCGCTTTGCCTCGTGGATGGGCGGTGACCGTGACGGCAACCCCAATGTGACTGCCGCCGTTACCCGGGAAGTGCTGTTGCTGGCGCGCTGGATGGCCGCCGACCTGTTCCTGCGCGACATCGATGCACTGGCCGCCGAGTTGTCCATGCAGCAGGCCAGTGACGCTTTGCGCGAACGGGTGGGCGACAGTGCCGAACCCTACCGCGCGGTGCTCAAGCAACTGCGCGACCGCTTGCGGGCGACGCGTGCCTGGGCGCATTCGGCATTGACCAGCAGCCAACCGGCCAGCGCCGAAGTGCTGGTGGATAACCGCGACCTGATTGCGCCGCTGGAGCTGTGCTATCAGTCGCTGCACGAATGCGGCATGGGCGTTATCGCCGAAGGGCCGTTGCTCGATTGCCTGCGCCGCGCCGTCACTTTCGGCCTTTTCCTGGGCCGCCTGGACGTGCGCCAGGACGCTGCCCGCCACCGTGACGCGCTGACCGAAATCACCGACTACCTGGGCCTGGGCCGCTATGCCGACTGGGATGAAGATCGCCGCATCGAATTCCTTCAGGCCGAGCTGAAAAACCGCCGCCCGCTGTTGCCCGCGCACTTCAGGCCGCAGGCAGACACCGCCGAGGTGCTGGCCACCTGCCGGGAAGTCGCCGCCGCGCCCGCTGCCTCGCTGGGCTCCTATGTCATTTCCATGGCCGGTGCCGCTTCGGATGTGCTGGCGGTGCAACTGTTGCTCAAGGAAGCCGGCCTGACCCGCCCCATGCGTGTGGTACCGCTGTTCGAGACCCTGGCTGACCTGGACAACGCCGGGCCGGTGATGCAGCGCCTGCTCGGCCTGCCGGGTTACCGGGCCGGGCTGCGCGGCCCGCAGGAAGTGATGATCGGCTACTCCGACTCGGCCAAGGATGCTGGCACCACGGCGGCGGCCTGGGCGCAGTACCGGGCCCAGGAAAACCTGGTGCGCATCTGCGCCGAACACCAGGTCGAACTGCTGCTGTTCCACGGCCGGGGCGGTACGGTAGGGCGCGGCGGTGGCCCGGCTCACGCAGCGATCCTGTCGCAGCCACCGGGTTCGGTGGCGGGGCGGTTCCGCACCACCGAGCAGGGCGAAATGATCCGCTTCAAGTTCGGTTTGCCGGGCATCGCCGAGCAAAACCTGAACCTGTACCTGGCCGCTGTGCTCGAAGCCACGCTGTTGCCACCGCCGCCCCCGCAACCGGCCTGGCGCGAGGTGATGGACCAGTTGGCTGCTGATGGCGTCAAGGCGTACCGCAGCGTGGTGCGCGACAACCCCGATTTTGTCGAGTACTTCCGCCAGTCGACGCCAGAACAGGAGCTGGGGCGCCTTCCGCTGGGCAGCCGCCCGGCCAAGCGCCGGGCAGGCGGGATCGAAAGCCTGCGGGCCATCCCATGGATCTTCGGCTGGACCCAGACCCGGCTGATGCTACCGGCCTGGCTGGGCTGGGAAACCGCGCTGAGCAATGCCTTGGCCCGTGGCCAAGGTGAGTTGCTGGCGCAGATGCGCGAGCAATGGCCGTTTTTCCGCACCCGCATCGACATGCTGGAAATGGTGCTGGCCAAGGCCGATGCGCAAATTGCCGAGGCCTACGACGAACGTCTGGTGCAACCCCGCTTGCTTCCTTTAGGTGCACACCTGCGCGACCTATTGTCGCAGTCTTGCCAGGTGGTGCTGGGGCTGACCGGGCAGCAGGTGCTACTGGCGCACAGCCCCGAGACGCTGGAATTCATCAGCCTGCGCAACACCTACCTGGACCCGCTGCACCGCCTGCAGGCCGAGTTGCTGGCCCGCTCGCGCAGCCGCGAAGCCGCTCTGGACAGCCCGTTGGAGCAGGCCTTGCTGGTGACCGTGGCGGGTATTGCCGCCGGGCTGCGCAATACCGGATGAAGGTGTGCCCAAGCCAGCAGGGGTGAGTGGCGTGCAGGCCATGCACGGGTAAGGGGAGGGTGGTTGCGCCGGGCGCAACCACCTGCCCGGTCGGCCACAAGTGGCGCATTCCTGCAACTTTGGGACGCTTGTATGGCTGCCGGGCGCTGTGTATCTTGAGCAGCCTTCTGACCGTTTTATGGTCATACCCGATTTTCCGGACTTGGCCCTGGTTGCCGAATCCATTGAATTTCATAAAAAAATTTGAGGAGCACAAGATGCGCGTAATTCTGCTGGGAGCTCCCGGGGCCGGTAAAGGTACTCAGGCAAAGTTCATCACCGAAAAGTTCGGTATTCCACAGATCTCCACCGGTGACATGCTGCGTGCCGCCGTCAAGGCCGGCACCCCGCTGGGCCTGGAGCTGAAGAAAGTCATGGATGCCGGCCAGCTGGTCTCCGACGAGCTGATCATCAGCCTGGTCAAGGAGCGCATCGCCCAGCCTGATTGCGCCAACGGCTGCCTGTTCGACGGCTTCCCACGCACCATCCCGCAGGCCGAAGCCATGGTCTCTGCCGGTGTCGACATCGACGCCGTGGTCGAAATCGCCGTGGACGACGAAGAAATCGTCGGCCGCATGGCTGGCCGCCGCGTACACCTGGCCTCGGGCCGTACCTACCACATTCAGTACAACCCGCCGAAAGTGGAAGGCAAGGACGACGTCACTGGTGAAGACCTGATCCAGCGCGACGACGACAAGGAAGAAACCGTTCGTCATCGCCTGTCGGTCTACCACACCCAGACCAAGCCGCTGGTGGAGTTCTACCAGAAGCTGTCGGCCGCCAATGCCGGCAAGCCGAAGTACAGCCACATTGAAGGTGTCGGTTCGGTCGACGCCATCACTGCCAAGGTCCTGGCAGCCCTGAGCTGATCAGCGCCTGACGCCCCCCGACAACGGCCCGCTAGCGGGCCGTTGTCGTTTCAGGCCTGCGATCCACGGCCTGGCGCTCCTACAGGGACCGCGCCAGGCCACCTGCAAAGGCCGCACAGCGCCCCTTCGGGACACAACGCCGCTGCTGCTCTATACTGCCGCTCTTTTCATTCGCACCTGGATACCCGTTCGATGACCACCCTGCTGGCCCTGGATACCGCCACCGAAGCCTGTTCCGTCGCGCTGCTGCATGACGGCAAGGTAACCAGCCATTACGAGGTGATCCCGCGTCAGCACGCGCAGAAGCTGCTGCCGATGATCAAGCAGTTGCTGGCGGAATCCGGCGTTGCGCTGAATGCACTGGATGCTATCGCCTTTGGCCGTGGCCCGGGCGCCTTCACCGGCGTGCGCATTGCCATTGGTGTGGTCCAGGGCCTTGCCTTCGCGCTGGAGCGCCCGGTGCTGCCGGTGTCCAACCTGGCCGCGCTGGCCCAGGGTGCCTTGCGCGAGCAGGGCGTGCAGCAGGTGGCGGCTGCGATCGATGCGCGTATGGATGAAGTGTACTGGGGCTGCTACCAGGCCACGGCCGGCGAAATGCGCCTGGTCGGCCGCGAGGCGGTGTTGCCGCCCGAACAGGTAGCGCTGCCGGCGGGCAGCAGTGGCGAGTGGTTCGGTGCCGGTACCGGATGGGGCTATGCCGAGCGCCTGGCGGTACAGGTGGCGGCCAGCAACCCTGGCGCCTTGCCCAATGCGCTGGACATTCTCAGCCTGGCTACCTTCGCCTGGGCTCGTGATGAGGCAATCGTTGCCGAGCAGGCGCAACCGGTATATCTGCGCGATAATGTAGCTACGCCCAAGAAGCACTGAGTGTTGTTCGTCGGTTATCGCCGATCACTCTAAAACCTTTTGCGCGATCTGTGGTCCAGTTATCAGTCAAGCATTAGCGACGGAACCCTGATGCTGCTAAATTGCCATCATTGGTCCTGAGTGCTCATGCCATGCGTATCGACGGTTTCTCTTCGCAGTCCTACCCGGTCAAGCGCACCCCGCGCAAGGCACCGGCGCGTGACGAGGCCATCGATGATGCCGAGCTGATTGAAGACAGCCAGGGCGCCCCCGTGGAGGCCACCGCCCGCCGCCGCAGCGGTGGCCTGCCAGCCCGCCAGCAGGACATGGTCTTCCCCCGCGCCCGTGACCGGCGCACCGCCACTGCCTTGGCCAGCTACCTGAGCACCGCCGGTTTCACCGACTGGGACATGGAAGTACTGGGGCTCGACCTGTACATTTAGTGGATGAGTCCACCACCCCTGCCTTATTTTCTCGGTTGCCCGTCCTGGAGCGAAAACGCCTGGCGCGACTACCTCTATCCCGCCGACGCCACCAGCAACGAAATGCTTGGCCTCTACAGCCAGGTGTTCAACGCCGTCGAGGGCAATACCACCTTCTATGCACGCCCCGCCCCCGGCACCATTGCCCGCTGGGCGCAGGTGATGCCCGGGCACTTCCGTTTCACCGCCAAGTTTCCCCGGGACATCAGCCACGAGGGTGACCTGCGTGATCAACTGGAGCCTGCCTTCGACTTCACGCGGCTGATGGCCCCGCTGGGCAAGTGCGTTTCGCCGTACTGGCTGCAGTTGCCGGCCCAGTTCGGCCCGGCGCGCCTGGGCGAGCTTTGCCACTTCCTCGATGAGATCGGCCTGCCGGTGGCCGTGGAAGTGCGTAACCAGGCCTTCTTCGCCAAGGGTGAAGAAGAACGCCTGCTCAACCGCCTGCTGCACGAACGCGGCGTGGAGCGCATCTGCCTGGACCCGCGTGCGTTGTTCAGCTGCACCTCGCGCGACCCTGCCGTGCTGCATGCGCAGTCGAAGAAGCCCAAGGTGCCGCCACGCCCTGCGGCCTTCAGCCAGCACCCACAGGTGCGCTTCATCGGCCATCCGGAGCTGGAGGCCAATCACACCTTCCTCAGCCCTTGGGTAGAAAAAATCGCCGATTGGATCGAGGAAGGCCGCAACCCCTATATCTTCCTGCACACCTCGGACAATCGCCTGGCTGCGGCGTTGGCCCAGCATTTCCATCAACGCCTGATGGCACGCCTGCCAGGTCTTGCACCTTTGCCGGAATTGCCGCGCGCGCCCGAGGTCGAACAACTGGGCTTACTCTGACCTTTCCCTGACTGCCGGAGGTTGAACCATGGATGTGCAAACCCTGCGAGCCGAAGCCTTCAAGGCTTTACACGAGCGCGAAGGCGCGTTCGTCATCCCCAACCCGTGGGACGCCGGCTCCGCCAAGCTGCTTGCCAGCCTGGGTTTCGAGGCGCTGGCCACCACCAGTGCCGGCCTGGCATTCAGCCTGGGCCGCCCAGACGCCGAAGGCGCCTTGAGCCTGGACGATACCCTGGACAACGCCGGCGAGATCGTCGATGCCACTGCGTTGCCGGTGGCTGCGGACCTTGAGAACGGCTTCGGCGACATGCCTGAAGATTGTGCCCAGACCATATTGCGTGCTGCCGAAATCGGCCTGGTAGGTGGTTCCATCGAAGATGCCAGTGGCCGCAGTGATGCGCCCATCTATGACCTCGGGCTGGCCGTGGAGCGCGTGCGCGCCGCCGTGCAGGCTGCGCGTAGCCTGCCGTTCCCGTTCACGTTGTGCGCCCGGGCAGAAAACCTGCTGCATGGCCGCATGGACCTCGACGACACCATCCTGCGCCTGCAAGCCTATGCCGAGGCCGGCGCCGATGTGCTCTATGCCCCCGGGCTGCGCACCGTCGAGGAAGTACGTGCGGTGGTGCAGGCCGTCGCACCGCGGCCGGTGAACGTACTGATGGGCATGGCGGGTGTGTCGCTGAGCGTGAACCAGTTGCAGGACCTGGGCGTGCGCCGCATCAGCGTCGGCTCGTCGCTGGCCCGTGCTGCGCTGGGGGCCTTCCACCGTGCTGCGTTGGAGATTCGCAACGAGGGTACGTTCGGCTACGGTGAGCAGGCACTGCCGTTTGCCCAGCTCAACGACCTGTTCCGCCGCTGATGCGGGCAATGCTGGCGCTGCTGGCCGGCCTGTTGGTGCTGGCCGGCCTGGCCTGGCACTTCGGCTGGCGCCTGCCTGCCGTGTGGAACCCCTGGGCGCCGCTGGATGTGCGTCAGCCGCCCAACCTGCTGACGCCGTACAAGCTTTCACGCCTGCGCAATGACCCGGCCTTGTGCCGGCAGGCACTGGAAACCAGCCAGCTGCGCTACCGGGCGCAAGCCGACAGCCCGGCTGCGGCCAACTGCCCGTTGCAGAACGTGTGGCGCATCGAGGGCGGCCAGGCGCGGCTAAGCAGCAGCTTCCTGGCCAGTTGCCCGCTGGCGGTGGCTTATGCACTTTTCGAAAACCACGGCTTGCAGCCGTTGGCGCAGCGGGTGCTGGGCCAACCGGTGACGCAGGTCGATCACCTGGGCAGCTTTGCCTGCCGCAATGTCTACCACCGCAAGCAGGGCCGCCTGAGCCAGCACGCTACGGCCAATGCGCTGGATATCAGCGGTTTTCGCTTGCAGGACGGCCAGCGCATCGTCCTGGCGCGTGACTGGCAGGCAGGGGGGCAGAAGGCAGAATTCTTGCGTCAGGTGCAGCAGGCGGCTTGCGAGAGCTTCAGCACAGTACTGGGGCCGGGCTACAACGCCGCGCACCACAATCACTTCCACCTGGACATGGGGCGCTGGCAGGTGTGCCGTTAGCCTCAGGCGTGAACGCGTACGTTGTTCAGCACCACCGGGCGTGCCCAATGGATGTCGAATTCCAGATCGTTCTGCTGCCTGGCCAAGGTAGCGTCGTCGAACGGCTCGGGGGCCGGGTCCAGCAAGTTGGTCTCGAACTCGGCAATGGGCAGGAACAACGACCGCGGGGCTGGGCCCGGGCCGGGCTCGGCAATCGGATGGCCTTGGCTCATCACCACCGGGCGCATCCAGCTATTGCTGGTGTCGAGCTGGCGCTGCTGTTCAATCAGTTCCATGGCACTGAACGGCTCAGGCGCAGGCGGCAGCAGGCTGGCTTCAAGCTCTGCCTTGGGCAAGAACAACGGCTCGGGCGGTGTTACCTCGTTGTCCAGCACCGGGCAGGCGCGCTGGGCGTCGATCAGGGCCAGCGCACGGGCGCCGCCGATGGGTTCGCCGCTGTCGTGGTCGTACTGCACGAACGACTGGCTGACGCTGTCTACGGGCTCTTCCTGCTGCTCGGCCATGGCCCGGGCAAAGAAATCCTGCCACAGGTGGCTGACGCCCCCGAGTGCCTGGGTGTTGTGCTGACTGTAGTTGCCGACAGGCGACAAATAGGTCAAGCCGATAGGAAGAGTATCTGACATGGCAGTCGCGCGCGTTGTGCTCTGGCAGAATAGCGGGATATTGCCTGTATCGGCCGTGGCTGCTGATTCATTAAGGCTTGGTTTGATTTTTTAGGTGTGGACGATGGAAGAGCAAGGCACGGGTATCAGGGTCGAGGCGATGTCGGCTGAGTATGCGGAGCAGGCCAAGGTGTGGGCTGAACGCCTAAGCCTGCCGCTACAGGACGAGAGCGCCGGCTTCGCCGTGCAGGTCGGCGCCGAGGGTTTGCAGATCCAGCAGCTTGGGCCGCAGGCACCAGGGCCGGTGCGGGTGGACTTTGTCGAAGGCCAGGCCGCCCACCGGCGCCAGTTTGGCGGTGGCAACGGGCAGATGATCGCCAAGGCCGTGGGCATTGCCCAAGGCGTGCGGCCGCAGGTGCTGGATGCCACGGCAGGTCTTGGCAAAGATGCGTTCGTGCTGGCCAGCCTGGGCTGCCAGATGACCCTGATCGAGCGCCAGCCGCTGATTGCCGCGCTGCTGGAAGATGGCTTGGCGCGGGCGCGCTCGGATGACGAGGTGGGCCCGATTGTCGGGCGCATGCGCCTGCTGACCGGCAACGCCATCGAGCGTATGCGCGCCTGGGAAGGGGAGGCGCCGCAGGTCATCTACCTCGACCCGATGTTCCCGCACCGCGACAAGAGCGCCCTGGTGAAAAAGGAAATGCGCGTGTTCCGGCCCTTGGTGGGGGACGACCTGGATGCCCCGGCCCTGCTCGAAGCGGCCCTGGCGCTGGCCAGCCACCGGGTGGTGGTAAAGCGCCCGCGCAAGGCGCCGATCATCGACGGGCCGAAGCCCAGCCATAGTCTAGAGGGCAAGTCGAGCCGGTATGATATATATCCGAAGAAGGCGCTGAAGGCCTGAGCGCAACTGTGAAATCACTTTGTTAGCTTCGCCTTAAGGCCATTCTGCGATACTGCGGAGTCTATTTACTTCCCGGTTGATGTAATTACCTGTGAAATCAAGGAGGTTTTGCGATGGTGGCTTGTTTCTCGGCCAGGTATGCGAAGGCTGATTCGGTATCCCCGAGAAGGTAGCGGAGGTAGGGGCAATGTCGCTCATGCCTACAGCTTTGATTTTTTCAAATCTGTCGTTTAGATCTTCCCAGGATGGTAAGTCTATCGAGCCGATGTATCGTGTTTTACCCTTGATTTTTACAGGCGTAAGGCTCGTTAATATGGATTCTTGGAGGGTGGCGTTGAGTATTCTTTGGTCACCTTCGTTTTTTATTTTGTTGTCGTGGGATTTTGTCTCTGTCGCGCCTTTAGCTTTTTGGGTCGCAATGTGATTTTTAAGTATTTTGTATTGTCGGCGTGTGAGGCTGGGGTTTTCTTGATCCAAGCGGGAAGAAATTTTTTTTACGCTGTATCCTCCCTTCATGAGTTTTACTATCGAAAACATGCCGCTAGGATCCGATCTGTTAATAGGATCATTGGTGCAGTAAGCGTAAGCATTAATCCCCCCCCTTTCAAATGGCGACCAGGTATCTGGACTGTGAAAGCGCATCAGTCCTGGATTGAACAGGCGATGACCATTACCCAGCAAGTAGCCTATGGCAGAGGGTAACCAGCTCTGGCCTGTGAATCGAGATAACAATGTATTGGCCGGCGGGGTACTGTCATAGCCGTAGGGGCCGTAAGTAATGGTCGTCTGGCTTTCTGAAACCATGTTAATGGTTGATGCTTGTGTGTCAGTGCCCAAGAGGCTCGCTTGCGAAGGTAGGCTTATCATTTCGCATAGGTTTAGGTTATTGGCGCTGAGCACGGTCTGCTGAGCGCTGCTTGTATATAAAGTTGACAGCTTATTGCCTTTGTAAAAGATCTTCAGTTTTTGAACTGTCATGGGGGCGTGCTTATATTCGTAGCTTAAATACAAGCTTGCGGGCGAATTGCATGGTTGGCTACTGGCAAAAATGCTAGGTGGGCGTGTCGGTTAAACGGGCTCTGGCTGATTGGCGAGCGTGGTCCGTGCAGGAGCGGCTTGTATCCAGCCCCCGATGTGTGTCCACCACCGATCAGTGTGGAGGTTTACCCTCGAATACGGTGGTGGCTGCAACGGTGAACGGCAGGTGGGAATTGGCCGGTAGGCCCAGCCCTTTCGCGGGTAAACCCGCTCCTACCGTGGGGCGTGATAGGTGTTTTCAGGATGGAAAGCCCGCAAGAATACTCTTACCACCTCGCGCACATGCGCCTCGGCTTCATCGCCCTCCAGCGGCCCCGCGCACCCCAGCAGCAAGCGGTAATCCGGCGCTCCCTTGACCAGGCAGAAGAAGTGCTCCGCCGCACGCAGCGGGTTGTCGATGCGCAACAGCCCGCGCTCATCCGCGCCGCGCAGCAGCGCTTCCATCCCTGCCAGCACGCGCTTGGGCCCGGCTTCGTAGAAGTACTCGCCAAAACTCGGGTCCAGGCTGCCCTGGGCCATGATCAGGCGGCTGAGCTTGACCGCTTCGTCACTGCTGATAAGCGCCTGGAAGTTGCGGGCAATGGTCAGTAGCACTTCTTCCACCGGCACCCCCTCGGGATACTCGAACAGCAGGTCAGGCAATTGGATCTGGCAGGTGGCCATGACCGCCGAGCAGAACAGGGTCTGCTTGTCGGTGAAGTGGCTGTACACGGTGAGTTTTGAAACACCTGCCGCCGCAGCGACCGCATCCATGCTGGTGTTGGCGTAACCAAGGCTGAGGAACAGGGCCTTGGCCGCTTCGAGAATCGCCTCGCGCTTGACCAGGTCCTTTGGCCGGCCTGGGCCGATGGGTGCGTCGTTGGGCATTGTGGTCTGCATCTGGTTTAAGAATCACCATCTTAACGGGTCAGGCGCGATCCGGCTAAAACCAGCTCACATTTGCCTGCTGTCTGCCAGCGGACAGTTGTTCGACAGTGATGTCGTCGCTCAGGCATCAGTGCTGTTTTTTTGTATATAAATTACTGATTTATAACGATTATTTTTGGCATGAATCGTGTTGATAAAGAACTCGCCGACTGGGTCGGCATCGGCGGCTTTGGCCCGCTGATCGTCGGCAGTGCGCAAACGGTGGCGGACGAACTGCAGGCCTGGGTTGAAGAAACCGATGTCGACGGCTTCAACCTGACCTATGCCCTGGCCCACGAAACCTTCCGCGACGTGGTCGAGCTGCTGGTCCCCGAGCTGCAGCAACGCGGCGCCTACAAGACCGAATACCGCGCCGGCACCCTGGGCGAGAAGCTGTTCGGCGACGGCCCGCGGCTGCCGGCCAGCCACCCGGCAGCCGGTTATCGCGACCTCAGCCGCCAACACCAAACAGCCTGAAATAGTCGGGGCTGCAAAGCAGCCCCGCTTTTACGACTGCTTCGCACCCCCGCCAATCTGCCAAACGTACGGCGGTTGAGTACCGTTCACGTGCCAGTCACCAATAATCCGCTCCTTGTAGATCACCGGGTTGTGCGAGGCCGCCGTGCGGGCATTGCGCCAGTGGCGGTCGAGCTGGCGGCTGGTGCTGGTGGTGGAGGCACCCAAGGCGTTGAACAGGTCGCTGGTGGCGCGTAGCACCAGGTCGATGGCCGCCACCTGGGCCTGGGCGGACGCCAGTTCGGCAAACACATTGGCCTGCTGTTCAGCGGCCGGGTCATTGGCAAAACGTGCCAGGTACGCCTGCTGACTGGCCTCGGCGGCACGCAGGGTCGCAGCTTCGGCTGCATACACCTGGCCCGAGGCCTTGCCGATCACCTGCAGCACCTGTGGGTCCTGGCTGACGGCAGCGCCGTTACCATGGCTGAACACGCGGGTGCGCTGGCTGGTCTCGTGGCTGAAATCGCGCACTGCAGCACGCCCGGAGCCGGTGATCACTGCCAGCAGGACCAGCTGGTAGAAGGCGGTCTGGTATTTGAAACGGGTGGCGAAGTCGATGATGTTCTCTTCCTCGACCACGGCATTTTCGAACACCGAGGTACCGCTGCCGGTGGTGCGCTGGCCGAAGCCATCCCAGTCGTCGCTCTGGCGCACGCCGGGCTGGCGGGTGCGAATGGCCGCTATCACGTCGGCGCCGGTGTCGTCGCGGCGGGCGAACAGGTCGATCCAGTCGGAGAACAGGCTGCCGGTGCTGTAGTACTTGGTGCCATTGACCACCCACTGCTCGCCCTGGCGTGACACGCGCGTGATGACATCGCCAATCTTCACCGCGCCGATCTCGGTCCAGGCACAGCCCACCAGGTCGCCGGCGACAAAACGCCGGAACCATACATCCTGTGGCGCGCTGGCGTGGGCGTTGAGCCGGTCTTCGACGAAGGCGAAGTGGCCGCGCAGCGCTTGGGGCACATTGGAGTCGGCTGCGGCCAGTTCGATCAGCAGCTGAAACAACTGCGGCAAGGATGCGCCGCCACCGCCATGTTCTACCGGTACCCGCACGGCGCCAAAGCCAGCTTCCTTGAGCCACTGGATAGCCTCATGGGGCAGGGTGCGGTTGCGCTCGCGCGCCACGCTGGTTTCGGCAATGCGGCTGAAGATCGGCCGAAAGCGTGCGGCGAGCGTGGCGTAGTCGGCGCCGTTGGCGGAGGCGGGCAGGTGTTGTTCGAGGGCAGTCATCGGAATACTCCAGGTACATGAAGAAGGGTATGTACGGGTGATTGCACAGGTCGTGCCGGGCGCTGGAGGGGCCGTGGGGCGGGGTTTGCGCCGTGTTTGCCGGTTTTAGGCTGTGGCGGGGCAGGGCAATTTGTTGGTCGGCTGTGGGCTGGGCAACAGCGGGCGGCCTTGCAAAAAACGCTTGGATTTCTTTGTAACGCTGGCTTCCCGGCATCGCTTGCCTGACTTAATATACTCGCCAGTACAAATATTCGAAGTGCCCTCCGCGAAAGGATTCATCATGTTGCGCCATGCCTTGTCCATCGCCTTGCCCGCCGTTGCCGCGTTGTTACTGACGGCATGCGGTCAGGAAGCCACCCCGCCTGCCGCGCCGCGCCCGGCGCTGGTGGTGCAGCCGCAGCCGGCCGAAGCCGCTGCCGACAGTTACCCCGGCGAAGTACGTGCGCGCTTCGAGCCGGACCTGGCCTTCCGCATTGGCGGCAAGGTCACCAAGCGTCTGGTTGAGGAGGGGCAGCGAGTCAAGGCCGACCAGCCGCTGGCTGAGCTGGACCCGCAGGACGTGCGCCTGCAACTGGAAGCCAACCGCGCCCAGATGGCGGCTGCCGAGGCCAACCTGGCGCTGGTGCGCGCCGAGCGTGACCGCTACCAGAAGCTGCTGGACCGGCAGATGGTCAGCCATTCCCAGTTCGATAATGCCGAGAACCTGTACCGCGCCGGCCTCGCCCGGCTGAAACAGGCCAAGGCCGAGTTCGACGTGGCTGGCAACCAGGCCGAATATGCCGTGCTGCGCGCGCCGCAGGCCGGGGTGGTTGCCAAGCGTCAGGTCGAAGTGGGCCAGGTGGTTGCCGCCGGGCAAACCGTGTTCACCCTGGCCGCCGATGGCGAGCGCGAAGTGGTGATCGGCCTGCCGGAGCAGCAGTTCGCCCGCTTTGCCGTGGGGCAACCGGTCAGTGTGGAGCTGTGGTCACACCCGCAAGCGCGCTTTCAGGGCCGTATCCGCGAGCTGTCACCGGCCGCCGACCCCCGCTCGCGCACCTTTGCTGCGCGCATCGCCTTTACTTCGGCCGCCACGCCGGCGGAGCTGGGCCAGAGTGCCCGGGTGTTCATCGCCCATGAGGGGCTGATCCCGTTGGCAGTGCCGCTGTCAGCGGTTACAGCGGAAAACGGCCAGGCCTATGTGTGGCGCGTCAACAAGGATAGCCGCCTGGAGCGGGCCGAGGTGCGTCTGGGGGCTTATGGCAGCGACAGTGTGCCAGTGCTCGAAGGCCTCGCCGCCGGTGACTGGGTGGTCGCCGCCGGTGGCCATGTACTGCGTGAGGGCCAGGAAATACGCCCTGTTGACCGCAGCAACCGTGTAGTGAAGCTGACGGCCAAGGAGTAAGTCCCGATGGGTTTCAACCTTTCTGCCTGGGCGCTGCGCAATCGCCAGATCGTCCTGTTCCTGATGATCCTGCTGGCGGCCATTGGCGCCATGTCCTACACCAAGCTCGGCCAGAGCGAGGACCCGCCATTCACCTTCAAGGCCATGGTCATTCGTACCCTGTGGCCGGGCGCCAGCGCCGAGGAAGTGTCGCGCCAGGTCACCGAACGTATCGAGAAGAAGCTGATGGAAACCGGCGAGTACGAGAAGATTGTCTCGTTCTCGCGCCCCGGCGAATCGCAAGTCACCTTCATGGCCCGCGACTCGCTGCATTCCAAGGACATCCCCGAGCTGTGGTACCAGATCCGCAAGAAGGTCGCGGACATTCGCCACACCCTGCCACCGGAGATCCAGGGCCCGTTCTTCAACGATGAGTTCGGCACCACCTTCGGCAATATCTATGCGCTGACCGGTAAGGGCTTCGACTACGCGGTGCTCAAGGACTACGCAGACCGCATCCAGATTCAGCTGCAGCGGGTCAAGGATGTGGGCAAGGTCGAGCTGGTGGGCCTGCAGGACGAGAAAATCTGGATCGAGCTGTCCAACCTCAAGCTGGCCACCCTCGGCGTACCCCTGGAGGCCGTGCAGCAGGCCCTGCAGGAGCAGAACGCGGTGAGCACCGCCGGCTTCTTCGAGACCCCCAGCGAGCGGTTGCAACTGCGGGTGAGCGGGCGCTTCGACAGCGTGGAGCAGATTCGCCAGTTCCCCATCCGCGTAGGTGACCGCACGTTCCGCATCGGCGATGTGGCCGAAGTGCACCGTGGCTTCAATGACCCACCCGCGCCACGTATGCGCTTCATGGGCGAGGATGCCATTGGCCTGGCCGTGTCGATGAAGGACGGCGGCGACATCCTGGTACTGGGCAAGGCCCTGGAAGGCGAGTTCGAGCGCGTGGCGCGCAACCTGCCGGCCGGCATGGAGCTGCGCAAGGTCTCGGACCAACCTGCAGCGGTCAAGGCCGGTGTGGGCGAATTTGTCCAGGTGCTGGTCGAGGCGCTGGTCATCGTGCTGCTGGTGAGCTTCTTCTCGCTGGGCCTGCGCACCGGCCTGGTGGTGGCGCTGGCCATCCCCCTGGTACTGGCCATGACTTTCGCCGCCATGCACTATTTCGGCATCGGCCTGCACAAGATTTCCCTCGGCGCGCTGGTGCTGGCCCTGGGCCTGCTGGTGGACGACGCGATCATTGCCGTGGAAATGATGGCGATCAAGATGGAGCAGGGTTACGACCGGCTCAAGGCAGCCAGCTATGCCTGGAGCAGCACTGCCTTCCCGATGCTGACCGGTACCCTGATCACTGCGGCAGGCTTCTTGCCCATCGCCACTGCTGCTTCCAGCACTGGCGAATACACCCGCTCGATCTTCCAGGTGGTGACCATCGCCCTGTTGACCTCGTGGGTGGCGGCGGTGGTGTTCGTGCCCTACCTGGGCGAGCGCCTGCTGCCAGACCTGGCCAAGCTGCACGCTGCGCGTCATGGCAAGGACGGCCACGCGCCAGACCCTTACGCCACGCCCTTCTACCAGCGTGTGCGGCGGGTGGTGGAGTGGTGCGTGCGACGGCGCAAGACGGTGATTCTGCTGACCATCGCGGCCTTTGTCGGCAGTATCCTGCTGTTCCGCTTCGTGCCCCAGCAGTTCTTCCCGGCCTCCGGGCGCCCGGAGTTGATGGTTGACCTGAAGCTGGCCGAAGGCGCCTCGCTGGCCAATACCGCCGAGCGGGTCAAGCAATTGGAGGCACTGCTCAAGCAGCAGGACGGCATCGATAACTACGTGGCCTACGTGGGCACCGGCTCGCCGCGTTTCTACCTGCCGCTGGACCAGCAGCTGCCTGCAGCCAGCTTTGCCCAGTTCGTGGTGCTGGCCAAGTCGATGGAGGACCGCGAGCGCCTGCGCAGCTGGCTGATCAGCACCGTGGACCAGCAATTCCCCGACCTGCGTGCCCGCGTCACGCGCCTGGAAAACGGCCCGCCCGTGGGTTACCCGGTGCAGTTCCGGGTCACCGGCGAGCACATCGAGAAGGCCCGTGCGCTGGCCCGCGAAGTGGCCGACAAGGTGCGCGAGAACCCGCATGTGGTGAACGTGCACCTGGACTGGGAAGAACCCAGCAAGGCTGTGTTCCTCGAAATCGACCAGGACCGCGCCCGCGCCCTGGGCGTGAGCACCGCGCACCTGGCCAGCTTCCTGCAAAGCTCGTTGACCGGTACCACGGTCAGCCAGTATCGCGAGGACAACGAGCTGATCGAGATCCTGCTGCGCGGCACCCAGCAGGAGCGTGGCGAACTGGGTAACCTCGGCAGCCTGGCACTGCCGACCGACAACGGCCAGAGCGTGGCGCTGTCGCAGGTAGCGACCCTGGAGTACGGCTTCGAGGAAGGCATCATCTGGCACCGCAACCGCTTGCCGACGGTAACCGTGCGCGCCGATATCTACGACAAGGAGCAACCGGCCACGCTGGTGAAACAGATCGAGCCGACCCTGCAGGCGATACGCGCCAAGCTGCCGGATGGCTACCTGCTGGAAGTGGGCGGTACGGTTGAAGATTCCGAGCGTGGGCAGAAGTCGGTGAACGCCGGCATGCCGCTGTTCGTGGTAGTGGTGCTGAGCCTGCTGATGATCCAGCTGCGCAGCTTCTCGCGCACGGTGATGGTGTTCCTCACCGCACCGCTGGGGCTGATTGGCGTGACTCTGTTCCTGCTGGTGTTCCGCCAGCCGTTCGGCTTTGTCGCCATGCTGGGCACCATTGCCCTGGCGGGCATGATCATGCGCAACTCGGTGATCCTGGTGGACCAGATCGAGCAGGACATTGCGGCAGGGATGGAGCGTTGGCAGGCGATCATCGAAGCCACGGTGCGGCGCTTCCGGCCAATCGTGCTGACTGCACTGGCGGCGGTGCTGGCGATGATCCCGTTGTCGCGTAGCGTGTTCTACGGGCCGATGGCGGTGGCGATCATGGGTGGCTTGATCGTGGCCACGGCGTTGACCCTGTTGTTCCTGCCGGCATTGTATGCGGCATGGTTCAGGGTGAAGAAAACCTGACTGACCTCACCGCCCTGTAGGAGCAGCCTTGCGCTGCGAAGAGGCCGGTGCAGCAAATGAAAATTCATCTTGCTGTCCCGGCCTCTTCGCAGCACAAGGCTGCTCCTGCGAGGGTACTGCGGCCGCGTTGCGGATCAGAGGGCGCCGAAGACCTTCTTGGCCAGGCTGGTAGCGGCCTGCGCCGGGTTCTGGCGAATGCTCTGCTCCTGCTTGCCAATCATCTCGAACAGGCCGTCCAGCGCCTTCTCGGTCACGTAGTTCTCGATGCTGGCGCTCTTGGCGTCGACCACACCCAGTGCCACCGCCTGCCCGGCGAAGTTGTTGTACTGCTGGGCCAGGCCGACCTTGTCGGTAGCCTGCTTGACGATTGGCAGGAACTTGGCGCGGATCTGCTCGCGGCTGCTCTTGTTCAGGTACTGCGTGGCCGAGTCGTCACCGCCGCTGAGGATACCTTTGGCATCGGTCACGCTCATGTTCTTCACGGCATCGACCAGAATCGCCTGGGCCTGCGGCACGGCGGCTTCGGCGGCCTTGTTCATGCTGGCTTCAAGGGCATCGACCTGTGCACCTTTGCCGAACATCTTCATGGCCTTGGCCGCTTTGCCCAGGTTGCCCGGCAATTCGATGCGCACGTCGGGGTTATTGCTGAAACCACCCGGGGTGCTCAACTGCTTGACGGCCAGCTGCGCACCCTGGGTCAGGGTATCTTTCAGGCCGCCAGTGGCGTCTTTCTGGCTCAGGTCGCCCAGCGACAGGGCCAGTGCGCTGGCCGACAGCAGCAGGCCGGCGCACAGGGTGGAAAAACGCAGGGAAGTGCGGATCATGAAGCTTTCCTTGTAAACAGATGAATACGGGTGTCAGCGAACCTGGTCGACCTTGATGCGTACAGTTTTCGGGTCACTGCCGTCGAGCATGACACCATGGTGGTCGGTATTGATGAACAGCAGCTTGCCATCCAGCTCGATGCGCGCACTCACCGCATAGCGGTGGCCGGGTTTGACCTGGGCTGGGTCGTAGCTGAGGTGGAACGGCAGCGGCACGTTGCCTTTGACCGGGCCGGCCTGGCGGGCGAGGGTCACGGCAGGGGCGTCCATCAGCGAAACATCCTGCAGCTCCACGCTCAAGGTAGCCGCAGGCGGCAGGGCGATACGCTGCAGGTAGAAGACTTCGCCGTCCAGGCTGGCCTGGGTGGATGGGCTTTGGCTGGAACAGGCTGCGAGCAGGGATGCGCAACACAGCATAAAGAGCTTTTTCATGGAATCTCCATAGGTCCTTGGAGCTGGCTTGTGGCCAACCCCAGGGACTTTAGCGGATTTTCCCGGTAGATGAACCGTTAGATGGTCGAAGTTTCCAGGCCATCGTCACGGTGCAGGGCCACTTGGCGGATCGACAGGCGCAGCTCGGCCGACAGCACACGCTTGGCCACGCCCTCGGCCAGCTCGGCGAGCTTGTCGTGATAACCCAGTTTGCCTTGCCCGTCTGCATGCACCACGCCTTGCTGGAGCAGGGTCTGGATGAAGTGGCGGAACAGCGTCTTGTCGAAGAACTCCGGGGCATTCAGGCCATGCAGGATCGACAGGCGCTGGGCCATCATCACGCAGAGGTCTTCCAGCGCTTCGGCGCTGAGTGTGTTTTGTCCGCTATTGAGCAGCAGCGAGGTGGCCATGTAGAAGCGCTGCAGGGTCTGGGTGATGGTGCGGGCGAGCAGGGTCAGCAGCACGAACTGCCGCGAGCTGGGCGCCGGGCGTACGTACACGTCGTTCTCCTGGCGCAGCAGGCCTTGCCCGACCAGCGCGGCCAGCCATTGGTCGATCACCTCGTCCAGTTGCTCTGGCGTCCAGCGCAGGAACAGTTCGGCCTGCAGGTATGGGTACAACGCGTGCACATACTGGCCCAGCAGTTCGCGGCTCATGCGCGAGCTGCTGAGGAAGAAGCTGGCCAGCAGCGCCGGCAGGGCGAAAATGTGCAGCACGTTGTTGCGGTAATAGGTCATCAGTACCGCATTGCCTTCATCCAGGTAGAGGATGCGGCCCAGTGCGTCCTTCTGCTCGGCCACCAGGTTCATGCTGCGCACGTGTTCGATCAGTGCCTGGCCGTCGCCGTCGGGCAGGGTGGTGTGCGGCGAGTAGGGCACCTGGCGCAACAAGGCCAGGTAAAGGTCGAGCACGCGGGTCAGGGCGCGTTCGTCCAGGGCCAGGCGGCTGGTGGACAACAGCGCCAGGGCCACCAGGTTGACCGGGTTGATGGCGGCCGCCTCGTTGAGGTGACGGGCCACGGTTTCGCCCAGGCGGGTAGTGGCGGCGTTGAGCCAGGCCGGGCGGTACTGCGGGCCGTGATCCTGTTCACGCCAGCCGGGCTGCTGCTCATCGAGGAAACCGGCGAGACGGATGGGTTCGCCGAAGTTGACGTAGACCTGGCCAAAGCGCTGCCTGAGCGCGCCAAACACCTTGAAGATGTCGAACACCGACTCCTTCTTTTTGCTGGCACCGCGCAACTCGCCCAAGTAGGTGCGGCCTTCGAGCACGCGCTCGTAGCCGATGTACACCGGCACGAACACGACCGGCGTGCGTGACGAGCGCAGGAAGCTGCGCAGGGTAATGGCCAGCATCCCGGTACGCGGCTGCAGCATGCGCCCGGTACGCGAGCGGCCACCTTCGACGAAGTACTCGACCGGAAAACCTTTGGTATACAGGGTATGCAGGTACTCGTTGAACACGGCGGTGTACAGCGGGTTGCCCTTGAACGTGCGGCGCATGAAGAAGGCGCCGCCACGGCGCAGCAGGTTACCCACCACCGGCATGTTGAGGTTGATGCCTGCGGCCACGTGCGGTGGGGTAAGGCCGTTGCGGAACAGCAGGTACGACAGCAGCAGGTAATCGATGTGGCTGCGGTGGCACGGCACGTAGATCACTTCGTGGCCGGGGGCTATGCCCTGAACCTGTTCGATATGGTTGACCTTGATGCCGTCGTAGATCTTGTTCCAGAACCAGCTGAGCACCACTTCGAGAAAGCGGATGACCGTGTAGGTGTAGTCCGAGGCGATCTCGTTACCATAACGCAGTGCCTGTGCTTCGGCCTTGGCCAGCGGCAGGTTCTCGCGTTGGGCCTCGTCGGCGATGGCCTGGCGCACCTGCGGGGCATGGATCAGGCCTTTGACCAGGTTGCGCCGGTGCGAGATGTCCGGGCCGATGACGGCGGTCTTGAGGTTGCGAAAATGCACGCGCATCAGGCGCTGGGCCATGCGCACGGTGCGCTCGTGGCCCTTGTTGTGCTGCACCAGTTCGCGCAGGTGGATGGGCGCGGAGAACTGCACCCGGGTCTTGCGCCCCAGGATCAGCACGGTCAGCAGCCGGCGCAAACGCCCGGTCACCGCCCAGCTGTCGGCGAACAGCAGCTTCCATGGGCTGGACTCACTGGCCGGGGTCTGGCCCCAGAACACGCTGACCGGGATGATCTGCGCATCTTCTTCAGCATGCTGGCTGACGGCAGCTACCAGGCGCTCAAGCGTGGGCGGGGCGCCGCTTTTGTCCTGGCGGCCAAGCCAGTCCGGGTCGGGGGTCAGGTAGAAGAACCCGGCCGGCTCCTGCAGCGGGCCGACAGCCACCGGCAGCACCGGGCGCGGCAGCCCCGCCTTGGTGCACTCGTGGTCGAGCACGGCCAGGTCGGTGAGCGCGGGCGAGGGCAGCGCATAGAACACCGGCCGACTGCGGTCGAGGTTGAGGGACATGGAAGACTGGTTGATGGTCTCGGAGCGCACCCACAGGTACAACAGGCGACGCAGGGCGCCGAAGATCAGGCGGCGCAGGGGGGAACGGGTCATGGGGTGAGTGCCCTGGGTGTGATTTTCAGGTGAGTATCCAGCTATTTAGTCTGCCGTATCGGCGTAAGTTCAGCAAAAAACGGCCAACTGCGGGACCGTCACCAATTTTTTTTGTTCTGTGTCATATACTCGGCCTGCCACTTGCAGGATATTTCAGCAAGCGGCGTTGGCACGGGGCCGTGAGCTCATGCCTACAAGGCGATCTTCACAATAAAAATCCGGAGTAGTTCAGATGTCGTCTCGTGAGACTGGGAATGTAAAGTGGTTCAACGATGCCAAAGGCTTTGGCTTCATTCAGCGCGAAGGTGGTGCGGATGTGTTCGTCCATTATCGGGCGATCCGCGGTGAGGGGCATCGTTCCCTGGTCGAGGGGCAGCGGGTTGAGTACTCCTGCGTGCAAGGCCAGAAAGGCCTGCAAGCCGAGGACGTAGTAGGGCTCTGAGCCTCAAGCTGTAAGCCTCAAGCTGCAAGTGACCGTGTACTTGCAGCCTGATGCGATCCGTCTTGGCGCTTGCAGATTAAAGCTTGCAGCTCAAGAAGTGCGCCAGGTGATTTCCTCTTCACCGTCGGCGCTGATGCGGACCCAGCGGTCGGCATCTTCTTCCCCGTCTTCCTCGACCCAGCCACCCGGCGCGCAGCGCACTTCCACACCCAGTGCGGCGAATGCAGCGCGGGCGCAGGCGATATCATCGGCCCATGGCGTCTGATCACTTTCCAGGTACAGGCTGTTCCATTTCCCTACAGCCTTGGGTAGCCAGGTGACCGGAATGTTACCGGCCTTGCATTTGAACGTCTGGCCTTTCTGCTGCCATTCGCTGCAGGGGCCAATCGCCTGGGCGAGCCACTCGGCAATCTGCTTGTGGTCGACGTCGGCGTCCTTCAGGTAGATCTCGATATCGGGTTGGCGCATAAGGGCTCCGGGTTTGCTCAGTCTTGGCGCACGAAATAGTCATAACGCATTGAAACCGTGACCTCGAACGGCTCGGGCTGGTCGATCACCCGGGCGCGTTTTTCGGCGCTGGCGCGCCACCCGTGCGGGGTCATCGCCAGCAGGTCGGCGCGTGCCTTGGGCACGGCCAGGCTCAGGCGGAACTCGAGCGTTTCGCTGTGGGCGTGGGTCATGCCTTCGGGGACGAGGGCCAGGTGCTTGTCGTCGGCGTAAGGGCGTACTTCATCGTACAGCACCTCGCGCAACTCCATCAGGTGGCCGCTGGTCGGGCCCACCCGCATCAGGCCACCGCCGGGGCTGAGCAGGCGCTTGGCCTCGGCCCAGTCCAGCGGGCTGAACACACTGGCGATGAACTGGCAGGTGGCGTCGGCCAGCGGCACGCGGGCCATGCTGGCGACCATCCAGGTAACCTGCGGCGCGCGGCGGCAGGCACGCTTGACCGCCTCGCGGGAGATGTCCAGGGCGTAACCGTCGGCAGCCGGCAGGGCCTGGGCGAGCAGCGCTGTGTAGTAACCCTCGCCGCAGCCGATGTCCAGCCAGGCGCTGGGCTGGCGCTCGGCGGCCAGCTCGGCCAGGCGGCGGGCCACCGGGGCGTAGTGGCCAGCGTCGAGGAAGTCGCGGCGGGCCTCGACCATGGCCTGGTTGTCACCTGGGTCGCGGCTGTTCTTGTGCTGCACCGGCAGCAGGTTCAGGTAACCTTGGCGGGCGCGGTCGAAGCGGTGGCCGGCCGGGCACACCACACTGTTGTCGAGCCGGCTCAGCGGCGCCTGGCAAAGGGGGCAGGCGAGCATCAGGCGAGCAACCGAACCAGAGTCTGATAGTAGATTTCGGTCAGCAGGTCGAGGTCGCTGGCCAGGATCCGCTCGTCCACCTGGTGAATGGTGGCGTTGACCGGGCCAAGCTCGACCACCTGGGTGCCCATGGTGGCGATGAAACGGCCATCGGAGGTGCCGCCGCTGGTGGATGGCTGGGTATCGCGGCCGGTGACGCCCTTGATGCTATGTGCCACTGCGTCGAGCAGTTCACCAGGTTCGGTGAGGAACGGCAGGCCCGACAGCGCCCAGTCGACCGACCAGTCGAGTTCATGCTTGTCGAGAATCGCCGACACTCGCGCCTGCAGGCCTTCGACAGTCGACTCGGTGGAGAAGCGGAAGTTGAACAGCGCGGTCAGGTCGCCCGGTACCACGTTGGTGGCGCCGGTGCCGGAATTGAGGTTGGAGATCTGGAAGCTGGTTGGCGGGAAGAACGCGTTGCCTTCGTCCCAGTGCTCGGCTGCCAGTTCCGCCAAGGCCGGGGCGGCCAGGTGGATCGGGTTACGTGCCAGGTGCGGGTAGGCCACGTGGCCCTGCTTGCCGCGCACGGTCAGCTTGGCACCCAGCGAGCCACGGCGGCCGTTCTTGACCACGTCACCCAGCAGGGTGGTGCTGGAGGGTTCGCCGACGATGCACCAGTCCAGGCGTTCGTTGCGTGCTTTCAGGCGCTCGACCACTGCCTTGGTGCCGTGGTGGGCCGGGCCCTCCTCGTCGCTGGTGATCAGGAAGGCGACCTTGCCGCGGTGGTTCGGGTAGTCGTGCACGAAGCGCTCGCTGGCGATCACCATGGAGGCCAGGCTGCCTTTCATGTCGGCGGCGCCGCGGCCGCAGAGCATGCCGTCAGCGTCGATCAGCGCTTCGAACGGTTCGTGCTGCCATTGCTGCACCGGGCCGGTGGGCACCACGTCGGTGTGGCCGGCAAAGCACAGCACCGGGCCGTCCTGGCTGCCATGGGTGGCCCAGAAGTTGTCTACGTCTTCAATGCGCATCGGCTCGAGCTCGAAGCCCACGGCGCCCAGGCGTTTCATCATCTGCGCCTGGCAGTCGGCGTCGACAGGGGTGACCGAGGGGCGACGGATCAGGTCGCAGGCCAGTTGAAGGGTAGGCGAGAGCTCGGCAGGGGCCGTCATGGGGGACTCCGGGGCAAGGCAAGGCGGGGAAATCTGAGGGGCGTTATCTTATATCAAACCGAAGGGCCAATGGGGCCGCTTTGCGGCCCTGTCGCGACGCAAGGCCGCTCCCACAAGCGATCGCGGGTTATCTGGCTGCCGCGGTCCCCTGTAGGAGCGGCCTTGTGCCGCGAAAGGGCTGCAAAGCAGCCCCGGCAATCTCAAGCCTGCTGCGGTTCGGCAGCTTTTGCCTGCGGCTTGGGCAGCGAAGACAGCAACGCCATCACCAGCGCCGCCACGTAAGGCAACGACTGCACCAGCAGCATCCCCACCCAGAAGCGCATGTCCGAACTCGGCAGCCCCTGCACCAGGTAGATACCCAGCGCCGCACCCCACAGCAGCAACATGATGAACAGCTCTTCCCGCGCTTCGGAAAGTGCCACCAGCAGCCCATGGCTGTCGGCATTCTTTGGCGTGCGGAAGAACGGCATGCTGCTGGTGAAGAAACCGTACAGCACCGCCTTGGCAATGGTATGCGACAGCGCCAGCCCGGCCAGCGCTGCGGCAAAGGCGTCCTTGAGGTTGACCCCCACCGCGCGGCGGTAAAGGAAGATGATCTTGCCGACCTTGAAGAAGAACAGCGCCAGCGGCGGGATGGCGAAGATCATCAGCGGCGGGTCGACCCGGTGCGGCACGATGATCATCGCCGCCGACCACAGCAGCGCGCCGATGGTGAAGAAGATGTTCATGCCGTCGGCGACCCACGGCAGCCAGCCGGCCAGGAAGTGGTAGCGCTGGCCACGGGTCAGCTCGCTGCCCTTGCCGCGCAGCAGGGCACTGGCGTGGTGCTTGATGATCTGGATGGCGCCGTAGGCCCAGCGGAAGCGCTGCTTCTTGAAGTCGATGAAGGTGTCGGGCATCAGGCCCTTGCCGTAGCTGTTGTGGGCGTAGGCGGCCGACAGGCCCTTCTCGAACACGCGCAGGCCCAGTTCGGCGTCCTCGCAGATGCACCATTCGGCCCAGCCCAGCTCTTCCAGTACCGTGCGTCGGGTCATGGTCATGGTGCCGTGCTGAATGATGGCGTCACGGTCGTTGCGGGTGACCATGCCGATGTGGAAGAAGCCCTTGTACTCGCTGTAGCACAGCTTCTTGAAGGCGCTTTCGTGCTGGTCGCGATAGTCCTGCGGCGACTGCACCACGGCAATTTTCGGGTCGGCGAAATGCGGCACCATGTGCTTGAGCCAGTTGCGGTCGACGCAGTAGTCCGAGTCGATCACCGCGATCACTTCGGCGTCCTTGGCCGTGTGCGGGAGCAGGTAGTTCAGTGCGCCGCCCTTGAAGCCGGCCAGTGGCGCGACGTGGAAGAACTTGAAGCGCTCGCCGAGCTTCTCGCAGTGCGCCTTCAGCGGCTCCCATACGGCCGGGTCCTTGGTGTTGTTGTCGATCACCAGCACTTCGTAGTCGGGGTAGTCCAGCGCGGCCAGGGCGTCGAGGGTCTGCTTCACCATCTCGGGTGGCTCGTTGTAGCACGGCACATGCACCGACACCTTGGGCCGGTAGGCGCTGTCGGCCTGTACCGGCAGGAACTCGCGTCGGCGCTTGTGTATCCATACTGCCTCGGCCAGTTCATGGGCCTCGGTCAGCAGCACGATGAACACGCCCAGCGCGCCAAGGGCAAGCAGCACGCCCACGGTGAGGCTGAACCAGGTGCTGTATTGCTGGCTGTAGTCATAGGCAATCCACACCAGCACCGACCCGCACAGGAAGGTGATGAAGGTGAGGAATGTGCGGCCACGCTGGCGCAGCGCCGAGCCGTCGATGAACAGCACCATCAGCGCAATCATCGCCAGCACCACCGAGGCTACCGCCAGGGCACGCCACTGCGGGATCGCCACCACGGGGCCGTCGAAGTTGAATTTTTGCTGGCGCTCGGCGTTGTACACGCCCCAGTAGGCGCCTACCGAGCCTTCGTCGCTGGCCTTCCACGGCTGGTCATAGGCTTCGATGACGAAGTAGTTGTAGCCACGGCGGTTTAGGGTGTTGACCAAGGTGCGCAGGTAAATGGCCTGGTCGGCCTGGCTGGCATCGGCACCACCGCGCATGCGGCCGTTGCTCGGCCAGCCGACTTCCGACAGCAGCAGCGGTTTGCGCGGGAACTGGTGCTTCAGCTCACGGGCGCGGTCGAGCACGAACTCGACCGAATCCTTCATCGGCACGAATTCCCAGTAGGGCAGGATGTGCGCGGCAATCAGGTCGACGTGCTTGGCGATCTCCGGGTTTTCCTTCCAGATGTGCCATTGCTCACTGGTGGTCACCGGTACCTTGACGGCTGCGCGTACCCGGTCCAGGTATTTGATCAGGTTTTCCGGGGTGACTTCTTCACGGAACAGCGCCTCGTTGCCAACCACTACCCGCACCACGCTGCGCGAGGTGTTGGCCAACTGGATGGCCGTGGCGATTTCGCGTTCGTTGCGCTCCAGGTCCGGGCTGATCCATATCCCCAGGGTCACGCGCAGGCCGAATTCCTCGGCCAGACGCGGGATGTCGGCCTGGGTGCCCTCCACCGTATAGATACGGATGCTGTCGGTGAGTTTGCTCAACTGCTCCAGGTCCTGGCGCATCTCGTCGTCAGTGGGGTACTGGCCCTTCTGCGGGCTTTCACCCAGACGGAACGGCGAATACGAAAAGCCAGAGATCTGCTCTGGCCAGGCGGGGGCGGAGACCGGGCGGTTGATCAGTGCCCAGAACCCGGTGAACAGCGCGGCGATGGCCAGCACCACAACCAGGTTCAGGCCGAATTTACGTGAAGACATTGTCGTCCATTTGTGTCGAAGTGATAGGACATTAAAGCAGGGTTGGTAGTGTCTTTCCTAACGATGCAGGCCATGGGCCCGCTGGCATATAATGCGCGCCGGTTTTTTGGGGTATGAACATGAGCACAGAAGATCCACGCTTCGCCGGCGTTGCCCGGCTATATGGCGACCAGGGGCTGCAACGCCTGGGCCAGGCCCATGTGGGCGTGGTCGGTATTGGCGGGGTTGGCTCGTGGGTGGCCGAAGCGCTGGCCCGCAGCGGCGTGGGTGAAATTTCCCTGTTTGATCTGGACGACGTCTGCGTCAGCAACACCAACCGCCAGGCCCATGCCCTGGAAGGGCAGGTGGGGCGGCCCAAGGTGGAGGTCATGGCTGAGCGCCTGCGGGCGATCAACCCGGCATGCACGGTGCATGCGGTGGCCGACTTCGTCACCCGTGAAACCATGGCCGAGCACATCCACGAGCAGCTGGACTGTGTAATTGACTGCATCGATAGCGTCATGGCCAAGGCTGCGTTGATTGCCTGGTGCCGGCGGCGCAAGATCGCCATCGTGACCACGGGTGGCGCTGGTGGTCAGATCGACCCGACACAGATCCAGATCGCCGACCTGAACAAGACCTTCAACGACCCGTTGGCCTCGCGGGTGCGCTCCACCCTGCGCCGCGATTACAACTTCTCGCGCAATGTCAGCCGCAACTATGGTGTGCCGTGCGTGTTCTCCAGCGAACAGCTGCGTTACCCCAAGGGAGATGGCAGCGTTTGCCTGCAGAAGAGCTTCGTGGGTGAGGGTGTAAGGCTGGACTGCTCGGGTGGCTTTGGCGCGGTGATGATGGTGACCGCGACCTTTGGCATGGTGGCGGCGAGCAAGGCGATCGAGAAACTGGTGGCAGGTGCACGGCGGCCTTCGGAACGTATCAAGCCTGAGTAATCATTCACAGGTCAACCCGGTCCTTGTAGGAGCGGCCTTGTGCCGCGAAAGGGGCGCGTAGCGGCCCCATTTCAGCCTCTCCACGAAGATTGCTGGGGCCGCTGGGCGGCCCTTTCGCGGCACAAGGCCACTCCTACAGGGAGCAGCGTATGCCCTGGATTTAGCGGGTAGACGCCAATTTTGTCATCCGCTGCAACACTGCATGCAGCCCATTGCTGCGCGACGGCGAGAGCTGGCGCTCTAGCCCCAGTTGGGTGAACCACTCGCGCAGATCAAGCCTGGCCAGCTCTTCACTGGTCAAACCCTGCACCCGCACCAGCAACAACGCCAGCAGCCCGCGCAACAAGCGTGCATCGCTACTGGCCTTGAACCGCCACTGCCCATCGACGAGTTCGGCCACCAGCCAGACCAGGCTTTCGCAGCCATGCACCCGGTTGGCTTCGGTCTTGTCAGTCTCGGCCAGTGGTTCCAGGCGGTCGCCCCACTGCATCAGCAGCCGGGCGCGCTGTTCCCAGCCCTTGCCCTGCTCAAACGCTTCCAGCGCCTGGCGCGCCTGTTCCGACATGCTCATCGCAGCAACTCCAGACCCTGATCAAGCGCAGCGAAGAAGCGCTGCAAGTCGTCGCTGTCGTTGTACAAGCCCAGCGATACGCGGATTGCGCCCTCCAGCCCCAGCCCTTGCAAGAGCGGCATGGCGCAGTGGTGTCCGGCACGCACGGCTATCCCTTGCTCGGTGAGCAAGTGGGCGATATCGGCGTTGTGCACGCCCTCGATGACGAAGCTGGCCAGCGCCGTCTGCGGTGCCCCCAATACCCGCACGCCCTCACGGTCAGCCAGGCCGCGCAGCAGGTGCTGGTGCAGGCTGGTTTCGTGGGCTTCGACAGCCTGGGCGTCGAGGCTGGCCAAATAATCCAGGGTTGCCCCCAGGCCTATCACCCCGGCGATTGGCGGCGTACCTGCCTCGAACCCCAGCGGTGCGGGGCGAAAGCTGGCGCTCTGGTACTCGGCCAGTTGCACCATCTCGCCACCGAACTGCCAATGGCGCAGCAGCTCCAGCGCCTGAGTGTGGCCGTACAGCACGCCAACCCCATCCGGGCCGTACAACTTGTGGCTGGAGAACACATAGAAGTCGCAGCCCAGTTGCTGCACATCGTGGCGGCCATGCACCACGCCCTGGGCACCGTCGACCACGGTCAGCGCGCCTTGTGCGCGGGCATGGGAAAGCAGGGCCGGCAGCGGTTGCCAGGTACCCAGTACGTTGGACAGCTGGCTGACGGCGAGCACCCGGGTGCGCGGGCCTATCAGTTGCAGTGCCTGGTTCAGGTCGATGCGGCCAAAGGCATCCAGCGGCAGTATCACCAGGCGCAGGTTGCGCCGGCGTGCCAGCTGTTGCCAGGGCAGCAGGTTGGCATGGTGCTCCAGCGCGCTGATGGCAATTTCGTCACCGGCTTCGAAGCGGTGCTCAAGGCCGTAGGCCAGCAGATTCAAGGCCGAGGTGGCACCGTGAGTGAACACGATCTGCCGTGAGTCCGCAGCATTCAACCAGGCGGCGACCTTGTCGCGGCTGGTTTCGAAGGCCTGCGTCGCCAGTGCACCGGGCAGGTGCTGGGCACGGTGTACGTTGGCCGCGCCATGACCGTAGTAATGGCTCAAGGCATCGATCAGGGCTTGCGGCTTTTGGGTGGTAGCGGCGCTGTCCAGATAGGTCTGGTGCTGCCGTTGCAGGGCGGCGATGGCGGGGAAGTCGGCACGCCAGGGGGAGGGCTGGAACATGTTCACGGGGCCTGGAATGAAAATCGGGTCTGGCGTGGTGCCAGACCCGATCTTAACATTTCAAACGCCGAGCATGCTCAGTTGTGAGCGTGCAGGGCCTCGTTCAGCTCGATGGCCGACTTGTGGGTCTTGCACTCTACCGCGCCGTTCAGCGAGTTGCGGCGGAACAGCAGGTCGGTCTGGCCGGCCAGGTCGCGGGCCTTGACCACTTTGACCAGCTCGTTGTTTTCGTCCAGCAGGTTCACCTTGGTGCCAGCGGTGATGTACAGGCCGGCTTCAACGGTGTTGCGGTCGCCCAGCGGGATGCCGATACCAGCGTTGGCGCCGATCAGGCAGCCTTCGCCCACCTTGATGACGATGTTGCCGCCACCGGACAGGGTACCCATGGTCGAGCAACCGCCGCCCAGGTCGGAACCTTTGCCAACGAATACGCCGGCGGACACGCGGCCTTCGATCATGCCTGGGCCTTCGGTGCCAGCGTTAAAGTTGACGAAGCCTTCGTGCATGATGGTGGTGCCTTCGCCGATGTAGGCGCCCAGGCGCACACGGGCGGTATCGGCGATGCGCACGCCGGCCGGGACCACGTAGTCGGTCATCTTCGGGAACTTGTCCACCGAGAACACTTCCAGCAGCTCGCCCTTCAGGCGCGCTTCCAGTTGCAGCTCGGCCAGTTCGGCCAGGTCGACCGCGCCCTGGTTGGTCCAGGCTACGTTCGGCAGCAGCGGGAAGATGCCAGCCAGGCTCAGGCCGTGTGGCTTGACCAGGCGGTGCGACAGCAGGTGCAGCTTGAGGTAGGCCTCCGGGGTGGAGGTCAGGGCAGCGTCTTCGGCCAGCAGGGTGGCGACCAGCGGCTTGTGGCTTTCGGCCAGGCGGGTCAGCAGGGCGGCCTGGGCAGCATCCACGCCTTTCAGGGCTTCGGCCAGTTTCAAGGCCTGGCCGTTGCTGAAGGCGATGGCCTGGTTGCCACCTTCGTAACCGAGAACAGGGACTACAGCGGCAACCAGCTCGGCGCTCGGGTTGAGCAGCGGTTGTGCGTAGAACACTTCCAGCCAGGCGCCCTGGCGGTTCTGGGAGCCGACACCGAAGGCCAGGCTGAACAGGGTATTGGACATGTGATTACCTCGTGCGAAATAGGGTGGGGGCTCAGGCCAGGGCAGCGGCGTACAGGTCCGGCTTGAAGCCGACCAGGGTGCGCGCGCCAAGGTCCAGCACCGGGCGTTTGATCATCGACGGCTGGGCCAGCATCAGCTCGACGGCCTTGGCCTGGTCGAGGTCTGCCTTGCTGGCGTCGTCCAGCTTGCGGAAGGTGGTGCCGGCACGGTTGAGGATGACTTCCCAGCCGTGTTCGTCGCACCAGCGGTTCAGGCTGTCGCGGTCGATGCCTTGGGTTTTGTAGTCATGGAATTCGTAGGCGATGGCTTTGTCTTCGAGCCAGGTACGCGCCTTTTTCATGGTGTCACAGGCTTTGATGCCGTAGAGCGTGTAGGTCATTGTGTACATTGGGGTTACAAGTCGCCCCAATCTCTCCGTTTTTCGATGTCAGTCGCGGGATTATGCGGGAACGAAACAGTGAGCGCCACGGGTGTGCTTGCCTTGAGCCTTGCAGCGTGTCGGAGATCGAGCGCCGCCCGCGCGGCGCTTCGCAGCACAAGGCTGCTCCTACATTTATTTCGGGCCAGTGACGCCTTTTCCAAAGCACCCGCCCGCCTTGTTCGTCGATTGAGGTGGACGCCAAGGGGCCGCGCGCCTCCGTCACAGGAATAATTGGCCCGAAACAACTGTAGGAGCAGCCTTGTGCTGCGAAGCGCCACGCGGGCGGCGCTCGATCTCAAGGGCGCTGCAAGAATCAAGGCCTACACCTCATGAAGTATCATCATGTTACATATTCCCCCGTCACCTGCGACTATCGTGCAGCGGTCCCGAACCGTCGGTCGCCGCTAACATATTGTTCCAATGGCGATGTTTCGCCTTGCTATCGTTTCTGGTTCACAAAGGAAGCTTTCCCGGATGCAGTCCGCCTACACCGTCCTCATGCTGCTGACGCTGGTCAGCCTGTCGAAGCTGGTCGGCCGCATGATTCCGCTGCCCCTGCCGCTGGTACAGATCGCTGCCGGTGCCTTGCTGGCCCTGCCGACCCTGGGCCTGCACGTGGCCCTGGACCCCGAGTTGTTCCTGTTCCTGTTCTTGCCGCCGCTCCTGTTTGCCGATGGCTGGCGCATCCCCAAGCGTGAGCTGTGGCGCATTCGCGGGCCAGTGGTGGCGCTGGCCGTTGGGCTAGTGCTGTTCACCGTGGTCGGGGCCGGCTACTTCATTCACTGGCTGCTGCCGAGCATCCCCCTGCCGGTAGCCTTCGCCCTGGCGGCGGTACTCTCGCCGACCGATGCCGTGGCGGTTTCGGCCATCGCCCAGGACCGCCTGCCCACCCCGCTGATGCACATGCTGCAGGGGGAGGCCCTCATGAACGACGCATCGGGCCTGGTGACCTTCAAGTTCGCCCTGGCGGCGGCGATCACCGGGGTGTTCTCGCTGACTGATGCAAGCTTCAGTTTCGTCCTGGTGGCGCTTGGCGGCCTCGCGGTGGGTGTGGGCCTCAGCTGGCTGGTGGGCCGTCTGCGCGCCTGGATGATCGCCCGCGGTTGGGACGACCCGGCCACCCACGTGGTGTTCATGTTGTTGCTGCCATTCGCCGCCTACGTGCTGGCCGAGCGTCTGGGCGTGTCGGGCATCCTGTCGGCGGTGGCCGCCGGCATGATGCAAAGCTGGCTTGACTTGCTGCCACGGCAGACCAGCACCCGCCTGCTCAATCGCAGCGTCTGGTCGCTGCTGGAGTTCGCCTTCAATGGCCTGATCTTCCTGCTATTGGGCCTGCAGTTGCCGGACATCATCAAGGCGGTGGTCAGCCACGAAGCCACTGTCTGGCCGACCCTGGCCTACCGATGCCTGGACGTGGTGGCGATCTTTGCTGCGCTGATCCTGCTGCGGTTCATCTGGGTGCAGAGCATCTGGCGCTCGATCGGCGTGGTGCGCCGCTGGCGCGGCAAACCGGCGCTGGTGCTGATGCCTACGGCGCGCTCCTGCTGGCTGCTGACCCTGGGCGGTGTGCGCGGTGCGGTGACCCTGGCGGGTGTGATGTCGGTGCCGTTGCTGATGGGCGCGGGCAAGGCCTTCCCTGAGCGTGACTTGCTGATCTTCATTGCCGCCGGGGTGATCCTGCTGTCGTTGATCAGCGCCTGCATCGCGCTGCCGATATTGCTGCGCGGGGTGACCAAGAGCCCGGACGAGCGCTTGCACCAGGAAGTGCAGGAAGCCTGGCGGCGCACGGCCGAGGCGGCGATCCATGCCCTGGAAGCAGAGGAAGTGATCGACGCCAATGCCCCGCAGGATGCTGCGCAGGCAACCCTGGCGACCGAGCTGAAGGCGCGCTTGATGGCTGAGTACCGGGATGAGCTGAACAGCTACAACGACAGTGCCGAAGCCAAGGCCCTGGCCGAGCAGATGGACTTGCTGGAGCGGCGCTTGCGCTTGCGTGCGCTGAGGGCGCAGCGGCTGGAGCTGTATAACCTGCATCGCCAGCACCTGGTGGGCGATGAGGTGGTGCGGCAGGTCCTCGGGGAGCTGGATATGAGCGAGGCCAACCTGGGGCAGGTCAGGTAGACCCTTCGCGGGCACGCCCGCTCCCACAGGTGCTGCGCTGGGCTTGGAATCAGCGCATTACCTGTGGGAGCGGGCATGCCCGCGAATTGGCTGTCAGCGGTTTTGCAGGAAGGCGCGAATCCGTTCTGCCGCCTCGATGCATTCGGCCAGCGGTGCCACCAGCGCCATGCGCACGCGCCCGGCACCGGGGTTTACACCATCCACTTCACGCGACAGGTACGAGCCCGGTACCACCGTCACATGCTGGGCTTCGAACAGGTCGCGGGTGAACTCGGCATCACAGCCCGGCACCTTGGCCCACAGGTAGAAGCTGCCGTCCGGGCGCTGCACGTCCAGCACCGGCTGCAGGATGTCCAGCACGGCATCGTACTTGGCGCGGTACTGGTCGCGGTTCGCGCGTACATGCGCCTCGTCCTGCCAGGCGGCGATGCTGGCCAGCTGGGTTTGTACCGGCATGGCGCAGCCGTGGTAGGTGCGGTACAGCAGGAACGGTTTGATGATCTCGGCATCGCCAGCCACGAAGCCCGAGCGCAGGCCCGGCAGGTTGGAGCGCTTGGACAGGCTGTGGAACACCACGCAGCGCTTGAAATCACTGCGGCCGAGCTCGGCGCAGGCGGTCAGCAGGCCCGGTGGTGGCGCGTCTTCATCGAAGTAAAGCTCGCTGTAGCACTCGTCGGCGGCGATCACGAAGTCGTGTTCGTCGGCCAGGGCGATCAGCTTCTTCAGGGTGTCCATCGGCACCAGCGCGCCGGTGGGGTTGCCCGGCGAGCACAGGAACAGGATCTGGCAGCGCTTCCACACCTCGGCCGGTACGGCGTCGAAGTCAGGGTTGAAACCGTTGTTTTCCAGGCACGGCAGGTAGTGCGGGGTAGCCCCGGCCAGCAGCGCTGCGCCTTCGTAGATCTGGTAGAACGGGTTCGGGCTGATCACCAGGCCGTCATCGGCACGGTTGACCACCGCCTGGGTGAAGGCGAACAGCGCTTCACGGGTGCCATTGACCGGCAGGATGTGACGGTCGGCATCCAGCCAGCCGGCTGGCACGCCAAAGCGACGCTCGCACCACTGGCCGATCGCCTGGCGCAGGCCCGGCAGGCCGATGGTACTGGGGTATACCGCCAGTTTGTCGAGGTTGTCGGCCATGGCCTGGGCGACGAACGCCGGAGATTCGTGCTTTGGCTCACCGATTGACAGGGCGATGGCGCGTTTGTCTGCCGCAGGCTTCACGCTGCCCAGCAGGGCACGGAGTTTCTCGAACGGGTAGGGCTGAAGCTGGGTCAAGGCATGGTTCATCGGCGCAAGGTCTCGTCAATCGTCTAGTCGTTAAAAGGTCACGCGGGTAGGGCTGGCATCGCTGGCCTGGCCGGCCTGCAACTGCTGGACGATGGCCTCCTGCAGGCGGCTGCACAGCTGCGGGTCGGACAGCGGCTGGTTGTCGGCATCAGTGATGAAGAACACGTCTTCCACCCGTTCGCCGAGGGTGGCGATCTTGGCGTTCTGCAGCGACAGGTCGAACTCCAGGAAGATCCGCCCCAGCCGGGCAAGCAGGCCTGGGCGGTCTGGTGCGGTGATTTCGAGGATGGTCACCGGCCGCTGGGCATCGTTGAGGATGGTCACCTGCGGCGGGAAGTTGAAGTGTTTGAGCTGGCGCGGTACCCGGCGCTGGATGATGGTCGGGTAGTCCTCGGGGTTGCGCAGCGCTTCGGTCAGGCCGTCGCGAATCTGCTTGACCCGCTGCGGGTTGTCGCCGATAGACCCGCCGTCGTTGTCCAGCACGATGTAGGTGTCGAGGGTGAACTGGCTGCTCGACGTGATGATGCGTGCATCGTGGATGTTCAGGTTCAGCTGCGACATGGCCGCCACCGTCACGGCGAAGAAATCGTGCTGGTCAGGGGCGTAGATGAAGATCTGCGTGCCGCCTTCGAACTCGCGCTGGGTGGTTTCCTTGATCAGCACCAGCGGCCCGCCATCGGCCGGTTGCTGCAGGATCGCGTCCGTGTGCCAGGCCACATCGCCGGCGTTGTGCTTGAGAAAGTAGTCATCGCCCAGCTGCGACCACAGTTGCTCGACATCGTCCGGGTCGGTGCCCTCGCGTACAAGGATGTCCAAGGCTGCAGACTGGGTCTGGCGAATCTGTTCTTCGCGGTCCAGCGGGTTTTCCAGGCCGCGGCGCAGGGCGCGCTTGGTTTCGCTGTAGAGCTGGCGCAGCAGGCTGGCCCGCCACGAGTTCCACAGGCTGGGGTTGGTGGCGTTGATATCGGCCACGGTCAGCACGTACAGGTAGTCAAGGCGCGTCTCGTCGCCCACGTGCAGGGCAAAGTCGTTGATCACCTGCGGGTCGGACAAGTCCTTGCGCTGGGCGGTGGTCGACATCACCAGGTGGTTTAGCACCAGCCAGACGATCAGCCGGCTGTCCCAGGCCGGCAACTGGTGGCGCTCGCAGAACTTCTGCGCATCCACCGCGCCCAGCTCGGAATGGTCGCCCTGGCGACCTTTGCCTATGTCGTGGTAGAGGCCGGCCAGGTAGATCAGTTCGGGCTTGGGCAGGCGCCCCATCAGCTTGCTTGCCAGCGGGAATTTCTCGGACACCGGCGTGTACTGCAGCTTGCGCAGGTGCTTGATGAGGTTGAGCGTGTGCGCATCGACCGTATAGATGTGGAACAGGTCGTGCTGCATCTGCCCGACGATCAGGCCGAACTCCGGCAGGTAGCGGCCAAGGATGCCGTAGCGGTTCATCCGCCGCAGGTTGCGGTGGATGCCGATTTCGCACTTGAACAGCTCGATGAACAGACTGGTGTTGCGGATATCGGTGCGGAAGGTGTCGTCGATCAGGTGGCGGTGCTCACGCAGCAGGCGCACCGTATCGGCACGCACGCCCTTGATTTCGGGGTGCTGGGCCATCAGCACGAAGATTTCCAGCATGGCGAACGGTGTGCGTTTGAACACATTCGGGTTGGTAGCCTCGATATAGCCGTCATGCAGGCGAAAGCGTGCATTCAGCGGCTGGGTGGTGCCGCTGTCTTCGTCGGCGAGGATGACCTCTTCGAAGTGCTGAATGATCAGGTCGCACAACTGGCTGATGCTCATCACCACCCGGTAGTACTGCTGCATGAACTGCTCGATTGCCCGCTTGGGGTTCTCGTCGCTGTAGCCCAGCAGTGCGGCGAGGCTGCGCTGGTGGTCGAACAGCAGGCGGTCCTCGGCGCGACCGGCCAGCATGTGCAGGGCGTAGCGCACCTTCCACAGAAAATCCTGGGACGAAGCCAGCAGTTCGTTCTCACTTTCCAGCAAGAAACCTTCGCCGGCCAATGCGTGCAGGTTCAGGGTGCCGTACTGACGGCGGGCCACCCACAGCACTGTCTGGATGTCACGCAGGCCACCGGGCGAGCCCTTGACGTTGGGTTCGAGGTTGTACTCGGTGTCGTTGTACTTGTGGTGACGGGCCTTGAGTTCGGCGCGTTTGGCCAGGAAGAAGTCTTTGCTCGGCCACATGTGCGCGGTGCTGGTCACCTCCAGCATGCGCTGGCGCAGGGTTTCGGGCCCTGCAATGGTGCGGCTTTCCATCAGGTTGGTAATCACCGTCAGGTCGGCGCGGGCCTGTTCGGCGCACTCGTCGACGGTGCGCACGCTTTGGCCCACTTCCAGGCCGATGTCCCACAGCAGGGTGAGAAAACGCTCAATGGCGTTGCGGTACTGCTCGTGCTCGGCGGCGCCCAGCAAAATGAGCAGGTCGATGTCTGAATGCGGGTGCAGCTCACCACGCCCGTAGCCACCCACTGCGACCAGGGCGATACCGCTGTGGTCCCCCCAGTCGAACTGGTTCCAGGCCTGTTGCAGGATATTGTCCACGAGCCACGCGCGGGCTTCGATCAGCGGGCGGATTTCGCCGCCACTGCGGAAACGCTTGTCGAGCACCTCGCCGGCCTGGCGGATGGCTTTCTTGAAGGCGGCGATGGGGCTCGCCTTGAGGGCCAGTTCCGCCTGGAACTGGCCGCGATCGAACAGCTCGGGGTCCACCTGGGGCATCGCGTCACGTTCCTGTCGTCGGGTGGCCTGTCTCGGTGCGGTCAGGCCGAGGTGCGCGGGATGGTGTCGTCCTTGCGCAGGGTGAAGATCTCGTAGCCGGTCGCAGTCACCACCAGGGTGTGTTCCCACTGAGCCGAAAGCTTGCGGTCCTTGGTGATGGCGGTCCAGCCGTCGCCCAGCACCTTGGTGTCGGCCTTGCCCTGGTTGATCATCGGTTCGATGGTGAAGGTCATGCCTTCTTTCAGTTCCATACCGGTGCCGGCGCGGCCATAGTGCAGGATCTGCGGCTCTTCGTGGAACACCTTGCCGATGCCGTGGCCGCAGAACTCGCGCACCACCGAGAAGCCGTTCTTTTCAGCGTGCTTCTGGATCACTTCGCCGATATCGCCCAGGCGGCAGCCCGGCTTGACCAGCTCGATGGCCTTGTACATGCACTCCTGGGTAACCTTGGACAGGCGCTCGGCCCAAACCGGCACAGTACCGACGTGGAACATGCGGCTGGTATCGCCGTGGTAGCCGTCCTTTATCACGGTGACGTCGATGTTCAGCGTGTCACCGTCCTTGAGCGGCTTGTCGTTGGGGATGCCGTGGCAGACCACATGGTTGATCGAGGTGCAGATCGACTTCGGGTAGCCCTTGTAGTTGAGGGGCGCCGGGATGGCCTGCTGGACGTTGACGATATAGTCGTGGCACAGGCGGTCGAGCGCTTCGGTGGTAACACCGGGCTTGACGTGCTCCTCGATCATTTCCAGCACGTCAGCGGCCAGGCGGCCGGCGATGCGCATCTTCTCGATGTCTTCTGCGGTCTTGATGTTGACGGTCATTACAGGCTCTCTACGGCGCCGCACGCGGCGCGAACAAACGGGAAAGGCCGGATTCTAGCAGAGCAGGGCGGCATTCTGTCGGGATAAAGGCGGCCATGCTGCTGTCTACAGGAGGCATTCTGGCCTGTTTGGCGGGGCGCTGCAAAAACCGCTGACAGACGCAACCTCATTCGGGTTTCGTTCGCTCGCGGTCTGTGGTATAACATGCGCCGCTTTCGGGGACGACCCCGTGAGCTTAAACCCACACACGTGTCGACACGATGACCTGGGTGCCCCGGATTTTCGAATTTGCGGGTTGGTCATTGGGATGCGTGGAGGCCCAACCCGACTTATCAAGGAACTATCATGTCCCAAGTCAACATGCGCGATATGCTGAAGGCCGGTGTGCACTTCGGCCACCAGACCCGTTACTGGAACCCGAAAATGGGCAAGTACATTTTCGGCGCGCGTAACAAGATCCACATCATCAACCTGGAAAAAACCCTGCCAATGTTCAACGAAGCTCTGGCTTTCGTAGAGCGTCTGGCTCAGGGCAAGAACAAGATCATGTTCGTCGGCACCAAGCGTTCCGCCGGCAAGATCGTCGCCGAGCAAGCTGCTCGTGCCGGTTCGCCATACGTTGACCACCGCTGGTTGGGCGGCATGCTGACCAACTACAAAACCATCCGTGCTTCGATCAAGCGTCTGCGCGACCTGGAAACCCAGGCCGAAGATGGCACCTTTGCCAAGCTGACCAAGAAAGAAGCCCTGATGCGTTCGCGCGATCTGGAAAAGCTGGACCGCAGCCTGGGTGGTATCAAGGACATGGGCGGTCTGCCTGATGCCCTGTTCGTGATCGACGTTGATCACGAGCGCATTGCTATCACCGAAGCTAACAAGCTGGGCATCCCGGTTATCGGCGTTGTCGATACCAACAGCAGCCCGGAAGGTGTTGACTACATCATCCCAGGCAACGACGACGCCATCCGCGCCATCGAGCTGTACATGACTTCGATGGCCGACGCCATCATCCGCGGCCGCAACAACGTTGCTGGCGGCACCGAAGTCTATGTTGAAGAAGCGGCTGCACCTGCTGCTGAGTAATAGGCGCTAGCGTCTACTTGGCACGCAAAAAGGGGGCTTAGCCCCCTTTTTGCCACCTTGAAATCCTGCTGTCAGCAAGGGCCCCGCATTATGGGGTGGCTGAGACAATAACAGCGGATTCGCAGAATTTAACGCCCGTGTCGAGCGGGTGGAATGGTTGAAAAACTTTCCAAGAGGATTTTGAAATGGCAGCAATTACTGCAGCGCTGGTAAAAGAACTGCGCGAGCGTACTGGCGAAGGCATGATGGATTGCAAGAAAGCCCTGGAAAAGGCTGGCGGCGACATCGAAAAAGCCATTGACGACATGCGTGCCTCGGGCGCCATCAAGGCCGCCAAAAAGGCTGGCAACGTCGCTGCTGAAGGCGCTATCGCGGTCAAGACCGACGGTAAATCCGCCGTTCTGCTGGAAGTGAACTCGCAGACCGACTTCCTGGCCCTGCAAGACGACTTCAAGAACTTCGTTGCCGAAAGCCTTGAAGAAGCCTTCGCCCAGAAGCTGACCGACGCTGCTCCGCTGATCGCCTCGCGTGAAGCTGCTCGTGAAGCCCTGGTTGCCAAGTGTGGCGAAAACGTCAACATCCGTCGCCTGGTGCGCGTTGAGGGTGACGTTGTCGGTGCCTACCTGCACGGCAACAAGATCGGCGCTGTCGTCGTTCTGAAAGGCGGTGACGTCGAGCTGGCGAAGAACATCGCCATGCACGTTGCAGCGTCGAACCCTGAGTTCCTGGATTCGTCGGAAATCTCCGCCGAGGCCATCGAGCGCGAGAAGAATGTCTTCCTGCAGCTGAACGCCGACAAGATCGCCGGCAAGCCGGAAAACATCGTTGAGAACATGATCAACGGCCGTATCACCAAGTTCAAGGCCGAAGCTTCGCTGAAAGAGCAGGCTTTCGTCATGAACCCAGAAGTCAAGGTTGGCGAGCTGGCCAAGAAAGCCGGCGCTGAAATCGTTTCGTTCACCTACTTCAAAGTAGGTGAAGGCATCGAGAAGCCAGTCGACGACTTCGCTGCTGAAGTTGCCGCTCAGGTAGCTGCTGCCAAGCAGTAAGACAGCCCCGTCTGTCGCCCCAAAGAGGCTGCCCGCTCACGCGCGCAGCCTCTTTGTCAAAGCGGGAGCGGTTTACGAGACCGTTGCTCGCTGACGCAGTCGCTGCGTCACGTTAGAGTTACATGCAGGCTCAAGCAGCCCGCCAGAATTTTTTACAAACGCCGCAGGAGAGATTCGCAATGGCTCAGCAGGGCAGTGGTCATCAGGCTCGCTATAAACGCATTCTACTCAAACTTAGCGGCGAGGCCCTGATGGGCTCGGAAGAGTTCGGGATCGACCCAAAAGTCCTGGATCGCATGGCGCTGGAAGTCGGCCAACTGGTCGGCATCGGTGTTCAGGTAGGTCTGGTGATCGGTGGTGGCAACCTGTTCCGTGGTGCGGCGCTCAGTGCAGCCGGCATGGACCGCGTCACCGGTGACCACATGGGCATGCTGGCGACCGTAATGAACGCCCTGGCCATGCGCGACGCGCTGGAGCGGGCGAACATTACCGCCATTGTCATGTCGGCTATTTCCATGGTTGGCGTGACCGATCACTATGATCGCCGCAAAGCCATGCGCCACCTGAACGCCAAAGAAGTCGTAATTTTCGCTGCCGGTACCGGCAACCCGTTCTTCACCACCGACTCTGCTGCCTGCCTGCGCGCCATCGAAATCGATGCCGACGTGGTATTGAAGGCAACCAAGGTCGATGGTGTATACACTGCTGATCCATTCAAGGACCCGCATGCCGAGAAGTTCGATCATCTGACCTACGATGAAGTGCTGGATCGCAAGCTGGGTGTGATGGATCTGACGGCAATCTGTCTCTGCCGCGACCACAAGATGCCGCTGCGCGTCTTCAATATGAACAAGCCCGGCGCCCTGCTGAACATCGTGCACGGCGGCGCGGAAGGAACCCTGATCGAGGAAGTTCAAAAATGATCAACGCTATCAAGAAAGACGCCCAGGACCGCATGGGCAAGTCCATCGAGGCGCTGGGTCGTCACCTGGCGGCGATCCGTACCGGTCGTGCCCACCCAAGCATCCTGGACAGCGTCAAAGTCACTGCCTGGGGTAGCGAAATGCCGCTGAACCAGGTCGCTGCGATCAGCGTCGAAGATGCCCGCACCCTGAAGATTGTCGCTCACGACAAAAACCTCAGCGCTGCCATTGAGAAGGCCATTCTCACCTCCGACCTGGGCCTGAACCCGTCCAGCGCCGGCACCACCATTCGCGTGCCGATGCCAGCCCTGACCGAGGAAACCCGCAAGGGCTACACCAAGCAGGCCAGCGGCGTGTGCGAGGATGCCAAGGTAGCCGTGCGCAACGTGCGCCGCGACGCCTTGGCCGACCTGAAGAAGCTGACCAAGGACAAGGAAATCAGCGAGGACGAAGAACGTCGCGCCGCTGACGAGATCCAGAAGCTTACCGACAAGTTCGTTGCCGAAGTCGATGCTGCCTTCAAGGCCAAGGAAAAGGACCTGATGGCCGTCTAAGGCCGGGGTTTCTTAATGGAAAAGACCAAGCCAGTGGCGCCGTCCTCGGTGCCGCGTCATGTCGCGATCATCATGGATGGCAACAACCGCTGGGCGAAAAAACGCCTGCTGCCCGGCGTTGCCGGGCACAAGGCGGGTGTCGACGCCGTTCGCGCGGTCATCGAGGTGTGTGCCAAGTCCGGGGTCGAGGTATTGACCCTGTTTGCGTTCTCCAGCGAAAACTGGCAGCGCCCCGCCGAAGAGGTCGGTGCGCTGATGGAGCTGTTCTTCTCGGCCCTGCGCCGTGAAGCCAAGCGCCTCAACGAGAACAACATCAGCTTGCGCATCATCGGTGACCGTTCGCGCTTCCATCCCGAGTTGCAGGCTGCCATGCGCGAAGCCGAGGCGCTGACCGCCGGCAACAACCGCTTCATCCTGCAGATCGCGGCCAACTACGGCGGCCAGTGGGACATCGCCCAGGCCGCGCAGCGGCTGGCGCGGGAAGTGCAGGCCGGGCACCTGCGCCCGGAAGACATCACCCCGGGCCTGCTGCAGACCTGCCTGGCAACCGGCGAGCTACCGTTGCCGGACCTGTGCATTCGCACCGGTGGCGAGCACCGCATCAGCAATTTCCTGTTGTGGCAGCTGGCCTACGCCGAGCTGTACTTCTCCGACCTGTACTGGCCGGACTTCAAACACGAGGCCATGCGCAATGCCCTGGCCGATTTCGCTTCGCGCCAGCGCCGCTTCGGTAAGACCAGCGAGCAGGTCGAGGCTGGAGCTCGTGCTTAATGCTTAAACAACGCATCATTACTGCGCTGATCCTGCTGCCGATCGCGCTGGGTGGCTTCTTCCTGCTCAACGGCGGGGATTTCGCCCTGTTCATCGGCTTCGTGGTGACCCTTGGCGCCTGGGAGTGGGCGCGCCTGGCCGGGTTGATGACCCAGCCAATGCGCATCGCCTATGCCGCGGTGGTCGCCGGAGCGCTGATGTTGCTGTACATCCTTCCGGAGCTGGCGCCCTGGGTGCTGGGTGCCGCGGTGATCTGGTGGGGGCTGGCCACCTGGCTGGTGCTTACCTACCCGCGCAGCAGCGAGCTGTGGGCCAGTGCGGCCTGCCGGTTGCTGATCGGCCTGCTGGTATTGCTGCCGGCCTGGCAGGGGCTGGTGCTGCTCAAGCACTGGCCGCTGGGCAACTGGCTGATCCTGTCGGTCATGGTGCTGGTGTGGGCCGCCGATATTGGCGCTTACTTCTCTGGCAGGGCCTTCGGCAAGCGCAAGCTGGCCCCGCAGGTCAGCCCGGGCAAGAGCTGGGAAGGCGTGTATGGCGGCCTGGCGGTGAGCCTGGCCATTACCTTGGCGGTCGGCATCAGTCGCGACTGGGGTTTCGGTCAGATCCTGCTGGGCCTGCTGGGCGCCGCGCTGCTGGTCATGTCCTCGGTGGTCGGTGACCTGACAGAGAGCATGTTCAAGCGCCGTTCCGGTATCAAGGACAGCAGCAATCTACTGCCCGGCCATGGTGGTGTACTCGACCGCATTGACAGCCTTACAGCAGCGATCCCGATTTTCGCCGTGTTGTTGTGGGCTGCCGAATGGGGTGTGATGTGAGCCGCCCGCAGCGTATTACCGTTCTCGGGGCCACCGGCTCCATCGGCCTGAGCACGCTGGATGTGATCGCGCGCCATCCCGATCGCTACCAGGTGTTCGCCCTCAGCGGGTATTCGCGCATCGACGAGTTGCTGGCCCTGTGCGTGCGCCATCGCCCGGCGTTCGCTGTGGTGCCGAGTGCCGAGGCGGCCGTGCGGCTGCGCGAAACCCTGGCAGCGGCCGGCTGCGCCACCGAGGTGCTGGAAGGCGAGGCCGGGCTTTGCCAGGTGGCTTCGGCAGCGGAAGTGGATGCAGTGATGGCAGCGATTGTCGGTGCCGCCGGCCTGCGCCCGACCTTGGCTGCCGTGGAGGCGGGCAAAAAGGTGTTGCTGGCCAACAAGGAAGCCCTGGTGATGTCCGGTGCGCTGTTCATCGAGGCAGTGCGGCGCAGCGGCGCCGTATTGTTGCCGATCGATAGCGAGCACAATGCGATCTTCCAGTGCATGCCCGGCGACTACGCACGCGGCCTGAGCGCGGTTGGCGTGCGTCGGATTCTGCTGACGGCTTCCGGTGGCCCGTTCCGCGAAACGCCGGTCGAGGCGTTGCTCGATGTGACGCCGGAGCAGGCCTGTGCGCACCCCAACTGGTCGATGGGGCGCAAGATTTCCGTGGATTCGGCCAGCATGATGAACAAGGGGCTCGAACTGATCGAGGCTTGCTGGTTGTTCGATGCCGCGCCGGCCAAGGTCGAGGTGGTGGTGCACCCACAGAGTGTCATCCACTCCCTGGTCGATTACGTGGACGGCTCGGTATTGGCGCAGCTGGGTAACCCGGACATGCGTACGCCCATCGCCAATGCCCTGGCCTGGCCTGAGCGCATCGATTCCGGGGTGGCTCCGCTGGACCTGTTTGCCATCGCCCGTCTGGATTTCCAGGCGCCCGACGAACAGCGCTTCCCTTGCCTGCGCCTGGCGCGGCAGGCTGCCGAGGCCGGCAACAGCGCACCCGCCGTACTCAATGCGGCCAACGAAGTGGCGGTCGAGGCATTTCTTGAGCGGCGTATCCGCTTCCCGGAGATCGCGGGTATGATCGAACAGGTGCTCGATCAGGAGCCCGTCGTGCCGCTGCCGTCGCTGGACGCGGTGTTCGCCGCCGACCAGCGTGCCCGGGAGCTTTCCCGTGAGTGGCTGAGGCGTCACGGTCGCTGATGCAAGCCCCCCCCAGGTTCGTGAGGGGGTTGGCATGATGCCGGCCCGCTGAACATCATTCGGAGATGGACATGACAGCGCTCTACATGATTATCGGCACCCTCGTGGCTTTGGGTGTGCTGGTCACTTTCCATGAATTCGGCCACTTCTGGGTGGCACGCCGCTGCGGCGTCAAGGTGCTGCGCTTCTCGGTGGGCTTCGGCACGCCGCTGCTGCGCTGGCATGACCGCCATGGCACCGAATTTGTGGTAGCAGCAATTCCGCTGGGCGGCTACGTGAAGATGCTCGACGAGCGCGAGGGCGATGTACCGCCTGCGCTGGCTGATCAGTCGTTCAACCGCAAGTCCGTGGGCCAGCGTATCGCGATTGTCGCGGCGGGCCCGATTGCCAACTTCCTGCTGGCCATCCTGTTCTTCTGGGTGCTGGCGATGCTGGGTACCCAGCAGGTCCGTCCCGTGATCGGTACGGTCGATGCTGGCAGCCTGGCAGCATCGGCCGGGCTGACTGCAGGTCAGGAAATCGTTTCAATCGACGGCAAGCCGACCAACGGTTGGTCGGCGGTCAACCTGCAGCTGGTTCGTCGCCTGGGCGAAAGCGGCACGTTGCAGGTTGGCGTGCGCGACGAAGGCGCCACGGCTGAGCGCCAGCTGCAGGTCAAGCTGGACAGCTGGCTCAAGGGTGCTGACGAGCCGGACCCTATCCAGTCCTTGGGGCTGCACCCTTGGCGCCCGGCGATGGTGCCGGTGCTGGCCGAGATTGATCCGAAGGGGCCGGCTGCCGCTGCGGGTCTCAAGACAGGCGACAAGCTGCTGAGTGTCGATGGCGTGCCGGTGACGGAATGGCAGCAGGTCGTCGACAGCGTGCGTGCTCGCCCGGATGCCAATGTGGTCGTGCGTGTGGAGCGCGACGGCGCTGCCCTGGAGGTGCCGGTGACCCTGGCACGCAAGGGTGAGGGCAAGGCTGCCGGTGGCTATCTTGGCGCCGGGGTAAAAGGTGGCGAATGGCCTGCCAGCATGCTCCGCGAAATCAGCTACGGCCCGCTCGAGGCGGTGGGTGAGGGGTTGTCCCGCACCTGGAACATGAGCGTGCTGACCCTTGAATCGCTGAAGAAAATGCTGTTCGGGGAGCTCTCGGTAAAAAACTTGAGTGGACCGATAACCATTGCTAAAGTGGCGGGCGCTTCAGCCCAGTCCGGCGTGGGGGATTTCCTGAATTTCCTGGCCTACCTGAGCATAAGCCTGGGGGTTCTTAACTTGCTGCCCATCCCGGTACTGGATGGGGGGCATTTGCTGTTTTACCTGGTCGAGTTGGCGCGCGGTCGTCCGCTGTCAGATCGGGTGCAAGGTTGGGGGGTCCAGATCGGTATCAGTTTGGTCATAGGGGTGATGTTGCTCGCCCTGATCAACGATCTGGGTCGACTATAAAGCTTCGCTCAATTGCGAACCTGCCGCGTTGTCGCGGCAGGTTGTTTATTGCCAGTTGGAATAAAAGGACTTCATGAAACGTCTGCTGCTAACTGCGGTCATGTCCGCACTGATGATCGCTGAAGTTCACGCCGAGTCCTTCACCATCTCCGATATTCGCGTCAACGGCCTGCAGCGGGTTTCCGCTGGCAGTGTCTTCGGTGCCTTGCCGCTGAACGTCGGCGATCAGGCCGATGACCGCCGCCTGGTGGACTCGACCCGTTCCCTGTTCAAGACCGGGTTCTTCCAGGACATCCAGCTGAACCGCGATGGCAATGTGCTGATCATCAACGTGGTCGAGCGCCCGTCGGTGTCGAGCATCGAGATCGAAGGCAACAAGGCGATCAGCACCGAAGACCTGATGAAGGGCTTGAAACAATCGGGCCTGGCCGAAGGCGAGATCTTCCAGCGTGCCAC